>PKXU01000024.1:3138-4082 GCA_003132445.1 Acidobacteriaceae bacterium | reverse complement strand
GACTGCCGGCCAACGTGGAACGAGCCTTCTCGGTGACGTTGCATAGCTATGAAGTTCCCGCGCGCGCCGACGCTCCTGGGTATACTTATTACGCTCCTCTTAGCCGCCCCACGATTCCCTCCGAAATTTCGGCATCGGTGGCAGGTGTGTTCGGTTTCGATACTCGCCCGGCTTTTCGCCCACATCAGCAGCACGCTTCTAGCTTGTTTAAGACGGCGCCCATTGCTCCCGCTGCAAGCGGAGGCAATCCGCCTCAATATTGGACAGTGACCGACTTTGCTCACTATTACGACGTGACTCCGCTGTATAGCCGTGGTGTAACTGGCGCTGGCCGCACCCTCGGCATCATGACGCTCGCCAGCTTCACCCCGAGTGATGCCTTCGCTTACTGGAGTGCAGTCGGCCTCACGGTTGACCCGAATCGCATCAAGATCGTCAACATCGACGGCGGCCCCGGCGCTCCCAGTGACGCTTCCGGTTCGCTCGAGACCACGATCGATGTCGAACAGTCCGGCGGAATAGCGCCGGGCGCAAAAATCATCGTCTATCAGGCGCCCAACACGAACCAGGCCTTCGTCGACGTTTTTGCCGCGGCCATCGACGCCAATGTGGCAGAGACCCTCTCCATCAGCTGGGGCTCATGGGAGTGGTTCGACAACCTGGAAAACTCTCCGGTGACCGATCCAATTACCGGACGGACCGTTTCCACAACCCAGGCGGTCCACGAACTTCTAGTTCGCGCTGGGATTCAGGGACAGACGCCTTACGCGGCTGCGGGTGACAGCGGCGCCTACGATGCGTATCTGGGTTGCTCGTCCTCATACTCACCCTCCCAGCCATACAGCTGTGACAACCCGCTAAGCGTGGACTATCCAGCTAGTGATACAGCAATGATCGCCGCAGGGGGGACGACCATCCCGGTCACCCTGGAGTTTTGCCTGAAT
>PKXU01000024.1:0-3095 GCA_003132445.1 Acidobacteriaceae bacterium | reverse complement strand
TACCCTGCTGGAGGCGGCGGAGGTGTGAGTGTGATGTTTGAGCAGCCTCTTTATCAATGGTTCATTCCTGGCATTCAGCGCAGCCAACCTGGCCAAGTCTGGGAGGTGGGCTCAGGCATCGTTGCACTCGGTTACCCGCCTTATTACGCTCTGCCCGCGTATTATCCCGGCCGCAACGTTCCAGATATATCCTTCAACGCCGATCCCGAGACCGGCTACGTTGCCTATTACACGTCGTCATCGTCCGGATTTGGCATTGAACCCGGCTGGGGTGGAACTAGCTTTGTGGGGCCGCAACTAAACGGCGTGTCAGCCCTGCTCGGCCAGTACACGCACGGCCGGCTAGGCTTGCTGAGCGTCCCGCTCTACGGTCTCGATCTTTTCGGTCAGGCCTATAGGGGCAAGCAAGCGCCGTTGCACGCCATCGCATACGGCGATAACTGGTTCTATTACGGGAGCAACGGCTACAATCCCGGAGCCGGACTGGGCACGCTGGACGTCACGAATTTTGCTGACATTCTTCGCGGCCAGTTCTAGCTTCGAAGTGGTGGCACATAAACCACGGACGGTTCATCCGTCCGTGGTTTTTTTCGTCGTACAAAAACCGTCTGGGGTTGTGAGCGCAATCGAAGCTACCGCGAAACTCAATCCATATCTCACCTTGACATGCAGGCCCCACGCGAAGAAGATAGCTCGCCGCCAGAGAGCGGAGATTTTCTGCAGCTGTTCCGAAAGAGGCGCGAATGATGAAAACAAGAAACGTAATGCTGACGATCGTGATGTGCTTTGTCGGGCTGACGGTTTGTTTCGCCGACAATCCGATGATAGGAACCTGGAAGCTCAACGAAGCCAAATCGAAGATTGGCTCCGGAGCCACGAAGAATAGCACGGTTGTTTACGAAGCCGCAGGCGACAACATCAAATGCACCATAGACGGTGTCGATGCTCAGGGTAAGCCGTCGCACATCGAGTGGGCCGGGAAGTTCGATGGCAAAGACTATCCGCTGACCGGCGATCCCAGTGGAGATATGCGGTCGTATAAAAAGATCAACGACCGCACCATGGATGGAATCACCAAGAAGGATGGCAAAGTAACGGGCGTCAGTCATATCGTCATCTCTGCCGATGGGAAGACTCGAACCGTCACTTCAAATCTAACTGACTCAATGGGAATGAAGACGCACAGCGTGGCGTTTTACGACAAGCAATAGCCGAGTTCCGATTGAATTGAACCTGGCTGGGGTGGCACCAGCGTTGTGGGGCAACTCAATGGCGTCTCAGCCCTGCTCGGCCAATACACGCACGGCCGGTTGGGATTGCTGAGCTTCCCGCTCGATGGCCTCGATCTTTTCGGTCAGGCCTACAAGGGCAAGCAAGCGCCGTTGCACGCCATCGCATATGGCGATAACTGGTTCTACTACGGCAGCAAAGGCTACAATCCGGGAGCGGGAGTGGGCACGCTAGAAGNNCAACGGGCGGAGTTTATCCGCCCGTTTTTTATTGGCAGAACTTTTAAAGGCAGAACAATGCAGGTGAGCTCGGTAGTGCTTGCTCAAGCGGATTCAGGAATTCGCGAAAACGCAGTCCGCAAGATGGGCTGGAGGATTGCAACGAATAATAGGTTCGAACGATTCGACGCGGTGACGTAGGAGGTTAGGACGAGGAGATGAATCGGGGAATTGTTTCCCGACGAGCCAGTACGGCCGGAACTCCCGACTTTCTAAAAAGAGATCAACAGTTCTGAAAGAAACTTTTCATCTTCTTGCGTAAGTTTTTTCTCAAAGTCTGGTCCGGGCAACGGTTGACTCCACTGCAAGAGCGCCCATCGACATGCCGGACAGGATTCAGCAATGGCCAAACTGGTCTGGCAAAAGGGAACGTGTGCGTGCGGGTTCTTCATAGATTCCGTCTCCTTGCACGAAGGAAGCATTCATAAGGAGATGATGTACTTAAATCGGCATGGGAAAGAAATGAAAACAGAGCATTAAGAAACCGAGGTAACACCGCAGAATCTTTCTGGAACTCGCCTGCGCTGGCGAAGGTTTTTATGCCGAAAACAAAAAACTCTGCACGGCTGGAGAGAGAGACTACAAGCAGAGCTCAAAGAGGCGGCGCCTAAAGAGAATGAGGACTAGTCGATTAGGAAAACATTAGGATTTCAATTCCGCAAACAGAAATACTTTGGGCGGTATCAGGGTCGTGACTGGTCCTTCTTCGCTGAAACCTGCGACGACGAGGGGCAGTCAAGTAAGACCTGGCTATACCGCGCCGTGAGCACGCCCATTAAACGACATGTCAAAGTCAAAGGCGAGGCTAACCCATACGACCCGGCCTATGAGTCCTACTTCGAGAAACGCGAAGCAGATCACATGCTGGACACGTTTCGGGGCACACGCACTCTTCGCTTTCTCTGGTACGAACAACGTGGCTGTTGCCCCGTGTGCGACGAACGAATTACCCGGATCACAGGCTGGTGCCTTCACCACTGCGTCCCCCGTGTTCGGGGTGGTTCGACCAATGCCGCGAACCGCGTTTTACTTCATCCAGAGTGCCATGACCGGGTTCATCGTCAGCGTCTTGTCGTATCGAAACCGCGTCTCCTCCAATGGTTGGGATAGAACTCGGACGCGTTTGCGTTAGGCGGAGGGCTACCAGTCTCACCCTTTCGGTTGCGAGGTGGGTTCACAATTCCGCCATGGCCACGTTTTCCGGAGGCCCCCCTATAATGCCGGACGGCCGAATTTCCCAGGTCTGGTTTGAAGCCTTGGCCTCTCGTCCGGGAGCCTTCCCCTTCGCCACGAGGTTCAAGCGCTGATGCGCATACGCCCCGACTACGAAGGGTTTGCTCACAGCTTAGTTCCATCTCATGCGTACGGTTCCGGTCGGCTCGGTGTCCGACCACCGCGCTGAAAATGCGAACCACCAAGTGCCCAGAGTCCCTTTGCCTGATGTTGGCGTTACCTCCATCAGGGAGAAGTGAACCGCCTCCTGCGAGGACATTACTCCCCGGTCATAGCTCTTACAGACTCATTCGTCGATCCCACTCGCTCTTCTCTCCTTCGGCCTAAGCCTCGTTCGAGGAGTCTCTGCAGGTT
>PKXU01000151.1 GCA_003132445.1 Acidobacteriaceae bacterium | reverse complement strand
CTAGCACGCAGCGCTCGGGATGCTTACAGCTCGACTGAATGACGTCCATAGTGATGCCGGACGCGCTCGAAGCGAGGATCGTGTCCGGAGGAGCGACTTCGTCCATCTGGGCGAACACCTTGATTTTCAAGAGGGGTCGTTCCGGAACGTTCTCCTGGACAAAGTCGGCCTTCGAGACCGCCTCCTTCATATCGGCAGTGAAGGTCAATCGCTCGCGGCTTGCACCTAAAGCGAGGCCAACGACCGAGAGTAACTTCCATGCCTCGTCGACGCCCCTGCGTAAGTTGGCCTCCGCGTTTGGCGCGGGATCCGTCGCGATGACGTCAAGACCGCTTGCCAGATACTGCGCCGCCCAGCTCGCGCCGATCAAGCCCGTACCGACGATCGCTACATTCCGAATCTGCGTATTTACCACATCGTTCTCCATGAAGAATCGTGTCTTCTCGAAACTTCTAATTGCTCACCGGTCCCTGGGGATGAAGCGTCTACGTCGTGGCCGCCGATTTCGTAAATAGTGCAAATATGCGGTATGGCGCTATGAACTGGGCGATGAGCGTGTCGGCGCCTGCCATAGTGACGACATCTTAGGGGCGCGACCGGAGGCAAGTCAACGAAGAGAAGCAGCGTGACTCCTACCCGCCTTCTCATGGAAGGCGATTGCGCTCACTACGTTTCCATATCCAAATCCAACAATTGGTCTCCACAGTTCAGGGCTGATAGCGGACAGTGCTCTCTGTTATAGTTCGGTCAAGACTGCGGCTCGCGCTTGCCGGAGCCGCGGCCTTTTCTGAATCGCATGGAATTGATCTCGCCTACGGAGTTTGCCAAGCAGAAAGTCCTGGCGGTTCAGGATTACACTTTGATGACGGCGCAGTCCGTCGCCAACCTGTTTCGCAAGCCCGTTTATTTCGCTGACATCATCCAGCAGGCGGACTTAATTGGCGTGGGATCGTTGCCGATTGTCATCCTGAGCGGTTTTTTCACGGGCGCCGTTCTCGCCGTACAGAGCGCGAACACCTTACAGCGATTTGGTTCCATCACACTGATTGGGCAATTGGTTTCGCTTTCGATGGTGCGAGAGCTGGGGCCCGTTCTTACCGGGCTCATGGTTGCGGGGCGAAACGCTTCTGGAATGGCCAGCGAACTTGGCTCGATGGTGGTGACCGAGCAGATTGATGCCATGCGTGCCCTGGGCACCGACCCCATGAAAAAGCTGGTGGCGCCGCGGGTCGTGGCCACGGTTTTCATGTTGTTCTTCCTGACCATCCTCTCGGATTTGGTCGGCCTGGCCGGCGGATTGTTTGTATCTAAAATTCTTCTGAACCTCGATGCCCGCCAGTACTGGAGCAATGCCTGGCAGTCGCTGGTATTTCAGGATGTTTTTATGGGACTGGTGAAGCCGGTCATGTTCGGCTTCATCATCGCCACAGTGGGCTGTTATTACGGAATGACGGCCCGCGGGGGAACTCAGGGCGTTGGACGCGCGACTACACAAGCGGTGGTGGCCGCGTCGGTTCTGATTGTGGTGGTCGATTTGTTTGTCACGCAATTCCTGATGAACGTTTTGAAGTACAAATAGGCGCATGTCCGCACCCACTTTGCCTCTCAACTCCGCTGCCGCCGCGACGCGGGAAGCGGCCGCGCACGCCATCGAGTTCCAGGATGTACACATCGAGTTCGAGGACCATGAGGTGTTGCGGGGAGTGTCGTTTTGTTTGCCCTTCGGCGAAACGAAAGCGCTGTTTGGGGTTGCGGGTTCGGGCAAGAGTACGATTTTGAAACTGGCTTTGGGTCTGCTGAAACCCGACTCGGGACGAATTCTGGTGCTAGGCAAGGATGTAACCGAGACGCCGGAAGAAGATCTTTTCGCTCTGCGCGCCAAGATTGGGATGGTATTTCAGGAGAGCGCTCTGTTCGATTCCCTGACGGTACGAGAGAACGTAGCCTATCGCCTGATCGAGGAACAAGGCTTTGCCGATGCTGTTATTGAACAGCGAGTGCTGGAAGCGCTGCGTTTCGTGGAACTGGAACATACCATCGACAAATTTCCTTCCGAGCTTTCCGGGGGCATGCGGCGGCGCGTAGCCATTGCGCGCGCGATTATCACGCAGCCGGAAGTGATTCTTTACGACTCACCGACGGGCGGTCTCGACCCGATCACCTCCAACACGATTATCGAACTGATCATGAAGCAGCGCGACGTCTACCACACCAGTTCCCTGCTGGTGAGCCATCGGCTGCAGGACGCATTTGTAATGGCGACGCATCAGTTCGATCAGCGAACCAACCAGATGCGCGCGCTGCCACGCGGGCAATTCTGCGACGTGCTCATGAGTTTTCTGATGCTGCGCGACGGCAAGGTTATCTTCGATGGGGACGTTCGCCAACTGGCGCACAGCAAAGACGAGTACATCAAGGAATATATTTCGTAGGATTGCGTGCTCAGGCTGAACAGGACGGCATGTGAGTTAGGGAGATCCCTCGTCCCGCTGGAAAAAACACGGGACTTCGGGATGACTCCGGAAGACTATCGTCGCTGAGGATTTCAAATTCGGTCAATCGCCGGCGCGCTCCGGCCAGACACTTTCCGCTGCTCGGTCCCGCCGCCTGTTTTATTTCGGCGCCGAGTTGAGATTCCTTCCGGCTTGCATAAAGGCATCTACGTTGCTCTTGTCGATTAAAGCCGAGCCTGTGTCCACGAAGCTTGGAATGGGCGCAAAGCTGTCCTTCGACCAATCGGTGTCGAGCGACGACGGCTTGTGATGATATAGCGTGTCGAGCATCTGCATGCCGACAAAGGCCATGGTGTATGGTTTTTGGGCGATGGTAGCGGCGATCACGCCTTTCTGGATCCAGTCGAGCGTCTCCTGGTCGGTGTCCATCGCGATCACAACTTTTCCGGTGACGTGATAGCTGTTGAGCACGCCGGCGACTTCCTTGCCGGATTGCGCTTCCAGGCATACGAAGCCGTCGACCTTGTCCCGTTCCTTGCCGATGATCTGGGTGGTGGTGTCGAAGGCGATGCGAGGATCGCCCTGAATATCGACCACGCGGGTGATTTTGATCGCGGGCGTTTTCGCGAGCGCTTCTTTGTAGCCGCGCAGCCGCTCCTGCAGGTTCGACTGATCGGGCATAGAAAAGACCACGACATTGCCTTTGCCCTTCAGCTCTTGCGCCAGGCGCTCGCCGCCGGTGAAGCCGGCCTGATAGTTATTGGTTCCGATGAAAAACAGCCGCTTGCTGGCGGGAGCGTCGGAGTCGATCGTGATCACCGGCACGCCCGCGGCCACGGCCTTGTCGATGCTGTCTTTCAGCAAGGCGGGATCGGTGACGCCGAGCAAAATGCCTGTAGCTTTTTTCTGCACCGCCTGATCGACGGCGTCGCGCTCAGCCTTGGGATCATAGGTTTGCGGTCCCATGAAATCGGAGCGAACTTTCATTTGCAGAGCCGCGTTGGTAAAGCCTGCGCCAGCGGCCTTCCAATATGGAACCTGGAGGTTCGCGGATACCAGAACAAAATATTCGTCGGAGTCGTGAGCGCCCCCACAACTGAGCAGCAAAACCAACAGGACTGCGACGGCAGCAGTATAGAGAGTCGCACGGGAACGGAGCATCGCATCCTCCTTTCGAACATTCTTCTTCCTGACCCGATGAATTGCCAGGACTTGTCAGGGACGGAAGATTCAGCGAGTGGATTGTAAATGAGAGGTCAAGCGAAGGCCAGAAATGCGGGGCGGTTGATCGCGCCCCGGACGGAGTGAACTGGGAAAAAATCAACACTGATTTGATTGCATCGACGGTTTATTCCGACTCCACCATTGCCAATGGCAGCACCTACTATTACGAGGTAACGGCGGTTGATACCAGTGGTAACGAGAGCAGCAGGACAGCGGCAGTCGAAGTATTGTTCCCTAGTTCATGGAGCGAGTGTTTGAGTTTTCAACAGAATCGCCTGGTAACTGCGCTGGAGAGTCGACGCGCGTTTAAGTGCTGCCATAGAAAGTTGCGATCGTGCTCCTGGTGGACGCAGAGTTTACTCCGCGGGCGCGGGCGTGAGGCGGCGGCTGATCATAATACCGGCCGCGATCAAAGCAGCGATCATCGCCATGGATATCACGAGCCAGCCCCAGTGTTGGGTGGGATGGCGGAGCACGCGGATAAAGCCGCGCCCGTATTCGCTGGCCACGAATGCAATGGCGGAATAGCGGATCGCGCGAGAGAGGCCCACCACGATTAGAAACTTAGGCAAAGAGTAATCGGAAGCGCCGGCGGCGGCGAAAAACATGCTGGTCGGAGTGGGCAGAGGAATCGCCGCGGACGCTGCCAAGGTTCCAGTTCCCCACTTCTTAAATAAGTCGAGGAATTTGGACACGTTGCCTTTCTTGAATTTCTTATCCAGATAAGCGGAGCCGGCTTTGCGAGCCAGGCGGAAAGTGATGTAGGCGCCGATGACGGAACCGGCAGTTGCGGTTGCGGCGTACTCGTACCAGGGATTCCGGTGACTGGCGGCCAGGATGGCAGTGAGGATATCGAGACCGCCGAAGGTGGGAAGCGGAGAACTGTCGAGAATGGCGAGGAAGAAAAGACCGACTGCGCCCAAATGCAGAAAAGTGGAAGTGAGAGTCCGCCCCCGTGGCCGCCTTTGATTCTGAAGGAGCAGATTCAGCATGTTTGCAATATATCAAGCTGGCAAGAGGATAAGGGAGGGATGGAAAGAGAATGGGATGAAATTTCATTCGATTTTTTTGACTAGCGTGGTTTCCAGTACCTTGCCGTTGGGCCGTAGGAGAAACATTCGGTCGCCGTGGAAGCGCACCGAGACGGAGGCGCCCGGGCCAAACTCGCCGGGAACGTAACCCTGGGAGGATTCGGCGCTGTATTCGCCGATGTACTGGGCGCCATCTATCTTGACCACGATGGCTTTGCGGCAGAAAGCTTCGGGAGATCCGCGCAGGATTTCTCGTTCTGCTTGAGCCCAATTTTCGGTGTCGCGGCCAGGAATTCCACCATTGCGGACATAGATTTCTTCGGCCCGGAGGCGAATCGCCTCCTGCCGGCTCGGGGTGGGAGACGGCCAGGGCTGCGGACTTTTGGCGGCGGCGTTCATGAGCGGAGACCTCCGGAGTGCGGGATTCAGAGCTGGGCAATTGCTTACGATTCCATAATATTGCGCGGACGGCGGATGCGGGCTGGCGAGTGCGAAGAAGACGAGGTGTTGAGGGCAAGTTTGGGAATTGAGGATTCAGCGTTCCAAAGTGAAACAGCGGAACGGCTCGACGACGGGGGTTTTCTTAAGTTAGGCCGGAGTTGACCCGGACTGGACCACCGTCCTACCATTACCGCCGAGCGCGGTCCTACTCTTTCATGATTGGCCAGCAAGTGTCGCATTACCGCATCCTAGGCAAGCTTGGGGGCGGTGGTATGGGCGTCGTGTATGAGGCGGAGGACCTGAGCCTGGGGCGGCATGTGGCGCTCAAATTTATTCCAGAAAATCTGGCCGACGACCCGAAATCGCTGGAGCGTTTTACACGCGAGGCGCGGGCGGCTTCGCAACTGAACCATCCCAACATCTGCACTATCCACGGCATAGAAGACAACAACGGGCATCCGTTCATCGTGATGGAGAAGCTCGAGGGCGAAAGCCTGAAACAGCACATCGGCGGTCAGCCGATGAAATTGGAAGAAGTGCTTGACGTCGGCGTGCAGGTAGCGGACGCGCTGGTGGCGTCGCACGCCAAGGGGATCGTGCATCGCGACATCAAGCCCGCCAACATCATTCTGACCCCAACCGGGCAGGCCAAGGTGCTCGACTTCGGCCTGGCGAAGCTGGTGCACAACACCGGTACCGAAGAAGATCAATCTTTGACGGCGGTGGGGATTATTCCGGGCACGGCGGTGTATATGTCGCCCGAGCAGGCGCGCAGCGAAACCGTGGATGCTCGCAGCGACCTGTTTTCGTTCGGCGTGGTGATGTATGAGATGGCAACTGGAAAGAAGCCGTTCTCGGGAAACAATTCGCTGATGACACTGGATGCAGTGCTGCATCAGAAGCCGACGCCGCCGCACGACCTGAATCCGAGGATTCCGATCGAGTTGCAGGGAATCATTGGGAAAGCGATGGAGAAAGATCGGACGCACCGCTACCAGAGCGCGGCGGAAATGCGGTCGGATCTGGCGCAACTGAAGCGGGAGACGGAGTCGGGAACGGTCAAGGTTGGCAGTGGTTCTTCGTCGATGTTGCGGGCGGCGTCAAAGACCTTCAGCCGAAATTCGCGTTTTTTGACCTATTCGCTGATTGCCATGGCGGCGCTGCTGGCTACGGTTCTGGGCGCGGTGGGAGCGTGGTGGGTAAAGCATCGGGAGGTAGCCAGCGCGGAGCAAAAGAATGCGATTGCGGTGTTGCCGCTGCAGAATCTGAATGGCGATTTCAGCATCGATTATTTGCGATTCGCGCTGGCGGATGAACTGACCAGCGTGTTGACGTATTCGCGAGCTCTGGAGGTGCGGCCTACTTCGGTTACGCGCCGCTTCGTGGCGCTTGATTTGGACCCGAAAAAAGTGGGGCAGGAGTTGCATGTGGGCCGGCTGCTGCAGGGCCACTTTATCAAACAAGAAGACACGCTAACGGTGACGCTGGAAGCGATCGATGTGCCCACTGAGCGGCTGATCTGGCAAAGCACGGTGAGCGCGAAGGCGGAAGATTTAATCGGGCTGCAACAGCAATTGAGTTCGCAGGTGCAGCATGGATTATTGCCGATACTGGGAGGCGCGGCGGGGGCGTCGGAATCGGCGGCGTCGCGGCCGAAGAACCAGCAAGCATACGACTTTTATTTGCGCAGCATTGCGGTGCCGCATGATGCGGCTCCCAACAAAGAAGCGATCAAAATGCTGGAGTGGGCGGTGGGGATTGATCCCACGTATGCGCCCGCGTGGGAAGCGCTGGGGCAGAGATACTACTTCGACTCTTTGTTCGGAGGCGGGGGCGAGGATATGTTCCAGCGTTCGAATTCGGCATACGAACGAGCGGTGACGCTGGATCCGAATCGGGTGATGGCGGCAAGCAGTCTGATTACGAATCGGGTAGAGCGCGGCGAACTGGGGCGCGCTTATGACGCGGCGACAGACCTGGTGCGGCGGCGTCCGCAGAGCGCCGACGCGCACTTTGCGCTGAGCTATGTGCTGCGCTATGCGGGAATGCTGGAACAGTCGACGCAGGAGTGTAATGCTGCGCGGCAACTCGATCCGGGGAATTTCACCTTCCGTTCGTGCGCATGGTCGTTCCTGGAGATGGGCAAGACCGATCGAGCGATGGACTTTGTGCATCTGGATGCGGGATCGGAGTGGGCGGCGTGGGTGACTCCGTATGTTTACCTCGCGGAAGGCAATGTGGCGGAAGCGCGGGAAAGCGCGAAGAATATGGCGAAGGCGCCTATTTATCATCGGGAGTTGATGCAGGCGTGCACGGCGGCGCAGCGTCCCGCGGACTTAGCGAGGATCGTGCGGGAGAACGAAGCGTCGGTCATGCTGGAATTGGATCCGGAGGCTTGGTATCACGTGGGCGCGCTGATGGCTGTGTGCGGGCAGAGTGAGCCGGCTCTGCGGCTGTTGAAGGCCGCGGTGCAGCAGAATTATTGCGCCTACACAGCGCTGCTGGATGATCCGCTGCTGAAGGATTTGCGGAAAGAGACGGCATTCAATGAAGTGCTGACGGCGGCGGCGAACTGCCAGGCGGTGTTGAAAGAGGGGCGGTAGGGAACTCTGAGCTCTGAGCTTTGAGCTTCCGGCTTTCGGCGCTTGGCTTTCGGCTCTTCGCTCTTCGCTCAATTCTCGGTTCTGGGCGTGACGGGCTGATCCATTTCGGGGAAACTTTTCATTTATGCGGCAGTTTACGCGACGTTCGTGGCTGCAATCTTCGCTTGCGGGCGTCTGCGCTGTGGCGACTCCTTCGCTGGGAACTTGTCTGGAAGCGTCCGCGACTCCACGCAAGGGACGGATTCGTCAAGCGGTGTGCCAGTGGTGTTACCCGCACATTCCTGTCGATCAACTGGCCGAATACGCGAGGAAGATTGGGCTGCTCGGTGTCGACCTGCTACAGCCGGACGAATATGAGATTCCGCGGCGCTATGGATTAGTTTGCACCATGGGATATGCCGGTGGTGGAGACATTGGGAAGGCTCTCAACCGGGTCGAGAATCATGCTGTGATCGAGCAGGGATTTCGCCTCAACATTCCGCGGGCGGCGAAAGCGGGTGTTCCGAATGTGATTACGTTTTCCGGGAGTCGCGGCGGCATGCCGGATGAAGAGGGCGCGCGCAATACCATCGCGGGACTGAATCGCGTAAAAAAAATCGCGGAAGATTACGGCGTAACGATCTGCCTGGAACTGCTCAACAGCAAGGTGAATCATCCCGATTACATGTGCGATCACACCGCGTGGGGCGTCCGCGTGATGCAAGGAGTGAACTCGCCGAATGTGAAGCTGCTGTATGACATTTATCACATGCAGATTATGGAAGGCGACCTGATCGATACCATCCGGCAGAATCTGCAGTGGATCGGGCATTTCCACACCGGCGGCGTACCCGGCCGGCACGAACTCGATGGGACGCAGGAGGTTCAATGGGACGGAGTGATGCGGGCGATCGCCGACGCGGGATTTCGCGGCTATGTGGCGCATGAATTCGTGCCCACGGGAAATCCGCTGGTGGCGCTGGGGAAGGCGGCGGAGTTGTGTGATGTCTGAGGGCGGCTTCCGGCTTCCGGCTTCCGGCTGGCGGCGTTTGGCTTTCGATTTGGCGGGCTGGACCGTTCGCGAACGGGCTTACGATTTGTATCAGGGAATCGCTTCAGCGATGCCATCAGTGGCAATCGCACCGGCTTTAGCCGCTGGAAACTGCCGTAGACGGCAACTTGCGAGCCGCTGCAGCGCCTGAAGGCGCGACTCATCGTGCTGCTTTGCGGTATGCCTGAAGGCATACCCTGATACGAATCGGCGGTCATTCAAGTTGCCGCTGAAGGTTTGACCTTCCTGGATCCGATGGAAACAATTTGCGTCAAAGTGGCATTTGGCCCCATCCTTGTAGGGTGAGACATTCCGGAATTCCTCGCCTGTTGCGGGCCGACCTGCGCCACGCTTCCTCTCCATTTCAGCGCATGCGATTTTTGCAGCTTCGATTTGTTTGCCTTCTTGTTCTTTGGCCGGTGGTGGTGCAATCACTCACCCTTGCGCAAAACACGCGCAAGGATGGGGAAGCCACAACGCCCACCGCGAGCTTCGACGTACTGGCTGATCCTGCGGGACTTTTGTATCAGGGCGTTCCGGCGGAGATTCCGCAGAATGATGGCGCCGCCGGATTGCGATTGGAACTCTTGCGGCTCGGGACCACGGCGCGGCTGATGCAAGTCGTCGCGCATCCGGACGATGAAGACGGCGGAATGCTGACGCTGGAGGCACGGGGACGCGGGGTGAGCGTGCTGCTGATGACGCTGAATCGCGGCGAGGGCGGTCAAAACAAAATTGGAAGCAATTTGTCGGATGTGCTGGGCGTGCTGCGGGCGGAGGAGTTGCTGGCGTCGGATCAATATTACGGAGTGCAGGAACGGTTTTCGCGGGTTGCGGACTTCGGATTTTCGAAGAGCGCCGAAGAGACGTTTGAGAAGTGGGGTGGACACGACACGGCGCTGAGGGACATGGTGCGGGTGATTCGAACGTTTCGCCCGGATGTGCTGGTGGCGAGGTTTTCGGGGACGTCACGGGATGGGCACGGGCATCATCAGGCCTCGAGCATATTGACGAGAGAGGCATTCCGCGCGGCGGCGGATGCGAAGCGGTTTCCGGAGCAGATTGCGCAAGGGCTTCTGCCCTGGCAGGCCAAGAAGGTTTACATCGGAAATGTTTGCGGCTTTGGGGCGATGACTTGTCCCGATGCGGATTGGACTTTGAAGTTGAACACGGGCGAGCGCGGCCCGGAGTTAGGCATGTCGTATGCCCAGTTTGCCATGCAGGGCTTGCGCCACCAGATGTCGCAGGGCGCGGCGAACTGGACGGTGGATGCGGGAGATCGGTTTACTTTTTACCGATTGGTGGATTCGGTTGTGCCTTCGACGCTGGATAAAGATGGGCACGAGAAGAGTTTTTTTGACGGCATTGATACCACATGGCCGGGACTGGCCGCGCAAGATGGAGCCAATCAGAGACTTCCGCAGCTGGGACGAGAATTCGCGGAGATTGGGAAGCGGGTTGCCGAGGCGACGGAGGATGCCAAGGGCACTGACATTTCGAGTGCCGTCCTGCCTCTCATGAAAGTGGTAGCGGAACTGAAGCGCGCGCATGGCGAAGTACGCGGAAGCAAGCTGGACACGGCGGCGAAGCTCGACTTGCTGACGCGAATCGAGGAGAAGGGGCAGCAAGCAGAGAGCGCGCTGAATCTCGCGCTTGGGGTTGGCCTTACGGCGGAAGTTGCTTCCGACGTTTCTTTTAACGATCACTCCGAAAAGCGCCCGCCGAAAGAAGCGGACGCACTGACCACAGTGTCGCCAGGCCAGGAATTCACCGTGGTAGTGACCGTGCACAACGGTTCGAAAGAGACCTTGGGCATCGACGACATTAAAGTGGAGGTGCCGTCGGGATGGTCCACGGTCGCCGGAAAAACGAAACCACTGACCGTCAACGCAGGTAAGGATGTACACGCTACTTTCCGGTTACGCGTGCCCAAGAATGCGGCGTACACGCGTCCTTACTGGCATCGGGATAATCCGGACACCGAGGCCGTCAATCAAATCGATGATGAAAAATATGCGACGCTGCCGTTTCCTCCTCCCGCGTTGCGTGCGCGGGTTGAGTATTCGGTGAGCGGAAATGGCAGTGGGAAAACTCAGAATGGAATTACCTCGGCGGTGGTCACGCCGTTTATTGACGATGAAGGTAAACCCGAAGAGCGTCCGCTGGCCGTGGTTCCCGCGTTTTCTGTGATGCTCGAGCCCGGAACACAGGTGATCTCGACCCACAGCGGGTCAACTTCGACCGTCACGGTGGGCGTGACCAATAATCTCGCGCGTGAGGCAGACGGCGTGCTGCGGCTGGAATTGCCGGCGGGCTGGCGCTCGGAGCCGGCCGAATTTTCTTTGCAACTGAAAAAGCGCGGAGACAAGCAGGACTTCCAGTTCAAGGTTTTCACCAGCGGTTTGCAGGAAGGCCGAACCACGGTGCGCGCCGTGCTTGAATCCGAGGGTGAGAAATATACCGAAGGATACACGCTGGTCACGCGCGAAGATCTGGGCAGCTTTTATTACTACCAGCCGGCCAGGCAGCGGGTGAGCGTTGTCAACGTGCAGGTGCCGCATGATCTGAAAGTCGGCTACGTGATGGGCGCGGGAGACGACATTCCGACAGTGCTGAAGCAGGTGGGGATGGACGTGACGGAGATTCCGGCTGAAAAGTTAGCGAGCGAGAATTTGAATGCTTATGGGACGGTCGTGCTGGGAATTCGCGCCTACGACACCCAGAAAGATGTGGCGGAGAATAACGGGAAGCTGCTGGATTTCGTTTCCGCGGGAGGGACTTTGGTCGTGCAATACAATGCCGGCGTCGCCGATTTCAACGCCGGCAAGTTCACGCCATATCCTGCGGAATTGAGCCGGACACGGGTTTCGGTGGAGGAAGCGCCGGTCGACATTCTGGCGCCGGATGATTCTGTATTCCATTATCCGAATACGATCACGGCACGCGATTTCGACGGCTGGGTGCAGGAGCGCGGATTGTATTTCATGGACAAATGGGATGAGCATTTCACGCCGCTTCTTTCCTGCCATGATCCGGGAGAAGACGCGCAAAAGGGCGGCCTGTTGCGGGCGCAATATGGCAAGGGCACTTACATTTATACGGGCTACGCATTTTTCCGGCAGTTGCCTGCGGGTGTGCCGGGTGCAGTGCGGCTGTTTGTGAATCTGTTGAGCGCGGGGAAGCGGTAGCCGGCTGCCGGCTTTCGGCTTTCGGCCCTCCCAGAGTTGTGAGTTATCAGCAAGACTTAGTGGGCGCAGAGACGTAGCTTTGCTACGTCTTTCTTTTCGTGGTGAAAAGACGTTGCAAGCAACGTCTCTATGAATGGAATCTTCCTCGCAAACTGCCGAGAGTTCACCCACTCTCATCCGCGGGATGGGGCTGAGGAGCGCGACCGCGCTCAACATGATCGACATGATTGGCGTGGGTCCGTTCATCACCATGCCGCTGGTTTTGAGCGCGATGGGCGGCCCACAAGCACTGCTGGGGTGGGTTTTGGGAGCACTGCTTGCCGTATGTGATGGGCTGGTATCGGCAGAGCTGGGCGCGGCGCTGCCAGCCTCGGGTGGATCGTATCGCTATTTGCGGGAGATGTATGGTCCGAAGACCTGGGGACGGCTGATTTCGTTTCTGTTTATCTGGCAGGTGTCATTTTCGGCGCCACTCTCGATTGCGACCGGATGCATTGGGTTGGCGGGATATGCGGCCTACTACTGGCCGGGGCTGGAGACGGTGTACGCGCAACACGACGCGGTGCTGCACATACCCTGGGCCGGTCCACTGCAGGCCAGTTGGATCGTGACGCCAGGCACGTCGATCGCGGTGGCGATCTGCTTTTTTACGGTGCTGCTGCTTTACCGGCGGATTACTGCGATCGGGCGGCTCACAAAAGTGTTGTGGTTCGGCGTGATGGGAACGATTGGTTGGATCATCTTTGCCGGACTGACGCACTTCAATGCCGCGCTTGCTTTTGATTTTCCGCCGGGAGCGTTCCACTTGTCGCGTCAGTTTTTCACTGGGCTGGGCGGGGCGATGCTGATCGCGACTTATGATTACTGGGGATATTACAACGTTGCTTTTCTGGGCGACGAGATCGAGGATCCGGGAAAAAATATTCCGCGCGCTCTGCTGCTTTCCATTCTGTTGGTGGCCTGTCTATATCTAATGATGAACCTGTGCATTCTGGCCGTGGTTCCCTGGCGGGAGATGTTGCAGGCGGGTCAGAACAATAATGGGTTGTACGTGGTGTCGTTATTCATGCAGCGAATTTATGGCGCCTGGGCGGCGCGGCTGGTTACGGGGCTGGTCATCTTGACGGCGTTTGCCTCGGTATTTTCGCTGATGCTGGGGTATTCGCGAGTGCCGTATGCGGCGGCGAAAGACGGAAATTACTTTCGCGTATTTGCGCGGGTGCATCCGATCTATCGGTTTCCTTACATTTCGCTGCTGGCACTGGGAGTGGTGGCGGCGGCGTTTTGTTTTCTGCGCTTGAAGGATGCGATTGCGGCATTGGTAGTGATCCGCCTGATCCTGCAATTCCTGGTGCAGGCGATTGGGTCGATTGTGTTGAGGATCCGGCAGCCGGAGCTGCCGCGGCCGTTTCGCATGTGGCTTTATCCGATGCCGGCGTTGCTGGCCAGCGCGGGATTCTTGTTCATCCTGTTCAATCGCCCGAACTGGCAGAAGGAAGTGCGCTATGCGGCGGTCATTTTGCTGACGGGAGTGATCATTTATATGATTCGCGCGTGGAAGGATGGACAGTGGCCGTTTGGCGTGCAGCTGCCAGCAAAAATCTAATGCCAGACGTGACAGAAGGAACGCGGCAACGACGCGAGGGTTGCACCTTCAGCCGAATGCAGTAAGATGGCACGGGCAATTTTGCAATTCAAAGAAGGGGGGAATTCATGCGAAATAAAATGACGGTGGCAGGGTGCGTTTTGCTGATGCTGACGATTGCGGCGGCGCAGTCTGCAAAGCCGAAAGAACAACATCGCTCTGTCACGCAAGTACTGGACAGTACGGTGACGAATCTGGAGCACGAATTTGTTCCCGCCGCGGATGCGATGCCGGAGGAGAAGTTTGGATTTGCTCCCACGAACGGGGAGTTCAAAGGCGTACGCACGTTTGCCCAGCAGATCAAGCACGTGGCGGCGGTGAACTACGAACTGGGGGCTGCGATTCTGGAGCAGAAGCCGCCGGTCGATACCGGCGACGAAGCCGGGCCGGCATCTGTGACCAGCAAGGCGGACATTCTGAAGTATTTGAAAGACTCATTCGTCTATGTGCACAAGGCGATTGCGAGCATCAATGAGAGCAATCTGGTGGGAACCGTGAAAAGCCCGTTCGGCGAGGGCTCAGTAACTCGGCTAGGCTTGGCAACCACGGTGGCGGCACACGGCTTCGACCACTACGGGCAGATGGTGGAGTATTTGCGGATGAACGGAATTGTGCCACCCGCCAGCCGCAACGGCGGATAGCGCTAAGGACGGCGACGGGGCGTTGCGGTGGCCGCGCGCACAAGGCCGCCGTGGTGCATTTCGAAAGTGATACTTGGATTCTTGGCGAAGCTGTCAGGATAGGAACGAAGGGCAAGCAGGAAACTCTGAATCTCTTTGCGGACTTGCTGGTTCCGGGCCAAGCGGCGGTCAGGCATGGAAGTTTGGCGAGTTTGATACTTCATGTTCAACACACCCCACTCAGCGCACCTCTGCCTGTGCAGTCGGGAGGGTCTGGACTCGGTCGCGGCTTTTGCTGATCCTAGAAACACGGTCATCACAGGTTAGTTTCGCAAGAGGGACAATTGAATGTAGGTCGAAACGGAAACTGGGTGAATACGGTTGTTTCTGTAGAAGTCAGGATTTCGCGAAGGAGAGTCGTGCTCCGCGCAGGGTGATCGAGGTGGAGAGCAGTTCCGCAGCTAGGTTGGCGCGCGTGAGATGAGCGGCGACGAGTTTGCGGGTCTTTTGCAGCGGGGTGCGGAGACCGGGCCGCGGGCTGCGGGGATCGAGCGTGCGGGGGTCGAGACTGCGGGGATCTAGAAAGATGAGAACCGAGGGTCCGGCTCCGCTCAACACTGCGCCCAGCACGCCGTCCTGCCCTTTTAGCTCCTGGAGACAGCCGAGCAACGGGCAGAGCGCTGCGCGATAAGGCTGGTGGATACGGTCTTCAAGAGCGGTCGAAAGAAGGTCTGGCCTGCCCTGCATGAAGGCCGCGAGCAGAAGCATGGAATTCTGCACGTTTCGAACCGCGTCGGCTCGTGAATATTGCGCGGGCAGGACGCGACGAGCTTCCTCGGTCGAAAGGCTCTGATCGGGAACGGCCAGCAACAGCGGCCACTTCCCTTTCGGACGAATGTTCACGACCTGGGCTTCGCCATTCAGCCCATCGTCATTCATCCCATCCTCGGTAAGTCCCGACATGCGCGCTACCGTGAGACCACCCATCCAGCAGGCTGAGGCGTTGTCGGGATGGAACTCGCGCCGGGAAGCTTCCGCGATGATCTGGGCATCCGTCCAGCGCAGACGGCCGAAGCGTACTGCCAGCGCAATGCCTGCTAGCCGGGCAGCTGCCGAGGAGCCACAACCTTTGCCGATGGGAATGTCATTGGCGATTTTGAGCGAAAGCGGGATGACTGGACGACCGGCGGTTTCGAGGACCTCACGGTAGGTTTGCAAAATAAGGTGATCCTGAAGCTTTCCGCAGATCTCACGGTCGCGTCCGGTAGCGACGATAGAGAATTCGGGGGCGGGGTGAGATTCGAGCTTGATGTAGAAATCCATGGCAAGCGCGGCCGCGTCGAAGGCCGGTCCGAGATTGGCGGACGTCGCCGGAAGGGCCAGACGAAGGGTTTGTTTCGAATTCTTGACGATGGCTGACATGTTCAATTTTGAAAACGCCGCGATGGAAGCTTGGCATCGACGAGACTCCTTGGTCGAAGCCGAGGCGACGGCTACAGTTACAGGATCTTCTCAGCCTCCTCCAGAGTGCGTAGGACGGCGTCGAGCGTGGCATCGAGTACGATCGGCGGGCGGCGTAACGGATTCAATGCTGCGGCGGCAATTTCGTCGGGAGTGCCATTGAACAAGGCGCCGCGATGGAAGTCCATAGTGTAGTCGGGGTCCTTGAGCAAATTTCCGGTCAAAACCAGAACCACGCTTTCTTCCGGCTTCACAAAACCTTGCTGCAGCAGCTTCTTCAATCCAGCCAGGGCGACTGCGGATGCGGGTTCGCAGCCGATTCCCTCGGCACCAATCTCCGCTTTGGCCTGAGCAATTTCAATTTCACTCACCTGTTCACACGCCCCAGCCGTAGCTTCGAGGACGTGGACCGCTTTTTTCCACGATGCCGGATTGCCAATCCGAACTGCAGTAGCGCGAGTTTCGGCGTGGACGCTGATCAAGCGTTTGCCGCCGGTTTCGCGCAAGGTGCGAACCAGCGCGTTGGCGCCCTCGGCTTGAATGATCGATAACTTGGGCAAACGCGAAATCAGTCCGAGATCGCGCATTTCGATCAGCGCCTTGCCGATGGCAGAACTATTTCCTAAATTGCCACCGGGCACGATGATGTGATCCGGGGGCTGCCAGTCGAATTGCTCGAGCAGTTCGATGGCGAGTGTCTTCTGACCCTCGAGACGAAAAGGATTGATGGAATTCAACTGGTAGACGGGCGCGCGCAGAACGAGTTCCTGCAACAGGCGCAGGCAACCGTCGAAATCGGTGCGCAGTTGGCAGGTCACGGAACCGTAGTCGAGCGCCTGGGAGAGTTTGCTCCAGGAAATCTTGCCGTCGGGAACGAGCACGAGGCTGCGCATGCCTCCGCGGGCCGCGTAGGCGGCCATGGAGGCTGATGTGTTGCCTGTGGAGGCACAGGCGACCCAGCGAAATCCGGCCAAGCGCGCGAAGGTGGCAGCGACCGTCATGCCGGTGTCTTTAAACGAACCTGTGGGATTCAATCCCTGATGTTTGCCAAAGAGACGCGGCACACCGGTAATGCGGGCGCACCGGGGAAGCTCATACAGTGGAGTGTTGCCCTCGCGCAGCGTGATGACCGAGTCGGCGTTGGTGAGTGGGGGAAGCAAGTCGCGGAAGCGCCACACACCGCTCCGATCGATGGCCGACTGCGAGAGACGCCGTTGCTGCCATGCCGATTTCAATCTTGATATGTCGGGGCAAGATTCCTGCCATTGCGGGTAGGTGATTTCGAGCAGGTCTTTATCTTCACACGTCGAGCAGCGGAAGTCCTGGCTGGCATGGTCACTCAGATGGCCGCACGCCACGCAACGGAATCGGTAGGCGGGGTGACGAATGCCGATGGCAGAAGTGGATAGAGGCGGCATGGAGAGAATTATTTCGTTCCTCGCAGATATTGGTCACTCTTGTTGATCCAATCGGCGCGCGGAGGACTAAAAACGTCGAGGTCGACTGTATCTTCGAGCGCCTCGGCCTTGTGCGGCATGTTCGCGGGAATGCATAGCACTTCGCCGGAGTGGACGACGATTTCTCTGCCGTCGATCCAGAATTTGAGCGCGCCATCGAGTATGTAGGTGAGTTGCTCGTTGTGATGGCTGTGCTCAGGGACGATGCATCCTTTTTTCAGCAGCACGCGCGCCACCATAATTTCCTGGCCGACCACGAATTGCCGCTGCAGCAGCGGATTGAGTTCTTCGAGCGGAATCGTGTGCCAGGGAATGTATTGCAGGGCGGCAGTTCCCGCCGCGTGTTTGGTGACGGCGCGTTTCGCGCGAGTGTGCGACGCCGTGTCCTTGATTTTTGCGCGGATTGTTGTGCGGGATGACGCTTTCGTTTTAATTTTCGAATTCTTTTTCGCCATGTTGGTCGCCTGGTGATGTTTATCTTTGAGCCAGTTATCGGTGGATCAGTGAATTTGTTCGCCGTAACTTTGCCTTACTTCAGGGCACGGGCGAGTTCTGCGGGAAGTACGCCAGACCATTGATTGTAAGGGAAACCGCCGATAGTGAAAGTGATTCTTGTGGGGAAAAGTTTCCGGCCGCGCTAGTGCGGCGCTCGGCGAAAGCGAGACTAGCCGAACGTTCATGGCAAACATTCTTGGCCAAACAATTCACAATCCTTTGTAAGCGCCGCCATCGACCAGCACTGTTTGGCCGGTGATATAGGAGGCGCGTTCCGACGACAGCCAGACGATGGTATCGGCGAGTTCGCGGGGGTTGCCGACACGCTGGAGCGGAGTTTCGGCAGCCCAGGCATGGAAAATCTCCTGCTCGGTTTTACCTGAGGCGGCGGAGCGAGATTTGGCGAGTTCTTTTAGACGGTCGGTCGCGGTGAATCCCGGGCCCACGTTGTTGACGAGTATTCCATCTTTGCCAAATTCGTTGGCCAGGCTCTTCACCAATCCCACGACCGCGGCCCGAACGGCGTTGGAAAGCACGAGGTCGGCAAGCGGCTGCTTGGTCGTGATGGACGTGATGGTAATAATTCGTCCCCAGTGCTGGCGCTGCATGTGCGGAATGACTTCCCGAGCGAAGTACACGGTGCTGAGGAAATTCAAGTCGAGGGCGTGCTGCCAGTCGTCGAGCGTGGCGGCAAGAAATCCTTTGGCGGGCGGTCCGCCGGCGTTGGTGACGCAGATGTCGACGCCGCCGAAGTGATTAACGACGGCGGAAACGAATTGGCTGACGGCAGTGGAGTCGGCAACGTCAAACGCTTCTGCGAAGACCTGCGCAGCGTATTGCTCCCCGATCTTTTGCGCGGCTGCCTGCAGCGTTTGCTCATTACGCGCGCACATGGCGACGCGGCAACCTTCGGCCGCAAAAGCTGCAGCCGTGGCGAGGCCGAGCCCCTGACTGGAGGCCGCAACCACAGCTACACGGTTTTTCAAACCCAGATCCATAAATACCAGATCCATAAATATCGGGTGTGTGAATAGAAATATGCTGGCCGGCCAAGAAAGTCTCGCAGCGCTCAGGCCTCTATTAAGAACTTGCCGTCGCGCATGATTTGCTGGTCGTCGACCCAGATATTGAATTTCCGGCCGACCACATCAATGTGGGTCGTGGAATCCCACTCGGCGCCGGTATGCGCGCCGTAGGGATTGCCGAACGCGATGTGCACTCCAGGGTATTTCTCGTCCTGCAGAATGTGGCCGATCACTTCTTTCAGATCGATGTTTGTGCCAATGGCAAACTCGCCGACGCGATCGCTGTTCTCATCGGTGTGCGTGTATTTCCAGAAATCATCTTCCAATTCGCGATTTTCAGAATGCGCCTCGGTCAGGCGGTTCCCACGGACGCGGATGGTCAGCGGATTTTGCTGCAAGTTGCCGAACTTCGCGCAGAGATAATCGCCCACCACGCCGTCAATAACGAAGGTGCCGTTCACTTCGCCCGGGGTGGTAAAGATTTCTCCGCCAGGCAGATTTCCCCACTTTTCCGGGCTGATGATTCCGCTGGTCTTCAGCCATTTGTAGTTGTGATTCAAATCCGCGGTCAGATCGGTGCCGGCGGCGGTCTGGGCCCGCACCTGCGAAGCCCCGCGCACCATATCGACAACTTTCTGGCTGAGCCGGTCGACTCGCCGAAAATCTGCGCGCATGCCTTCGAGCATGATCTGGCGGTTGATGTTCACCATGTGCGCGTGACGAATTTTGCGACGATTGACCACGTCGGTCATTTGAATGCGCGAGCGCAATTCATGGGTTTGCACCTGGACTGCAAAAATGGAAACCTGGCTGATCTCGAGGTCGTCGAGAATCTCGCGCGGCAAGTCTTTTAGAGGACGCGTAGCTAATTCTTCGAGCACCCAGGCGTGGTATGGCGTGCCAAGCGTTTCCAGTTCGTGCACGATGGAGGCCGCGATCTCGATGGTCGCTTCGTCGGTGATGACGCAGGCTTGTTCGCCCGGCTGCACGCGCAGGCAGATGTTTACAGCATTGACTGCTCCCGGCGAATAGGCAGGATCAAAAGGGATGTCGAGGGAGCCGCGCCCAGGCTTGGCTGGCGCGGTGATTTTGATTGGTTCTTTGACTGGTTTTGCGGGAGCGCTCATTAACTTACTTTTCAACCTACTTTTCGAACGGATTCGGGCTCCTCTTCCTCGAGTCCCGCTTCCGTTTCTTCAACGATGTAATCGACCACTTTTTTCAAATCTCCAGTCTCCTGAAAGACTCGCAACTGACGCTCAGCTCCGTTGCCCATTTTCAGAATCTCGTGGATGTAGTTCAGTTCCTCGCGCGAGCCGAGTTCGTCTACCACGTCGTCGACGAACTCCAGATATTCGTGGATGAGATCGCGCGCCGGTACTTCCTTCTGCTTGCCAAAATCGATCAGTTTTCCGTCGAGCCCATAGCGCGACGCCCGCCACTTGTTTTCCATGATCAAGGCGCGCCGGTACAGGCGGAATCCCTGATTCGCTGTATGCAGCTTATACAGTTTCGCCACGGTTGCCTGAATCAGCGCGGCCAACGCGATGGTTTCATCGGCCCGCATGGGAATGTCGCATACGCGAAACTCAAGCGTGTTGAAGAAGGGATGCGGCCGAATATCCCACCAGATCTTCTTGGCGTTATCGATGCAGTTGGTCTTGATCAGCAGCTTAATGAAGTTTTCGTACTCGCCCCAGCTGGGAAAATAATCGGGAATATTGGTCCGCGGAAATTTGTCGAACACTTTGCACCGGTAAGATTTCAACCCGGTATTCATCCCCAGCCAGAATGGAGAATTGGTCGACAGTGCCAGCAGGTGGGGCAAAAAATAGCGCGCATGATTCATCATGTGGATCGCCGTCTCGCGATCGTCGATCCCTATATGCACGTGCAAACCAAAAATCAGATTCGCCCGCGCCACCAGCTGCAAATCTTCAACAATATTCTTGTAGCGCTCGTCGGGATGGATCGCCTGCTCGCGCCAATCGCCAAACGGGTGCGTGGCCGCCGAGGCCAGCCGCAATCCATTCTCCTTCGCCAGCCGCACCATGTTGCTGCGCAGCTTCTTGACTTCGGCCTTCGCATCCTGAATATTGCTGCAGACTGATGTGCCTACTTCGACCACTGACTGGTGCATCTCGGCCTTCACCCGTTCCTGAAGAATCATCCTTCCCTTCTGCAGGATTTCGGCCTGAATGTGGGAGCGCAGATCCCGAGTTTCGGGGTCGATGGTCTGATACTCCTCTTCAATTCCGATGGTAAAAGTGGGTGGCATTTACAGTTCCAACGTACGTTTTGTCACTCTGAGTATACTGTGAGGGGCGGGTTTCTCCCACTTCTCGCAAAGGAAGCGAGAAGTGGGGCACCCCGGTTTAGAAAACGTGTCGGCATGGCGATGCCAGCGCTATTTCGCGGGCTTTCGTTTGCGTTCCGCAACCCAGTCTGGCGCGGCTTTACGAGCTTGCTTCGCCGGCGTTCCCGCCAGGAATTCCGCCCAGCGCATTTCTTTCACCGGACTCGCACCGCTCTGCGCCATCTTCACCGCCATCTCGGCGACTGCATTCACAATCCAGTCAAAATTTTCCTGCCCCACCGATGTGATCTCCGCATCCGGGGCAGGATTCAGAAAGTCGATCGCGTAGGGCACGCCGCCTTCCACCGCAAATTCCACGGTATTCAAGTCGTACCCCAGGGCCCGGCATAGAGACAGCGCATCTTTTTCCATGCGCGTGCGCAGCGCCTCCGACGACGGCGCAGGATTTCCTTTCACGTAACGTTCGTGAAAGGGCGCCCGGGGATCGTATTTCATGATGTGCACTTTTTCCTGCCCCACCACATAGCACCGGTAATACTCCTCAAACTCCACGCCATGCTGCAGCGTCATGCACAAATCACCGGTCTGGTTGTAGTGATGGAAAAATTCTTCCGGCGAATGCACTTTGTAGACATGCTTCCATCCGCCGCCGGAATATGGTTTCAAGAACGCGGGGAAGCCGACGTAGTCGAACAACTCCTGCCAGTTCAGCGGAAAAATCAAATTCCGCATCGACTGATCGGTCGTCCCTTCCGGATGCTTGTTATGCGGCAAAATAATAGTCGGCGGAATGGCCACGCCCATCTTGTGCGCCAGCGCGTAATTGAAAAACTTGTCATCCGCCGTCCACCAGAATGGATTGTTCACCACGATCGTCCCGTGCAGCACCGCATTTTTAAGATAGGCGCGATAAAACTGGATATCCTGCGAAATCCGGTCGATGATGACGGCATATTTCTTCGGCTCGTCCATGCGAATGCCGCCGATCTTCACGAACTCGGCCTCGACGTCTTCGACTTTCATCGAGTTAATCTTCTCGACCAAAGCCGGGGGGAAAGTGTTCTCCATGCCAAATAAAATTCCGATCTTCTTCACGACAGAATCTCCATTCTTAAAATTGTCGCCCTCCGAACCTGTCGTAAGCGAAGTAAGGTTCGCGAAGGCGAAGCGCTTACGCAGTCGAAGGATCGCTGTTCTTGAATGCCCCCGCCCACAGGGGCTAAAGCCCAATTCGCTCGAACCTTTGACGGCACGTCTGAAGCCCTGCCCTTTCACGCAAACTTTTTGAGGACACGGCTGAAGCCGTGTCCTTTCACGAACCGCCAACAACGAACAACCAACGACCCCTTGACGGCTTTCAAAAATACTTTTGCGCCATTCTTACCCACAGCGGCCAATCGTGTTTTGAATTGTCGTTCCAAATGTCCAACCAATGCGGAATCGCCTTGTTATTCAGTATGGCCGAGAATCTTACATTCTGATCCAGACAAATATCCCAATTCGCCGAGCCCAGCACGATTGTCATCTGCCGGTAGCGGCTCAAGAACCAGTCATCCGACATATTGGGAATAAAGTCCGGGGGATTGTTGAAGTAACAATCATCGTCGTAATAGCCATCCAGAAACTGGTGGACGTCGAAGGCGCCGCTCATGCTCACGCAATGGGTTACGACGTCGGGATGCTTTAAGGCAAAATTCACCGCGTGATATCCGCCGAAGCTGCAACCGGTGACCGCCAGTCGAGGGGTTTGATTCTTCCATCGAATGATCGGAACCAACTCGTGCAAAAGATAGCGTTCATATTGCAAGTGGCGCAGCACGCGCACCCGGGGATGAACGCCCTTGTTGTACCAACTCTCGTGGTCGACAGCGTCGGTACAAAAGATCTGCAATTCGCCGCGGTCAATCTGCGGCGCCAGCGCTGCAATCATTCCGCGATCTTCGTATTCAAAAAACCTTCCCTGCGAAGTAGGAAATACCACCAGCGGCGTCCCCGCATGCCCAAACACCAGCGCCTCGACGTCCCGGTGAAGCTCGCGGCTGTATGCCTTGTGGTATTCGCGGTTCATCGTGAATGGGGTTCGGGCAAGACTTTGCTCGGGATCTCTCGCTTTTTACAGCCGAAGTATCTTACCGGATGAATGGTTGAAACCCCTAGGCGAACGTCGATTCAGAGCGATGGCGCGTTCGGCTGACGCCAGGCAGAGGGTGCGCGGGAGATCTCTCACTCGGCTGAAGTGCGCCGAGCTTCGGGATGACGCTCGTCATGATTATCTGCGAATTATTTGGGATGGCGAGGTGATTTAAGAGTGCGAAGGCTTGCCCAGCCGGGTGCGCGCCATTACTCTGGACGGAGTGAGGCAGACATGAAACGGCAGAATCGTCGTCCTGAAACCGCGGCGGTACGTGGCGCGGCTGATTTGGAAAAGAAAAATGGTCCGGTCGGCACGCCGATTTATCAAACGTCCACGTTCGAAGTCACCGACAACGAGGAGCAGCAGCGCGTGACCGGGACCGACCGCTACTACACGCGGTGGGGAAATCCGACGAACACGGTGGCCGAGCAGACAGTGGCTGCCATCGAAGGCACCGAGGCGGCACGGACGTTCGCTTCGGGCATGGGCGCGATTACGACTACGATTCTGGCCTTGCTGAAGGCGGGGGACCATATTGTGGCACAACGCGACGTCTACGGCGGGGTGACGAAGTTTCTTACGCAGTGGCTGCCGCGAGTGGGGATTGAAACGACGCTAGTTGACACCAACGATTTCGATCAACATACGCGTGCGATTCGGCCGAATACGCGAATGCTGTACCTGGAGTCGCCAACTAATCCCTCGCTGCGCGTGGTGGACATGAAGAAGATGGCGGCGCTGGCGCGGCAGCACAAGCTGATCAGCATGATCGACAGCACGTTCGGAACGCCGATCAACCAGCGTCCGGCGGAGTACGGCATTGACGTGGTCATACACTCGGGCACGAAATATCTGAGCGGGCATGCGGACTTGACTTGCGGAGTGGTGGCGGGACGGCGCGAGTTGATGGAAGAAATTTGGGAGACGCGCACGACGCTGGGAAATTGTATGGATCCGCACGCGGCGTGGATGCTGATCCGCGGGCTGAAGACACTGGCGGTGCGGGTGGCGCGGCAGAACGAGAATGCGCTGCGCGTGGCGGAATTCCTGGAGCAGCATGCGAAGGTGTGTCGTGTGTATTACCCGTTTCTGCAGAGCCATCCGCAGCATGCCATTGCCCGCGAGCAGATGACCGGAGGCGGCGGGATGGTGACCTTTGAAGTCGAGGGCACTGGCGAAGATGCGCGCCGCGTGAGCGAGGCGATGCGGCTGTTCACGCTAGCAACGAGCCTGGGTGGAGTGGAGTCGCTGGTCTCGATCCCGGTGCTGACGTCGCATGCCATGATTTCCGCGGAGCTGCGGGAGAAAATGGGCGTGACCGAACAGATGATTCGGCTTTCGGTGGGCATTGAAAGCTGCGATGATCTGATTGAGGATTTGGAGCGGGCGCTGGAGACTGTGAGCGCGCGGCAGGTGGTGGGGTCGCGCTTTTAGCTTTTCGGCTTCTGGCTTTCGGCTGCCGGCTTTTGGCTGTTGCCTTTTTGGTTTGACTTCATCTCGCTTTGCCGCTTGCTTTGCCCTTCAACTTCGCTTAGGGCAGGCTCTGCGCGGGACGGCCGAGGCGGCCGTCTCCACATCAACTGGGCACATCAACTGGGATAGACCACATCGACTGGGATAAATAAAAGAACCCGGCCTCTTGCTAGGCCGGGTTCTTATTTCTGGTGCCCGAGTTAGAAGAGGAACTTCAAGCTGAACTGCAGGATGCGCGCCAGGTGCGCGTTGTTGATCTCTCCAAAGGTAGCATTCCCTGGTCCAATGCAACTCGGATCGCCGGCCGAATTGTTAGCTCCCCCTGTGCAAGTCATGGAGGCGGTGATGCCCCCAGCCGTCCCCTCGATGGGTGCGAATGAAAACTGCGTGTGGTTGAACAAGTTGAAGGCTTCCGCCCGGAACTCAAGCGCCGTGTTTTCTTTGATAGCAAAGTGCTTGAAAATGCCCATGTCGAAATTGAGGCGCGAAGGATTGCGGACGTCGTTTCGACCGGCATCTCCAAACGTGAGCCCAGTGGGCAAAGCAAAAGCACCGGGGTTGATGGCAAACTTGGCATAGCTCGCTGATGAGACCTCGCTAGCCGGCGGAACCCCTGAGCTTGGATTGCCAACCAGATCTGGGAATGAACCCGTGCCGACACCATTGCCGACGCCGGCATTATCACCATACGTCGTGCCATTGGCTACAGTAAGGGGGAACCCCGTCGAGAAAGACTCGATGCCGGACCACTCCCACCCGCCAAGCAAGGAGTGCCTTAGGCCCGACTGCTTGAAGAAGGGCAGGTCGTAGACCCAACCGACATTCAGCATGTGGCGCTCGTCAAAGTTGGAACTGGCGCGGGTCAAGTTGGGGTCGTAAGAGTTGACAAATGTGCTGTCGTAACGATCCGACGAGTCGTCGATTGAATGGCTGTAAGTATATGCCGCAGTCAAGTTCAAAGAGCCCACGCTCTTGCGCCCTGAGACCTGCAGAGCGTTATAGTTGGAGTTCGCCTGGTTCTCCAGACGCGTGATGGTGTGGATCCCCGAGAAGGGCCGATAAGGATCGGCGCTATTGCCGCAGGCAACTGCCAGGTTATTAGCCCAGCCGCCAATCTGAGTAGCAGCGTAGGTTGTGCCAGGACCCGCCGTCGCGGTAGCGATGGCAGTCGTCGGGTCAACCGTGACACCAGTGCAGTCAGCCGATGTGATCGGTTGGCCCGCTTGATAAGGATTCGCCGACGGCAGTACCGGATACAATTGGTTCAAGTCACGTTGCAGGCCGAGATGGGTACCTTTGCTGCCGACATAGGAAATCGTGACAACGCTGTGGCCCGCGAATTCGCGTTGAATATCCAAATGCCACTGCTGCATGTACGGCCATATCGCAGCGGTTGGAATCGAGAGGAAACTGGACGGGAAGGTAGGAGCTACTCCTGTCAGAGAGGTATTTCCGATGTTGCTATAACCGGGGATGTTGTTCTGCGTCGCGCTCTGCAGCAATGGCGAAGTCTGTCCTTCCATTCCCTCGGTGTCGGCTTCGTTGCCATTGGCGTGCTCGTAGAAGATGCCATAGCCGCCGCGGACCGCGGTCTTGCCATCGCCAAACACATCATAAGCAAAGCCGATACGGGGAGCGGGGTTAAATAAATGTCCCTTCAGGCAACCTGGGTTCGGGTTCCCGGCGACGACCGTATTTGGGAAGCCCGAGAAGTCGTAGGTTCCACCCGGACCACCGCATTGCTCCAGCCCCAGCAGCGGATTACCGACTCCCGGGATGAGTGCGCCCGCGTTGCCTGTGATAGTACCGCTGACGTCAATCTGAGGCGCGGTCGAGGCATTGGCCGCATAGACCGACGGGTCCCAATTGTAAGCATGATGGTAACGATCACGGTAAGTACCGAACAGGCTAAGACGCAGCCCCAGGTTAAGAGTAAGACGGTTAGTCGCGCGCCAGTCGTCCTGAAAATAAGGTTCGACGATTTTATACCGGTTGTAGAACTTCAACTGGTTGCTGCCTTGCGTAAAGCTGGCAATGTTTCCCATCAGCAAGTCTGCAAACGCGTTGCCCGTTCCTAGCGGTGTCTGGTTCCCGGGCGGGCCGACCAGCACACTAGCTGAGGCTTTGTCGAAAGTAAGAGAGCCGTTCACTTGCACGCTGCTTAGCTCGTTCTTTTGAGCCGCGACAAAATAAGCGCCAAACGTCAAGTTGTGCCGTCCGACGATCTTGGTGATGTTGTCGCGGTAGGTATACGTGGGATTGGAGTTATAGGGCCCTTCAGGCCATATTCCATCCGGATCTTCGCCGAATCCGCCCCCGTACGCAGGGCCGATTGATGCGCCTACGTTGATGGCCGGGAGCTTGCCGGCAGCACCGTTGTTGTAGAGATACCCCATGCTGAAACCTGAGGGAAGCTGCCAGGCACCCTCAGATTTGAAGGAGATGTGGTCCGTCGTGTAGCTGGCAACGAATTCGTTGAGCAGCGTGGGCGAGATAGTGCTGGTTAAACGGGCCACCATGCTGATTCCCGGTCCGTTAAAGAACGTTTGTACGGTAGGGAAAGATGCGGCATCCCAGATCGGGCCGGGCTCAAGAGTTGTCCATGAATCGTGGATATAGCGGAACGTGGCACGATTGTGATCGTTGATATTGTGGTCGACTCGAATCAACTCTTCGCGCCAGTTCGTCGGCAGAGAGACATTGGTATTGTAGATGGCCGCGCCCGGAGTATCTAAGGTAGGTACAGGGATCAGAGGGAGCAGCGCTGCGCCGGTAGCAGTTACGGGAACCTGATTGTTCGGGAAGGGCTGGCCGGTTGCGGGGTTGATGGGACAATCTGCGCCCGGGCACAGATCGGAGAAGTCACCTGTGCGCTCCGCGTCGGACGGTACCGGCGTGTTGAAGGTTGCGGGAAGCCGGTCGCGCCGCCACTCCTGTGACCAGAAGAAGAAAGTCTTCTCCTTCTTCTGGTTGTAGACACCAGGGATGAATACTGGCCCGCCGAGGGTATAGCCGAAATCGTTCTTCTTGTAGGGAGCGACAACACCGGTCCCCCCTGCTTCGACGCTGTTGAAGTAGTTTTGTGCGTTGAACATATCGTTACGCACAAATTCGTAAGCGTCGCCATGGAACGCCTTCGTCCCGCCCTTGGTCTCTACCTCGACAGTTCCGGAACCGTTGCGCCCATATTGTGCGCCGTAATTGGAGGTGAGAACCTTGAATTCAGAGATGGCGTCAATACTGGGGTAGACGTTCAACGTGCCGTTGCTGCCGTTGTCCATGTTGTCGCCGCCATCGAGTTCCCAATTGTTGTACTCGGTGCGACCTCCGTTCATGCTGAAGGCCACACTGCCGTTGATGCCGACGGAGGGTTCGTCCATTCCGGTCTGATTGCTCACACCCGGAACAAGTGTCACCAGTGTGGTGAAGTTTCGACCGTTGAGTTCGAGCTGCGTGATTTCTTTTCCCGTCACCGTGCCGGCGAGCTCGGATGACTGAGTCTCCACCTCGGCCACATTGGCGCCCTGGACGACGATTTCCGTGCTGGTAGCACCCACCTCCAGAGTGATGTCGACGCGTGCCTTCTCCGCGACATCGAGTTTCACCCCCCTGGCCTGGTATTTCTTGAAGCCCGCTACAGTGACAGTGATGTCGTAAGAGCCTGTGGGCAACGCCGACTCGTTGTACTCGCCAGTGGAGTTGGTAGCCATCTGGCGGGTGATGCCGCGCTCCGGACTAGCAATGACCACGCTAGCACCGGCAATCGCAGCTCCTGAAGAATCTTTCACGGTGCCGGTAATCGATCCGGTCTGAGCCCAAGCGGCTCCGCAAAGGGTCAGGACCAGCACTGCAATCCGCAACAGCACTCGAGTTAATGTCATGGTCACGCTCTCCCCATTGGCGCGGGCGTTGGCCCGCGCCAGTTCAGTCGGCCTTGTCGTGCTTTTCGAGCTTCACGGCTCGAAGCTTCATTTTTTGACGGACACTTCTACCCGGTTGGATTGAGACCCGAGACGGGCTATTAAAACGAATGAATAGTGCTTTTATGTGGGGTCGTCTGTCAAGAAAAAAGCGATGCTGCGTGGCGCCGGGTCCCCCGTTCTGCAACACCGTCCGCGTTCTGCGCTCGCTCGATCCCGCTTTAGACCGTTACAGCAGGCTCCGGGTCGATTCCCGCGCCACTAATTCCGGCGCTACTTTGCGATGGGTAGCAGCGATCTCGCGCTTTTCCAGCACACCGTTGATACCATCGACCACGATGCCGACGGCTGAGGCTCCCATGGCTTCCATAGGTTGGCGGACGGTGGTCAGCGACGGGGTATAAAGCGCGGAAGTAGCGATGTCGTCGAAGCCGATTACCGAGCATTGTTCAGGCACTCGCACGCCTGCCTTGTTCAGGGCGCGAATGGCTCCGAAGGCGCTCATGTCGTCGAAGGCCAGCAGAGCAGTGAAAGGACGCTTCTGCCGGATCAATTCTTCAGTAAGTTTATGCCCCGATTCGAAGCTGGACATAGGATCGCGGGATTCGGGCAGTTCGACGATCAGCCGCGGGTCGAGTTCCAAGCCGCATTCTTTGGCACAGGCGCGGATGCCGCGCCAGCGCGGAGAACTGTCGGTGAGAGCCTTCGGCCCGCGGATGAAGGCGATCTTACGGTGACCCAGCGAGTGCAGATGTTCGAGCGCCATGTGGCCGCCGACTTCGTTGTCTACAATCACCGAGCTGATCGTGTCCGTCTTCAGTTCGCAGCCAATCATGGCCGTGGGGATGCTGCTCTTCTCCAGATCGCCGAGCAGGTTGATATCGAGAAAGAGCCAGTTCGCCAGGACAATGAGCGCTTCGATGCGGCGATCGAGCAGCATCTCCAGATAACGCTCGAAGCGGCTGCGTTCGTTGTGCACATCGGTAAGGATGGGAAGATACGAAGACTGGTAGAGAGTATTTTCGATACCCCGAAGAATAAGCGTGCAGAAGGGATCGGTCATGTCGAAGACCATGACGCCGACGGTATGGCTGCGCTTGCTTCGCAAGGAGCGGGCGAACTGGTTCGGCCTGTAGCCGAGCTTCTGCGCGGCGCGCTCGATTCGCTTCTTGGTGACGACGGGGATGTAACGCGCTAAGGGCGCGTTATTGAGCACGATCGATACCGTGGTGGAGGAAAACCCGCTTTCCTTGGCCACGTCACGAATGGTCACCATCGAATCCTCGATATCTAATCACAGCCACGGCCGGCCGCGAAAAAAGTCGAGCTCTGCCCGAGCGAACAGCCGAGGGCGGCGGTCCCCAGACGAGCAAGCACTCAAATGTTCGCGTTGCCGCTTGAATTGAGAGCGTCCACTGGCGGACACTACAGCAGGAAGTCATACCAGTGTCAAGCGCGCGAATTATATTGCAATGTTTCATCTTGCTTCTGCTGGCGGGGATGGCGATGTCTATTCCGCCGCAGCAAGCCTCGCCCGCACAATTTTTTCAGCGCGGACAAGACGCGCTTACGCGCGGGCAATTGGACGAAGCAGAGCGCGATTTTCGCGAGGTACTGCAACTCGATCCGCAAGCCGGAGGAGCCTACGCCAATCTGGGTGTGGTCTACATGCGGCAAAAGAAGTGGAACAAGGCGCTGCAGGTTCTACAGAAGGCAGAACACTTGATGCCGCAGGTCTCCGGGATCCAACTCAATATTGGCCTCGCATATTATCGTCAGAATGAGTTCGTAGAAGCGACGCCGCCCTTCGAGTCGGTTGTGCGCGATGAACCGGACGCATTGCAGCCACGTTATCTGCTGGGACTTTGTTATTTTTTTGCGGAGCGCTGGGCAGACGCGGCCACTACGCTGGCGCCGCTATGGGCACGGGAATCTGGCCAATTGGCGTATTTATATGTACTTTCAAATGCCGCCCACCGCGCTGGGCAGAAAGAACTCGACAACCGCGCTACCGAACAACTCATCCAACTGGGCGATGGTTCACCTGAATATCTCATGTTCGTGGGCAAGTACTACCTGAATCTCGAGCAATATGATTCGGCTCTGACGGAGTTTCGGGCGGCGGCCGAGGCAGATCCCAAGCTCCCCTTCGTGCATTTCAATCTGGGCTTGACCTATCTCAAGAAGCAGGATTATCAGCGAGCATGCGCCGAGTTTCTGGCGGACGCCGCGCTGGAGCCGGATCTGGCCCTCAACTACGAGGAACTCGGAGACGTCTATTGGTTGACGCAAGATGACAAGAAAGCGGAAGAAAGTTACCGCGGAGCGCTACGCCGCGACCCTCGCCTGGTGAATTCTCATTTGGGGCTGGCAAGAATTTATCAGCGTCAGGAAAAACTCGCGCCGGCTTTGGTCGAGATCGACGCCGCAGTCAAAGTCGATCCCGTCCGCCCCGACCTTCATTACATGCGGGGACAGGTACTGCAGCACATGGGTCGTAAGCAAGAAGCGAAAAAGGAATTGGAAGCGGCCGTGAGTTTGAGCAACGAGCACCGCGGCCAAGGGGAAAAGCAGGAGACGGTTCCGTCGCCCGAACTATTGCAGGATCCGCCGTGACGGCGCGACGGCTCTGGAAATGTTGCCGGCAACGTTTCTCTTTTTTTCTTTTCTGTTATCAGATCCCACTGAGAACACGACCACCCTACGCCGTTCTGGCAGGAGGTACGAATCATGGCTCACACAGGCACGGATCACGCAGGCACGACTCGCCCGGGCGTAAATCGCACGGTGAAAATCATAGCGATCGTGGTTGCCATTCTGATCGTCATCGTCATCGCAATTCCCTTTTTCATCGACGCGAATTCTTTTCGCCCGAAAATTGAGACCGACCTTACGGCGGAGCTGGGACGCCAAGTCAAGGTGGGAAATCTTTCGTTCTCTCTGCTCACGGGAAGCGTGGCAGCGGATGATATTTCCATCGCGGACGATCCCGCCTTCAGCCAGTCGCCGTTTGTGCAGGCGAAATCGCTCAAGGTGGGGGTCGAGCTGATCCCGCTGATTTTCACAAAGACGCTGGATGTAACGCATTTGACCTTGAACGATCCGCAGATCAATCTGGTGAAATCGCACGATGGCGACAAGTGGAATTTCTCGAGTCTGGGGAACAACACCTCAGCGCAGCAGCCGGCAAGTACAGCCGGTGGTGCTCCTGCCGCGAATGCAAATGCGCAGCCCGCAGCTCCGGCCGCCTCGAGTAATCCGAACTTGTCAGTCGGCAAGTTGAAGATCAGCAACGGACGTCTTACCGTGTCGCAGGCGGGATCGTCCGAACAGCCACGGGTGTATGACAAAGTTGAGATTGAAATCTCAGACTTCTCGTTCACATCTTCCTTCCCTTTTAAAGTCACGGCGCAACTCCCGGGCAACGGCAGTCTGAAGCTCGATGGCAAGGCTGGTCCGATCGATGCTACTAATACTGCGCGGACTCCTCTTCAGGCGAAGGTGACGGTCGCAAAGATGAATCTGGCTGAGTCCGGTTTCATTGATCCGGCGGCCGGCATCTCCGGCATTGCCGATTTCGACGGCACCGTCACTTCTGACGGACATATCGCCAAGACCGACGGCACATTGAAGGCGACAAATCTGCAGGTGGTGAAGAAAGGATCGCCAGCCGGCAAACCGGTGCAGGTGACTTACACCGTGGACTTCGATCTGGCCAAGCAAGCGGGCAATATTTCACAGTGCCAAATTTCCATGGGTAAAGCAGTGGCACATTTGACGGGGACTTATGACGCCCACGGAACGGTCACGACAGTGAATTTGAAACTGGCCGGGCAAGGCATGCCGGTAGACGACTTGGAAGCGATGCTGCCGGCGCTGGGCGTGGTGTTGCCGCCGAAGTCGCAACTGAAGGGCGGCGATTTGAACACCGATCTGGCGATTGCGGGTCCGGTGGATAAGTTAGTTAGCACCGGGACGGTCAAAATGCAAAATTCCACGCTGGCCAATTTCAGCCTGGGTTCGAAACTCTCCGGAATTCCGTCGTTGTCGGGCAAGAGCACGGGGAATGACACGACCATTCAGAATTTCAGTTCGAATGTGCGTGTGGCTCCCGACGGCACACGCGCGGACAACATCGACCTCGTTGTGCCTTCGATCGGTACGGTGACTGGGGCAGGCACGGTGAGTCCATCGAATGAACTGGCCTTTAAATTGAAAGCGGCCGTCGGCGGATTGGGAGCTATTCCGATTGATGTTACTGGAACAACTGCTGACCCGCATTTCATGCCGGATATGAAGGGCATGGCAAGCGGCTTGCTGAAAGGGGCGACGGGGGGCAAGATACCGCAGAATCCTGCCAGCGGTGTAATGGGAATGTTTGGCAAGAAGAAGCCGCAGTGAGGATGCGGCTAGCCCAAGCCTTCGATCTAAAGCGTGGCCATCGATGAAACGCGAGTGGGCCCCCTTTCTATCTAATTTCTTCTCGACCCGGTTGCGCTGGCATTCCCGACTCCCGTTCTTCGCCAACGGCGCGAAGGATGGGGCGCCCTCTGTGTTTTTTGATGCCAGCGAGATCTTCGCCGTACTTGATCACCACAGCCTTGTAAATTCAGGATAGTTGATGAGCGTCCCCGTGTTGTAGGTCGCCGACGACCACGGCACCTTCAGCACGAACGTGGCGAACGGACCGCAAGCCCCGAAGTCCACGGTGAATTCTGCGCTCGCTTTCCCGCTCGTTGGAATGTCTCCGAGCGAGATTGGATAACTGCCGGGCACAGTCACCACTGGCGTGCAGCGGCGCCCTGTGATTTGCGTCAGCGTGAACCCGCTGATTTGAGTCGCGTACGCCGGACCCACGTCGCCATTCTCAGCCGTAATGGTCCATACCTGCGTATCACGGGTGCCGGTCTTGCTGCTGAGGGAGAACCTCAGTCCGTACCCAGGCAATCCTCCCTCCGGATCCACCATGCCGTAATATGCCGGTTTGGCCTGCAGTTGCATGTTGAACGGCAGGGGATAATCGGTGCGCGCAACCGGGAAGCTGTCGAGCCAAGTGTCGTCGTCCGCGAAGCCCCAAAGAGTTACGCCGGTCAGCTTGTGCCGTTCCTCCCTGAAGAGGTCGAAGTACTTCTTATACAACCAGCCTTGCTCCGCGAGAACCGACGCCGGAATGTTGCTGCCGTAGTTGGAGGTGTCGTCTCCTGCGTTGTAGACGCTCTCATCCAACTCTGTTACCTGCTGATCGATCCCCGGAAAAACCCAAGCCACCGTGTCGATCGCCGTGCGCATCATCTCCAGCGACGGATAATTGATGGCGTTGTGCATCTCATGCCCAATGCCGTCAACAGGAACCCCCCGGCTTCGCAGTTCGTGCACAACTTTTACCAGACACGCCAGCCGGCTCGGGTCGGTCGTGCTGTAGTCGTTCAGGAACAGTTTGGTCCCAGCCGGGGCATACTGTTTCGCCGCCCGGAACGCGATGTCGATGTAGCTCGCGCCCAGCACGTTATAAAACGGCCCATGGTCGAGGCAATCCGTTTGCGTCGGATCAAGCGGCTCGTTCACCACGTCCCAGGCATAAACCGCGCTGCCGAAGTGCTGCACTTCGCTCTGGATGTGCTCCTGAATATTGGCGGTCACGGTCGCCTGGTTAGCCGCCGAATTGGTGCCGTCTCCAAACGCGTACGAGGGCGTCTGCTGTCCGGTGGCCCATACAAGATTCTGACCCCGGACCTTCATATCGTGGCAAATTGCCAGACCTACCTCGCTGTCGGCGGTAGCGTAGTCGTACGAGCCCAGACTCGGTTCGACTGAGCTCCACTTCATGTCGTTTCCCGAGGTAATGCTGTTGAAGTGCATGGTCAGCAACTGCGCATGCGGTCCGGATAGGTCCGTCGTATCTATTTCTGCTCCGATTGGGAAGTCATTCGCAAAGCTCTTATAAATCGACGGAATATTGGTTTGTATCGTCGGCGGCGACACATACGTCAGCTGGAAATCGGCGATATAAAAGCTGGCCAAATCCGTCCCGGATGACGGCACCGTCTGCAGATACAGAGAGGCTTGCCCCGGCGCGTAATTGCTGCTCATGGTGTAGTTGTTTACCGTGATCTGGTGCCACTGCCCATCGTCCGGCACCGTGACCCCTGGGTACGGCGTAATGCTCGGATAACTCGTCGTTCCCTGATAAGTCGTTTGCAGACTCATGTTGATGACATGGCTCGATGCATCGACCGGCTGCATCATCACATACACACTGAGGTTGTACACCGACCCCACATACATCTTGTCGCTGACGCTGATCTGCGGTCCGTCATAGTTCGCAGTCCGTCCGGTCGTCAATAACGCGCGCTCGTCTCCGTTTGGATCGGGCTGCGGCGCCGGTACATTGGTCAACGTTGAACTGCCGGAGCGCGAGCTCCATCCATCCAGCCCGCCATCGGCAAATGTCGTCGTGATGCCTGTGTTGTCCTGTTGACTCGGGGGCAGAGGCGCCGGCGCCAGCTGTCCGATCACCACATCGCTGACGTAAAACGAATCCGTCGCACTGCTTGACTGGAAATACAGCGTCAGGCTTGTCGGTGGACCCGGCAGATTGCTGAAGCTGAACGTCCCTTGCACCTTCGTCCACGCAGTATTCGATAGCGCTCCGGAGGTCGCTATATTCGCGTAAACCCCCGACGAGGCGCAGTCCGCCGTTTTCGTCGACATTGTCACCGTCGGACCAGTTGAGTCTGCCGTCTGCAGCATCACATAGGCCGTCAGTTCATAGGTTGCCCCGGCCACGATTCCGCTCACGTTCAGCAGGTTCAGGCTCGGCCCCTCATAGCTCGCCGTCCGGCCCGTGGTCAGCAGCGCGTGCGTGTCTCCATTCGGATCAAGCGGCGATGGCTGGGTATTGGTCAGCGTCACAGAACCAAACGGCGCCCACCCATCCAGTCCGCCATCCGCGAAGGTATAGCTCGCCACCGGCGTCCCACCCGGCGGCGGCGCCGTCTCGGTAATCACCACATCGGCCAGATAAAACGACGTCGCCGACGTCGCCCCCACGAGTTGCGCATACAGAGTAAGTCCCGTTTCTGTGCCGCTCGCTGTGTAACTCCCCCCGATCTGCGTCCACCCGCCATCCGTAACAGGGTCCTGGTAATTGCCCACGGTGTCATAACATGTGCCGCCCGAACAGCTGGGATCGGTCCGCTTGATGGTGAAGTTGGCGTTAGTCGCAGTCTCGCCGCTCGTAAGCATCACGTAGCCGGTGATCGTATACTGCGCTCCGGCCTCGAGCACGCTGTTCAGCGCAATCGAAGGCCCTCCCTGCCCGCTCGACCCCGTCGTAGTCAGCAAACTATAGGCCGACCCGTTGTAAGTCGCAGCGTTGCTCGCCGTTGGCGTACTGGCGCCGTTAAACGAAGTCCATCCGTCGGCCGTTCCGTCGTTGAACGTGTATTTTGCCACCACCTGGGCTCGCAGCGGGCTAGCGCCAAACAGGGTCAGAAGAGCGATTACGGGTAACAGAGAAATGACTTGGGAGAGGGAAAAATTGGCCTTGAGGCCTCGAGAACGGGTAAACATACGATCCTCCATACTTCGGAACGACAGAACCCGGGGGGATCGGTAGCGGTTCCGAGAATCGTTACTTCTTGGCCCCAAAGCCTGCGGCGACAGGGCAAAGGATAATCAGCAAAAGAGCGAGGAGATTGACTAAACCGCGGCTATCTACGGCGAGTGCCAGACTCCTGGGCAAAACGGGCGGGAATTCACGTTCTCAATCCTCCGCCGATTGAAGCACCGTAAACGTTAACGGTCATAACATATAGCCGCACCAAATACGCTTGTCAAGAAAAATCTCGAATGGACACCAGCAGAAAATCAAATAGCGGGGTGGGCAGTTCTCAGTTCTCAGTTGTCAGTTCTCGGTTAACCCTCGTAGGGACGGACGCATTCGTCCGTCCAGGTTGTGAGAGCGTACGGGGGTAAGTGCCTAAACTCGTCCTATCATTCCAGGACTGTAGCTGCTATGCATGCACTCGCGCAGGGCGGGGAGCGCGTCTCCCCGGGGCTGCACATACTGCAATGAATCGTTCTATAGCGAATCGCTTTATCATACGAACAATCGTTTTATCATAGAGAAATGCCATCCGGTATGACCGAGACCATTTCCCAAGGTTTGGAACGTTATTCGATTGGCGAGAAATTGCGATCCTTGCGCTTGCGCAAGAGCATGGGATTGGTGGAGTTGGGCAAGCACACTAGCCTTTCGGCGGCGTTGCTGTCGAAGCTGGAAAGAGGAAAGTTGTTTCCCACACTGCCCACACTGTTGCGCATCGCCATGGTATTTGGAGTGGGGCTCGATTACTTTTTTGCCGACGAGCGGAAGCGCCGAGTGGTGGGGGTGGTGCGGCGTGAAGAGCGAGTGAGATTGCCGGAGAAACCGGGTACGCCGGATCTGCAATATTACTTTGAATGCCTGGACTACCGCGCCACGGAGCGTAAGCTGAGCGCATTTCTGGCCGACTTTCAAGAGGTGCCGAAGGAGAAACTGAAGCCCCACCAGCACGCTGGAGTCGAATTTCTCTATCTTTTGAAGGGCTCTTTGATCCTCAAAATTGGCGGCGAAGAGTTGGTGCTTGAGGCCGAGGACGCGATCTACTTCGACTCGGCTGTGGCGCACAGCTATCGCCGGCGAGGTTCGAAAGCGTGTACGGGCGTGGTTGTTACGGTGCCGTGAGATTACCTAAGTTCCAGTTTTTCAGAAGGTTCCCCGCAAAATTCGCCGGTCATCCTGGTGTTCTACCTTCTGGCGTTCTAGCTAATGTTCTTGCCTATGCACAAACAGCATGGGTGGAACCTGAATTGCACTGAACTGTACATTGACAAGGCTTGTCTAGCCAATCCATACTCACGCCTGAAGCGCCCAAAGTTTCGGTTCTGATTGCGGATAGAAGGCGTGTTCGAGGATTGCGCACGCCTGAGGCCGAGGTGGTCCCAGATCGGTTTCAGGATTTCATTTCCGTTTCTCTTCAGAGGAGGCGTCGTGTCTAAAGCATCGGCCCCACAAAAGTTCGGCTCCGCGGGTTTGGCGGTTGCAGTAACGGTGTTAGCAGCGTTGGCTATCGCCCTAGTGTTCGGTCTTCATAGGAAGAATGAAACGGCGATTGGCAAACGGGGAACATTGCGCTCTACGGGACCGGCTGCGAAAACTGAACAGAGAGGCCGGGTGCGCGCAAGTACGCAAGCTCTCCCGCTAGCCTTTGAGGCAAATCAGGGCCAGACTGACCATCAAGTCAAGTACCTGGCGCGGGGCAATGGGTATACCGTATTTCTCACCGACAACGACACCGTCTTCGCATTGCATTCCTCAGCATCTGGACGACCAACTCTGAAATCCGCCGCGAACGGAAGCACGCGGCTGGGCGGGAAAGCAGGCCGAAGTGACGACGCAGTCCGCGCCGACGCAGACGCAAACACAGACGCAAACACGGACAAAGACCGGAGCGCCACGATACAGATGCACCTGGTGGACGCGAATCGGCAATCGCTGATCGTCGCGGAAGACAAGCTGCCAGGCCATAGCAATTACTTCATCGGCAACGATCGCCGCCAATGGCACGCGAATGTTCCTCAATACGGCCGCGTTTCCTATCGCGAGGCTTATCCCGGAGTGACGCTGGCATTCTACGGAGTGCAGAAAAAACTGGAATTTGATTTCATTGTCGCTCCTGGCGCCCGGCCGGAGCCGATCCGGTTCGAAGTGGGGGGCACGATCAGAATTGTTACCGACCCTTCGGGAAATTTGATTCTGGCGTCCACCGCGGGCGATGTGATGCTGCACAAGCCGGTTGCATATCAGCAGAAAGATGGATCGCGACAGCCTGTAGATGCGCGCTTTGTTTTGCGTTCACGAAATCAGGTGAGCTTTGAATTGGGAAGCTATGATCACAGCCGCGAACTGGTGATTGATCCGTCGGTCAGCTACGCGACGTATCTGGGCGGCACCGCCGAGGATGACGGTTTCGGCATCGCCGTCGATAGCAGCGGCAACGCCTACGTCACCGGGCAGACAGCATCCACGAATTTTCCTGGAACAACGGCTTCAACCTACGGTGGCGGTTTTGACGTATTCGTCACCAAGGTCTCGGCTGACGGATCGTCGCTGGAGTATTCCACTTACGTTGGCGGCAGCGGCAATGACAGCGGAAATGCGATTGCCGTGGATGCGTCAGGCGACGCTTATGTGGCCGGCGGAACGGCGTCGTCGAACTTTCCGGTCACGTCGAGCGCGTTTCAAAAAACGGCTGGAGGCGTCAGCGGTGGCCTGGATGCGTTTGTCTTTGAACTCGCGTCCTCGGGAGGTTCGCTAACCTACTCCACGTACTTGGGCGGCAGCAGCGTGGATTATGCTCTGGGAATCGCACTGGCCACGGACGGGTCGGGTGACACTTTTGTCGTCGGCCTCACGGGCTCAACGAATTTCCCGGGGACCACTACTTCGCCAATTCAGCACACTCTGATCTCTACTTCTGACGGTTTCGTTACCAAGCTAAACGCCTCGGGCAGCGCGCTGCTGTATTCGACTTACCTGGGCGGCAGTTCGGGCGATTACGCATCCTCGGTCGCAGTCGATTCTTCGAATAACGCTTATGTAACCGGAGCCACGCAGAATCCCAGTTTCCCAACGACCACGGGCGTGTTTCAGGCTACCTGCGGTACCGCCGCAAACTGCAACGGCGGCATATACGACGCATTCGTTTCCGTTGTGAAGGCTGACGGCAGCGGCTTTGTTTATTCCACATTCCTTGGCGGCACAGGCGACGATCAGGGCCTGGGCATCGCAGTGGATTCCGCGAGTAACGCCTATGTAACCGGACTCACGCAGTCGAGCGACTTCCCTACCAAAAATCCGATCCAGTCCAAATTCGGCGGGGTGCAGGATGCTTTCGTGACGGCGCTGAATCCGGCGGGTAGCGCGTTGTTGTATTCGACCTATTTGGGCGGCAGCGAAGCCGACGCGGCAGCGGGAATCGCCGTCGACGGAAACAAAAATGTCTACGTGACGGGGCAGACGGCATCTTCTGACTTCCCGCTGACTTCCAACGCGACTCAGCCGAAGTTGGGCGGCGGAAATGATGCATTTATAGCTGAGATTAACCCCGCCGGATCGCAACTGATGATTTCGACCTACCTGGGCGGATCGCAGGATGAGGATTCCGCGTCGACGGGACCGAGCTTCAGTCCAGTAGGAGCGATCGCGGTTGACAGTGCGGGCGCGAATCTCTACGTGACCGGCAACACGGCGTCCCCCACTGGCAGTTTTCCCGCAACCACGGGCGCCTACCAGACCAGCTTTGGAGGAGGCAGTTTCGACGCTTTCGTGGCCAAGTATTCGCTGGCGAGTTTCACGCTGGCGACTGGAGCCCTGTCCCCGGCTTCTGGGAGTCCCGGCGTTTCCGCGACGGCGACCGTTACCGTGACTTCCGTGCTCGGGTTCAGCTCTCCCGTAACGCTTGCTTGCTCGGTCGCTCCGGTGGTTCCCAAGGCGCCGACGTGTTCTTTCACGCCGAGCACGCCGATAACTCCGGCGGCCAACGCCACTGCGACGGCCACGTTGAACTTGGCCACGACTGCATCCACTGCGATGCTGGAGCGTCCATCGAACCGGCACTCCTCGGGCATCGCTTACGCGCTGCTGATGCCGATCGCCGGAATCACGTTGTTGGGCGCGGGCTTCGGCTCGGGCGGGAGACGCCGAAAGAAATTGTTTGGTTTTCTGATGCTCGGCATGTTGCTCTTCTCGTTAATCCTGATGCCGGCGTGCAGCAGTAGCAGCAGCGGTGGCGGCGGTGGTGGTGGTGGAACGGACAATGGCACACCCACGGGCCCCTACACCATTACAGTCACCGGGACTAGTGGATCGAACGTTGCAACCGCCTCGCTCACACTAACTGTCGAATAGCCCTGGGCAGCGCTATGTAGGGACAGCCGCCCCCGGCTGTCCTTCGGACCGCAGGTCCGATGCCTGTCTCTACCTCACTTCCCAAACAAAAATCGTCGAGCATTGCTCGACGGACAGCCGAGGGCGGCTGTCCCCACATTAATAACCTACTTCCGTCAAACCGGCGACTCGCTGCCGCAGGATGGTAGTATAAAAGATTCCGCGGCAAGGTTGGCGACAGACGGCGTAGTCTCGGTGAAATGCCTGCGATAAAATGTCGAGGCGGCGCTTTGCTTGGCTGAAGTGGTATGGCCGGTTGATCTCATTTTGAGCGATTTTGCTGAAACATCCGCTGGCGCTGACGGGCAGCCTTTAGGTTGCCTTGTGAATCGAAGATATTTGAATTGGCTCATGTTGAAATCCCAATCACCGCAATCCCGGCTGGCAAGTCGCAAATTAAGAATCCGAATCTGGCACGCCGTGAGTATTGCTTTGTGCCTGGGCGCAGCTTTGCTGACGTTGCCGCCATCGGCCAATGCGCAAGCGGATTTCACGCTGGTGGCCGCGCCGTTTTCCCCGGATGCGGTTGCCCCGACTGGCACGTCATCTTCGAATATTACGATTGGAACCCTTAATGGTTTCAGCGGTACTGTCAGTCTAGGCTGCACGGTTGCGTCGAACCAGCCCACGACCTCCGATCCAGTTTGCACGGTTAGTCCCGCGACCGTCACTCCCCCGGCAGGCGCAACGGTCACGATCACAACGGTTGCATTGACGACACCCGCAAGTTACAACATTACGATCACCGGCACTGGTCCCTCCACAACTCACACCACGCCGTCGGAAAGTCTGACGGTGCTTGCGGTTACGCCTCAATTCACGATTACGGTGCAAAGCCCGGTGGTGCCGAGCAGCGTGCCGGCGGGCAACGGAGCCCAGGGAGTAATCCTGATCACTCCGATTAATGGGTATATGAGTCCGGGCTGGCCGAAACAGGGAATTACACTGTCGTGCGCTTCGATCACTCCGCTGGTTACTTATCCTCCAATATGTTCGTTTTCGTATCCGCCGGGCTTGAGCAGTCTGCCAGTGAATGGATCTCCGGCGACGTCGACGCTCACGATTACTGTTCCCGGGCCTCAAAACATTGCCGCCGCCTCGCCCCCGCGAATGTTCTACGCGCTGTGGCTGCCCTTGCCAATGTTGGTGATGGCGGGCTTGGGCGCAGCGGGCGGAAAGCGGTCGCGGAAGGCCTGGGGGCTGCTGGCTCTTTTTATAATGGCCGGATCTTTTTTCCTGCTGCCCGCGTGCACCAATACGGTTCCACATACTGAAGCTTTACAGGGAGTAACTCCCAACAACACGTACTCGTTCACGGTAATTGGGGTCGACGCCGATGGCAACGTTTCGAGTAACACCTCTTCCAGCAACAGCACGAATCCCACGGTCACTCTGACGGTAACTTCTCCGACGCTCTGAGCCGATGGCCACGTTTCGCCAGTGCAGGCCACGCGGGCTGAGAACGATACTTGTTTTTCTTTTTGCGTTGACGATTCCTTTTCTGCTGCCGGCAAAATCTGCTTCTGCAGCGTGGAAGGAAAAATCAAGAATTCCCGTCGTACGCTGGGATGAAGCGCGGCCGGGCTGCACGTTTTCGCGCAGCGACGATGGCCGCTTCTACTACGGTCTGCAGTATGAGGATCTGCGAATTACTGTTGCTGTCGATTCCCAGGAACTGGAGAAAGTTCATCGACGGCACGAACCCTTCTTCGCGGTATTGCTAACCTTGCGCTACAAAGGCCAGGCAACGCTAGATCTGGTTGTGGAAGATATTTCCCTGGAATTCGTGCGGCATTTCCAGACGATCCAACCTGCGCTGGATCCGAACGGGTTCTCTCAGAAAGTGCAGAATGATGCCGACGAGTTGGACCGCGAAACTGCGCGCGAACTGAAAAAACATCCGGAGCAGAAAGAGGAACGGGAAGCGTACATGCGAGCGTTCCAAAAAGACGTGGCCGAACTCCAGGAATTTCTGGGAAAAAATAGTCTGCGGCCGACGCAGTTGAGTGCGAACAATTCAGAAACGAGCGGATGGGTACTATTCAGCACGCAAAGCAAATGGATTAGCGGATGGAAAAAGCCGGAAGAGTTCATCCTGCGCGTGCCGATCGCAGGAAAAATATTCGAATTCCCGTTCAAGCTTCCACCCAAGCCCGGAGAAGAAATGCTCCGGCGAAGGGAATGAAAGACCGGCTACGGGCCTCAGACTTCGGACCTTCTATACAGCGGTGAGATTCGATGGACACTAAACGTCCGAGGCCCAAGGTCTGACGTCTGCATCCTACGATGCGGCTTTTCGCGCCTGGCGCTCGATCTCGGCTGCCTGGTGCATGAGAATATCGCGCAGCGATACGAGACCCTTCAAATTGTTTCCATCGACGATGGGCAGATGGCGAAAGCCGAACTCTCGCATAATAAACAGACACTCCTCCACGCTCTCATGGGCTGAGACTGCGCGCGGATTCGCCGTCATCACCTCTGATACGGCAGTCGTTCCAGGAGTGCGACCCACGGCGACCACGCGATTCATGACGTCACGCTCAGACAAGATGCCTGCCAGTTGCCCGTTTCGCAGCACGGGCAGAGCTCCAATATTGTGTTCCATCATAAAACGCGCCGCATCCAGGACGCTACGCGTGGACTCAATGGAATAGAGCTTGCGGTCTTTCACGAGATCGCCAAGTGTGGTCATGGATACTCCTTTGAACGCGTAACGTGAGTGTCTGCAGGGCGAAACAGCATGCCTTGCGGTGGGCAATACTTTACCATACGCGCAGCCGCGGAAACAGCGTGTTATCGCAAGTTGGAAAGAAGAAAATAAGAAACCTGGCGGCTCAGAAAGGCCGCCAGGCGCGTACTTTGGAGGCGTCAATTAAAAGCGCAATTGCGGACCAAAGGTAACCCGCATATTGTTGTGGGCCCCGCTATTGAAGTAAATATCGTCGCCAATTTCGGCACGCAAGCCGATCGGACCCAAAAACGCTTCGATTCCGCCGCCCGGATAGACGGCGAAGTAGGTTGCGCCGTTGGTAAGGCCGACCGTATTGGTGAAGCCGATTTGCGCACTCTGATTATTAACGCTGAAGTTGTCGAATCCAACTTTGCCGGTCACAAAGACCCGAACTGCTCCCGAGCCCGTCTGGAATTTCGGTCCGAAAAATCCGTGCAAGGTTCGGAAATTGGAGTTCACCGTAGTGGTGGTGATGCCGTTGGAGAAAGTGCTGGTGTAGTTGCGCTTGAAATCGTAAGCCATCTCGGCTTCTATTTGCACATCGGGATTGATATTGAAGGCCCCGCGTCCGCCTACGCCAAAGAAGTTGCTGACAGGCGCGGCATTGTTGCTAAGCCGGAAGTAGTCGACAAAGGCACCGACCTCGACATGATCCATATCTTGTGCCATGAGCATGGGCACGGCCAGGAACATCGACGCGATCAGAAATCCGAGACTGCGTTTCATTTTATTTACTCCTAGTTGATTTTTGCCCTCGCACACGTCTCCCGCTCAAAGCGGAGAAGGAGCGGAGGCAGAGCGGCAGGTACAGGTATGGATGCGAATCTTCGCGCGCAGGGTTGCGCAAATTGCCCGCGCCTACGGTTGAGTCGAGTGGGTCTCGGCAAAACACTGTAGAGCAGTAGTGGAAACACTGAGAGTCGAGCACGGGAAAACCCGCGCAGAATAAGGCTTTGCGCGGGATTTTTCCGTTGGCTTATGTTTTGTTATTGCAAGTGATTCACGCGCGAAGGCGTCGCATCCGCGGTGCTGTTCTCCGCACGCGGCGTCATGGAGACGACGATATACTCGCGGTCTTTGCTGTCGAGATCTTCGACGCGCAACAACATTTTATCTTTCTGCAAACGAAACTGTGCCTGTTCGCCGACGGGCAGCAGCACGGGATGTTTCTCGTCGCGCGGCCGAATGCGATAAACCACTTTCTCCGCCTGCAACACATATTCCTGACAAAGCAGTTCCTGGGTCTTTTTGTTGTTGGAGTCCGTGCCCAGCATTTCGCCCGCGAAATTTGCAGCGTCTTTGTCAGCCACGCCGCATTTCACCGAATCCATCTGCAGAAGCTTTCCGCCTTGATACGGTTTGAGATCCTTGGCATAAGCCACTGACGCCAGCCCCAGCATGACGCACAGCATTAACCGAAAGCGCATTAAGGTTCCCCCAGAAAAATGTCGAGTGGATGAAAGTTGAGCCGAGCCAGACAGGCGCTCGGCTCCTGCTATTTTCTATAGTCTGGAGGGAGAAGCCAGGTCACAGCGGTAATAGCCCTGAAGTTACCTTTGAGGTTAGCGCTGGTTCAAGCCTGCTTGCAGCGAATTATTTGCAACTCACGATGGCAATTCATGATGGCTCCGTGATTTGCTGCAAAACGGAAAAGAATTCGGGATAGGAGATTGCGGCTGATTCCGCGCCGCGAATCAAGGTTTCTCCATGCGCGCGCAACGCCGCGACCGCGAACGCCATGGCGATGCGGTGATCGCCAAAGGAATCGAGTTCCGCGCCGTGAAGAATTTGGCATCCGGGAATCCGGAGACCATCTTCGCGTTCTTCCACTTGCGCGCCCATGCGGCGTAGGTTGGTTGCCACGGCGGCAATGCGATCCGATTCCTTCACGCGTAGTTCCTTCGCATCGCGAATCTCAATTCCCTGCTCGGTGTAAGGAGCGATGGCAGCGAGCACGGGAATTTCGTCGATCAGCGCCGCGGAGTCGCCGCCGGCGATTGTGGCGCCTTTGAGTGCGCCCCCTTCCACTTCCAGCGTTCCTGCCATCTCGCCATGAATTTCGTCGAGCTGGGTTACAGAAATGCGAAGTCCGATCTGCATGAGAATTTCGAGAAGTCGAGCGCGTGTGGGGTTCATCAATAAATCGGGCAGAGTCAACCGCGAACCGGGGAATAGCGCGGAGGCGCAGAGAAAAAATGCCGCACTGGAAAGATCGCCGGGAATGCGCGCCTCAATACCCCGCAAGCGCTGGCCGCCGCGAATGCGAATTTCGCTTCCCTGCCCTTTAGAGCGGCAACTCAGTTCAGCGCCGAAGGCGCGCAGCGCCAATTCGCCATGGTCACGCGTGCGCAGAGGCTCTTCGATTCGACTCTCGCACTTCGCGAAGAGCCCGGCGAACAGCAGGCACGATTTCACCTGGGCGCTAGTGACCGGCATCGTGTAGTCGATGGCTTGAAGCGCGGAGCCAGTGATGCGCAACGGCGGCCTGCCCTGCTGCGAGCCGATTTGCGCGCCCATGGCTGAAAGCGGCTTGATAATGCGCTGCATGGGACGGCGCGAGAGCGACTCGTCGCCCACCATTTCACTGGTAAAGTTTTGCCCCGCCAGAATGCCGCTCAACATGCGCATGGTTGAGCCGGAGTTGCCGCAATCGAGCGGACCAGCAGGTACGGCCAGCGCCAGGCCGCATCCCTTAACTTCGATTGCGTTTTCAGCGCCGTCTTTGCGCTTCCACTCGACGCCGAGCGAACGCATGCAAGCCAGAGTGCTGGCACAGTCCGCTCCGGTCGAATAATTTTCCAGCCGGGACGAGCCCTCAGCAATTCCCGCCAGCATGGCATAGCGATGAGAAATTGATTTGTCGCCGGGCAGCCGCACGCTGCCGCGGACGTTGCGCGCCGGACGCACAATCACTTGCGACTGATTTTCCATTCTGAGATCAATATAAAGGATGGGAACTTGGGCTGCAGGGGAATTGCTCGTTGATCATTGTTGATTGCTGAATGTCGATTGAAGAACCGCAAACCTGCTGCTCGCGAGATATTTTCAGGGAGCAATGAGATCAACAATCAGAAATTATTCAGCCAATAATTATTAGGACATAATTACTAAGCCATAAGCTTGGCTTCAGCTCTGACCTCTTTCAATATCTCGGCGGGGACTTCCTTCAAGGTGGCTCCGAACTCGAACATCGGAGTCTCGGTACCGCGGCCCCAGCGCGCCACCTCCCAATGTGCGCGCACAAACTTTACGTCTGGATGCGCGGTAAGGTCGAGCAGCAGGGGCGACTCTTCGCAATAAAATTTCTGCGGAAACGCGGCGATCGGCTTCGCGCTCCAGGCAGCCCCGTCCGCCGAGCCGTAGATGCTTAGATCGAGCGACTCCTGCTCGATGATTTTCGTGATTGCCAACGTCACCAGAAAGACGCGATTCGAGGCGCCGCTGATGTCGATGGCGGGGCCGTCGCCCTTGGCGCTGACAACCGTTTTCGCAGGGACCAGAGCAGTATTCGTAGCCATCATAGCGAGAGGATTGTAGCAAATCATAGAAGATCAGCAAGCCAGTGATGGGCGCATCGAGGTGGCCTTGCGGATAGAGACATACAAAATAGAGATAACCAAGGAAGAGTCAGAGACTTCGGCCCTACAAATGTCGAGGGTCGTCGAGGGCGGGACGGGTCGGATGATTTGTTTCCGTCTCGACGGCAATCCGTTTCGATTTGCGGTAAACATTGGCGACTGCCAGCGTCCAGAAAGGAACCAAATCGACACCGGGAACAAGTTTGGCAAAAAATGATGGCAGGAATTCCCAATGCCATCCCAGTAAATGCACCATGAGAGCGCCTACACCGAAATCGAGCACGTCATCGGCTGGGGATAGCGCACCTTCAACGAAGAAAGGAAAAACAGCGATCTGCAAGGCATCGGCTACAATGGCCAGAATCATGGCCGCCTGAAAGCGCGGTCCCGCCGAAATTGTGATCTGCTCGTCAGCCATGGCGATGCTCGTCTAAAGCTATTTTAAATGATTGCGGCATCAATCTGCAGGTCCTGGGATCCATATATGATCTCTTCGATTGGGCTGCGCCACAGATCACCATCAAGGATGTTGGTGAATTCATGCATCCAGCGAGCTTACTTTTACTAGCCTTGAAATCCCGGTCCTCAGAATGTCACGCGCACAGCCAGTTGCAGAATACGCTGAGTCTGTAGCGCGGCAATTCCTGTCCCAAAGGTCGTGCTCGTAATCTGACCGAAAGTTCCACTCGTAAGCGTGGTGTCTGGATTCGCAAATTCGGTGTGGTTCAACACATTAAAAGCCTCTGCCCGGAGTTCCGCACCGACTCGCTCGTTAATCGCGGTGCATCCCGGCGACGGCTGCAGGCACGGAAAATCGACAAACGGTTCGCTGTAGTAGGGCGGCGCACCATTGAATTGCAGACTGTCTTCGCCCTTGAGCACGTCATAGAAAATGCCGATGCCGCCGCGAATACTGGTCTTGCCGGTACTTCCTGGACTCCAGGCAAATCCGATGCGCGGACCGAAGTTGTCTCTGTCCGGGAAGTTGGCGCCCCGGGGTCGCCAATATCAGTGAGGAGACCCTTGCAGAGATGATCGGCACAACTCGCTCGCGGGTCAGCTTTTTCATGAATAGGTTTAGGAAATTGGGGTTCATTGATTCATTGATTATCACCGGGGTGATGAATTGCAGGTTCACAGTTCACTTCTCAACATCGTTCTCCACGACTAGAACTTCATTCCGCAAAATGTGCGAGTGTCGCTTTGGACGATTGTTTCTTGGTTTTCTTCTTACCCACAGTCCCCATGATGTCACGAGTGCGAACCATCACAGGCCAATTTAGAGCAGGCACACAACCTTCTGGCGTGGTATAGTCGCTGCCGGGGTGGTTACCACCTTCTCCTCTTTCAGGTCTTCTGACCTAAGCCAGTCCATCTGAAGCTCCCCACCTTAGGCGTTTTTGCGAGAGAGCGGTGTGCCCATGCCTTTTCAAGCGATCTTGCGCGAAGTCGATCAGCTCCACAGTGTCAGTACTCACCTTGAGGCGCTGGCGGAGCGACATCCGTCCGTGTCAGAACCACTCACAACCATCGCGGAAAGCATCCAGAACACGGCCACTTTGTTGGAGGTGCTGGTTGCGACGAAAGGTCCCAAGCCGATCTGAGTAAGGCAGAAAGACTACTGCACAAGATCGTTGAAAAATGTCCAATATTGAGCAGTCTGCGGACACTACTTTCGTACATGCTGAGGAGCGGAAGTCACGACGGTGGAACCAAACGCAAGCTGGCGTTATGCGAAAGAACCTAATCGCTCCGATTCCACAAACTGCTCCGGCTCCCGATGAGGGCTGGCTCGACCTCGACGGTGCAGCCTTGGTCGAGGTCACATCGGAAGACAAGGAATATCCGGTCGAGTCCGCACTGGTATCTGGGGAAACACAGGGCTGGCGTGCCGCCGATTCTGGGGCTCAAACCATCCGCCTAATTTTCGATCAGCCGCAAAGCCTTAGACGCATCTCACTCGTCTTCGAAGAAGCAAAGACTGAGCGCACCCAAGAGTTCGTCTTGCGATGGTCTGCGGATGAAGGACGCTCCTTTCGAGAAATTGTGCGCCAGCAATGGAATTTCAGTCCTCCTAACGCAATCCACGAGGTCGAGGAATTTCAGGTTGAACTCTCGGATGTCACCGTTCTTGAATTGGTCATTGTGCCTGACATCAGTCGAGGATCGGCTCGCGCCTCGCTCAAAAGTCTGCGCCTGTCTTGACTCGAACGGACTCGATTCGATAGTCACTCCGAGTAGCCGTCGTCAGTGTCGCCATCGTCGTCATCTTCTTTGCGGTCGTCTTCCTCTTCATCCTCTTCCTCGTCTGGTTCCTGTCGCAGGAGGACATCGGCAGCGACCGAGCGATCAGAAATTTCCGGGTCGAGGTTTTCTGGAAGAAATCTGCTCATCACCAATGGTACGCCCGCCACCCTTTGGCAACGACAGAGCGCGTGGACTGCTATAATAGCAATTGGGGCGGTTACGCTTTTCTCCTCTTTCAGGTCTTCTGACCTAAGCCAGTCCATCTGAAGCTTTCCCACATCTTAGGCTTTTCAGCGAGTGATCGCTGCCTACCCCTTTTGGTGCAGCACTCGACAAGAAGGGTCGCTTTCATGAACGCAACCAGTGTCTCCCTCGGTCTGCTGATTGTCCTGTTCACGATCATGCTGCTCCGCTGGATACGCAAGCTGAAACCGCAGTTAGCCGGGTGTCAATCACAAAGGATGTGCCCGTCTTGCGGATTGATCACATCTCGATTAAAGGCAAATTGCTTGGAGTGCGGCAAGCCCTTTACAGCGGTGGTGTACTCGACTTCAAAGAAATAAACCGCCTCTTAGTTCACGTTTTTCCGGAAAGGACAGAAGTGAAAAACATTAAATTTGTTGTGAAAGTGAACCGACGCGGTAGCGCCGCCGAATATGTTCAGCGAGTTGATCCGACTCCCATCCACATGACAACCAATCCCAAGCTTGCATTGCTCATGGGCAGGCTCACCGCCGAAGACGCTATCGAATCGCTGGGAAACTCCCGGTGCAGCCCCGAGTTGTTGTCCGTGCCAGTTGCATAGTGTCTGCGCAGAGGATGGTTAGCAATGCTTGCACAATGTGCGAATTCACCGTGTTCAGCTTCGTTTCTTCATCTCAGGGACGGAAGGCTATTTCGGTTAGAAACGGAGCCATTTTTCCAGCCAACCAACGCTAAGGAGACCGAGTATTTCTGGTTATGTGGACCCTGCTCGGCGGGGATGACACTCCATCTGGTCGAAGACGGAACAGTGGCGGCAATCGGATTGGCTCATATGCTTTGCAATGGCCCTCACGTCGCACTCAACTCGGTGGACCGGGAGAATGGTGCATTCCTTCGCAGTGTTAGCTTTCTTCCCAGAAGCCATCCGAAAAGTACATGAGGTCTTTCTGAGAACGGGATGGCACAGAAAATGGAATGAGTGGATGGGAAAAGTTGCATGATGCCAAAAGCTTTCGAGCCGAACGGAGGATTGCAGGTTCACAGTTCACTTCTCAACATCGTTCTCCACGACTAGCATCAGCTTCTGCACCGCAATCCGCCTGCACATTACGAGCAACTTATCATTCGGGGTACAGTTTCGGGTCGGGAAGACCAGATCGCATCCGGCCTTCGGCTTCAGCGTGCGAAGATCATTGACAAGCTCGGGCGGGATGTAAACGTCCCGACACGGATAAGCCTTGGGCATGAAATCGTATTTCGCGTTTTCGGCGATTCGGATGACGCCACGGTCGAGATGTAGGCGATCGAATGTTAGGAACACAAGCTCCGACTTCCGTAGACCAGCCATGAGAAGCGTTTTGTAGATCAATCGCTGGCGAGGGTTGCACTTGGCAAAGAAGCTGTCGATGTCCTCCTCCGGGTACACGACAACCGGCGAGTTCTTCGTATATTTTGGGGCGTCAGCGTTTGTGGCGACCGAGATTCCCCGAGCCTTGAGAAATTGGTTCACGCGGATGAACTTCGTGTTTGCGGTGCGCCGGGACTTCGTGGGGCTCTGCTGATAAGCCCCACCAGCGTAGTTCAGCAGATCGAGCTTCGTCACCTGTGACAGGGCTCTTTTGCCTTTGCGCTCGCACCACGATTGGAACTCACGCAAGATTTGCTTTGTGGCGCTGTGGGTTCTTGGGCGTTTGCTTCCGTTGCCAACCTTCGCTTCAAGCTCTTCCAAATAGGTGGTAATCGCATCCGCGATCGTGCCTGTCGTCTGCGCATTCGTGAATCGCTCGACAATTCCGTGTTCTTGCGCCTTGAAGAAGGCACGCTGGCGCTCGGCGGCTGTCACAGCGTTAGCAGGCTTGGGACCGCACTTCTTCCATGTCAAGGTTGGGTTGTAGAACGAAATGACGTAATTGCCCTCGGGGTGCCGTTCTTCGCTCCCGTTGACCAGCACCATATCAGGAGTGATCCTGTCTTTGTCATTCAGGACCGGGCGGCAATAACGCCACTTCCCATCAGCAAGACGCACGTGCTTCCAAATGCTCACTTTTCTGTTCACTCGCATCGACCTCTCCCTCTAATACTGAGATTTGAGAGAATCGGGGCGAAACATTAGAAAGAACATTAGAAAGGAACGTCGTAGCCCTGCGGAGTCAGTGGCTTAGAAAAGAAATGGCTCCTCAGGTAGGATTCGAACCTACAACCCTTCGGTTAACAGCCGAATGCTCTGCCATTGAGCTACTGAGGAGTGTCGCGGGCCTGGCGGCCCTTGGTGAACAGCCTCATCATAGCATTCCGGGCGCGATCCTGAAAACTTTCCCAGTCTGGTAGGCTAGCTGTTTTGCGGCCGTAGACTCAGTGCGCTTTTCGAGGTGGTCTTGCGCTTATTTTTTGCTCTGGGCATTTCATTTCTTTTTTTTGTGATTGCCGTGGCCCTCGGCGGGGACGACGGGCAGTCGTCTTCTGGTTCGTCTTCTGCTGGTTCGTCTTCTGCTTCGTCCGGCACTTCTTTTCCTTTGGCTCCTCCGCGGGCCGCGCAGAAGCCAGTCATCGACATGTATCACGGGGTAAAGGTACTCGACAATTATCGCTGGCTGGAGGATGGGCAAAGTCCCGAGACGCAAAAATGGGTAACGCAGGAGATGGCTTACACGCGCGGCATTCTGAATCGTCTGCCGGGACGCGAGGCGATTCACAATCGTTTGACCGAGTTGTTGTCGATTGGGAGCGTCACGCCGCCGGTGATGGCCGGACGCCATTATTTCTATACGCGGCGCGAGGGCCTGCAGAATCAGCCGGTGCTGTACGTACGGGACGGACTTGACGGAGCGGACCGCGTGCTGGTTGATGCCAACAAACTTTCCGCTGACGGCACCATCGCGCTGGACTGGTTTCAGCCCAGCGAAACCGGAAAGTACATCGCGTATGGAACCTCGCCGAGCGGTTCAGAGATGAGCACGCTGCACATCCTCGAAACCAAAACTGGAACTGTTCTGGCCGATACTATTGAGCGCACGCGCGCCGCTTCGATCGCGTGGAAGCTCGACAATTCCGGCTTCTATTACACACGCTCCCCTAAGCCTGGCGAAGTTCCAGCGGGCCAGGAAATGTACAATCGGCACGTCTACTATCACGAACTCACGAACGATCCCGAAGATATTCCCGAAGACAGCGATCAGCCAATTTTTGGCGAGGGACGCGATCCTGAAGACTGGCCGAATATTTCTCTCTCCAATGACGGGCGCTGGTTGCTGATTAATGTTTCGCAAGGGTGGACGAAATCTGAGCTCTTTCTGTGGAAAACGAATGCGGGAACGCCGCCCACGCGCATCACCACGGGAAAGAATTTTCTCTACAGCGGCGAAATCTACAACGGCAAACTTTATATCACCACGAATGAAGACGCGCCGCGTTACCGCGTCTTCGTAACCGATGTCGGCAATTACGAACGCGAAGCCTGGAAGGAACTAATTCCGCAATCGGACGCCGTGCTGCAAGGCGTCGCTGTCTACGGAGGAAAACTTTTCGCGCAGTACGAACAGAATGCCAGCACGCAGCTCAAGCTTTTCGATCTCGATGGCAAAATGGTCAAAGACCTTGCGCTGCCGGCCATCGGGAGTGTCTATCAGACGGGCGGCCGCTGGGACCGCGACGAAATTTTCTACGGCTTCCAGTCGTTCACTTTCGCTCCATCAATCTACCGTTACGATCTGAAAGAAGCGTCAACTTCGCTTTGGAGCAAAGTTGAGGCTCCTTCGATTGATCCCGCGGCCTACGAAGTGAATCAAGAGTGGTTCAAGTCGAAGGACGGAACGCGCGTTCCGATGTTCGTCGTGAATAAAAAAGGCGTGCAGAAAAATGGGAAGAATCCCACACTACTCACCGGTTATGGCGGATTCAACGTCAGCCTCACGCCCAGTTTCAGCCGCACCGCTTATCTCTGGATGGAGCACGGCGGCATCTTCGCTGTCGCCAACCTGCGCGGCGGCGCCGAGTTCGGTGAAGACTGGCATCGCGCCGGCATGCTCGACAAAAAACAAAATGTCTTCGACGACATGATCGCGGCTGCCGAGTACCTGATGGCCGAAAAATATACCGACAAGAATCATCTTGCCATTCAGGGCGGCTCCAACGGGGGCCTGCTCATGGGCGCAATGATCACCCAGCGCCCCGACCTGTTCCGCGCTGTCGTGTGCCAGGTGCCGCTGCTCGACATGATCCACTACCAGGATTTTCAGATCGCAAAATTGTGGGTCCCGGAATACGGAACGTCAGAAAATGCCGAGCAGTTCAAATGGCTCTACGCTTACTCGCCGTACCACCACGTGAAGCCGGGCGTTGAATATCCGGCGACTTTATTTATGACAGCCGACACCGACACTCGAGTCGACCCCATGCACGCAAAAAAAATGACGGCCGAGATGCAGGCGGAAGCAAAGAATGGAACAAGCCACACACGGCCGATCTTGTTAAGAATCGAAAGCAAAGCAGGGCACGGGGCGGGTAAACCAGTGACGAAGCAGATCGAAGAGTTTACGGATGTTTATTCGTTCTTGTTTTGGCAGTTGGGGGTAAAGGAATAGAGCAGAATCGAGGTTTGGACTCCTCGGAGACGTTGGCAGTCCCGCCGCTTGCACCCCAGCTTACGCTATACTTCCTGCCAATAACCTCCTGCGAGGCGCTTTGGTTAAAGCCACAACTATCGCAAAGTTGCCCAAGGGCTCTCTAAAAAAGTTGACCCTGGGGCAGTCTTTTGCCGAGTACGACAGGGTGCTGGAAAAGAGTAACGTTTTTGTCGAGACCCCGGCTATCCGTGCCGCGCTCGATTTAGGCCGATCAAAATGCTTTTTCGTGGGGCGGCGCGGAACCGGCAAGACGGCAATTACGCTCTTTCTGCAAAGCAAGCAGCCGAACAGCACCGTTCTCGTACTTCCTGAACTGCTCACTCCAATCGAGGATTACTTTTCTATCGAACTCATGTCCGACACTCACCAGAGACCCTTCAAGTCTCTTGTGGCCAGCTTTAAACGGGCAATGCTGGACGAGGTAGTTAGCGGATGGATCAGGCGTGGGCTCTTTTCGTTCAACCGAGGTCAGACTGGGGTGCTAGCTCGTGAACGTAACTACATCGACGATTACGATTTCGACACCCGCTTGCTTGCATTCACTGGCGAGGCATTTGATTCACTGAACAAGCGGCAGGATCGGGAGTGGTTGAAGAACATCAACCGCTGGAAAGACATCGCTGACGAAATGGCGGCAGTACGCACCGACGGGCGCTGCGATTTCACTCTACTCCTCGACCGAATCGATGAGGCCTGGGACGGCTCAGATAAGGCAGTAGTTCTCGTGACGGCATTGATGCACGCCTGTATCGAAATGGTGGGGGTCCCATTCGTGCGACCTTTGGTGTTCCTACGGGAAAATGTTTTCGAGAAAGTGCGGACGTTGGATAAGGAATTCTCTCGGCTGGAAACTTTCGTCGCCTCACTTGAGTGGACACAGGAGTTGCTGTTGGAGCTGATTGAAAGGCGACTCAACGTACCGTTGATTTCCAAGTTTCCGCTTCACGGTTCAACGTGGGACGCATATTTCGAGCAAGCTGCCTCTGGCTCGTCGCAAGAGTTGGTCTTCTCATTTTGTCAATACCGTCCTCGTGACGTGCTCACTTACTGCTCGTACGCAATTCAGGCTGCGCAGTCGAAAGTGCACGAACGTGTTCTGATTGAGGATTTGCTCGCGGCAAGGAGGATTTTTTCTGACAACCGCCTAAAGGATCTCAGCGATGAGTATGCCGACAACTACCCCCAGCTCCAGTTGATTTTAAGTCGATTCTATGCTCTTGGGAAGGAGTTCACACTAAACGGTGTCGCGGACTTCATCAAGAAGCTGCTTGTTGACGATGAGATAAAACAGCACTGCAAGACTTGGATCTATAACTTCGTGCATCCCGAACTGTTTGTAAAACTGATGTACGGCATCGGATTTTTCGGAATTAAGGATGACGAACAAGTCCTCTTCAGGGCCGTTGGATCTCAGGCGGCCATTCTGCCGCCCTTAACCGCAAAGACTTTGTTAGTGATACACCCTACCTACGCCGACGCCCTTAATTTACAAAACATAATTGTGAGCAGTCTCAACGAAACCGTTGACCTCAAGCAGGCCGGCCTCGTCGGCGATCTGCCCGGTTCCATCAGCCTCGATGACTACCAAAGAACCCTAGCGGAACTGCGCGACGCCCTGGCTTCGCTCCCCACCGGCCAGTCCCACTCAGCGGAATTCGAAGATCTGATCGGCGATGTCCTGCGACTATGCTTTTTTCGTGCCCTTACAAATGTCGAGGCAAAAGTCCGCTCGGCTGACAATCGAGTGGTCCGCGACTGGGTTGCCGCAAATCACGCGGGCGAAGGCTTCTGGGAACTCGTACGCCACAAGTACGGTGCCGTCCAGGTGGTATGGGAGTGCAAGAACTACGGGGACCTCGCAGCCGACGATTTTCATCAGGCGGCGTATTACATGACTAATGCCGGAGGAAAGTTCGTTGTCATCGCCTGTCGAGGGCGAGAGAAAAAGAAGAGTTATTATGAACACGTAAGGAGAATCTCGGCCGAACACGGTGGTTTCGTTCTACTTATAGACGGGAGGGATCTGGATATCATTGTTCGACGAACTATCAACGGCAAAAGCATCCAGCCTCACATGCAAGAGCTCTTTGATCGTACTGTGAGAGAGATTTCCTGACTCCCGGCGACCGGACGGGAAAACCGGGGAAACCGGGGACAGACGGGACGTTCCCCAGTTTTTGCATTTCAATACGGTATCGCAGGCCAAAGCACCCTCCGCGTCTCCAGTCGACTTACGCCGAATGCGCTTGACGACATCCTCCGAGGCGCTATGATGGGAATGGCAAGCGACGTTCAGTATCAAGTTCAGAAGCAGCCCCGATTGGCTATCGGGGCTGTTTCGCGTTTGGGAGGGCAGTCGATCATCCTTTGAAGGACTTGCTGAATCCATCGTGGAGATAAGAGTGCAGGGATCTTTC
>PKXU01000136.1 GCA_003132445.1 Acidobacteriaceae bacterium | reverse complement strand
GAACCCCTGACCCTCTGATTACAAATCAGATGCTCTACCGACTGAGCTACGCCAGCAACTGGGACAAGACACGCCTTCGCGCGAACTTATCCCTCTGATCCCTTCCAGATGTCCGGGACAATTATTTAAGGTATCACAACGGGAATTCAGCACGCAAGCAGGGGCGCCCTACAATCTATGCTTCGCGAACAGCGAGTCGCGGAACCAGCCTGACGGACGGCCCGTACTGGTTCTCGAACCGCCTTTCCGTCGCCAGTGCTATCATTTCGTCTCTGACCGCATTTCATGCGAATTAGACGCGTCTTCCCTATTACCCTAGCTGTCGTGATTGTGGCGGCGGCGCTTGCCCTCGCTGTCCAGTTGCGCAAGCACGCTCCGCCGGAAGCGGCGCGGCTGCTGCCCGGGGCTGACGCTTTTGTGTACGGCGATTTCACATGGGCCCGCAAGGCGAATGGCGGCAAACTTCTTCTGCCGGTCGCGCACGATCCGGAATACGACCGCTTCATTCAGGAAACCGGATTCGACTTCGAGCGTGATCTCAACGCCGTGGCCTTCGCAATCCACTATCCGCAAAGTTGGCCCGGGGGTGGTAGCGGAGGCGCGGCGTCTGAGCCTCGTTTTTCTGAGGTCTTCACCGGCAGATTTGATGGAAGCAAATGTCTTGCCTACCTGAGGCGTACCGCGCAGTCGGTAGAGAACTATAACTCACTCGAAATCTTCACGATTCCACTCTATGGACGGTCGTTCCGCATAGCGATTCTTGGGGTCGACATCGTCGCTGCGTCCAATCATGACGATCCCGCTGTCATCCGCGGCATGGTCGACCGGTCGCGGCGGCTGGCATCGCCATTTGGCGGCCCGGCACTTCTGAGAAAGTATTACAAGCGGGTGCAATTGGCCAGTCCGTTTTGGATGGTGGCGCGGGTCGAGCCGTTGGCAAGGCAATCCGGGGCCTGGGCGACAATCTTTCCCAAGCCTGCCGATTTGGTGGTTTCCGCCAGCTACAGCCCGCTGCATCTTCCCCTGCGCGTCGATGCACTGCACGTGCGGGCCGAAGCTTGGGCGAGCAGCGACGACGATGCTCGCGAAATCGCCGACAAAGCGAATGTGTTTCTGGCGATGTTTCGCAGCGCGGAAGTATCGGTTGGATCTCCAGGCAGTGACGCCGACGTGAAGGCCTTGTTTGACAGCCTGCAAGTGCGTCAGGAGGGTAGCCGGGCGATCCTCGCTGCCACTTTGCCTGGTGGTGTGCTGCGCAAATTGAGCGAGTCTCCGGAACAAGTGCAGGATTTCGGAACGCCGCCGGCTGCGACAAAGCCACACAGTTCACGCTGATCCCGAATTTAACGCTTCTCGAAGTCTTGCAACTAAAACCCGGGCTGCGCGTCTTATCTACTTAGATAGGATCTTGAGTCTACTTAAGTAGGATCTTGAGCCAGGAACCCGAGGTAGCGTTTCGAGCGAGCTTCCAGCAGCTACAATTAAGACCTCATGAACAGTCTTCCGCTCCCTATTGCCGCGTTCTTCGCAGGGCTGATTTCTTTTCTCTCGCCCTGCGTCCTGCCGTTGGTGCCGGGCTATGTTTCTCTTATTTCAGGCGTAGGTGTGGAAGAGTTGAAATCTCGGCAGGGCCAACTTATGCGCCGAGTCATGGTGAATTCGGTTGGATTCATTCTCGGCTTCAGCGTGGTATTCATAACTTTGGGCGCGATCTCCACGGAAATCGGCCAGGTGGCAGCGCGGTATAAACATACGCTGTCAATTGTGGCGGGCGTGGTCATCATTATTTTTGGACTGCATCTGACGGGAATTTTCAAGATCAAGGCGCTTTACACCGATGCGCGGCTGCACAGCGTGAAGGGCAGCAGCACACCGATCGGCGCCTTTGTCATCGGCTTCGCCTTCGCCTTTGGCTGGACGCCTTGCCTGGGGCCGATTCTGACCGCTATCCTGACTTTAGCCAGTGAACAGGATACGGTGGTAAAGGGAATTCTGCTGCTGGCGGTTTATTCGCTTGGTCTGGCGGTGCCGTTTCTGCTGACCTCTCTGCTGATGGAGCGCTTCCTGAAATTTTACGGACGCTTCCGCTCGAAGATGCATGCGCTCGAAGTGGCCAGCGGCGGTCTGCTGATCGCGCTCGGGGTGTTGCTGGTGATTGGGCGCTTCACGCTGATCTCGAGCTGGCTGTCTTTCTTGAATCGTTTTGCTTTGTAGTTGGAGGATAGGTCTATGTCTACGGTTGAACAGTCTCTCGGCGCGCCGCTGCAAAAATCTCACTGGCGTTGTCCGAAATGCTGGGCCGCTCAAGAAAAAGGGATCCGCCCCGATCCAGAAGTTGGCACGGTGACATGCAGCGCATGCGGCGCGGCGTTTCCGGAAGCAGATGTCTACGGCGGAAAATATGACGCTGAACCGCCCGTCGTGGAGCGGGGCGCGGGGAGAAACCGGAATCCGCTGGCTCTGGTAGTGGTTGCGGTGGTTGCAGCCGCTATGTTGTTTTTCGGATTCCACATGGCTCGCCGCTCCGGACCCACGACACCGGGGATTACCAAGTCAGGACCTGCGCCCGACTTCACGCTGGAGTCGCTCGACGGCAAAAGTGTGCGCTTATCCGACCTGCGCGGAAAGGCGGTGCTGCTAAATTTCTGGGCGACGTGGTGTGGCCCCTGCAAAATCGAAACGCCGTGGCTGGTGGAGTTTCAGGGGCAGTACGGAACACAAGGTCTGCAGGTGGTTGGAGTCGAGATGGGAGACGACGGGAAGGAAGACATCGAAAAATTTGCCAAAGAGATGGGAGTTAATTATCCCGTTTTGTTCGGCAAGGAAGCCGTCGGCGAGGCGTATGGCGGTGTTCCGGCCCTACCTGAAACATTTTTCATTGGCCGCGATGGAAAAATCGTGGACAGGATTATCGGTTTAAAAGGCAAGGCTGAGATTGAGGACTCCATCAAGAAAGCGCTGGATACACAGGCGCCAAACTCGCCAGCAACGTCTGCATCTCTGCAGCCTCAGAAGTGACAATACAAAGAACGCTGCGGTCGCTTTACTATTGGGTATCCCGGACATGAGGTTGCCAAGGCATAGCTCGAAGCTGATCCTGCTGGCGCTTTTCGCAGGCGTTGCATCCGCGCAAGCGGTAAAAGCGCCTTCGGTGACGATTGCTCCAGTACCGCTGGTTACCGCTCCGCGCGCCGCGCAGACCATGGTGGACCTGAATTTTCGTGTGGCGCGAGGGTTTCACATCAACTCCAACACGCCGAAATCGGAGTTTCTGATTCCCACGAATCTGAGGATGGACCTGCCCACGGACATAATTTTGGGAAAGATTGAATATCCCCCGGGCCAAGATCTTGCATTCCCGTTTTCTCCGGATGAGAAGTTGAACGTGTACAACGGAGATTTCACCATCGCGGTGGCTGTGCACCCGCTGCACGCAGTGGTGCCTGGAAAATATGTGATGCACGGCGTGCTGCGCTATCAGGCTTGCGATAACGCCCAATGCTTCCCGCCGAAGACCCTGCCGGTAAGTTTTGACGTGAAGGTAGTCAAAGAACCGCCTGGCCACGTTAAAAATCCCGCGCAAAGCCCGCACGTGCACAACTAATCGCCAATTCCCCGTCATCAGGAAGCCCTGGCGCCGCTGCCGGAAGCTACTCCGTGATCACGTGGTCCGCCCATTCGATCAGCGAGACAAAAATGGGCGGGCTGCCGAATTTTGCTCCGTAGTTGGTGAGATCGGCTTCAGTTACCCCTCGGGCGCGTGAACAGGCCCCACAGGCATAGATCTGCACATTCTTGGCGGCGAGCTTGTTCAGGAATTCTCCAACCGTCGGCCAACCCACCGGGGTAACCGCGTCGGCGACCACCTTGCGCATCAGCACGACCGCCTCGCCGAGCAGATAGATCTGAACCTGGTGGCCGGCTTCGGCCAGCGCCAGTCCATGAGAGAAGGGGAATGCGGCCTTGGTGGGATCGTCGGAGCCCCACGCGCTCTTCATCAGAATCTTAAGTGATTTGTGCGCTGACTGCGCCTGCAGACTTCCGGCGGCGGCAAAGAAGGGCAGGGCTGCCAGCTTTGCCATATGGGAAAGAAACGCTCGACGTGCCATGGTGTCCTCTTGACGGGTGAGATATCGAAACGGAAATGCTCAGACTCTACCGCTTTTCTGCGCCTGCGAGAAGGGCATTTTTGGACCTGTGGATGATGAGTGGCGCCGACGTGCACAGCTGGCAGTCAGCTGAACAACCCTGTTTTATTCTGGTTTTTGATCCCGCTTGGTGGTCCCGGTTGGCTGCAGGTTTGCAGCCGGCATTCTAATCGGTGCGTGGCGTCGCGCTGGCGAGCGCGAGAATCGCTCCGGCAAACAGCAGCGTATCCGCAAAGTAATTGATCCCCTCAATCTGTACCGCGGTGCTCGGATCGGACATCTGAGCGATCAGGATGGGCCCATAGATGAACAAAACCAGCAGCACAATCCAGATTCCGAGATACGTTGCCGCTATCCGCGTCTTCTTGCCCAGCAGAATGCTGAAGCCGGCAACAAAAAGAATTGCGCCGGTCAGATAGCCAATGAGCAAGCGCCCGGGAATCCACGCAGGCATTAGCTTTTCGAGTGGGACTCCGGGAACGTTCACTGGGTGCAGAAAATGTTCAACGCCATAAAATATAGCGGCGATCGCGATCAACACGCGGCCCACGGTTATGAGCTTGCTTCCACCTTGCGCGGGGCTTTGCCCGCGACCTGGCTCGCGCAGGGCGGCGTTTCCCGCAAGAATCGAGCTTCCCGCTAAGATCCAGCCTCCGCCCCCGAATGAGCTTTCGCGGAAGACAAGTGTCCATGCAAACCGGTCTCTGGGGTGGGCGAGAACTCCCGGGACGATCAACATCGCCACAAAGAGAAACATCGCGATCCCGAACAGCAGGCCGGACCAGCGCACCTGAATTTTTGTAGCAATGCTCAAAGACGCGGCGAGTAGCGCACAGCCGAAGAAATACGTCCAGAACAAACGCCATGGCATATACGAAGGCACGACAGCCATGATGGATCTTGGGTCCGAGAGATGCTCGGCGCCGAAGACGGCTAACGGGAGCGCGAAACACAAATTGCTCAAAACCACGATCTTGTCGAGGCCGCTGGCTCGGGCGAGATCGGTCTTCGCAGCCCACAGCGCAATCAGGAAAAGCAGGATGCCGGCACTGCACATCGAAACTGCCGGTCGAGAGATCTCAAAAAAAAAGGCGAGGATGGTTGGGTGCATGGGATGCCAGGCGCAAGCTCGCGTGTTCTAACTAGGACGCTTTTTCCCGAGTCAATACAACGCGCGAATTGTACAACGAAGAGCAGACGAGGATGTTGCGTCCATACAACCGGAGGGTTCCGAAACAGGAAGTTGCACAAAATTAGGTGTGTGCAGTCTTGTTACCACTCGCCCGCGGCCCTAACCTGACCTCTGGGCCCGTGGTGTAATTGGCAGCACACTAGCCTGTCCAGCTGAGAGGTGCGGGTTCGAATCCCGTCGGGTCCACAGCATTCCCTGTTTCTTGGTAGGGAATCTGAAGGGGAGTCTGAGGACAGGCCAGACTCCCCAAGTAACCTTGACTTCCAATTTCTAACTGCGGATAATCGTTGTAGCTGGACAGGCTAGTGGCCCCGAGTTGAATTCCCGCTCGGGGTTTTACTTTTCTTGCGCCCGCCCGCTGAAGTCTATTCGTCACTTTGCCGACATATCCTTGGAGCTTGACGGGCTGATGGCCCCGAGTTGAATCCCTCGCTCGGGGTTTTGCTTTCTTCGAGGCTTATGCGGCGCTTCTATCTTTTTCCGCCTTGCTTCTTCTCCACCTTGGCCCACGTGTCTTTTAGCGCGATCGTGCGATTGAATACCGACTCTCCCGGCTTCGAATCCGGGTCGACGCAGAAATATCCCAGGCGCTCGAATTGATAACGACTCCCGACAGCGGCAGCGGCCAGAGACGGCTCCAGTTTCGCGTCGGCAATGATCTCCAGTGAGTTCGGATTGAGATTATCGAGGACATCTTTGCCCTCTTCCACGTCGCTCGGATTCTCTTTGCTGAAAAGATTCTCGTAAATGCGTACTTCGGCATTCACTGCACTCGCGGCTGCGACCCAATGGATGGTCGCCTTCACTTTGCGGCCGTCGGCAGCGTTGCCGCCGCGCGTCGCCGGATCGTAGGTGCAATGCAGTTCGACGACTTTACCCTTCTCATCTTTCACGATGCTCGTGCACTTCACGAAATATCCATAGCGCAGGCGCACTTCGCGCCCTGGCGTGAGCCGAAAATATTTTGGCGGAGGAACTTCGCGGAAGTCATCCTGCTCGATATACAGCTCGCGGGAGAATGGAACTTTGCGCGACCCGGCGCTCTCGTCTTCTGGATTGTTGACCGCGTCCATCTCCTCGACTTGATCCACAGGATAATTGTCGATCACAACTTTAAGCGGACGCAGCACGGCCATCACGCGCGCCGCGCGCTTGTTCAGATCTTCGCGCACAAAGTATTCGAGCATCGCGAGTTCGATCGAGCCCGTCGTCTTCGAAACTCCGATCGACGCGCAGAAATTACGAATCGCCTCCGGTGTATAACCGCGGCGGCGAATGCCGCTCAGCGTGGGCATGCGCGGATCGTCCCATCCGCTCACACGACTCTCTTGCACCAACTGCAGCAGCTTGCGCTTGCTCAACAACGTATGCGTCAGATTCAGGCGGTCGAACTCGATTTGCTGCGATGGGAAAATTCCCAGTTGCTGAATGAACCAGTTGTAAAGCGGACGGTGATCTTCAAACTCCAGCGTGCACATGGAGTGCGTCACTCGCTCGAGCGAATCCGACTGCCCGTGCGCATAGTCGTACATGGGATAGATGCACCACTTGTTGCCGGTGCGATGATGTTCGGCGTGCAGAATGCGGTACATGACCGGATCGCGCATGTTCAGATTCGGCGACGCCATGTCGATCTTCGCGCGCAACACGCGCGAGCCGTCGGGGAATTCTCCCGCCCTCATGCGCTGGAATAAATCCAGATTTTCTTCGGCCGAACGATTGCGATGCGGGCTATCTTTGCCCGGCTCAGTGAGCGTGCCGCGATACTTGCGAATTTCTTCCGCCGAGAGATCGTCGACGTAGGCCCTGCCATCTTTAATCAGTTTCAGTGCCCATTCATATAGCTGATCGAAATAATCCGAAGCGTAGAAAAGCCCGTCCCAACTGAACCCGAGCCACTTTACATCGGCCTTGATCGACTCGACGTANNTTCTCGGGATTGGTGTCGTCGAAGCGCAGATTCGTGTGTCCGCCGAATTCGTCGGCGAGTCCAAAGTCGAGGCAGATCGCCTTGGCGTGGCCGATGTGCAGATATCCGTTGGGCTCGGGAGGAAAGCGAGTCTGCACCCGGCCAGAGTATTTATTGCTCTTCAGATCTTCGAGAATAATGTCGCGAATGAAATTGGACGGCCGGGTTTCGGGCGCGCTTGTGCCAGCCTCAGCCTCGCTATCAGATGCTTTCATATAGCTCTGATCTTATCGCAAAGAAGACGATTAAACTCCCGCCGACACTACTTGGCCCGGAGCAGCGCTAAGCGACTCGCGATGAGCAAGTCGCCGACGATAGCGCACGTGCCGCCAGCGCGTCATCTCGACCAGCGGCTTCCAGACGGGATTTACCAGGTCGTGCTTGATCAGCAGGTGCCAGAAGCGGTTGGATCGCTTGTAGAGGTACGACATTGCCAAGTAGAGCGGGATGGCTTGCCACTGCTCGGGCCGCCGTCGCCAAATCGACGCGTGCGAGAACAGCCGTCGATAGATCCAGGCATATCCCTGTTCGAGTTCTTCAGGCGTCATGTGTTGCGGCTGAAAGACGGCGTGGCCCGTGTCGTAGAGATTCCAGTCGCGATGCAGAATGCGTCCTTGCGCTTCCATCCGGCGAAATAGCGGCGTTGCCGGGTAGGGCGTGAGGATGTGAAAGGTCGCGCACTCGAGGCGGTTCTCTTCGATCCATTGTGCCGTGCGCGCAAAGACATCTTTACGATCGTGATCGAAGCCGAGGACGAACGATCCGTTTACCTGGATGCCGTAGTCGTGCAGGATGCGCACGCGGCGTGCGTAGTCGCTAGTCTTCGGCGTTTTCTTGTGGGAGTCGGCGAGATTGTGGTCGGAAAGCGATTCGAAGCCAATGAATACGCCGGTGCATCCCGCCAGCGCCATGTTGCGAATCAGGCTGGGATCGTCGGTAACGTCGATGGTGACGGCAGCGCTCCAGATTTTGTTGAGCGGGCGCAGCGCCGCGCACAACGAGTGCAGATAAACGCTGCGTGAGCCCAGATTGTTGTCGACGAATACCGCGTACGGCTGATTATCTTCCTGAAACTCGGAAGCGATCTGTTCCGGATTCTTCATGCGATATGGCATGCGCAGGCCGTCGGTGGCGAGGTAGCAGAAGCCGCAGCGGTTGTGACATCCGCGGGTGGCGATGAGGCTGGTGGTAGTGAGAAAGCTGCGGCGCGGAAGCAGGGAACGCCGCGGCGGAGGATCGTCACAATAATCGTTTTCGTACGTCGCGACATAGCGAGGTTGCAGGTTGTTTGATTCGATGTCGCGGAGTATGCGTGGCCAGAGTTGCATGCCATCGCCGAGCGCAATCGCATCTGCGTGCGGCGCGCATTCGTCGGGGCAGGAGAGAACGTGCAGACCGCCGAAAATCACCTTCGCGCCGTGGGCGCGATACCAGTCCGCGAGTTCAAAAGCCCGCCGTGCAAAAGTGAGATGCACAGTGATTCCGACCACCTGCGGCATCGGACGAAACGGCGGACGGCCATCGAGGAGATTCTCATCCCAATATTCGACGCGCCACTGCGGCGGCGTCGTGGCTGCAAAGCTGGTAAGGGCGAGCGATGGAGTAAGGACGTGCTTGCCAAAGCTGGCATTCGCGTCTTTGGGATAGAACGGATTGATCAGCAGGGCATAGTGCGGTTCCACCGGTCCGGTTAAGACTGGTCCGGCCGATTCGTTCGGATCAAGCGCGGGCGCGTTGGTCATTTCGCGGGGAATCCAGCGCTTTGGAATGGGGCGAAGGAAAGGCTCATCCAGAGCGATCATGAATGTACTTTATTACGCAAAGTACTTCACGTCAATCGCATTATACTTCGGGGGCCGCGAGAAAAATGTTCGTTTCGAATGATCGTTTTGGCTGTGAGGCTACCCATTCATTGTGAGCACGACTCGAAATCTCGCTTTGCCGCTGATCATTTGCTCGTAGGCGGCCGCTGCCTTTTCCAGCGGATAGCGCTCGATCATGGGACGGACTCCGCTCAGGGAACTGAATCGCAGTGTATCTTCGGAATCCTTGGCTGTTCCCGAAGGCCAGCCCTGAATCCCTTTGCGCTGGCCAATGAGCTGAAGTGGAGTCACGGTGAGCGATTCAAAGCCTGCTCCCACGATCAGCAATTTTCCGTTGCCCGCCAGGCCATCGACGAGAGCGGAGATGGATTTCGAATCGGGCGCGGTAGCAAGAATCACGCGCGCTCCTCCTAGTTTTTGCAGGGAGTCAGCGGGAGCGCCGGCGCCGGTGTCCACGTAGTCGTGGGCGCCTAACTTCCGGGCCAGTGCCTCTTTGTCTTTGCCGCGGCCGACCGCCACGGTTCGGAAGCCCATCTGGCGGGCATACTGAATTCCGAGATGTCCCAGGCCGCCAATGCCCTGCACCGCAACCGTGTCTCCGGCGCGCGCTCCTGAATTTCGCAGCGAGTTAAAGACGGTAATTCCGGCGCACAGCAGCGGGGCGGCTTCGGCAGCGGGTAAGTCATCGGGGATTGCGGCGACGGCCTCTGCTGGCGCGACCATGTACTCGGCGTAGCCCCCATCGAAGTGGATCGCCGTGATTTTTTCGAACTGGCACAGAATAAAGTCGCCACGGCGGCAGGGATCGCACTGAAAGCAGTGGCCGCCGTGCCATCCCACGCCGACACGCTGGCCTTTCTTCCATAGAGTGACGTCTGGGCCGACGGCATCGATGCGTCCGGCAATTTCGTGTCCCGGCACGCGCGGATATTGAATTCCTGGCCAAACACCTTCCTTCACCAATGCGTCACTGTGACAGATGCCGCAAGCTTCGACTTTAATGCGCACTTGACCGCGACCCGGTTCGGGGATGGGACGTTCGACGACTTCGAAATTGCCACCGGGCTTGGAGATTTGTACGGCTTTCATAGGATACCTTTCTGGATGGATGGATCTTTGGAACACTGACTGTGCTAAATGACGACTGTGCTAAATACGGATGAGTAAGTTGCCAGTTGGATGCAAAATTCGGGGCGGACCTTGCTGTGCTGAAATTTGCGTTTGGGTACACTACGACTCTGTGGCCGAGCCATACTATGCAAAATCGGTAAGGTATTCAGATCATGAACTTCGCGATTGTGCTGCTTCTTTGTCTTCCATGGATTTACGCCGAACAGTCATTTTCTCAGGAGCTTCGCGATTTTGATTTCGGCTCTTCCCATCAAGCGACGGTGACGACGACCTATGGGGTCTTCGAGGCGCTGACCAATGGAAAGGGCCCATTTCAGTTAATCTTCGACACTGGCGCAGGGGTCAACGTCCTCAACCCCGCTCTGATCGCGCAGCTTGGTTTGCACTCAGAGAGCAGCCAGGCTAAGCTCCCTGCATTCGGTGGACCTGTGGAGTCGAAGGCTTTTCATGCCGACGACGTGCGCATCGGCGGTCTGACACTGCATCACCAGGCTTTCTACTCGGTCCAGATGCCGTGGCCGGATGGGAAGGGACCCGTCGGGGCGGTTGGATACGAAATAATGCGTCGCCTCGTGGTGACTATCGACTACGAGCATCAACAGTTGACATTCTACGATCCCACCTCGTTTACGTGAGGGTTCCGGCAAAAAGACGACGCTCCAGCAAGACGCACGCAGCTGGTTGTCAACGCCAGCGTTAACGGAGATCAGGACGATTTTGTCGTGGACACAGGTGACTTCAACGGTATTGACGTCAACCAATCGTTCGTAAAGAAGTTCGCCCTCCTGGAGAACGTTCCTCGCTATCACGGAGTGTTTAGCAAAGGGGCAGGAGGCAACGACCCTCCCGAGTGGATCACGCGCCTCAAGACGGTATGTATCGGGAGGGCTTGTGTACGTCGCATGGTTGCGTATCTCAGCGATGGTCAGGCGTCGTGGGATGAATACGCAGGAACCATCGGTGCTGACATTCTCAAGCACTTTAGGGTCACAATCGAATGGCCGCACCACGTGTTGTACCTGGAGAAGAACAGCAAGCGGTTGAAACCCGATATCTTTAACCGGAGTGGAATTCTTGCTGATTTCGACGATGACGGAAAAGGTTTAAAGGTCGCGGCCGTGCTTTCCAACAGCCCCGCCGAGAAGGCAGGCGTAAAAGTCGGGGATCGCATCACTTTGATTGATAATCAGCCTCCCGCGAACGCTTGGGGCAGCGATGAACCCGCGTTTCATAAGCGCCCAGGCACAGTCGTGTCGATTACCATCGTGCGCGATCACGCCCTCCAGGAGCTCAAGATTAGGTCAAAGAACCTGATTTAGTCAGAACCTCGTTTAGTCAGAACTGGTTTAGTCTCAAATCGTTGCCGAGCATGGAAAGTCGTCCGCTGGTGGAGAGTTACTTCCGAGAATTTCGGCTCTTGTGTTCACTTAAGTCTGCTCGTGGCCTGTTCGATTCTGTCCAGCGTCTTTTCTTTCCCCAGCACCTCTAATGTCTCGAACAGCGGCGGCGCGTTCTTGCGCCCGCAGACCGCGACGCGGATGGGTTGGAACATCTGTCCGGCTTTCAAGCCCAGTTCTTGAGCGGCGGCGCGCAGAGCCCGATCGAGCGGGTCGTGTTTGAATTCGACGTTCGCCAGTACTTCTTTCGCACGCGTTAAAACTTTCTGCGCCATTGCCGCGTCGCCCTTCTGAGGGATCAGTTCGGCTGGATCGTAGGGCGGCAGTTGGTCGACGAAGAAAAAGTCGGCAGCGGTAAGGATGTCGCGCAACAGCTTAATGCGTTCTCGAATGAGCGGGGTGATCTGTACCATTCTTTCTTGCGTGACATTGAATCCGGCTTCGCGCACGATCGGCAGCAGACGCTCGCTCAAATCGCCGATTGCCAGGCCGCGAATGTGTTCCGCGTTGAGCCAGAGCGCCTTGGGATCGAACGTGTCTTCGTCGTATGGAACACCCGGGTCTCTCGCTTCGCTCGGGATGACAGTGGATAAGGCACTGCTCGCGTTCGATGAAGCATTCTCCTTGAAGTTCACGACCGCATTCGCGCGGTTGATGCCTTCGAGGGAGAAGATCTCGACCAATTCCTGCCGGCTCATCTTCGTGCGATCGTCTTTCGGCGACCAGCCCAACAGGCAGAGAAAGTTAATGAAGGCCTCGGGCAGGAAACCTGCGTCGCGATATGTGGTCACGCTGACCACTGGGCCGTGGCGGCGCTTGGAGAGCTTGGTGCCGTCCGGTGCGACCAGGAGAGGAAGATGCGCAAACTGCGGTGGCGTGAAACCGGCGGCTTCGAAAATCAATACGTGTTTATAAGTGTTCGAAAGATGATCCTGGCCACGAATAATGTGGGTGATGCGCAGGTCGGCGTCATCGGCACAAGATGCCAGGTGATAGGTTGGCATGCCATCTGAACGCAGGAGTGCGAAGTCCTCAATGTCAGCGGCGGCCTTGATCTGCTCGCCATAAACAGCGTCAGTGAAACGCACCACATCGCCTGCGTCGCGGGGTACGCGAAAGCGCAACGCGAACTTTTCTCCCGCGGCGGCCCTCCGATCACTTTCTTCGCGGGACAATTCGCGCATGCCCGGATTGAAGAGCCACGTCCCTTGCGTCCCAGATCTCTCGCTGTCGCCAGTGTGGGCAGGAGTGAAATCGCGATAGGCGAGCCCTTTCCGAAAAATCGCTTCTGCCATCTGCCGATGCAGTTCTCCGCGCTCGGACTGTTTGTATTCTTCGTCCCAGTTCAGGCCGAGCCATTTCAAGCCTTCAAAAATCGAATGGACCGACGCGTCGGTGTTCCGCTCAACGTCGGTATCGTCAAGCCGCAGAATCATGGTTCCGCTATTTCGCCGGGCATAGAGCCAGTTAAAAATAAACGTCCGGGCGCTGCCCACATGAAGGAAACCCGTGGGCGAAGGCGCGAAACGCACTCTTGGCGTGCCTGACGAAGACGAATTCAAAAGTTCTGACATAAAAGGTTTAGTGATTATGAAGAACGTAGCTCACGAGCGTCTGCCTCGTGCCCCGGTGACGAATGGTTCGCTACGGCGGCGCTTTTCTGATTTTGGGTGACCTTCGATGGTACGGGCAGTCAAAAACCCAGTCAAGCAAAGTGCGATAACGATTATGTTTGCAACCCTTTGATTCGAAAAGATATCGTAGACGGTCATTGTACTTAAAAGCTGTTGTGTTCGGGGACATGATGTGAAAACATTAATGTACTGTTTTCCCCCGAAACTGAGCCGACAAGTTCGGCCAGAGGCGTCTTTACCGGCCCTATGAACAGTGTTGTCATCACGACCGTTTTGATTCCGGGCTTTGTCTCGGTTCTGCTGTTTCTCGTCTTCACCTATTTGCACGAGCAGAGCCGCCAAGCTTACTTCCGCGCATGGCAACTGGCCTGGGCCGCTTATTCGCTGCATTACATTCTCGATACCTTTCCCAAGTCGTCGCTTGCGTTTTTTGTCAGCGAACTTTTTCTGGTTGTGATGGCGTTATGTATTTTCGTCTCCACGCGGCTGATGCGCGGCTCTTACCATTTTCGCTGGTATGACGCCGCCGTGGGGACAGTTGGAGTAGCGCTGGCATGTCTAACCCTGCGAGGTCACATTGTTAACGGCGTATTCCGCCCCGACGTGCAGCCGGCGATCCGTTTAGGTTTGGGCCTGGCTGCGGTTCTGCTTTACTGCTCCGCCGTCTTTTACCTGAATAGCCACCGGCGCAAATCGATGGCCTTCTGGGTGCTCGCGGTTTCGCTGGCGTTTTGGGCGGTGTTGATGGGCGTGGGGCAGTTGCAGAATCCCTGGACGGAAATGTTCGGCAACGCCAGCCGTTTGTTTGGTCCGGTACCGCAGATGCTGCTGGGAATTGCCATGGTGATGGTGTTGTTTGAAAACCAGCGCAATGCCGTTCAGGAAAACACGCTGGCCTTGTCGACTCTTGGGGTCGACCCGCGGCGCTTGCTGTTCGCGGAAGATCTGGTTCCGAGCATGCAAGGGGCGCTGGAGCGGTTGCGCAGCGCTCTGCCCATGCAACGTGCCGCCATCTTCATCACCGAGCGCTGGCGCGGTCTGTTGCCTTCTGTACAACAGGGCTTCCCGGACGGATTTCTGCACGCGCTGGAAAAGAGCGGCGCTGGAGACTACATTGCCGAACTGGCATATCGCCGGAGCGGAATTTTTACCGTGCAGCGTCTGGCGGAGATGACCGAACCGCTTCCTGTATCCTCGGTGGGAACTTTCGCGGAGCTGAAGAGAATTCTTACGGAAGCGGATGTCCGCAATCTCACCGCAGTCAGTCTACAGACTCGCGAGCATAATTACGGTGTGATTCTGTTCCCTCACGCCGAACGCCGCCCCTTCGGTTCGTCAGGGCCGCGTTTGATGGTCGGGCTCGCCTTGCAGCTAGGACTAACGCTGGAAAATTATGTCGTCAGCCACGACGCCCATCGCCGCACCAAAGAGTACGAATTGTTGACCGAAATCGGCAAGGCGATCAGTTCGCGTCTCGATCAGGATGAAATCCTGCGGACCATTCAGGTCGAGCTTGGCCAGATTTTTGATACCAGCCACTTCTACATCGCGTTTCAGGAGGGAGAAGAGCTCCGTTTCGAACTTGAGGTCAGGGACAATCGCGTCCTGCCAAAGCGTACCAGGGAACTCAGAAGTGCCTTCAGCGAATATGTAATTCGTACTGGCGAACCGCTGCTGATCCGCTCGGATCTTGAAACCACACGGAGAAATCTCGGCATCGGCTATATTCCCGAGCGCCCTGCCAAATGCCTTATCGCCGTGCCGATTTTCATGGGAAACAAACCCGCTGGGGCTATGGTCGCGATGCATCCCGACCGCGAATTCGTCTTCGAGCAGCGCGATCTCGACGTATTGGCAACGGCTGCTGGGCAGGTTTCGGTTGCCGTGGAGAACGCGCGGCTGTTCGCCGACGAGCAGCGCCGTTCCCGCCAGCTCGCATTCCTCAATAACGTTTCCCGCACGGCTATTTCCAGCGACGATCCAGTGCTCATGCTGAGCCAGATCGTCACCGAGATTCAGAAGAATTTCAGTTTCGATCACATTGGCATTGGCTTGCTCGATTACGGAACGAAAGAAATTGAAATCAAGGCCGAAGCTGGAGTCACGGCCCATTCCGTGGGCAAGCGTATTCCGTTAGGAGCGGGCATTCTCGGCCGCGTGGCCCGCACCGGCGAACGCGCACTGGTGCAACATGCCTTGCCCGGCAATTTAAGCGGAATCCTGCTGGATTCCCGCGCGATTCTTTGCATTCCCATCACATACGGCGAGTCGCTGCTGGGCGTGCTGAATATCGAGAGCCGGAACGAGAATGCGTTTTCGCCGCAGGATGTATTAATTCTCAATACCCTGGCTGATCTGCTGGCCACCGCGCTGCACAACGCATTCGTCTTCCAGAAGTTGCAGCAGCAGTCCATTACCGACGGACTGACTGGCATCAAGACGCGGCGATTTTTCTGGGAAGCGTTGTCTGCCGAGTGGAAACGAGCTTCGCGCTCCGGGCGGCCGTTCTCCGTGGTGCTCATTGATCTGGACAAATTCAAAGAGGTCAACGACACAATGGGCCACTTCGAGGGCGATCTGGTGCTGGCGCGCGTAGGTCGCCTGCTGGAACAAAAGTCGCGCCAGTCGAACGTAGTCGCTCGCTACGGCGGCGATGAGTTCATCATCTTGATGCCTGAGACTGGCTCCGAACAGGCCCAGGTACTGGCCGAGCGTCTGCGGCAATGGATGGCAAGCGATCCCATGCTGAGCGAACACCACATCACCGGGAGCTTCGGCGTGGCCAGTTTCCCGATGCATGGGTTCTCCATCGAGGACATCATCCGCGTAGCCGATGCCGGCATGTATGTCTCCAAGCGCTCGGGAGGAAACTCCGTCTCCACGGCGCAAGAATATGTCGAAGGCCAGGATTTTGCCCGACAACGCCAGCAGATTTCTTCCTACATCGAAGGCTTTCTGCAGCGCGAACAGAACGGTCCTGAGCATCTCGAGGAGTTGACGTCAACTCTCTACAAGCTGTGCGGCGGAGAAGAAGACTGCAATGTCCCCGTGCTAAAGGAAGCAATTGAATCTCTCAGCCGTGCTGCCGAATCGCGGGAATTGCAAACCGCGGGCCACGGCGATCTCGTGGCCCGCTATACCGAAGTGATTGCGCGCGCCTTGGGTCTTTCTTCCGAGGAGACAGCCGATCTGGTGTATGCCGCCCGGGTTCACGATGTCGGCAAGATTTTTATTCCCGAGCGTATCCTGAATAAACCCGGTCCGTTGAGTGATGAAGAATTTCAGCAAGTGCGAATGCATGCTCACGTTGGCGCAGAGATCGTTGGCACAATCCCGAACAGCGATTTGATGCGGGAAGCGATCGAGCACCATCATCAGCACTTTGACGGCACGGGATATCCGGATGGGCTGCGCGGCGAAGAAATCCCGCTATGGGCCCGCATCATCGGACTGACCGATGCCTATGCCAACATGGTCACCGAGCAATCGTTCGCCGCGGCCAGGACGCCGGAACAAGCTCTTGAAGAACTGTCAAAGATGAGCGGAACGCGTTTCGATGGCATGCTGGTGCGGCTGCTTCTGCGGGGATTGAAGTCGGAGCGCATGTCTTCCGGTACGGGAGACTGACACCGTACTTTCTAAATTTGGTTTCAGCAGCTAAAGTTCTGTGCCCTACTGCCCGTTGTTGTCTACGTCATTGTACTTATTGCAAGCCTCAGCACCGCTGTAATCCAGAATCAACGCACGTTCTTCTTCATGGCCTATGCCAGTGAAGTAGTACCGCCGCACACACCATTTTTGCCAGTGGTTCACCCCGTAGATGTCCTTGTACGTGATAAACAGATACGTAGCGCTATAGGAGTTCCCGCTAAGCAGACTGAGTTTCTCGGGCTTAGAGATCAACCACGGCTCATCCGCGTTCGTGATGGGACTTAGCCGCCTCCTATCAACGTGAACTGGCGTAGAAACGGTGGGGTACAACATGTTCAGAGGGATAATAGTGTGCAGTCGGTCATAGGCAAGGCGGGGGCTAGCGGCATGGGGAACAATCTCGATGTCGGCGTCTATGTTGATGTCCTTTGCCGGGGTTTTTCCGGTATCGTTAAGCGTTAGAACGTCCTGCAATCCGCCATCCTCTTCGATTGGCCCGTGCCTGCTCGTTATCGTCACCCAAGGACGCTGGTCTTGCCGCATTTGCCTCTCCGCAAGATCAAGTTGGCTTTGCATAGTCTTGAGTTGCAAGTAATAAATTACTCCCGCAATTGCCGCCAATATGAGGCCGTACAGAGCTAAATCGAAGGCATCAGGCTTGCGAAACGATCTTGCGTTCATGGGCGCTACCTCTCGCTTTGGTGTCTCACGGACTCCATTGTCTGGCGTGCTCTCTGTTATTTGTTCTTCACGTCGGACGTCTATTTGTTTGGAGGGCGCAGAAGCGCCTTGTTTCTTGTGACGCTGACGCTTGTGGCCGTGTCTGCCGCTCAATTCGCAAAAACCGTTTCTACAATTCCAAAAACTAGGAAACCACCACTCGCACTCTCCCCTTGCAACACTAGACGAGAACCTCGAAAATCGTCTGCCATGTCAATTCCTCTTTCTCTTTCTGGTAAGGTCGCCCTCATTTCTGGCGGTTCGCGCGGCATCGGCGCGGCTACGGTGCGTATGTTCGCCGCCGCTGGCGCTAAAGTCGCATTCAGCTATCGTAGTGCGCGTGCCCAGGCCGAAGAGCTGGCCAAAGAATGTGGCGCAGCACAGTCTTATCCGATCGCTTCCGACTTGAAAAATCCAGAGGCGGCCCGGAAGCTCGTAGCTGAAACCGTGACGCACTTCGGCCGCCTCGATATTCTCGTTGCCAATCACGGAGTCTGGCCGCCGGACGATGTGCCCATTGAGCGCATGTCCGATGAACAATGGCGCTCCACGATGTCCGTTAATCTTGACGCGGTCTTTGGCCTAGTCAAACACGCGGTCGCGCAGATGAAGACGCAGAGCCGGAACAACGGGCCCGCGGGACACATCGTGCTGATCAGTTCCACCAGCGGCCAGCGAGGCGAGGCCTTTCATTGCGACTATTCCGCGACCAAAGGCGCTCTCATCAGCATGACCAAGGGATTGTCAACCGAACTCGCCGCTGCCGGCATCTACGTGAACTGCGTTGCTCCGGGCTGGGTCGATACGGAAATGAGTGCGGCTGCGCTGCAGGATCCTAAAAGCGGAGAACAGATTCGCAACACCATTCCTTTGCGACGGGTGGGCAAACCGGAAGAAATTGCGGCTCCTGTGCTCTTCCTTTGTACGGAGCACGCTGGTTTCATTACCGGAGAAGTTTTCAACGTGAACGGTGGCGCCGTGCTCGCAGGATAGGGCCGCGAAAGGGATGCTAAAACGTCGGGCGCAGAGCTGGCAATCAGACCGTTTCTTGCATCCAAGCACGGAGAGGAGCTTTACTGCCGCGGTCCAGTAGGTCTTCAGGAAACGCTACAATTCTAACTGCAGGCGATCCATGCTTAAAGAATGAAAAGATTTCTTCCGATTCTGATTTTGGTGTGTTTGGTTTACGCCCTCGTGTGGGCTAAGCCTCAGAGTCTTGCGGCGCAGGAGTCTTCTCCCTCCGCATCCGGGCCCGTAACCGCGCCATCCGGTCCCGCTATCCCGCTCGATCAGGAAAATGCTCGGAAGGCGAAGGCCGTGATCGATCAAGGAATTCAGGCGCTGGGCGGACAGACATTCCTGACCATTCGCGACCGCGAGCAACAGGGCCGCGGTTACAGCTTTCATCATGGTCGCCCCACTGGCGGCGGTGGGGTCTTTTGGAGTTTCACCGAGTTTCCCGACAAGGAACGCGTCGAAATCACCAAAGAACGCGACATCGCTGAACTTTATGTCGGAAACAAAGCCTGGGAGATAACCTACAAAGGCCCGCATCCCATCGAGCAAAAGGATCTCGACGATTATCTGCGTCGCCGTCGCTTCTCTCTCGATACGATTCTTCGAACTTGGGTCAATGATCCCAGCGTCGTGCTGTTGTACGAAGGCTTCGCCATTGCGGCGCAGCATCCGGCGACCCAGATCACGCTGATCAATGCAAAAGATGAGAGCGTCACACTCTTTTTCGATAACGATACCCATCTGCCTGTAAAGAAGTCATTCTCATGGCGCGACCCCGTCGATCGGCAAAAAAATATTGAAGAGGAAGTTTACGAAAATTATCGCCAGGTTTCTGGCGTGATGGCGCCTTATAACGTCACGCGTTTTTTCAACGGGGATATGGCCAGCCAGCGCTTCCTCAACTCCGTCACCATTAATCAGGGACTCGACGAGGCTATGTTCGATCCCCGTTCCGGCTATAACCCGAACAAACCACCCGGCAAACAAAGCAAGCGCTGACAACGGTCACTTCGAAGGTTCTCGGGGAATCGGCTTTTACCCTCTAAGTTGATGTTTGTGTTCTGGGTTCAGTTAAACCCGATCCGCGCGACTCCGCTCGATGCCTAACAAACTGTGCTTCAGTGACTTGTGCAACCTGCGCAGTTCGAAAGGCGTGCAGCACACCACGGAGTGTGGCTTTTTCACCACAGACGCATTCTTGAGTGCTGGGCTTAATCTATTGTATTCATTGGAAATTACTCAGATCGTTCTTGACTCCCGAGCAGACAATCCGCTCCGCAGTCGAGTGCAGCGGCGTAGGCCTGCACAGCGGTGCTCCCGTTTCCATGCGCATCCTGCCTGCGCCTTCCGGCACCGGCATTGTTTTTCGGCGCACCGATCTCGATGGCTTCGAAATCGAGGCGATCAGCCGGAACGTCGCTCGCGTCAGCTATGCCACCAGCCTGATGAAGAAGGGTGTGCTCATCTCAACCACCGAGCACCTGCTCTCCGCATTCATCGGCTTGGGAATTGATAACGCCGTCGTCGAACTGGACAACCTCGAATTGCCGATACTCGATGGCAGCGCGCGCCCGTTCGTCGAAATGATTCAAAAAGCGGGTATCCGCAAGCATCGCCGTCCGCGCAAATACTTAAAGATCCGTCGTGAACTGGAACTGCGGGAGGGAAATAAGTTCATCGCTGTGTATCCCTCCGACACCTACTCCGTCTCGTATTCGATCAACTTCCCGCATCCGCTGATTGGCAAAGAGACTTTTCAAGTCGAATTGACTAACGGAAGTTATTTGCGGCACATCGCTGGGGCTCGTACCTTCGGTTCACGCCAGGACGAGCAGGCCATGCGCCACATGGGCCTGATTCGCGGGGCTTCGCGTGAGAATTGCATTGTGCTCACCCGCGATGGAATCGAGAATGGTCCCTTACGCTTCCCAGACGAATTCGTACGCCACAAAGTATTGGATCTGGTAGGAGACCTTGCGCTCTTAGGAAAACAGATATTGGGTAATGTCGTCGCCGACCGCGCCGGTCACGCCATGCATACAGCGCTGGTTTCGCGTATTCTGCGGGATAAGACGCTGTGGGAGGAAGTGACGTTTCCTGTTGATGATCAAACTACCGCCAGCGCTCCTGCTGCAGAGGCTGCTGCCGGATCTTCTCTGTAGTACAGTTGTCATTCCGACCGAAGCCGGAGCGCCAGCGACGGCGTAGTGGAGGAACCTGCTTTTCTTCCACGCTGAGCGACACTAATCCGCTGGCTCGCCTGGCATTTCACCGCAATCTTGCGCGTCGTGTGTCTGCGCTTGCAGCAGTCTTTCCAGTTCCGCGCGGGTTCGATCAATCACGGCGGTTGCGAAACGCCGTGCAGATTCCTGCCGCTCGTTCGACAATTCCTTCACTCGCATATTCAATAGCGGAATATCGTTCTCAAACCAGCGCAGAGTTCGCTGCACTTTCGCAATGCGGAAGTCATTCGTCATCGTGAATTCTCCTTGAATGATCTTCCAGATTGCCATGTGTAGCGCCGCGCGCAAGTCTACAGTGAGATACCTCAGAGTGGTGGCAAGCAGGAGTGGGGCGCAGATAAATTTTCAAAAGGCTGGGTGCTACATCAGGCGAGGCTACTCGGAACCTACGACTTTCGCAGCCGCCATTCGCTCTTTGGCTCCGGGAAATTCCTGTTCGATCTGCTCGTCGAGCCACTGTTCGAGCTTTTCCTTCGTACTCTGCGGAACGTTTAGAAAGCGGAATCCGGCGAGGCCTTTTACATCGACCCAGGCTGCTTCAGCTTCCAATTCGAGCTGACCATTCGTGCCGGGCAAAGAGAACTTCAGACGTGGCGCGACCCCTTTGGGCAGGGGTTCCCGCAACATGAGGGCGAGACCGCCTTCGCTGATGTTGGTGCTGGTCGCGTTCAAAGTTTTTCCATCGAGCAATACTTTCACCAGCATCTTTACCGGCTGCCGGAAGTAACGGCGTCGCTCGTTTAACATAAAATTCAACGCCGCATGAAAACAGCGCGACGCGTTCAGCGCGCTGATTGGTTTCTGCAGAACAAAATTGGCTCCCATGCCGAAAGCTTCCTGCGTTGTCGTTCTCTTTCCGTTGAGGATGGCAAAGGCAACCGAGTTCTTGTTACTGGGAGTGGTTCTGAGGCCTTGCAGCACAGCCAGTCCGCCATTTAAGTCGTCGCAATCCACAATGACCGCATCGAACTTATCGGTGATCAGAATGTTGGCGCCGATCCGCGCCTCATTGCAAATTTCTACTTCAATCGATAATTTTTCGAGCGTGGGCCGGATGACACGGAGTACTTCGGGGTCCTTGCTCAAAATCAGCGAATCCAACGTCATATCGGGATTCTAGTGTCGGCGCGGAGTCGAGGATAGTGACCAAGGTGATGGACCCTCGGTCGAGTTAAACCTGTAAGGCGGCCAAAGCATTGCTCAGAATATTAACGAACTGCTACGAACTCTGGACAGGCGGGATTGTGCTACCAGATTTCGCGGAGTACAACTGACCACTGGACCATTAAACGCTGGACCATGATGCTCGGCCTTGTCTATCTTTCGCTGGGATCGAATATTGGCGACCGCGAAGAACATCTTCGCGAGGCCATCGCACGATTGCAAAAGGAAGGTCGCATGGTTGCGGTTTCCTCTTTTTATGAAACCGAGCCGGTGGAATTCACCGATCAGGCATGGTTTCTCAACTGCGCCGTCGCCCTGGAAACGTCTTCGACTCCCGAGCAGTTGATGGCGAACATTCTTAAAATCGAGCGCGAGATGGGCCGCCGGAGAATGCAAGAGAAAGGTCCGCGGATAATCGACATTGACATCCTTCTTTTTTCCAACAAGATCATCGACTCGCCTGCGCTAACCGTGCCTCATCCCGCAATGCTGGAGCGCCGGTTCGTTCTCCAGCCGCTCGCTGAGATCGCGCCTGAACAGCAGCACCCGGTGCTCATGAAAACGATTCGCGAGCTACTCGATGCTTTGCCTACGGGACAAACAGTGCGGAAACTCAAAACAAGCTAGCCACGGATTGCTACCGAATTAAAATAAAAATGTGTGTAATCCGTGAAAATCCGTGGCAAGAAGTCTTATGGCAGAATGATGCGGCTCCCAGCTTCCTGCGCGACGACCGGCGATTGCTTCTCGGGAAATTGGGCGAAAAGAAATTCCACAAAAGCTCGCGCCTTCGGTCGTCCTGAAGTACGCCCATGCGCCAGCCGCACAAGAAATACTAGAGCCTTCAGAACATCAGAATCGCGCAGAGTGGAAAAACCCGTGTGCTGCTGTTCCGCCTCGCGATACTCCTTCACCATGGTTTCGATCTCACCCGCCACTCTGCGCTGCGATTCGCCCGTGAAAGGCTGTTCATAATGCAACCCTGAGTTCACTCGTCGTTCGTAACTCATCGCTAAAATCGAAAGTACCGCGATCAGATCCTGATCGTGCAGGTTGCGATCCGACCGGGCGGATTTGGCCAGTGCAAAAGTCAAACCCATCAGAAGATGTTCCTTCTCATACATGAACTGATCGGAGACTTCGACTTGCAGAAACAATCCCGCGGGGTCGATCTGGTCTGATGAGCGCGGTTTTTCGTGCTCACGCGCTTGCAACAGATAAGGGCAGTCAATCGGACAGTCGAGGGTGACTTCGCGTTGTTCGCCGCAACATTGCGGACAAATTCGTCCGTGGATGGCGGGACAAAAACGTTTCTCCTTGCGGATTTCACAGATGGCGCAACTCAATTGCAGTTCCTTCGAATTCTAACCTGACCGAGATTACCACGCGGATACGCGTAATCCGCTCCATTTCGCGTCTTCATGCGTGGGAAAGCCTGTAAAGATGCCTCGTTTCGCATTTTCAAATTATAAAACCCTTGTAAAATAAGGTGTTTTCCACAGGCTCAGGGGTATAAGATAGGCAGCATCGGTAATTTAACTGATTTTCTGTCGAGGAGAAAAATTATGGCAGCAGGTTTAACAAAGACACAGCTCATCCGGCATCTCGCCGAGAAAACCGAGCTTCCCAATAAAACCGCAGCGGCGTTCCTGGAGCAGTTGGCCGACACCGCTATCAAAGAAACCAAGAAAAATGGCATCTTCGTTGTGCCGGGCCTGGGCCGTTTAGTGAAGGCGCACCGCAAGGCTCGCGTGGGACGCAATCCGCAGACCGGCGAACCCATTCAGATCAAAGCCAAGACCGTCGTTAAGTTCCGCGTCGCCAAGGCCGCGAAAGACGCGATCGCTCCCAAGAAGTAGTTTCGCGGTTGAAATCGAAGTTGAAGGCCGGCCAGCGCCGGCCTTTGCTTTTGTGTCGAAACAGGTTTCACAGTTTCACAGTTTCAAAGTTTCAGAGTTCCAAGGGTTCAAACGAAGCAGTCGAAAAAGCCATGAACTTTGAAACCTTGTTACGTTGAAACCTTGAAACTTGCTCCTATGCTCAATTGGATCATCATCGGAATCGGCGATATCGCCACCCGACGCGTCATTCCCGCGATTCAAGCTGAGTCGCGAAGTTGCTTGCACGGCGTCGTCACGCGCGATCCCGCGAAAGCTGCCCCCTATGCCACGCGCGTGTGGCAGACTCTCGACGAAGCTCTGACTGATCCGGAAGTGCAGGCGGTTTATGTTGGGACGCCAGTGTTCCTGCACGCGCCGCAGAGCATCCAGTCTCTTCGCGCCGGCAAACATGTGCTCTGCGAAAAGCCGATGGCAATGAGCGAGGCCGAAGCTCGTAGCATGTTGAATGTCGCCGAGCAGAGCGAGAAGACTTTGGGCGTGGCATACTATCGCCGTTGTTACCCAAAAGTGCAGCGCGCCAAGAAATTGCTCGCGGCGGGCGCGATCGGTCAGCCGGTTGTGGCTGAACTCACCTCCCACAGCTGGTTCGATGGAACCGGGAGCCGAAGTTGGCTGGTCGATCCAGCCAAGGCCGGAGGCGGACCGCTCTTCGACATTGCTTCGCATCGCATCGACGTCCTAAATTTTCTCTTCGGTCAGCCGCTGCGAGTTACCGCGCAACTCTCGAACGCAGTGCACCATTACGCGGTGGAAGATAATGCGACTGTGATGATCGAATACGCGGGCGGAGTGCGGGGTATCGTGGATGTTCGCTGGCACTCCAAAGTCTCCCGTGACGAATGCCGCATCCGCGGAACAGACGGTGAGATGGAATTATCGCCGCTGAATGGCCCCGATCTCATCTATCCTGGTGCTCGCGAAAGTCTTCCTCCGCACGCTAACCTGCACTACCCCATGCTGCAAAATTTTGTAGACGCGGTGGAAGGTAAAGCTCCACTACTGGCTAGCGGGGCGTCATCATACTGGACCGATTGGGTGACCGAGCGGGCCCGCAATAGCATTAGATCTTAAATGTGGGGACAGCCGCCCTCGGCTGTCCGCCGAGCGAAGCTCGGCTCTTTGACTGAGCAATGCAGCAGCGGTCGGGAGCGCTACTTCCCGTACTCGTTCTTGACCACTTCGCCGCCCTTCATCACAAATTTCACGTGTTCCAGAGTCGTCACGTCTTTGATCGGATCGCCATCCACGGCGACAATGTCGGCCCATGCCCCGGGCTCAAGGGTGCCGACCTTGCCCGACCATCCCAGTAGATCCGCGGCATTGATGGTTGCTGCTTGAATCGCTTGTAGCGGCGTCAGTCCCAGCTTCACCATCACCGCAAACTCATGGGCATTCAGCCCATGGGAATAGACCGCGGCATCCGTGCCGAACGCCACCTTCACTCCGCTGGCAAACGCGTGGGCAATGTTCTTACGCGCCGCCGGCATAACCTCCTTGGCCTTGGCCAGCAGAAAATCGGGCACATGATTTCTTTCGGCATTCTCCAGAAACCAGTCGCCCAGGTAAAGCGTGGGGACAAGATAGGTACCGTTCTTCTTCATCTCCGCGATGGCCGCATCATCAATGTAGGAACCGTGCTCGATCGAATCCACGCCCGCCTCCGAAGCCCAAAGAATGGCCTGCGCGCCGTGGGCATGAGCAGCAACTTTACGACCCAAGCGGTGGGCCTCGGCTACAATGACCTTCATTTCTTCCAGCGTGTACTGCGACGCCTGCGGATTGTCTCCCTTCGAGAGCACCCCACCCGAGGCCATGAACTTGATCAAGTCCGCGCCATACTTGATGTTCTGCCGAACCATGTGGCGCACGGCATCCACGCCATCGGCCACGCCTTCGTTGGTCGCGTGATATTCGAACGGCAGCAGGTTATTGTCCGCATGTCCGCCGGTAATGGTGAGCGGGGGCCCGCTCACCAGCATTCTCGGCCCGGGGACGTCGCCCGCATTGATGGCGTCGCGCAGCGCTACGTCTGTGTAGCCGCTGGCCCCGACGTTGCGCACCGTCGTGAATCCCGCAAGCAACGTGACGCGGGCATTCTTCGCGCCGATCAGCGCCTCCCGCGGCACGGAGATCGCCAGCTGTTCATAACCGAACTTGGGCTCCATGGTCAGGTGCGTGTGCGCATCGATCAGACCCGGCAGCACGGTCGCGTTCGGCAGGTCGATGCGCGCTGCATCCGGAGGAATTTTCGCCTCTGCAGTGCCGCCACTACTAACGATGCGGCCATCTTCGATTACCAGCGTCTGATCCGCCAGCAATTTGCCGCTCTTCACATCGAGCATGTGCCCCGCGTGAACGACGATGTGGCGCGGAGCCTGGGCGCACACCTGTGCAGCTAGAAAGACCATCGCAACTGCAAAAAGCGCTGGGCAGAGCTTCGTCTTCATGAATTTTCCTTCTTAAGAATGTTGGACTGACGACAACGACTGGTCAACGACTATCGCACCGCGTAGGCATGGGTGTTGATCCACGCCGCAAACTTTCGACAAAAATTTGGTTCGGCCCTGAGTCTCTTTCCGAAACTCTGATGGCCCCTAGCCTCCTGGCCCATCGTTCGAAACATATTGTTCGAGCGACTCGAGTTCGCGGCTCAGGTCGTCTACGCGCCACTCCAGCAGATTTCGAATGGAGAGAATGCCCAGTAATTTGCCGTTGTCATCGGCCACCGGGAGATGCCGGAAGTGTCGCTCCAACATAATGCTGAGAGCCTCTCCGGCACCGGTGGCGCGAGTCGCCATCTCGACTGGCGTGGTCATCAGTTCGCGCACTGAAGTCAGCTTCGGATCCACATGACTGAGCGACATCTTGCGGAGTACGTCTCGTTCGGTAAAAATTCCTGCGACTCGATACTCGCTGTCGACCACTGCGACCGCTCCCACATGGTGGTCGAGCATCTTATAAATAGCGTCCGCTACCGTGGCTTCCAGTCCCACGGCGGCAATCTCACGATCGCAAAGATCCAGTACGCTCATAAATCCCTCCTTCGACTCGACGGTTCAGAAGCCAATTCGGCCCTCGAAAACTGGATTGACGCATTATGCTCGCGGCCAAGCGGATGTCAAGAAAATTGGAACGAAGCGCCGCCTTTATTTGCCCCGGGATGGGTCGGGTTTGAAGGGAGGTAGCGCTCTTTTGAAACTGGCATGCACGAATAACAAGCGGAGATTCCAGCTTGGTTGGGGGAAATGGACGCGAGGTGTGCTCTCGTACCGCTCCATCCTGAGTGTGCCGGGAGGCCGCGAAACCGGTCGCGGCCTCCTGGCGTACGTCAGGTTGGTTCAGTCTCCGGAAGATTTAGCGCTTAGGGTTTCCTTTCTTGTCCTTGTCAGGATCGCAGCAGCTCTGGTCACCATGGTCGTGATCATTGTTATCGGAGCAGCACCGATGGATCTCGATATGCCCACCTTTGATCTCACCCGAGGCGCTATAGCCGGTTGACAGGCGGATAGCGAACGTGGCCGGAGCCGACTCGTTGTCGCTCACATCCAATTGGTACGTACCCTTCTTCCCGTTAATTTCGGCAGTGCCTTGAACGCGCCGCGAGTTCGGCGCCTTCTCAAGATATGCAGTAACGCTCGTACTCGTCATCCTGAGGTCGGTGCCGTGGTCATGGTAGACAACCTCTCCACGCAGCGTGCCGTCCTGGTCTTTGTCTCTGTCTTTATCTTTGTCTTGGTCTTTATCGCATTTGCATCCAGCTTCAAATCCAAAAGTCGCCTTGTCGCCGGATGGCCCGGCGATGAAGCCGCCGCCGGTCATGAAGTCCTTGCACTGCTGGCCACCGCCGCCGCCGGTACCACCGCCGCCGCTAGCCACAGCGGTGATGGCGTTGTCGTCGAGTGTTACAGCGCCATTCAAAGCGAATACATGGCCGGTCACGCTGGTACCGGTGGTGACCGTGTCGCTGGTGAGCGCGAGAATGCTTCCTGCAAAAACGGTGTCAGTGCCTAGAGTGGCAGAGCTTCCGACCTGCCAGAAAATATCTCCTGCCGTCGCCCCATTGGCGAGAACAACAGAGGAATTACTTGCTGTAGTAAGCGTGCTGCCTATCTGGAAAACGTAGACGCCGTTCCCCTCGAGTGTGAGGGTTCCGGTCAACTGCGCCGAAGTGGCAGGAAAACAATAGACGCCAGGCGAGAGCGTAACCGCGCCGGGACTGGTGCCGAGGACCATCCCGGTCAAGTTAGTCCCGCAGGGTTCCGCTAGCAGATCATTGTACGCAACCACAGCCGCACTCTGCGCCGGGCCGGCGAGAGAACCCGCCCCGGTGTAGATCGTCCCGTTCACTACTCCTGGACCGCCAGTGCAAGGGGCTGGAAATCCAGTACATGAAGTGCCTGGACTCACACCCAAATCTCCAGTAATGACCGTCGGGCCCGTATTCGTGACCGTTGAGGCTCCTAAAACGGCAAAACTCTGCGCGGAACCCAGTGGCGGGGCGGTCTGCGCCCACACCAGAGCCCCCATGCTTAACAGGCAAAAAATCACGAAAAACCTTCTCATTACGCTTCCTCCAAGAATTTTGTATTTAGGTAAGTTGTCAGGTGAGCGGCAGCGCCGCGACGTGCCCGTTTCTTGGCCGTGAAACCGGATTCACGCAAGCTCGGGGTATCAAAACTCTGGCAGGCAGCGGTTTGAACGGACTGTGCAAAAGAGAACACTTTTAACAAATCAGGCAACTGCGTGACTAAAATGGGCCGGGCAATCGGAATTGTTCCAAATCGGGCCGAGGAAAGCGTGTAATCGTTCAGATCATTCTTAATTCCAAGGGCTGAGTCCACGAAGTGAAGGGGAACAATCTAAGAAGGAGGTCGGAAAAGGTTTACGAACTGACCGCAGTTTGAAAGGCGAAAAAAACGGCAAAATTTTAAGGACAGAGAGCTAGCCTCCTCAGCGCTCCCCTTATCTACGCTCCAACACCGCATCCGCCTCAATCTCGACCAGAATCTCTGGCGAGATCAGCGCGCTCACTTCCACCATCGACGTGGCCGGGCGAATCTCTCGAAAAAATTCTCCATGGGCCTTCCCGACTTTTTCCCACTGTGCGATGTCCGTTACATACATGCGAGTGCGCACCACGTCTTTCATGCCGGCTCCCGCTTTTTTGAGTGCGCTCTCAATGTTCTTTAACGTCTGCACCGCCTGCGCGTAGACGTCACCTACACCAACAATCTTTCCGTCCGGGCCGGTGGCTGTGGTGCCGGAGACGTGAACATGCGAACCTATTTTCACTGCACGAGAGTAACCCACGATTGGTTCCCACTCTGTGCCGCTAGAAATATTCTGACGTTCTAAGTTTTGCATTCGCATTCGACCTCCTGCTCATCGCCGCTCATTTTACAAGTGAACCGAGATAGTACTCCCCCATAATTGGCAGCCATCTGTCGTTACTGCCAGCAGAATACAGCGAAATCTGCACTGAACTCATTTTCAAAGACCGTTTTCTAACGGAAATCCTGCACAATGTATTTGCAATTCGCACTCCTCTAAGCAATTGGAAAAACGAATCATGCCGATAAACAAAAGTCACTTGCGTTCCGGCATCGAAGTAAGGTATCTACTCACGCAGGTAGGTGAGATGTTGCTTCCGACGCGGAGTTCAGGGGGTTCACAATGATTCCGGAATCGCATCCGTTGCAGGAGTTGTTTCAGGATCTAGTAGGGCGACATTATGCCCAGGAAATCGGCATCCGCGATCCGCAGATTGTCGCCTATGTTTCTCACCTGCTGGCCGAGTTCTGCGAAGCCGATCAGCTCTATAAAGTTCACGACGCTGGCAACCGTCCGCTGGCAGACGTAGGCGAAATGATGCTGGAGTCCGATCCGGTTTACGGGCCGGCGGCTTCGTTTGACCGCGAACGCCAGGTGCGCAAACACATCGGCGACTACACGCTGTTTTTCGCCGGCATGTTCCCCGAAAGCATCAATCATTTCCGGCTGCGCCGCCAGCGCCTGGAAAATTTTGTCGAGTGGGTCAAGGCTGGTAAAGAAAGCTACTACATCGTCTCCAAGTTCGAACACTTCGAGTACGCCAGAGTTGCCCCGCTGTTCGCTACTCTGTCGAAGAACTTTGAAAGCTGCGTCTACGGGCTGAACATGGTGAAGAACGATCTGGAAGAAATGCAGCATCCCATTGTTCGGCGCGGCGACGAGCTGATCATGTAGCGGACCGCTGGCAGCGCATTGTTTCTCATCGTGAGCACTGTGACTCACGCCCTCGGATCTGCCACGCTCGTCAGCCGATAAAAACTCAGTGCGGAACTACCCTGCGCCAAATGGCGGAATCTTCGCAGGTGTCCGAATTCGTGGCCAGGGTCAAATTTCTTTTCATGCTCGGCGATGACGACCGACATCGCCCAAACCAGCGACGAATCAGCCAAGGCTCGCAACGTTTTTGGATACGCGTCCTGCAGGCGATACGGCGGGTCGATGAAAACCACATCAGCCGCCACGTGCTGCCGCTCCATCCGCCAGAATGCCCGCGACAATTCTTCCTGGAGAATCTTGAAGCCTTCCGTGATACCCAGATTTTGCAGATTGGCGCGGATAGCCTCTGCCGCGGGAGCGGCCTGTTCCACGAAATAGACTTCCTTCGCGCCCCGGCTTAGCGCTTCGATACCGATCGCTCCAGTTCCGGCGAAGAGATCGAGCCAGATGCTGCCCGCGAGAGCGTCCGGATTTCCCGCCGTCAGCACATTAAACAACGTCTCCCGCAACCGGTCCGAGGTAGGACGCACGTCCATCCCCCTCAAGGAACGCAGCGGACGGCTTCGATATTTGCCGGAAATCACTCGCATACCACTACATTCTTGGATGCCGCAATCACTATATCCATCCATGTAGAATAAAAACAGCAAAGCCCTATGCGAAGCTGGTCCATTCCGGTGGGACGCCTGTTCGGAGTGGAGGTCCGCATCCACCTTACGTTCTTCATCTTGCCCATGTTCATTTACTGGACGGAGTATGCCGTGCATCAGGCCGCTAACGGACCACGCGACCTGGCACTGGTGGGCATCATCCTTGCCTGTGTGGGTGCGCACGAATGCGGGCATATGCTGGCCGCCCGCCGCATCGGCTTGATTCCTAAAGCGGTAATATTGTTGCCCCTGACCGGCGTGGCGCTTTACGACGAGTCTAGAGTCGAAAAGGCTCAGGCCGCCGGACCGGTGTGGAAGCGTGACATCCGTCTAGCGTTGGTCGGACCACTGGTAAGCCTCGCACTGGCCGGTGTGGCAGCAGCAGCCCTTACTATCGCAGGTCACGGAGCGGAACTTTGGCAATGGCCTTTTCTACAGGCTGCCAAGTTGCCCAAAAGCTTGGTGTGGGCAAATCTCTACCTGGCTATATTCAATCTCATGCCCGCGTATCCTCTCGATGGCGGACGGGTATTGCGGGCATTGCTTTCCCGGACTCGAGATGCATCCACCGCCACGCGCCGCGCCGTTTCGATCAGCAATGCCATCGCCATGGTCCTGATGCTCGCTGGGTTGTTCAGCGATAGTTGGCTCACCATGGTCGGCGTAATTGTCTTTTCCGCGGCACAACTGGAGGAACGCGCGCTCGTATTCCAATCCGTGCTCGACAATGTCCGCCTCGAAGAAGTCATGCTCACCGACTTCGCTACGTTGTCGCCGGCTGACACATTGGAAGACGCCCTGGAGAAAGCGGTTCATTCCCTCCAAGATGATTTTCCCGTGGTTCGTGGCAGCGATATGGTGGGAGTGATTTCCAAGCAGCGTATTCTCGATGCTCTGCGGGCCGAAGGAAACGGCTACGTGCAGGCGGTGATGAACAAGATCTTCGAAGTATCCCTGCGCCAGGACTCGCTGAGTTCAGCCTTCCGCAAACTTACGGCCCGCAACTCCAGCATCATTCCCGTGGTCGAAGATCAGCGCCTGATCGGCATCGTCACCCTGCAGAACCTGATGCACTCCATGGCCCTGCTCGCGGAGAGCCGAAAACTTCGGCGCGATGAAGCTGAATCGTGAATTGAACTGTGTGGCGCCGTTCGGGCCAGCCGCGGTGGGCGACGCCAAAAGCTTGGACGAATGGTGTGAAGTGCGAGGCTTTGACCGTGACGCGTTTCGATCAGCCTTTTAACTCTGCTCGCGTGAATACTCTTAGCATTTCTTCTTCCGACGGCGGCTGCAGCACATTGCGCGACGCAACATCTGAGGCCTGCGGATATTTTGTATCTCGGATTTTCTCAGCAGCTTTTGTGAGATCGTAAGTCGTATGCCGCAATTCCACTTCAGGTCCAAGCAATAGCCAATCGGCGCCGGCTTTTCCGAAAGGCATGCCCACACTGCCGGCATTCACAATGCGAGTCTTTCCCACCATTCGATCAAATTGCATGTGAGTGTGTCCGCAGACGACCACCGGAGCACGGATTCCTGCAAATACTGGCAAGAGGCGATCTTCTGGCGTCAAACGCGTGAATATCTCAGCGTCGTTGCGCGGCGTAGCGTGGCAGAACAGCACCTCACCCAGCCCGCCAATCTCGACGCGAAACGTTGCGGGCCAACTGGCGATTACGTGCCTGAATTCCTGATCGAGTTGCTGCGCCGTCCAGCGAATTGCTTCGCGTGCCTGCTCTGGAAGGGATATCTCGCGGCCCGCCAGTTCCGCCAGCACTGCAGATTCTCCATTGCCTCGAATGAATGATGTTGGAACATTCAGCCCCAGCAAACACGCGAGCGTTTCAGACGGCATCGGCCCCGGCAGCACGTCACCGCCAACCACGATCAGATCCGCACCGGCGGCGCGAATCTCGTGCAAAACGGCGACCAGCGCGGGAAGGTTGCCGTGAATGTCGTAGATTGCCGCAACCCGCATAACACGTACCCAGGGGTAATGGAAAAATCAAACGAACTAGAGCAGTTGCACGGCCTTCGCTTGTTGCACCGCCGGAATCTGCCGCAATTTCGCCAGCACTTCTTCCGGCACCCGCCCATCTACGTGGACTACAGCGATCGCCTCACGAGGCTGGTCAGATTCTTTCTGAACTTCTTTCTCGACTGCGCGTCGTCCCAGCGAGAAATCGGCAATGTTGATCGATTCCTCGCCCAGAATCGTTCCCACTTTGCCGATCACGCCGGGGACGTCGCGGTTGCGCAGATAGATCAGGCTGCGTTCCAGCGGAGCCTCCACGTCGATGCCGTCCACATGCAGTAGCCGCGGCGCGTCGCCGTGCAGCACTGCACCTTTTACCATGTGCTCCTCGGTGGAAGTCTTCAGAAAAATGGAAAGCACGCTCCCTGCGCCTCCGGTTGATGCTTTCGCCTTGTGCGATTCCAGCACGCGCAGCCCGCGCTCACCGGCAATCGTAGCCGCGTTCACCAAGTTCGCTTTCTCCTCGAGCGCCTGGTTCAGGATGCCCTTGATCGCTCCGTTGCGAATGAGTTCCGTCTTCCATTCGGCGATGTGCCCGCTGTAGCGAATCGAAATCTCCTCGATGCTGCCCTCGGAAACCTGCGCCAAAAAGCCGCCCATGCGTTCCGCCAGCACGATGTAGGGCTGCATGGTCGCATACTCCTCCGCAGAAACCGAGGGCACATTGACGGCATTCTGGATCACGCCGTGTTTCAGATACTCCTTGACCTGCTGCGCAATTTGCACGCCCACGGCTTCCTGCGCCTCGAAAGTCGATCCGCCCACGTGAGGCGTGAGCAGAACGTTCTCCAGCGCCACGAGCGGCGAGTTTTTCGGAGGCTCTTCCGCAAAAACATCAATCGCCGCCGCCGCCACTTGCTTGCTTTTCAAAGCCGCAGCCAAATCCGCTTCGTTTACCAGTTCGCCCCGCGCGCAGTTCACCAGCCGGACGCCCTTTTTCATTTTTGCGATAGACGCCGCATTGATCATCCCCGCAGTCTGAGGCGTAAGCCCGACGTGCAGAGTAATGTAGTCAGCCGCCGCATACAGTTCATCGAGCCCCGCCAGCCGAATCCCTTGCTCCTTCGCAACAGACACAGAAACAAAGGGATCATGCCCTACCAGTTCCATGCCAAAGGCGCGAGCGCGTCGCGCCACTTCCATACCTACGCGTCCCAGGCCAATAATTCCCAGAGTCTTGGCGCGCAGCTCGGTTCCCTGAAGCGATTTCTTTTCCCATTTTCCTGCGTGCATGAGCGTATCGGCGCGGCATAAATGACGAGCCATGGCCAGCATCATCCCCAGCGTCTGCTCTGCCACGGCGACGGCATTGGCGCCCGGCGTATTCATCACCGCGATGCCTTTGTGCGTGGCCGCGTCGAGATCGATGTTGTCCACGCCGACACCGGCTCGACCAATTACGCGCAGCTTTTTCGCGTGCTCCAGAAGCTTCGCGTCCGCCTGTACCGCCGAGCGCACAATCAGCGCATCCGCGGTTTCCAGTTGCGCTTCCAGGTTGCCGTCTAATTGATCGGCCGTAAGCACCGTCCAACCCGGCTCTTGCAACTGCGCCACGGCCGACGCCGAGATTTTTTCCGCTACGATTATTTTCACGAATCATTTCCTTTGGAGGTATCGTTAGTGGACTGGGGTTAACGCGGCTCTAATTCGCGTCTAGCACGCATTAATTTACGCCGGGCCGTTCCTCGATTTCAGGCGCCGACCAACTGTCGCTTTCCTGATTGAGCGCGAGCGTAGACTTCCTGCGCCGCCCGCACCGCCGCGCCGTAGGCGACGCTCCGGTCGGTCACCCGCGCCAGCACGTGTTCGAGCGCGCCGAGAATGCCAATGGTATCGAGATAGTCGTAGTAGCCAATATGCGCGATGCGGAACAGTTGACCCTTCATCTCTCCCTGTCCATTCGCCACAACAGCGTCAAACGCCTCGCGGAACTCTTTCACGATCTTGCTTGAGTCGGTTCCATCCGGTGCGCAGATCGCGGTCAGGGCGGCCGCGGGCGAAGATGCATACAGCTTTAATCCCAGAGCCTTCGCTCCCGCCCGCGTCATCTCCGCACATAATTCGGCGTTGTTCACCAGTTCTTCGCGTCCCTTGGCTAAGTCGCCCTTGCCCATGCCACGCACAAACTCGAGAGCCGCACCCAGCGCCGCAAATAAAGAGGTGGCCGGCGTATAAGCCGACTCGCCTTTCGCCGCCGACTTCCGCTCTTTGCGTAGATCGAAGTAATAGCGTGGCGAAGTGGTAACATCCATCCACTTCCACGCACGCTCGCTGACCGCGCAATACGCCAGCCCAGGAGGCATCATCAGCGCCTTCTGCGACCCGCCGATAATCACGTCTACGCCCCAGCCGTCCACGTCGAGATGCGTAGTTCCCAGCCCGGTGATGGCATCCACAACCAGCAGCGTGTCACTTCCTGAAGCCCCGCCCTGCGCCCGCACAATCTTCGCGATGCCTTCCACGTCATGCCGCGCGCCGGTCGAACTCTCAGTCGCCTGCACAAATACGGCGCGTACTTCGGAAGTCACTCGAGCCCGAATTTCCTCCAGTGAAAATGTCTCGCCGTACGGGACACTCAACACCTCAACCTTGCAGCCAAAAGCCTTGGCCAGGCCGGTCCAGCGTTCGCCGAACTTTCCCGCCGTCAGCACCAGCACCTTGTCGCCCGGCGATGTCAGGTTCGACACCGACGCTTCCATCACGCCCGTGCCTGAACAAGCCAGCACCAGCACATCGTTTTTCGTCCCAATAAATTCCTTCATGTCGGCGAGCACCCGCTGAAACAGCGCACGGAAATCTGCCGTCCTGTGATGCGCCGTAAACGAAGCCATGGCCGTCTGCGCCGCCGGCAATAGCGGCGTCGGGCCGGGAGTAAAAAGGCGGTTCTTATGCAACATAGTCAGAATCCTTATGAATGGAGATAGTCTTTTAGTTTATAGGAAGTTTGCCCGAACTGCGCCCTTGGGTGCCCCATCCTTCTCGCGTTCTTTGCGAGAGGGTGGGGATTTTGATGTTTGACCCCAACACCCGTCACACGGTTCGGGTACCCCATTCTCGCGCGTCTTGTGCGCGAGAAATGGGGGTTTTAACTTTGGGTGGCGCACCGTCGCCGGCCCGCCCATCTATAATCCCTTCATGAGCTTAGTCGAACAAATCCAGAAAGACATCGTCACGGCGATGAAAGCGAAAGACGAAGCCCGCCTCTCTGCCCTGCGTATGGTGAAGAGCGCATTGCATCTTCGCCAGGTCGAGAAGATGGCTCCGCTCGACGAAAAAGAATCGCAGGCAGTGCTGGCAACGCTCATTAAACAGCGGAAAGAATCGGTCGAGCAGTTCACCAAGGGCGGACGCCAGGAAATGGCCGACAAAGAAGCCGCCGAGATTGTCTTGATCGAATCCTATTTGCCCAAGGCCGCCGGCGAAGCGGAAGTAATTGCGGGAGTAAAAGCGACCATCGCCGAAATGGGCTCGCCGACGATGAAAGAAATGGGCACAGTTATGAAGAATGCCATGGCCCGCCTCAATGCCGCAGGCATGCGCGTCGACGGGAAAATGGTCAGCGAAATCGTGAAGAGGGAACTGGCGGGGAAGTAGCAAGGTTTGTGTGGGGACAGCCGCCCCCGGCTGTCCGGTCGAGCGAAGCTCGACAAGCCAGCGCCAGAGAACAATCTACCTTGTATGGCAGGGAACCGATATATGCGTTGCACACAGCTATAATAATAGATTCGATCCATGGCAGCGATGGAGCCAGTTGCGCAGCGTCCCGAGCTATCAGTAATCGTGCCCGCGCGCAACGAGGAAGCTTCTCTCAGTGATTGTCTGCGGTCGCTGGTCCGGCAATCGGGCCCCGCCTTCGAAATCATCGTCGTCGACGATCACTCTACTGACCGCACGCGCGAAATCGCACAGTCCTTCCAGCAGGAAGGAGTCCGCGTTGTCCAGGCGCCTCCACTCCCCGCAGGTTGGACCGGCAAGAACAATGCGGTTACTGCCGGAGCGCGTCAGGCTCAAGGCGAATGGCTGCTCTTCACCGACGCTGACACCGTCCACATTCCTGGTTCGATAGCCCGAGCGCTAGCGGAAGCGCAAAAGCACAATGTCGAAATGCTGTCCTACTCGCCAGAACAAATTGCGGTTACCTTTTGGGAAATGGCGACTCTCCCCGTCGTGTTCGCAGAGCTGGCGCGGCAGTATCCTCCGTCCGTGGTCAGCGATCCCGCTTCGCCCATTGCCGCCGCCAATGGCCAGTTCATTCTGATCCGCCGTGATACGTACGAAGCGGTGGGCGGACATGCAGCAATTGCATCAGAAATTCTCGAAGATGTCGCTCTAGCTCGCGGCGTGAAACGCTCCGGCCGGAAGATTCGTTTCCGTTACGCGCCTGAAGCTGTTCGCACGCGCATGTACCGGAACTACCGCCAGCTTCGCGATGGCTGGACAAAAAATCTTGCGCTGTTATTTCCGAGTCCAGGCTGGCTCGCCGCGAAAACACTATTCAACTGGACACTGCCGGGGCTCCTCTTGTTCTCGCCGTTAATCTTGATTCTCGTTGCTATCTGGTCGCGCCGGGTAGCCCCGCTTACCGGTCTTCACGATTGGCTTTTAAAGCTTGCCCGCATCGCGACGCATTGGTGGTGGATGGTCATCGTAAGTCTTTTGTTAGGGCGAAACTTCGATCGCCTCAGGCGTGCCAACTTCAACTTGGCTATGGAATGGCTTGGCGCGATTTTCGGCATGCCCATGTTCGCATACTTATTGCTGCGCTCGAAGCGCGCCCACGCACATGGCAACGTATTCTGGAAGGGACGCACATATTTAGAGAAGCCGGGCTCGGATAAACCTGCTTTAAGCAACCTTGAATCCGACGGGAAAACTTTACTGGCAAGTAGCAACTGAAAAACTTTTCCTATGGTCTACTTAACCCGCAAAGCCGAATTCTCCGCATCGCACTATTACCACAATCCCGAGTTCACCCCGGAAGAAAACCGCCGCATCTTCGGCAAATGCAACAACCCCAACGGCCACGGACACAACTACACACTCGAAGTTACGGTCAAAGGAGAAGTTGATCCACGCTCCGGCTTCGTGGTCGATTTAAAGCAACTGAAAGAAGTCATGCACCACGAAGTTCTCGACGCCATGGACCACCGCTTCCTCAACAAAGAAGTTCCAGAATTTCTGACGCGCATTCCGACCACGGAAAATCTGGCGATCGCCGTATGGCAGCGCCTGGAAACGAAACTCCAGAAAGCCCGCTTGCACCGAGTCCGGGTTTACGAAACGGCAGACCTGTTCGTCGATTTCTACGGAGAGGAGTAGAAATGCATTTTGTTGATTTCTGATTGTTGATTGCTGATTGAAATCACATGGCGTAAGCAGAAAGTTGACACTTAGGCTTTCAATCAACAATCAAAAATCAACAATCAACAATCAACANNGTCCGGTCGAGCGAAGCTCGACCTAGGGGCACCTCAAGATCGCTAGGTTTTGATATAGTCTTCGCCCATGTGGAAAGTCGGGTTCTGTCTTTTTCTTGCCGTCGCCGTCATTGCAGTTGCGGAAGACAAGCCCGCTCGCGTCGAACCGGAGGTTGCGAGCCATAATCTAGCAAAGAAAGTTGAGCCGGTTGTTCCTCCATTGGCCAAGCTCACCCAGGTAGGCGGAACGGTGGTTGCGGACATCATCATCGACTCCACCGGCAGGGTTAGTTCAGTAACTCTAATAAGTGGACATCCTATGTGGCACCGGCGTTTATTGAAGCGGTGAAGAAGTGGGAGTACACGCCGTTCCTCAAGAACGGGCAGCCCATCCACGTTGTTACGAGAGTTGAGTGGACGGTCGCCAGTCCTAAATACTCGCAGTCGCAGGAAATGGCGCTCAAAGACTACTACCCGGCATTTCAGGCCTGCTATCAGCTGGAGAGGCAAGGCAAAGACGCGGAAGCGGAGAAGAAATGCGGAGAAGCGGTCACACTCTCGGACCAACTGCCGGACACTCGGGTTTTGGAGCGCAGCGACTCAAGGGTATTTCTTGGGCACGCGCTGTATAGTGAGCACAAATTCCTCGAATCGATACCGTTGTACGAGAAGGCGGTAGAGATCAGAAAACCGTATAAAAAAAGCGATCGCGACGCCGACTTCGCCTCTGAGAACGCAAGCCTTGCTCGGGCGTATGGCGCTGTGGGCAGGCTCCCAGAAGCCGACACTTATTATTCTCAGGCGGTCACCATTTACAAGGCGGCAATCGTGAACTTGCCCGAGATGAAAAGCAACTACATCGCCCGCCTGAAGAGCACGCTCCTGGAATATGCCAAACTGAAGGGCGCGCTCGGCCAGAACGAAGAAGCATCTCGCTTGGAGGCAGAAGCTGCACAGCTCTAGGTTCGCCAGCTTAGCTACTTGCTCCGCTGCAACTCCCGGTACGCCTCGCTCTTCGACACTCCCCGTTCCTTAGCTACTTTCTTCAGCGCAGATTTCTCGTCAAGCTTCTCTTCGGCCATAATCTGATCGACGCGCTTCCGGACCGAAGGACGGACCCTTCGGCTTTGCTCAGGGCAGGCTGCGTCCGTCCCCACGTGAGCATCTTCCTCATCGGCCTTGCCGATCAGCAGCGTGATCTCACCCTTCACTGCTTCGCGCGCCTTCAAGTTTTCCAACACTTCGCCCGCGCGACCGCGCAAAAACTCTTCATGCAGCTTGGTGACCTCGCGCGCAATGACGAGATACCGGGCTTCTCCCAGAACCTTGCAAATATCTACCAACGCTTCAACAATACGGTGCGGAGCCTCATAAAAAATCTGCGTCCGCGGCGAATTCCGGACCGCCTCCAGCGCGGCCTGCCTCTCCCCGCGCTTCGCCGGAAGAAATCCGCTGAAGCGAAACGAATCCGTCGGTAGACCGCTCGCCACGAGCGCCGCCAAGAAGGCTGCGGCCCCCGGAATGGGCACTACCGGCACGCGATGCCTGATCGCCAATGCAATCAAGCGGTAGCCGGGGTCGGAGATTCCCGGCATGCCTGCATCCGTTACCAGCGCGACGCTTGCCCCTTCTTGCATCTCCTTTACAAGTTCCGCCGACTTCGTCATCTCGTTGTGCTCGTGATAACTGGTGGTGCGCGTTGCGATCGCATAGTGGTTGAGCAGCTTCTGGGTTTGGCGCGTGTCCTCGCATGCGATCACGTCCACTTCCTTCAACACCCGCAGCGCCCGCAGCGTGATGTCTTCCAGATTTCCAATCGGCGTCCCGACCAGATAAAGCGCCGGCTCGGCAGCAGCATCGCTCATGGCCGGAGTCTACCACCGGCCATGTGGGGACGAGCGCCCCTTCGACAAGCTCAGGGCAGGCTCTCGGCCGTCCGGTCGAGCGAAGCTCGACTCCCGTCGTCAACAGGGAGACCGCGCTCGGCCCTCCCCGACGTAACTTTCCGTCCTGAAGAGCGGTTATGTTAATGTACGCGTTAATGTATGCGCCCGAGGTGCTCTTGCCGTGACCGCCAACGACTTCCGAAAGATGGCACTCGGGCTTCCCGAGACCGAAGAACGCTCACACATGAATCATCCCGACTTCCGCATCGCGGGAAAAATCTTCGCCACCCTGGCCTATCCGGACAAGTCATGGGCCATGGTCAAACTCACTCCAGAGCAGCAACATTATTTTTCGAAGGATGAACCCGAAGTGTTCCTTCCGGTAAACGGCGCCTGGGGACGCCGCGGCGCGACGCGCGTCAACCTAAACGCCGCGAGGAAAGAAACGGTTCAAAAAGCGATTCAAGCCGCCTGGGAAAACACCGCGCCCAAAACTTTGCAGAAGAAGAAAAACTAACCTTGAGTCGTGCAGACCCGTTTCGCTCAGAATTGACGCAAATCGCTCTGCACCCCTAGAATCAATATGAAACTGGTTCTTCCCCACAAACCGTCTCATTCACATGCCCCTTTACGAATACGAGTGCAAAAAGTGCGGTCACCGCTTTGAAAAAATCCAGAAATTTTCCGACAAGATGGTCAAAAAGTGCCCCGAATGCGGCGGCCAAGTCGAGCAGATGATCTCCGCTCCCGCCGTGCAGTTCAAAGGCACCGGCTGGTACGTCACCGACTACGCCAAGAAGTCCAGTTCGACGGGCTCTTCCAGCGGAGATAGCGCCTCCAAAGACAAGAAAGACGACAAGGCCAAGTCGGAAGGCAGCTCGAAAGAAAGCGGCGCGAGAGATTCTTCGTCGAAAGATTCTTCATCGAAAGAAAGTTCGTCGAAGGAAGGTTCTTCGAAAGATAGCTCGTCTAAAGAGAATTCCTCCAAGGAAAGTCCGCGCAAAGGTTCAGGCAGGCATAAATAAGCGGCTGCGGTATTCACCGGAGCCGCCTTGTTTCCAGCGTGCCCGAAGAAACAATCTCTAATTACCGTCCTACTTCAACTCTTTCTCAAAGTGATCTTCAATCATCGTGAATAGATGCACGCGCGCATCTTTCCCGGCGATGCTGTGCGTCTTGTTGGGATAAATCATCAGCCGAAACTGTTTTCCCGCATTGATCAGCGCATTGATCATCTGGATGCTGTTCTGGAAATGCACATTGTCGTCGCTCGTGCCGTGCACGAGCAGCAGCGCTCCGTGCAGCTTATCGGCATCCTGCGTCACGTCAGACTGTTCGTAGCCTGCCTTATCATCCTTTAACAATCCCATGTAGCGCTCGGTATAGATCGAGTCATAATTCAACTGGTCGGTCACCGGAGCTACTGCCACGCCCGCGCGAAAGCGGTCCGAATGCGTCATCGCATATAGCGTCATCGATCCACCATTCGACCATCCCCAGATCGCCACCCGATCCTTATCCAGTTGCGGATACTGCGCCAACAACTGGTCGAGCGCGGTCAACTGATCCTTCAACTCAATCGCACCGAACTCATGGCGGATTGCCGTTTGAAATTTGCGATCGCGTCCCGGCGTCCCACGATTATCCACCGCAAAAATCGCAAATCCCTTGCGTGACAAAATTTCATCGAACGCATCCGGCGTTCCCTTTCGCACCATTTGCGCCGCCGGACCTCCATAGATGTTTATGATCAGCGGAATCTTGCCGCTGGCCGGCGTCTCCGCGGGAAGCAGCAACCTGCCATAAAGCGTCGTTACTCCGTCCGCTGCTTTGAATTCCAGATACTTCGGCGCGCGCAGCCCATATTCGGCAATCGCGTTTCGCGCCTTCCATACGGGACTGCAACTTCCTCCTACTGCACAGAGCGAAATCGTCGTCGACGTCTGAGGACCAAAAAAAGTGTGGGTGTAGTGCTTCCCATCGTCACTGAAGGTTCCGGAATGAATGCCCTCTTCCGAGGTCAATGCCTTGAATCCAGTGCCATCCAGTTGCACCGAGAAAACTTGTATCTGCCGGGGATCGTCTTTATTCGCCGAGAAAAATACCGTCCCTGCAGGCTCATCCACGCCCTCAATGCCGAGTACCTCGAAGTCGCCCTTCGTCAGTTGCCGTTCTAGCTTGGCATCCGCGCCCATCGGATTCTGCTTGTCAAAGCTATAGAGGTAAATTTGCATAGTGCCATCTCGCCAGCTCGGCCACAGGAACTGCCCGTTCGCCTTAAGGAAGCGAACCTCGACACGTTCGAAGTCCATCCACGCTCCGGGCGTCGTCTCCGTCAGCACAATCCGCGACCTGCCAGATTTTGCATCGACGAAATACAAATCCATCTTGTCTTCAGTCCGGTTCAGCACCTCCGCCCAAATCATCCCGTCGCGCACCCAGCCGAATCGCGGGATGTAGGAGTCTGCATCGCTGGTTAGCGAAATCCAGCGCACTTTGCTCTTATCCGCATCCACCACGCCAAGCTTGACCACAGGATTGGGATCGCCCACCTTAGGATATTTTTCGTAATCCACGTTGGGATGGGTCGGCAGCCAGTCAGTGATGGGATAAGTCGGGACCTTGGTTTCGTCCATGTGCAGAAACACAATTTCTTTGCTGTCGGGTGACCAGAAATAATTGCTTCGCACCGCCAACTCCTCCGCGTAGACCCAATCGATATCGCCGTTGAGCAGATCGTCGCCGATGTCTTTAGTCAACTGCTTCTCATCCTTTCCACTCACAGGTCGAACATACAAATTATGCTTACGCAGGTAGGCCACATGGCCGCCGTCGGGCGAGAATTTCGGATCGCCGCTGGGGTCGGAAGCCGACGTAAACTGCACCGCCGTTGCCGTTCCCAAATCGTAGAGCCAGAGCTGGCCCTGCGAATCGAAAATCATGCGCTTTGAATCCGGCCCCCACAAATATGCCGCCACGTGATACCGCGTCCGCCGTTCCTTCTCCCGTTCGTTCTTGACCACTTTATTCAAATCAGGATCGAGGGATGCCAGCTTCGCGGCGCTGACCAGAACTTTCTTCTCGCCGGTAGCCGTATCCACGTACCACAGCTCGCCTTTTTCTCCCTTTTCATCGCGCTGAACAAATGTCAGCTTCGTTCCGTCCGGACTCCACTCGATGGTCTCAGGCCCGCGCCCGGCTAGTCCTCCCGGTTGATATAGCGTTTCAATCGTCAGAGGTTTGGTGGGCGCATTCTGCGCCAGCATGGATGTTGTGACGCCGAAGATAAGTGTGAGCACGGCAATGCAGGAAGTTAAGAAAAACTGTCTTTTCACGAACGGTCCTCGTAGGCAGAATTAACGCAGAACTCAAATGTGCAAACGACGAGTGTACACCGCTCCAGGCGTTTGGCGCAGGGTACGCCACTCAACTGGGCAGCTGAGTCGAATCGCAGGTGTATCCCTATTGGGCAATTCGACGCCCCCAGTGTCTAACCTTTTTTAGCTGACCGTCGCGAGCTCCTTTGCGCGATGAAGCACCCAGAGAGTCTGCCAACCCCATGCTAGAATCAATACATTCCATGCTTCCCGACATAGAGAATCTGCTGAAACTGCAGGACACGGACAAGGAAATCCGCCGTCTGCAGGACGAAGTCGCCGAATTCCCCAAGCGCGTGGCGGTGATCGAACAGAAACTGGCGGGCACGAAAGCTCAACTGGAAAAAGCTCAGGCCGCAGTAAAGGCCGACGAAGCCGCCCGCCGCAAATACGAAACTGCCATCTCCGATCTGCGCGGCAAAATTTCCAAGTACCGCGACCAATCTCTGGATGTAAAAACCAACGATCAGTACAAGGCCCTGCTACACGAGATTCAGTTCGCCGAACAAGAGATTGCCGCCAACGAAGATGAAATCCTCGAGCTGATGGTCAACGCAGATGCGCGCGATAAAGAAGTAAAAGCCGCCCAGGCCGAGCTGAAAGCCGAGAGCGCCGAAATCGAAAAGGAAAAAGAAGACGCGCGCCGGCGTACCGCTGAAGATGAGAAACTGCTGACCGAGTGGCGGGCGAAACGCGATCAGATTCGCACCGGCGTCAACGACGATTTGCTTCGTCACTACGAGCGCGTAGCAAAATTTCGCGGCAGCGGCATCTCTGAAGTTCGCGACCAAAAATGTATGGCCTGCCGCGTCATGCTTCGCCCGCAGACTTACAACGAGGTTCGCTCCGGCCAGCAGACCATCGTTTGCGATTCCTGCCAGCGCATCCTGTATTTCAATCCCGCTGACGAACTCGCCGATCAGAAGCCGTCAACGACTCGCCCCAAACGACATCATCCGAAAATCGATGCGCCTCAGGCCTGGTACTATCGCTCGGAATTTGGCGGAATTGGCGAAGTATTTCTGTGTCTGACCAATGCTCGCGGGCAGGCCAGCCGACGCGTTTATGACGTGAGTACGGGGCGTCTCATCGGCGACATCCTGATTCGCGAGGGTGATTATCGCCAGGCTTTCCCTGAAGACATCTCCGACGCCATGCGTCTGAACGGCGGTTGGACGGAAGAAGAGTTGGACGCTTTTGGAAATGAACTCCCCATGGTCGCGCTCGATTCTCTTCGCTTTGATTTGGACCTCGCCCGCCACGAAGCCAACATCGGCTCCCATTCCAAGCACCAGACCCCGGCAGTTCCTACCGAACAAGCCGCCAGCTGAGCGGTTTATGTGGGGAGCAGGCTCGGCGGACGAATGNNGACGGACGCATTCGTCCGTCCAGTCGAGCGCAACTCGACCTCTGCCGCCAGCTCATCCGATCCCAGCATTTAAGATGGCTGCATGCCCAGACAGCCTGTTAGCTTAGATCTTCCGACTGTAAAAGTTTCCCCACGCGGCGCGTCCCGCCTAAAAACGGGCCATGTCTGGGTCTACCGCTCTGACGTCGTTTCTGCCGACGCCGTCGCCCCCGGTTCGCTGGCGAACGTGACCGATCTCCGCGGCAAGTTTCTCGGCACCGCTCTTTATTCGAGTTCCTCACAAATCGCGATCCGCATGATTTCCTCAGAGCCAGTCGCGGATCTAGCCGTCCTGCTTCGCCAGCGCATCGCCGACGCCATTGCCTATCGTGAGAGCGTGGTCCAAGACACTGACGCCTATCGTGTAATTTTTAGCGAGGCCGATTTTCTCCCCGGCCTCATTGTCGATCGGTATAACGACATTCTCTCCTTGCAAATTCTTACTCAGGCCATGGACGCCGACGCCGTTCGTGAAACCATTCTTCAGGAACTGAGCAACAGCGTGCATCCGGCCTCCATTGTTGAGCGCGTCGACCCTCGCGTCCGCGAACTCGAAACTTTGTCGCCGCGCAGCTCTGGCCTCCTGCAAGGCGAGAAGGCGTCCACCACCTTCACGATGAACGGCATCCATTTCCGCTACGACGCCCTGGAAGGTCAAAAAACCGGGGCCTTCCTCGATCAGCGCGAGAACTATGCCGCCGCTGCTTTATACGCCAAGGGTGAAGCCCTCGACGTCTTCTGCTATCAAGGAGGCTTCGCCCTTCACGTGGCCTCGCACTGCTCGCAGGTGACTGGCGTCGATAGTTCGAGACCGTCCCTTGAGGTCGCCGAACAGAACACCGCTCTCAACCGTTCGGACGGCCAGCCTGAGATTGAGTGGATCGAAGCCAACGCCTTCGATCTGCTTAAGGATTACTCCTCTTCCAATCGCCGCTACGACACCATCGTCCTGGATCCACCCGCCTTCGCCAAGAGCAAACGCGATCTCGATGCCGCCCTGCGTGGCTACAAAGAACTCAACCTGCGCGCCCTGAAAATGCTTAGACCTGGCGGCACTCTCATTACCTGCTCGTGCTCCTATCACGTAACCCAATCCAACTTCCTCGAAATGCTCGCCGACGCCGCCTTGGACGCCCGCCGAACCCTTCGCCTGATCGAGGTGCGAGGACAAGCCAAGGATCATCCAGTGCTGCTAAATGTGCCCGAAACAGCATATCTAAAGTGCCTCATGGCACGTGTAAGCTGATGAAAATAAACTCCTATTAATTTGTTGACAACGATACACTCAACTTGTATGATTCTATTACGCTAATCTAGCGTCTAATAGAAGTGACCGCAGCCAAACGAGCAACTCTCCAGGCCGGTCGACAAGATCAAAAGTCTGCAATATCAAACTTTCGAAGGAGGATTTAGCCATGACCGTATTAACCCGTTGGGAACCATTCCGAGAATTGTCCACCTTGCAAGATCGCATGAGCCGCTTGTTCCGCGAGTCTTATGCCGGCGAAGGCCGCGATGAGTCGTTGAGCACGTCCAGTTTCGCCCCCGCCGTTGACGTCTATGAAGACGAGCACAAAGTCACGTTGAAGGTCGAAGTGCCCGGAATTGACGAAAAAGATATCGACGTTCGAGTGGAAAACAATACCTTGACCGTGCACGGCGAACGCAAAATCGAGAGAGAAGAAAAAGAAGAGAACTATCGCCGCGTGGAGCGCCAATATGGCAGCTTCACTCGTACCTTCACTCTGCCCAACACCGTGGACAACGAAAATGTCTCGGCCACCTACGACAAAGGCGTGCTAAAGGTGAATCTGCCCAAAAAGGCAGAAGCCAAGCCCAAGCAGATCAAGGTGAACGTGGGCAGCGAAAAGTCCATCGAAGCCAAGCCCAGCGAAGTAAAGACTAGCGAGAGCAAAGGCCCAAGCAAAGCCGCATAAGCGGTTGTTGTGGGGCAGTAGTGTCTATGTGGGGACAGCCGCCCNNCACCGCCTCCCGCAACTTTTTTGATCAGAAAGTTCGGAATTGAAGAATTTGAATCGGGACAACATTTCCTGCCCTCAAATTATTCAATTTCTAAATTACTCAATTTCCAATCACACAATGGAGTAAGCCATGCCAATCCGCTGGGACAAATTTACCGTCAAAGCGCAGGAAGCCGTCCAGCGCGCGAATGAACTCGCCTCCGAGCACGGCAATCCCGAATTGCAGCCGCTTCACCTGCTCGCCGCCTTGCTGGAAGACAAAGAAGGCATTGTTCCACCTGTGCTGGAAAAAATCGGCATTGGGCCACAAGCGGTTCTCAGCGAGGTCTATCGCGAGATTGAAAAACTTCCTAAGGTTTCCGGCAGTGCGGCCCAGGCTACGCTTTCGAACGAGGTCAACAAGCTGCTCGAGCGAGCTTTCCAGGAAGCATCCAATTTCAAAGATGAATACGTTTCGACTGAGCATTTGCTGCTGGCGATCACTCACCTGAAGCGCGATGTCGCACAGCAAATTCTCGCCCGGCACGGGGCGACCGACGACGCTATTTTGAAAGCGCTGACCGTTGTTCGCGGGTCGCAGAAAGTTACCGACCAGAATCCGGAAGCCAAGTATCAAGCGCTGGAACGTTATGCGCGTGACCTCAACGAGCAGGCACGGCGCGGTAAGCTCGATCCTGTCATTGGACGGGATGAGGAAATTCGCCGAGTGGTCCAGGTTCTTTCCCGTCGCACGAAAAATAATCCGGTGCTCATTGGCGAGCCAGGCGTTGGCAAGACCGCCATTGTCGAAGGGCTGGCGCAGAGAATCATCTCCGGTGATGTGCCTGAGGTTCTGAAAAATAAGCGCGTGGTTGCGCTCGACCTTGGGGCGATGCTCGCCGGTGCAAAATATCGCGGCGAATTCGAAGACCGGCTCAAAGCCGTGCTCAAGGAAATCGAAGACTCGCAGGGGCAAGTCATTCTTTTCATCGACGAATTGCACACCCTGGTCGGTGCCGGCGCCGCCGAAGGTGCTATCGATGCCTCCAACATGCTAAAGCCCGCACTGGCTCGCGGTGAACTGCGGGCCATCGGAGCAACCACGCTGAACGAATACCGCAAATACATCGAAAAAGATGCCGCGCTGGAACGCCGCTTCCAGATCGTCTTTGTCGGCGAACCCAACGTCGAAGACACCATCTCCATCCTGCGTGGCCTGAAGGAAAAATACGAAGTGCATCACGGCGTGCGCATCAAAGACTCGGCCATCGTCGCCGCAGCCACGCTCTCGCATCGCTATATCAGCGACCGCTTTCTGCCCGACAAAGCCATCGACCTGATCGACGAAGCCGCCGCTTCGCTGCGCATCCAAATCGATTCGCTGCCAACTGACATCGATCAACTGGAACGCAAAGCCATGCAGCTGGAAATCGAAAAGCAGGCTCTCAAGAAAGAAGACGATGCCAACTCCAAGGAGCGCCTGTCCATTATCGAAAAGGAACTCGCCGAGATTCGCGAGAAATCCAACACGCTCAAAGCGAAATGGAAAAAAGAAAAAGATTTGATCGCCCGCGTTCGCGCCCTCAAAGGTCAAATCGAAAAATTGAAAGTCGAAGAGCAGGCTGAAGAACGCAAGGGAAATCTGCAGCGCGTCGCCGAAATTCGCTATAGCCTGATTCGCCAGGCCGAAGAGGAACTGGCCAAACTCAGCAAACAAATGGAAAGCCAGGGCGGCAAGCGCATGCTGAAAGAAGAAGTCGACGAGGAAGACGTTGCCCGCATCGTCTCCAAGTGGACGGGAATCCCTGTCTCGAAGATGCTCGAAGGCGAAGTGAAGAAACTAGTCACGATGGAAGAGCGCCTGCGCCTGCGCGTCGTCGGGCAGGATCCCGCGCTGGAGCGCGTGGCCAATGCCATTCGCCGCTCCCGAGCCGGCCTGAGCGATCCCAAGCGTCCCATCGGCTCTTTCATTTTTCTCGGCCCGACCGGAGTCGGCAAAACTGAACTTGCTCGTGCCCTTGCGGAATTTCTTTTCGATGACGAGCGTGCTTTACTGCGCATCGACATGTCCGAATACATGGAGAAGCATTCCGTCGCACGCCTGATCGGCGCGCCTCCGGGCTATGTTGGATATGAAGAAGGCGGGCAGCTCACCGAGCAAGTGCGCCGTCGACCGTATGCGGTGGTTCTTTTCGATGAAATCGAAAAGGCACACCCCGATGTCTTCAACATTCTCCTGCAGATCATGGACGACGGCCGCTTGACTGACGGCAAAGGCCGCGTCGTCGATTTCAAGAACACGATCATCATCATGACCTCAAACATCGGGTCCAGCTATTTGCAGGCGGAGAATATTCGTACGCCTGAAGATTTTGAAAAAGCCAGCGAGCAGGTGCAGAACCTGCTGCACACACACTTCAAACCCGAGTTCCTCAATCGCGTTGACGACATCATCGTCTTCCGTCCGCTCGGGAAAGAACAGCTGGTGCGCATCATCGAACTGCGCCTGGAAGACGTTCGCCGCCTGTTAGCCGACCGCAAGATTTCTCTGGAGCTGACCGACGCGGCCAAGGACCTGCTCTTCACGCAAGGATACGACCCGAACTTTGGCGCGCGTCCGCTGAAGCGCGCGATCCAGAAGATGATCCAGGATCCTCTCGCGCTAAAGATTCTCGATGGCGAGATTCTGCACGGCGATCACGTGATCGTCGACGCGGACAAGAAGAGCGGCAAGATGCGCTTCGAGGTCAGCAAACGAGTCGGCGAGAAAGTAGCGGAGAAGACAAGAAAATAAATCACGAGTCGCACGACTCTTCACGGATCAACTATCCCCTGATTCTCTCAGAGGATCGGATCAGAGAGGAATCATCCGTGAAGACCGTGGGAAGAGCCCGTGCCTAGCCTTTTCGTTCCGTCGCGGTTTTCTTGAAGCTGTCAATCACGGCACTCGACTGCGCCAAGTACCACGCTGCCGCCGCTCGCAGCGCGATCTGTAGCCCGTCCCAAAACAAACCCGCACCTAATTCGGCGCTGGAGATCTTCGGCACCAGCCAGCCGACACCAATGATCATTACAATCACTGCGGCCAGGCGTGCCCAGTTGTGCAGACGAAATAGTCCCCAAGCGATGAGCGCCCAACCGCTTCCCACGAGCAGAGCCATGTACGGCCCCGCCAATTCCAGCCCATACATTAGCGGGGCTCCGCTCATCAGCGAAACTGTACCGGGGGCGAGGAGCATGATGGCGCCGATCGCCCACAGGTAAATCGCAGCTAGAAAGAAGACGACCGAAATGGCAGTCACAACGGTGGGCGGCTGCATGGGGACGAGACCGGCAAACCACGAATCGTTGCTCACACCCCTACCGGCTGCGCCTTCGTCGCCAACAATTGCCTCAACACATACTGCAGAATCCCGCCGTTGGCGTAGTACAGCGCTTCCTGCGGCGTATCGATTCGCACCAGCGCATTGAATTCAACATCACTCTTTCCCTTCACGCGCACTTTTACTTCGCGGCCGGCGGCGAAGTGTTCGACCACCTCGCGGATGCCGGTGATCTCAAACACCTCTTCTCCCGTAAGGCCGAGCGATTCGGCGTTTTGTCCGTCGGGGAATTGCAGCGGGAGCACGCCCATGCCTACCAGGTTCGAGCGGTGAATACGTTCGTAGCTCTCGGCGATCACCGCGCGCACGCCTAGAAGTGCCGGTCCTTTTGCGGCCCAGTCGCGCGACGAACCCGACCCGTATTCCTTGCCCGCTAAGACGATGAGCGGCGTGCCGGCGGCGCGATATTTTTCCGACGCGTCGAAGATCGACATTTCTGTGTTGCTTGGCAAATGCCGCGTATATCCGCCTTCGGTCGCGACGAGTTTGTTGCGCAGGCGCACGTTGGCGAATGTGCCACGCACCATCACTTCATGATTGCCGCGCCGCGAACCATAGGAGTTGAAATCTCCGGGCTTCACGCCATGTTCCTGCAAATATTTTCCCGCAGGACTGTGTTTCTTGATCGAACCCGCCGGTGAAATGTGATCGGTGGTGACGCTGTCGCCGAGAACGGCGAGCACTCGAGCTTTCTTGATGTCATGGATCGGCGCCGGCTTTACCGACATCTCATCGAAATACGGCGCGCGCCGGATATAGGTTGAATCTTTCTCCCACGCGTACGTCTCGTCTTTCGGCACAGCCAGGCCGCGCCAGCGTTCGTCTCCTTCGAAAACTTTGGCATAGCTTTTAGAAAACATTTCGGCGGTGACGGACTGCTCGACGGCTTCTTCGACCTCGCGCTGCGTCGGCCAAATGTCGGCGAGAAAAACGGGCTTGCCGTCTCTGCCTGTGCCGATGGCGTCCTTTCGCAGATCGATGTCGATGCGCCCGGCAAGCGCGAATGCGACGACGAGCGGCGGCGACATTAAATAGTTGGCGCGTACTTCGGAGTTAATGCGGCCCTCGAAGTTGCGATTGCCGGAGAGGACGCTGGCGACTACCAGTTCTTTATCGTCGATTGCTTGCGAGACTTCCGTGGGCAGCGGCCCAGAGTTTCCGATACATGTGGTGCATCCGTAACCCACCAGATGAAATTTCAATTTCTCAAGATACGGCGTCAATCCGGCCTTTGCCAAATAGTCTGTAACCACCTTCGATCCCGGGGCCAGCGAAGTTTTCACCCACGCCGGAACTTGCAGTCCTTTCTCGACCGCTTTCTTGGCGAGCAGTCCGGCTGCAATCAGCACTGAAGGATTCGACGTGTTCGTGCACGAAGTAATCGCGGCAATCACGACGCTTCCGTGCTTGAGCGAATTCTTCACCGAGGCTGGCACATGCTCCTCAACTTTTGGATCTTCGACGCCAATTGCAGCCGGACTTCCGCCTTCCTGCTCCCAACGGTCCTTCGTGATGGGGGTGACAGCTGGAACTGCGGTTTTTCCTGCGGTTCTCGGCTTGATCAGCGAAGGCAGCGCCTTCTGAAACGACTCACCCGCTTGCGACAACACCACACGATCCTGCGGCCGCTTGGGTCCGGCGAGACTGGGTTCAACCGTAGCGAGATCGAGCGTGAGCAGTTCCGAGTATTCCGCCTCCGGAGTTTTCTCGTCGTGAAACAGCCCCTGCTCCCGGCTGTAAGCCTCGACCAAAGCAATCTGTTCTTCGCTGCGCCCGGTGAGCCGCAAATATTTCAGCGTTTCTTTGTCGATCGGAAAGATTCCACAGGTCGCTCCGTACTCGGGAGACATATTTGCGATGGTCGCACGATCGGCCAGCGGCAGATCCCGCAGTCCCGAGCCAAAGTACTCGACGAATTTCCCGACTACCCCATGCTTGCGCAACATTTCAGTGACGGTAAGCACAAAATCCGTGGCGGTCGCGCCTTCGCGCAATCGTCCCGTAAGCTTCACACCAACCACCAGCGGAATGAGCATGGAAACCGGCTGTCCCAGCATTGCCGCCTCGGCCTCAATCCCGCCGACGCCCCAACCTAACACTCCTAAACCATTAATCATTGTCGTGTGGCTGTCGGTGCCTACGAGAGTGTCGGGATAGGCGGTACGTTTGCCGTTCGCTTGGTGCACGAAGACGACACGCGCGAGGTATTCCAAGTTTACCTGATGGACAATGCCGGTGTCGGGCGGAACGATGGCCAGATTGCGGAAGCCGGTTTGTCCCCAGCGCAGAAACGAGTAGCGCTCTTTGTTGCGCTGAAATTCCAGCAGTGCATTGACTTCGAAAGCGTTGGGTGTGCCGAACTCGTCGACCTGCACGGAGTGATCGATGACGAGTTCGACCGGCTGCAGCGGATTGATCAAGGAAGGATCGCCACCGAGGGTCTGCATGGCGTCGCGCATGGCAGCGAGATCGACAACGCAGGGCACGCCGGTGAAATCCTGCAAAAGCACACGGCTTGGGGTGAAGGCTATTTCTTTTTCGGGCTTCGATTTACTGCTCCAATTGGCGAGGGCACGGATTTCTTCCTTGGTCACGTTGCGGCCGTCTTCGGTGCGCAGCAGATTTTCGAGAAGGATGCGAAGAGAAAAGGGCAGATGGCGGGTGGAAATGCCCTGTTTATCGAGCGCGTCGAGACGGCAGATTTCGTATTCTTTGCTGCCGACTTTGAGAGTGGAGCGGGAGTTGAAGCTATTCACAGACATAATGGCCTCTCTGGGAATGAGTTGGCACACAGGCGGATTTCACCGCGCAGATTAACTTACTAGTGTAATGGGTTTCGATGGGGAATGCGTAATGCGAAGCGGAGAGAAGTAGCTCGCTTCTTTCGCCTTCGGTGGGTGTGACTACAGAACCGTTCGGTTGGTGGAAATTACCGAACGGTGCTGGGATGCGTGCCCGGTGCCGAGAGCTGTGGTGTAATAGTAAGTAAGCGAATTCTCATGCCTTCTTTGATTACAACTTTGCGACGCCGCGCCAAAGCTCTGCACCGCAACCTGCGCGGCGCGAACATGGCGATACGGGCGCTGGTCTCGACTGATCATCCGCTGCTGGCGCACATCATTCCCATGCGACGGTGCAATCTGGCGTGCACGTATTGCAACGAGTTCGACGATTTCTCGAAGCCGGTGCCGATCGAAGAAATGTATCGGCGCATCGACAAACTCGGTTCGCTGGGAACGGCGGTCGTCACGATTTCTGGGGGCGAGCCGTTGATGCATCCGGAACTTGACGACGTGATTCGCCGGATTCGGGCCAATGGGATGATCGCGGGACTGATCACCAATGGTTATTTGCTGGTGGCGGATCGTATTCGGCTTCTGAACCGCGCGGGTCTCGAGTGGCTGCAGATTTCGATCGACAATGTGAATCCGGACGAAGTGTCGAAGAAGAGTCTGAAGGTGCTGGACAAGAAATTGCAATCGCTGGCCGAGCATGCGGACTTCCACGTGAATATTAATTCGGTGGTTGGGGGAGGGATTCATCATCCAGAGGATGCGCTGGTAATTGGCAAGCGCGCGATTGAACTGGGGTTCACGTCCACGATCGGAATTATTCATGATGGCAGCGGTCAGTTGCAGCCGCTGAATGAAGAAGAGCGACGGATTTATCATGCCATGCAGGCGCTGGAAAAAAGCAGCTTCACGCGCATTCACTCGTTTCAGGACAATATCGCCAAAGGGAAACCGAACGACTGGCGGTGCCGGGCAGGCGGGCGCTATTTGTATATCTGCGAAAACGGGCTGGTGCATTATTGTTCGCAGCAGCGCGGCTACCCGGGAGTGCCTCTAGCGGGTTATACGCGGGATGATTTGCAGCGCGAATATTTGAGTGAAAAATCGTGTGCGCCGCATTGCACAGTCTCGTGCGTGCATCAGGTTTCGATTTTTGATTCGTGGCGAGCGCCGCAGCATCCAGCGCCGGAAAGTCCGGCTTCTGTGCCCGATCAACTTGTGCAGATTAAGTAAATCGCTCGCGCAGGCGAGTATTTTTCTTTCGCCCCATTGGGGCTTGCTCTGCGTACACTTTTTCCAGCCACGGCTTGCGCCCCTTCGACAGGCTCAGGGCAGGCTGTGGGCTGCATTCTTTCGCCGCTTCGCGGCTACTTCAGATGCACGAGCGGAGCCACGCACCCTTTCAAGCGTAACCCACAGCGACAGCCACAGGTACAGCTAACGGCAGAGCAAGAGCCCGGAGCTAAGACTTTCACTGCTTTTTTGGTTGCGCCGTTGGGGGCAGCAGGCCGTTCAAACGAAGGTACATTGCGGCAGAGCTGTAGTGGTCCGCCCAGTCGTTGGTTAGGGCGATCAGGGCGAAGGCGCGCGGGCCTTTCCGTCCGCCGAATAAGTCGACTTCATCGCCGAGTTTCGAATCATCTATTTTCGAAAGTGCAGTGCTGCAGAAATCGAAGCTCGCATTCAGGGCCGCTACCAGCTTGTCTTTACTGTCGGATTCCGTCAGAGCTACGGCGGGCTTGACTTCGGGAATATCGCCGATGGTCGAACAGAGGTGGTTGTTTGCGCCGATCATGTGCAGAACAAGGTGACCAAACGTGGTCTGCTGTTCCGTAGGCTTGTAACCGAACTTGTCGGCGGGCATTTCGTCGACTGCGGCCACCAGATTCTTCTGCTGGCGCGGCAGGATTTCTTTCACCACGGATGTGACCGGGTTCTTGTCCTGGGCGAAAACTGCGGTGACTGCAAATAGAAGAAATAGACAGAGCGTGAGTTTCATGAAGTCCTCCTAACAGTTGTGCCGCGATTTGCCGGGCTGTTCGATTCCATTCTACTCAGCTCGCGCATGCCACGCGAATTCGTAATTGTCGAAGCGATCGTTCTTCGAGTTGTTGTCCCCACATTTGGGCTGCATGCCCGATCGCAGTTCTCTCCCGCGAAGACGAGGGAACTCCTCGGCGGCGATAGGTGTCTGATGTTCCAGACACGCGCGTGCCGAGAGGGAGCAATTCTTCATGGCTTTCTCAATGTCAGGCGGAGGTGCGTCTCATCCACAGATCAATGTCACGCCGTTGATTGATGTTCTGCTGACGCTCATTGTCATGTTCATGTTAGTGGTCGGCGATGGATCCGGAATATGGGGAGAAGGTGCAGATTCCTCAGCCTCCAACGGATCGAGCGTCTGAGCCGGCGGTTGAGCGCACGGTGGTGATCCAGATTATCTGGACGACGAAGGATGCGCCCCCAAATGTGAGGATCAATCAGGAAGAAGTTCGCTGGGAGGATCTCGAGTTGCGCCTGGCGCAGATCTATTTGAAGCGGGCAGAGAAGGTTGCATTTGTGCGCGGAGACGCGGATGTGGATTTTCTGTACGTCGCCGAGGCGATTGATTTGGCGCATCAGGCGGGCGTGCAGCGGATTGGGCTACTGACACAGGATGGGATGGCGGAGGGTGAATAAATTCCAGACCCATCCGAGTGCTTTTGCGTAAGTTACTGCGGTGACCTTCCGTTGTCTATACGGCGTGCTGAAATGGAGAGAGAGGCGAGTACGCCATGCTCGTGAAATCTCGAACATCGCCAAAACTCTTCAGCGACTTCAACACGCTGCAGTTCGCAAGTGTCATGGCGATGGTCGTGTTCGCGATGCTGCTTGTGTTCATGACGATACCCACGGACCATTACGGAGTCAGTGCTGACTTACCCAAGGTATCGCATCCAATCTCAATGCCCGGCGCGCTGAGGGAAGACGCGATGAAGGTAACAATCACCCGCGACGGAAAAGTCTATTTTGGCAGCGATCAGGTCAACATCACAAATCTCCCGGTGAAGATTCAAGACCGGCTCAAAGATCGCGAAGTGGAGCGGAGAGTCTATGTCGTTGCGGACATGCGCGCGCGGTGGGGCGCCGTCAAACAAGTCCTCGATGCCATTCGTTCCGCGGGAATTATCAGAGTTGCGTTTCTGGCGGATCAAGGCCGGAGTCCCATCGTCACAAACTAATTCCTAACGCCGGCTGCGCCCTGGCTGGTCAGCCGACGGCGGCTGTCCCCACACAAATCTTTTCTGGCTAGGAATTTCTGGCGCGGTTCTTGATCCAGATCGGAGTACCCAGAAAGCCGAAGGCTTCGCGGATTTGATTTTCCAGAAAACGCTGGTAGGAAAAGTGGAGCTTTACAGCGCGGTTGGTGAAGAGGATGAATGTGGGCGGGGCGACTGAAGCTTGCGTCATGTAGAGAATCTTCACGCGCTGGCGCACGGGGACGGAGGCGCGTTCGAAATCCACGCGCTCGATGAAGCGATTCATTTGCGAGGTGCTGACGCGTTTGCGGCGTTCGGTGGCGACTTCTTCGAGTAACGGAAAGATTTTTTCCGTGCCTTTGCCGCTTTGCGCCGAAACGAAAACGATGGGAGCGTAATTCAGAAATTTGAGTTCGTAGCGTAGGCGCTGCTCATACGCATCGCGGTCGCCCGGGCGTTTGCTCTCGCGCATGCGCTCGGCTTTTGTGGGGCGCGTGTCTTTGTCTTTGCCGCCGATCACCAGATCCCATTTGTTGACGACGATAATGATGGAGCGTCCGCTTTCGTGCGCGTAGCCGGCAATAGAGGCGTCCAGCTGGCTCACGCCTTCGGTGGCGTCGATGACGAGCAACGCAATGTCGGCGCCCTCGAGGTGCTTGCGCGCCATGACGACGGAAAGCTTTTCAGCCATCAGGTGCGTCTTGCCTTTGCGGCGGATGCCGGCGGTGTCGATGAAACGAAAAGTGCGGCCGTTGTGCTCGACGATCTCGTCGACGGCGTCACGCGTGGTGCCGGGGATGGGCGAGACGATGGCGCGGTCGGAAGACGTCAGGCAGTTCAGCAGCGTGGATTTGCCCACGTTGGGGTGGCCGATGATAGCGACTTTTACCTCGTGGAGGGCTTCGTTTTCTACAGTCGTTCCCTGGTTTGCAGATTCCTCTGTTTTCTCTGTACTCTCTGTGGTTGAACTTTCGGCTGGAAGGATTTCCAGTATCGCATCGAGCAGGTCGTCGACGCCGCGGCCGTGCTCAGCGGAGATGGGAAAAATGTTTCGAATTCCCAGGCGGTGAAATTCGTCGGGCAGAGATTGCTGCTTGACGGTGTCAACCTTGTTCACAGCGAGGAAGAGCGGACGGCCGGTTTTGCGCAGCAGGCTCACAAGCTCAAAGTCGGGCGCAGCGAGCTCGGTGCGCCCGTCCACAACCATAACGATGGCGGCGGCTTCATCGAAGGCAACGCGCGCCTGCCGGAAGATTTCCGCAGGAATAAAATCTTTGTCATCCGCAATGATCCCACCGGTGTCGACGATGCGCAGGCGGCGGCCTTCCCATTCGGCGTCGCCGTAGAGGCGGTCGCGGGTGATGCCGGGTTCGTCGCCGACGATGGCGCGGCGCGAGCCCACGATGCGGTTGAAGAGCGTGGACTTGCCCACGTTGGGGCGTCCGACAATGGCGATCGTCGGGATGACGGCGCCTGTAGAGAGAGTGCTGGTCGAATTGTAGGTGGGCTGGGTCAAAGTCGGATCTTAACGAGGCTTTGTGTAGGGACAGCCGCGCGGCTGTCCCCGGGCCACAAGGCCCAAGAGTCCTGCATTTGTAGTGGTGCTACCGACTCTTCGAGTCGGCTGGACAGCCGAGCGCCGCTGTCCCCACATGAACTTTCCCGGGAACCGGTCCTACATGAACCTTCCAATAATCAGTTGTGCAAATGCAGGCGGCCGCGAATAGCTATTATAGAGACTCCTGTGACTTTAAGTTCTCAGCCCGTGCCGTCGACCTCGCCGAACCGCTCCGCGCCCAGTGGAGGGGACGCTTCGCTTTACCAATTTTTCGCGCCCGGGGGAGTATTGTCGCGGACGCATCCGGCGTATGAATTCCGCCGAGGACAATTGCAGATGGCGGAGGCGGTAGAGCAGGCGCTGCAAGAAAAGCGGCATTTGATTGTGGAAGCCGGCACGGGCACGGGCAAAACGCTCGCATATCTGATGCCCGTGATTCGGTCAGGGAAGCGCGTGATTATTTCGACCGGCACGAAAAATTTGCAGGAGCAGCTTTTTTATAAGGATGTGCCTTTTCTGGAGAAGGCGCTATATGGGCTTCCGGCTTCCGGGTCGCGGCTTTCGGTTTGTTACATGAAGGGGCGCAACAATTATTTGTGCCGCAAGAAATTGTATGAGTTGACGGATCAGCCGGTACTGAATGGTTTGCAAGAGATCGAGCAATATGGCGCTATTGCGGCATGGGAAAAGACGACGGGAACAGGCGACCGCGCTGAGTTGGCGGAACTGCCCGAGGCGAGCGTGCTGTGGCACAAGCTGGATGCGCGAGCGGATGCGTGTATCGGGCAGAAGTGCAGCGAGTGGGAACGGTGCTTCATCACCGAGATGAGGCGCAAGGCGATGGAGAGCGACATTGTTATCGTCAACCATCATTTATTTTTTGCCGATCTTGCGATTAAGTTGCAGGCGGATGGGGCGCCGGATGCGGGAATTCTGCCGGACGTCGGAGCTGTGATTTTCGACGAGGGGCATGAATTGGAAGATGTGGCGGGGAATTATTTTGGGATCTCCGTGAGCAATCTGCGCATGGAAGAACTGGCGCGGGATGTAGAGAGTTCGCTACAGCATAACAAGATGATGTCAGCATCACTTTCCGGAGCGATTGGAAGTTTGCGGGAGCGCTCTCAATTCTTTTTTTCGCTGCTGCCGCCGGGGGATGGGCGGTTTGCTTTCGAGACGCGGCGGGAATTTCTGGAAGAAAATGGCGACGAGTTTGGAGCACTGAACCAGGCATTGACTCGGTTGGCAGGCGAGCTGGAGGGCTTGGCGCAGAAGCCGGAGGAAATGTTTAATTTTGTGCGGCGAGCACAGGAAATTCAAGTGCAGCTGCAATTTGCGATGGAGTCGGAAGATCGCAACACGGTTTTTTGGATTGAGCGGCGCGGCGGGCGATTCAGTTCGCGCGGCGCAAACAAAGCTGGCGAGAGTTTCGGGCATGGACGACAAAATGTCTTTCTGCAGGCGACGCCGATCGATGTCGGTCCGATCTTGCGGGAATGCTTGTGGTCGAAGCTGGAGAGCGCGGTGCTAACCTCCGCTACGCTCGCGGTAGGCGGCGGGTTCGAATACATCCGGCAGCGCCTGGGGCTGGAGCATGCACGCGAATCGGTACTGCCTTCACACTTCGATTATCAAAGCCAGGCGCTGCTGTATGTGCCGCCGGACTTACCGGATGCGCGCACGCAGCAGTTTACGGTCAAGGCGGCTGATCGCATTCGCAGGCTGCTCGAAATTACGCGAGGGCGGGCGTTTGTGCTCTTTACCAGCTACGCGCAGATGAACGACATTTATCAGCGGCTGCTGGGAGAAGTGGAGTTTCCGATCTTGCGGCAGGGAGACGCGCCGAAGAGCGCACTGCTGGAGGAGTTTCGATTGACGCCAAACGCAGTGCTGTTCGCGACATCATCCTTCTGGCAGGGCGTGGACGTACAGGGCGAGCAGTTAAGTTGCGTAATCATTGACCGCTTGCCGTTTGCGGTGCCGAGCGATCCGGTAGTGGCGGCGCGGGTGAAGGCGATTGACGCCGACGGCGGGAATGCATTCTTTCAATATCAGGTGCCGGCTGCAGTGATCACGCTGAAACAAGGCTTCGGGCGATTAATCCGGTCGCTGCACGATCGCGGACTGCTGGTGCTGCTCGATAATCGGATTCTGAAGAAGCAGTATGGCCGGGTGTTTATTGAGAGCCTGCCGAATTACAAGAAGACGACTGAGATGCGGGTAGTGGAGGAATTCTTCGGACTCGGCTCCTGACGATCTCCTGTCAATTCTGTTCTTCTTCGCCTCCCGCTCTTGGCACTACCTGCACCACAATTCCCGATGGCCCCCCTGTCGTGTGATAGACCCGTTCGCTGGCTTTGACGAAGTCGGTGGGCTTGGCGTTCGGAATGTTGACGAAAGTTTGCGGATTGCGATCGGTGAGCGGGAACCAGGAACTCTGGATTTGGACCATGATGCGGTGTCCGCGGCGGAAAGTGTGGTTGATGTCCTGCATGGTGAAGTTGATCTCCTCCACCTTACCAGGAGAGAACGGCTCCGGCTTTTCGAAGCTGTGACGGAATTTTCCGCGGAAGGGTTCGCCGCGCACGAGTTGTTGATATCCCCCCATGACGAACGCGGGCGCGGGCACGTCTTTTCTGGGCCGCTCGCGGTCTTCTGATTTAGGCGCGTCCTGCTTGCTGTCGGGATAATCGGTCGGATACATGTCGATTAACTTCACGTCCCAATCGGAATCGGTCCCACTGGTTGAGACGAAAAGGCGAGGCGAGATGGGTCCGGCGATAGTCACGTCCTCTTGGAGAACTGGCGTCTCATAGACCACCACGTCGGTACGGCTGTCGGCGAAGCGCTGGTCTGAGAGCATATATTCCTGGGGAACGTTCAGCGCAGCGTAATTGACGAAGGGAACAGGCTTGGCCGGGTCGCTGACATATTCGTCGAAGGACGGAGATTCCGCGCCCGGCGCATCGAATGAGAGGCTGCCGTTGGCATGGAAGTAGAGAGTCTTCGCTTCGACGTTTTTCGGTGGCCAAGCGGAATATTGCCGCCACACATTAGTCCCCGTCTCGAAAACATAGGCTTTCGGAAGCTTGGCGTCACCGCTGCCTTTGAGATATTGCTCGAAGAAAGGGAAGAGGATATTCTTGCGATAATACTCGCCGGTGTTCGAAGCAAAGTCCACGCGTCCCAAATGTTCGCCGTCATAACGGGACCAACCGCCATGCACCCACGGTCCAACCACGAGGGCGTTGAAAATCCCGGAATTATTTTTATCGATCGAGTGAAATGTGGTGAAAGGGCCTTGCAGGTCTTCGGCGTCAAACCATCCGCCGACGGTCAGCACGGCGCAATGGATGTTCTTCATGTGCGGCGCGAGATTACGCAACTTCCAGTAATCGTCATATGTGTCATGATTGACCTGGTCATCCCATAGGGCGCTCTTGCCTTCCAGATATTTCTTCAAGTTCGAGAGCGGACCGACTTGAAGATAAAAATCGTAAGCGTCTTTGGTTCCCCAGTCGAATGGCACGGAATTCCTCGGCGGAAGCTGCGGATTGTCCTGCGGCTTGAATGAGCTGTAAAAACCGAAGTTCGCGGCCAGCATGAAGGCGCCGCCGTGGTAGGCGTCGTCGCCCATGAAAAGATCGGTCATCGGAGCCTGCGGCGACGCGGCCTTCAGAGCGGGATGCGAGTCGATGATGCTCGCCGAAGTAAAAAATCCCGGGTATGAAATTCCCCAGATTCCGGCGTTTCCATTGTTGTTGGGAACGTTCTTGAGCAGCCAGTCGATGGTGTCGTAAAGATCGCTGCTGTCGTCCACGTCCTGCTTCGACTTCTTGTTGTCGATGTGGGGACGCATCTCGACGAACTGCCCCTCGGACATGTAGCGCCCGCGCACGTCCTGAAATACGAAGATGTATCCAGACTTGTCGAACTCCGGCGAAGGACCGAGCTGGGTGCGGTAAAGGTCGACGCCATAAGGGCCGACGCTATAGGGCGTGCGGTCGATCAGGAATGGGTAAGAGTGCGAGCTGTCTTTGGGTACGTAGACGGCGGTGAACAGGTGAACGCCGTCGCGCATCGGGATCCTGTACTCGTACTTCGTGTAATGCTCTCTCACATCGAAGTCCGGTGGATCGGGGCGGGTCTGGGCAAAAAGACCCGCGGCCACGGTAAGGGCAAAGAACAATAGAATCGAAGGTTTCCGGGGCAGCATGCGTGCTCCTTTGGATCTAATAGTGAATAGGCAAGCTACATTCCGCAGGCGAACCGCGTCAAGCGCCCCGCTCCGAAGTCACCTCTCCGGCGGTACAATAAATGTTTGGTCATCGCGCAGCGGATTCTGTATTTGGCGCCACGGGAGCTGGGAGGGACATGTTCGAAGTTACAGTTGAAGACACGTTTGCCGCAGGTCACTACCTGCGCAATTACAAGGGCAAGTGCGAGAATCCGCACGGGCACAATTACAAAATCCGCGTGACCCTGGCCGGTACGGAGTTGGACAAGGCCGGTTTACTGCTCGATTTCAAAGACTTGCGGGAAGTGATGAGGCACGTCATCGAGCGTCTGGATCATCAGATGATCAACGAAATCGAGCCTTTTACCGTAATTAATCCCTCGGCGGAAAATCTAGCGAAGTATTTTTACGAGCAATCGAATACAAAGCTGAAGAGCGTGAGCAATGGCCGGGTGCGCGTGAAGGATGTAACGATTTTCGAGACGGACACCACAACTGCGAAATACTCGGAGTGACTCTTTCAGCCCGAGTGCGGACGAATACCCTGACCACCAGCCGCCGCCCAAGCGCCGGTACGATGCAAATAACGGAAATATACAAATCGTTGCAGGGCGAATCGACCTATGCGGGTTTGCCTTGTGTGTTCGTCCGTCTGACGGGATGCAATCTGCGCTGTTCGTGGTGCGACAGCGAATACACGTTTCAGGGCGGCCGCAAAATGGCTCTGGAACAAGTTTTGGACAAAATCTTGCGCCTGAGTCCCGAGGGGGGACTGGTGGAAATCACAGGCGGTGAGCCCATGCTGCAAGAACGCGAGGTGGTGCCGCTGATGCAGCAACTCGTGGATGCGAATTTCACCGTCCTGCTCGAGACCAGTGGAGAACGTCGACTGGAGCGCGTTCCGGCCAGAGTAGTCAAGATCGTCGACGTGAAGTGTCCGGACTCCGGGGAAGACGATACATTTTGCATGGAGAACCTGGAAGCGCTGGTGGCGCACGACGAAATTAAGTTTGTACTGAGCAGCCGATCGGACTACGAATTTGCGCGGGAGTTCACTAAGCGGCACAATCTGGCAGGCCGGGTGAACGCAGTTCTCTTTTCTCCAGCGTTTCGCAAGGATGCAACTGGCGCTCGCGACAGTTCGCACTGTTTACTCGATCCGCAGGAACTGGCGGAGTGGATGATTGCCGACAACGTTCCTGCCCGTCTGGGACTGCAACTGCATAAGTTCATTTGGGACCCGGCGCTGAAGGGAGTTTAAAGAAATTGCTGATTTTTGATTCCTGATTTTTGATTGAAAACCCTAAGAACGTTTTGGGTTTGGGGTTCAACCAGCAATCATAAATCAGCAATCAACCATCTTTATCTATGCCAGGCTCGAAGCCATCGCGTGCGGTTGTGCTGTTGAGTGGCGGCATGGATTCGTGCGTTTGCGCGGCGCTGGCGGTGCGCGACTATGAAGCGGCAGCCGTTCACGTGAGTTATGGCCAGCGCACGGAGGAACGCGAACGGCAATCATTTCTTGCGATTTCTCAGCGCTTAGGTATCCTCGACAAGCTGATGGTCCGAAACGAGGCCCTTCGCGCTATTGGAGGATCGGCGCTCACCGACGATGCCATCGCGGTTCCCGAAGCTCAGGAAATAGGGCACGATGTTCCCGTCACGTATGTACCCTTCCGCAACGCGCATTTCCTAGCGGTGGCCGTGAGTTGGGCCGAAGTTTTGGGGGCGAAAAAGGTATTCATCGGGGCTGTGGAGCCCGACAGCTCGGGCTACCCCGATTGTCGGCCCGCCTATTACAAGGCGTTCAATGAAGTGGTCAAGGCGGGCACGAAAGAAGGCGACATTGAAATCGTAACCCCTCTCATAGCCATGAGAAAAAATGAGATTGTGCGCCTTGGCCTTGAACTGGGTGCGCCCTTCGATTTAACTTGGTCATGTTACAGCCGCCAGGATCAGGCCTGCGGAATTTGTGATAGTTGCGCGTTGCGGTTGCGCGCATTCGCGGCAGTAGGAGTGCAGGATCCGATTCCCTACGTGGCTCGATAGAGATGGTTTTTTGGAAGTTTCGGTGTCAGTGTTGGTTAGTCGGCTATTTAGGGTCGGGGAGCAAAACTCGAATTTGCCGGGAGGCAAACATGAAAAAGCATTTCGCAATTTTTTTATTCGCAATTTTGGCGCTGGGACTGTGCGTGCCTCCAGTCTTCGCCCAGGCTTCGGGAACAGTTTCAGGAGTGTGCAAAGACGCCCAGGGAAATGTGATTGCCGATGCTCAAGTGGTATGGACCAACATGGACAACGGGCAAAAGTACGCGCTTAAGACCAACAAGAAAGGCGAATACTTTTCGCTGGGGCTATCGCCTGGGAAATACCTGGTGACGGTTTACAAGAACGCCGACGATATGAAGGCGAACAAAGAATTGGATCACCTCAAGGGTGTTCCGGTTGGAATGGGCGATAACACTCCTGTGAATTTTGATTTGAAGAAAGACCAGGAAGCAGCGGCCAAGGGTGTAGGGCTTTCTCCCGAGCAGATGAAGCAGATGCAGGAGCAGCAAGCCAAGCAGGCCAAAGAAACCATGACCGTCAAGACTCTCAACGAGAAGCTGAATCAGGCCAAGGCTGCCGCCGACAGTGGCGACTTTGATACGGCCATCGCGGACCTGACGCAAGCCACGCAGGTGGATGCGACGCGCGATCTGCTCTGGTTCAAGCTGGGAGATTATTACCGGCTGTCGGCGACCAAACAGACGGATCCGGCGGAAAAACAGAAACGTCTGGCTTCGGCGATCGACGATTATCAAAAAGCCATCGACATCAAGAAGTCCGTGACCAACGATAAAGATCCGAACGCGGCCAAGAATCTGGCCGCTTACTACAACAACCTGGCCGAGGCCTATGCCAAGTCGAACAAGGTGGATGACGCGGTAAAAACCTACGATCTGGCTGCTCAGGCCGACCCGACGAATGCGGCACAGTACTACTTCAATACTGGCGCCGTGCTCACCAATGCGGGCAAGGTGGATGAAGCGCTGGCAGCGTTCGATAAGGTGATCGCCGCCGATCCCAACCGCGCAGACGCCTATTATTGGAAGGGTGTAAATATGATCGGCAAGGCTACGCTGCAGGGAAGCAAGATGGTGGCGCCGCAGGGAACCGCCGAAGCGTTCCAGAAGTATTTGGAACTGCAGCCCACAGGCACTTATGCGGATCCGGCAAAGCAGATGCTCACCAGCATCGGCGCTTCGGTAGAGACGACCTACGGAAAGAAGAAGTCAAAGTAGATTAGCTTTCGATATACGTAGTTGAAGGAAGGGCGGCTCCGACGAGCCGCCCTTGTTGCGTTTAGAGCGTGCGTGGTTACGAAGGACTATGTACTTGCTGCATTTCGCAGAGGGCCGGAAGCGCGATACAGTGAAGTACCTGAGTTTCTTCCAATTCTGTGGTGCGTGCGATTCCCTAGTGTGAGATGAATGGCAGCACCTACGATTGCTCCGATTTCCGTTGTCCTGGAAGGCTTCACTGGAAGCGGCAGAGTAGCGACGCCCGCGTTGCTTGGGGCCATGCTCCGCGCGTCAGAAAAAATCAGCGACCTGATTTTTTCGCCAGGACGTCCGCCGCAAGTGCAGGTCTATGGCCAGATGATCCCAGTTCAGGTGCCCGGACTCACATTTCTGACTGCTGACGACACGCGCCGCATTGCCGCCGACCTCATTGGCGATAACAAGCAGGCGATCACCACGTTGCGCGAGCATGGGGCTTGCGACATTTCTTTCGGACTGGCTGGCCTGGCGCGTTTTCGCGTCAACATCTTTATTCAGCGCGGCAGTTGCGCGGTGGTGATGCGGGTCATTCCCACGTCCATTCCGGAGTTTGCCGCGCTGCGCATGCCGCAACATCTTTCGGATGTGACCAACCTGAGAGATGGCATTGTGCTGGTGACGGGGCCGGCTGGGTCGGGCAAGTCGTCGACACTGGCCGCGCTGCTGGACGCGATTAACCGTGAAAAGTATTACCACATCATCACCATTGAAGATCCTATTGAATTTCTGCATAACCACAAATGCTCCACCATTCATCAGCGGGAGTTGCACAGCGACACGCCGAATTTTGCGCATGCGCTGCGTTCGGCCATGCGGCAAGCTCCAAAAGTAATTTTGGTGGGCGAGATGCGCGACCGCGAGACCATTGAGATCGTGCTGGAGGCGGCCGAAACCGGCCACTTGGTGCTGTCGAGCTTGAATACGATGGACGCTGCCAAGACGGTGGAACGCGTAGTCAGTTCGTTCTTGCCGGCGGACCAGCAATCGGTGCGCGAGCGTTTTGCGAAATCCTTTCGTTACATCATCTGCCAGCGGCTTATGGCAAAGTCAGATCGCACTGGCCGAATTGCGGCTTTCGAAATTCTCAAAGCGAATGCCCGCACTCGCGAGTGCATCGAAAAAGGCGAGCGCGAAAATAACAGCCTGCTCGACGCCATGAAGGCGAGCGCATCCGAAGGAATGCAGCACTTCGACGGTGAAATCGCGCAACTGGTTCAGGATCGTCTGATCGATCTTGAAATCGGACTGTCCTATGCCAGCAATCCTGCCACCCTTGGACAGGAATTGGCGCGATAGAAAAACTCTACAATTCCTCGCCGCGGATTCCGCTCTCAATCTCAGTACATGCTGTGTCGTATCATTGCATTCATGTCGGTCGCAGCCGTGAATGTTGTGTTGAGTTTTGAAGACGCCCGCCGAGTGGTGGAGGGCCAGGCTGAACTGATTCGGGCCAGCCAAGTTGGGGAGGGCCGAACCGAATCCGTAGAATTGCTAGCCGCTGCAGGGCGGATTTTGTTTGAGCCGGTGCTGGCGGACCGGGATATTCCTCCATTTGCTCGCTCCACTCGCGACGGATATGCCGTGCGCTCTGCGGACTTGTCGCGACTTCCCGCGACGCTCGCAGTAATCGGCGAAATCAGAGCGGGGGAGCAGTTCGACAAAATCCCGAACAATCTTGGCAGCGGCCAAGCCGCATCGATCATGACCGGAGCGCCGGTTCCCACCGGCGCCGACGCGGTGGTGATGGTGGAATACAGTTCACAGCTTGATGCGAAAAGTGGGGCGCGGGTCGAGATCAGGCGGGGCGTGGATGCCGGCGAGAATATTGTTCCTCGCGGCGCCGAGGCCCGCGCCGGGGCGTGCTTGATTGAACGCCGCGCTCGTATGAATGCAGCAGCCGTGGCGCTGGCCGCGTCTGCGGGCAAAGCACAGTTGCAGGTATACAAGAGGCCGCGAGTCGCCGTGTTGAGCACCGGCGACGAGCTCGTCGACGTCGAGACCACTCCGGGTCCAACTCAGATCCGTAACTCCAACAGTTATTCTCTGGCTGCGCAGATTCTTTCGGCGGGCGGTGAACCAGTGCTGTTAGGTGTGGCGCCGGACGAGTCGCAAGGACTGCGCCGGCTGATCGACGACGGCCTGAAGGCCGACTTGTTGCTGATGACCGGTGGAGTCTCCATGGGCCGTTATGATCTTGTGGAGCAAGTGCTGACGGAAATGAGCGCCGAATTCTTTTTTACCGGGGCGAAAATTCAGCCAGGACGACCAATCGTATTTGGCAAGTGTGGCGCGGGTTCCCAGAGCCGCGCCGGACGAGCCACTTATTTCTTCGGCTTACCGGGAAATCCGGTATCGACCATGGTGACGTTCGAAATTTTCGCGCGACCCGTGCTGGAGGCATTGACCGGCCAGTCGGCGCGCAAGCTTCAATTCCTTCATGCACGGCTGAAACGAGAGATCAGCGTCAAGACTGGACTCAAACGTTTTCTGCCGGCCATTCTTTCCGGCGAATTCGAGGATTCGCAGGTCGAGTTGGTTGCCTGGCAGGGTTCCGGCGACATCGCGGCGACGGCGCGTGCGAATTGCTACATCGTGATTCCCGAAGATCGAGAGCGCATTGCGGCGGGAGAGTGGGTAGCGGTAATGAGAAGCGACTGGTGATTTCTGATTGATGATGGTTGATTGTAAAAAAATGGCCGGTCGCATTTGGCACTTCAATCAACAATCAGAAATCGACAATCAGAAATCTTCCCATGACCCCGGCTCTGGCCAGTCGCGTCTGGACGGCTGCCGGTGCATGTAAGATAGAGGCATTCATGCCGACGAAACTCTCCCACTACGACCGCGCGGGACGGGCGCGGATGGTCGACGTCTCCGGCAAAGCCGCAACCCGGCGTGAGGCTGAAGCCAGCGCCTTCGTAGCGATCAAACCAGAAGTGCTCGCAGCCTTCCCGAAGAATCCGAAAGGCGATCCGCTGGAAACCGCTCGTATCGCCGGTATCATGGCCGCGAAGCGCACCGCGGAACTGATTCCCCTGTGTCATCCCTTGCCGCTAGCCGTCGTTGATGTGGAGTTGCGCCTGTGCGAAAATGGCGTCGCAATCACCTCCAAAGCCGCAACCACTGCGGAGACCGGAGTAGAAATGGAGGCGTTGGTTGCCGCCAGCATAGCCGCGCTGACGGTTTACGACATGTGCAAGGCCGCGGACAAGAGCATTGAGATTCGAGAAATTGTGCTGGAGCGAAAGAGTGGCGGGAAGAGTGGAGAGTATCGAAGGGCAAAGTAACAATCTCGCACTTCATAACAACTTCAAACATGGCGAATAACGTCAAGCTGTTGGTGGTGGACGACAATCCGATGGTGCTGGCGATGCTGCAACAGGCATTGACGCCGCTGGCGCTGGTGACGACTGCGACGGATGCGGCGGACGCGCTGTTGAAGGCGGTGGACGACGTTCCGGATTTGCTGGTGTGCGACTACCGAATGCCAGGCATGGATGGACGTCAACTGGTAGAGAAGCTGAGGAGCCGGCCAGCGACGGCAAATTTTTCGACTGTGTTGATGGCAAGCAAGGTGGATATTGCGGAGCGGCTTTCGCCGCAGGATGCGGCCGATGATTATTTGGAGAAGCCGTTTTTTCTGAAAGACGCCACGCGCCGCATCAAGCGGACGATTGACCGGATTTCGCTGGAGAAATTGGCGAAGACCGCGCCCAAGGATGGAGTGGTGCGCGGCAGTCTTTCGCAGATGAATGTGATCGACCTGATGCAGTCGCTGGAAATGGGACGCAAGAGCTGCCAGCTGTCTTTGAGCAATGAAGGCGACAAGTGCGAAGTGTTTTTTGTGGAAGGGCAGGTCAAGCACGCAACCTATGGCGCGCTGGTGGGCGACGAGGCGGTCTTTAAAGTGCTGCGCTGGACCGGAGGAAATTTCCAGCTCGATTTTGAAGGCAAGACGGACAAGGAGACTACGCAACTCAACACCCAGGGACTGCTGATGGAGGGCTTGCGGTTGCTGGATGAGTCGGCTCGCGAAGGCGGCGCGGAGGCGGAGCCTGCGGCAGTCGCCGCATCTGCGCCTTCGGCTGCGAGCACATCAGCGATGCCTCCGAGCAACGCGCGGCGCGACAAGGAAGAAGAGGAAGATGTCCTCCTCGATGGGTAGGCTGGAGGGAGTGACGGCCGCGGTGGTGACGGTCAGCGATTCTTGCGCTTGCGGCGAACGCGAGGATGTTTCTGGGCCTGCGGTGGCGCAACTTCTGCAACAGCTTCACTTCTCGGTAACCGCGCGCGAAGTTGTTCCTGACGATTCAAGCAAAATTCAAGATCTGCTAATTCGGCTGGCGCGCGATGTACGCTTGGTAGTTACGACGGGCGGAACTGGAATTGCCGCGCGCGATGTCACTCCCGAAGCAACTGTGGCAGTTTGCGACCGCCTTTTGGACGGCGTGGCAGAACGAATGCGAAGTGAAGGAAGCAAGAAGACTCCGTTCGCCGCGCTGAGCCGGGGCGTCTGCGGTGCACGGGGAAGCGCTCTGATTCTGAATCTACCTGGCAGTCCGGCGGGAGCGGCGGATTCGCTGGCAGCCGTGGTTGAGTTGATCCCGCATGCGATTGAATTACTGAGTGGAAAAACTGAGCACTGACTGAGCTGGAGAATCCGTCGTTCGTTGCGCTTTTCAATCGCACTGACCATCCGTCTGACTATCCATCTCAAAATCAAATACCCCCATCCTGGCCGCAAAGAAGGCGGCTAGGATGGGGCACTCGGTTTAGTTGCTTACTGCGCCGGAGTTGGAGCGGGCGTTTTTGCCGGTGCTTCGGCGGTTGCTTCGGGAGCGGTGACGATCGGATTGATCTTAACCGTGGCCAGGATTTTCTCCAGGCGGTCGAAGACTTTATCGCGATCGACGTGCTTCATGACGCCGTCTTCGGAGGCCACGGTCGTAACGTTGAGTGCGAACTCGTAGCAGGCTCCATTTTGAAAAACATGGAAGTACTTGGAGTCACTCTGACGAGTGCCTTCCCCCGCCACGGCTTCGGTGCCGCGAAGCTCGAGGTCTCCGAGCATGAGCTTCGAACTGGACGCAGATACAACCTCCGAAGCAGCGGTCGGCTGAGCTGCTGGTTGTGTCGCCGTTGGTGTTGCGGCCTCGGCTGTCGCTGGGGCGACGGTCGACTCAGCTGATGGCGGGGGTGGGCTCACCTTCGGCTGCGGCACGGCGAATTCGGAGCATTGATCGGCGGTGAGAGTTTTGTGGATACTCACGTTCAAAAAAGCCGAGGAAAAATCGGTATTCGCAAAGCTGGTTTCGGGCAACTCAACAGCGGCGAGGGCGACTCCGCCCGGCTGCACAAAATTCATCGCGATCGGATTCGACGCGAGAAGTTCGGTGGCCGCGTTGCCGGTTTCAATCGCATAGCGGCGCGGATACTCGAAAGTTACGCCAGACATTTTGTCGCTGTAATTCGCGATTGCCGGCTTCTTGTGAACCACTTTCTTTGCCGCGGGCTTGTTCTCCGCTTGCACCATAGGGGCAGGCTGCGGCGCGATTTGGCTTGTGGGCTGCGGGATGGGAATCTGGTTATTGGAGCTTACGGGTTTCGGCTGGTCTTTGGAGCAGCCGACGGTTACGGAGCAAACGATCAGCAGCGCAGCGAAGATTAGCGCGCTGGTTTGCTTGCCCCAGGCTACGGAACTGCGAGATTCTGCGATGGTTCGAAGTGCGTTGATGCGGGTCATGGGTTGCCTCCTGCCGGCGAGCGGCAACATGGTGATTGCACGCCCGGCGCCACGGGAATGACCGTTGATTCGGGGCGAGTTAACGAAGAATGCTCCAAATCCCTTGTGGGGCGCGGGACACGGTGTGGGCGGCGAACCACGCCTGCGCGAATCATTGGCGCGAAGCGAGCGAATCACATCACGGCAGCACGCGGATCCAACCCTTATAATCTCTCGTTCATTTATTCATCCATTTTTTTTCCCTCTTGTTGGAGGCCTTTATGTTTCGTGCTGACCTTTTACGTCACAAGCGCATTTTGATCACCGGGGGCGGCACCGGGCTGGGCAAAGGCATGGCACAGCGCTTTCTTGAGCTCGGCGCTACGGTTTACATCTGCGGGCGGCGTGAAGAAGTTCTGAAGCAGACGGCCGCCGAGCTCTCAGAGGCAACGAAGAGCGCAATCCATCCGCTAGCGTGCGACGTTCGCAATCTCGAAGCTGTTGAAGCAATGATCGATTCCATCTGGAGCGCCGCTGCGTTGGACATACTCGTGAACAACGCTGCGGGAAATTTTATCGCCCGCACCGAAGAGCTTTCCGCGCGCGCATTCGAATCGGTGATCGGCATTGTGCTCATGGGCACGCTCCATGCGACCATGGCCTGTGGACGCCGCTGGCTCAAGGCCGCCCATGCCGGTACTGTCCTCAGTATCTCGGCGACCTACGCCCCGGTGGGTTCGGCGTATGTTGTTCCTTCGGCTGTTTCCAAGGCCGGCGTGGAAGCTCTAATGCGCAGCCTTGCGGTTGAGTGGGGGAATCGCGGAATTCGCATGAACGCCATTGCTCCCGGGCCAATTCCCACGCAGGGGGCATTTTCGCGCGTGTTGCCGCGTGCAGACCTGGAAGCAGTCGCTCTGGATCGCAATCCCTTGCACCGCTTCGGCACGGTGGAAGAACTCGCCAACCTCGCGGCCTTTTTGGTGAGCGATGAATCGGGCTACATTAATGGCGAAGTCATACGCATGGATGGAGGAGAATTCCTGCAAGGTGCCGGAGAGTTCAGCAATTTAGGGCGTGTGCTCAGGGAAGAAGATTGGCAGGCGATTCGACCGAAAAAATCAGGCCCGGCAGCAAAGCATTAGAAAAATCATGGAAGTTTTTCTGCCGTGCTGTGAATCGGTCCAGAGCTATTTCTAGCGCGAACGGCTCGGCATCACAATGGCTTTTAACAGCATGTTAACGATGCTCAACACGATAGCACCGATAAATGCCGCAAGAAAACTGCGCACCTGAAATCCTGGCGCGAGAAGCGCCGAAGCAAATTCCAACATCAGCGCGTTGATGACGAACCAGAACAAACCCAGGGTCAGCAGGGTGAGAGGTAACGTAATTATTTTGAGTACCAGCCCGATGGTCGCGTTGATGAAACCGATGACCAGTGCCGCGATCAGCGCATTCCGCGGCCCGCTGACATAAATTCCGGGAACGACCTGAGCCATAATCCATACTGCAAGTGCACTCAACACCCAATGAATCAATAGTCGCAGCATCGTTGCTCCTTGCGCATTGCTGCCTGCTCGTTGCCCGAGCGCAGATCCAGAAGGTCCGCTGAGAGAGACTATATCAGGATCGGCGAAATTGAACGCTGGCCAACGTGAAAACAAGTCCAAGGCAAGGAAGAAACCGGTGTCCCCCGATTGTGATTTCGTTCCGATGTAATTCGCGATTCGGCCAATTGCGATTCGCCATGAATTAGAATCACAACGCACAAATTCCTGGAAGGCATCGTGAACCTTAGCGAAATTGAGACCCGCGTTCTTGGCTCGCTGATCGAAAAAGACATCACTACGCCTGATTACTATCCGCTTTCATTGAACGCGCTGGTCAACGCTTGCAATCAAAAACAAAATCGCGATCCAGTGATGACATTGGACGAAGAAACGGTGCGCCAAGCTCTAAGCACGCTGCAGGAAAAACGTGTGGCTGGCCCTGCGAGCGGAGCCGACAGCAGGGTCACGAAGTTCGAACACCGTCTGCAGGAAGTCTTTAATTTTGATCGTCGCGAGATGGCAATCGTCTGTGTACTTCTCCTGCGCGGAGCGCAGACTCCCGGCGAACTGCGCGGCCGCGCCGACAGAATGTATCATTTCGAAGCTCTGGAAGACGTCGTTTCCACACTAGATCGCCTCGTCCAGCGAGAACCGCCACTGGCGCGAGTTCTTCCGCGCCAGCCCGGCACAAAGGAATCGCGTTACATGCATCTCTTCTCTGGTGAGCCAGCTGCGCCGGAATTGGCAGATATGGCGCAGGCACATTCGCCCTCACAGACCAGCGGCCCCGTCGGCAACCGTCTGGAATCGTTAGAGAAAGAGGTTGCTCGATTGCGGCAGGAACTTTCGGAAGTTCAACAACAACTGGCTGCCTTCCGAAAGCAATTCGAATAATCGGGCTGGGTCGCGCATGGAACTTTTTCCTCGATTGGAACGTACAATTATCTAGACATCGATTTCGGAGATCGATATCGATCGGGAGGTCTCAGCCGTGTTCGCGTTCTTACTATGGTGCATCCTTTTCGTACTCTGCTGGCCCCTGGCTTTGCTGGCTCTTGTTGCCTATCCTTTCATCTGGGTGTTGCTGCTACCGTTCCGCATCGTTGGAGTCGCGGTTCACGGGGTGCTGGAGATTATCTTCCTGGCGATTACTTTGCCATTCCGGCTATTGGCTGCTCCGTTTCGTATCTAGCCGAAGTAATGCCGTCCTGTACAGTCCCCGGAACGATCGTGGCATTTTTGCCGGTTCGTGGAAATTAAACTGACTTCATCCTCATCGCTTCGCGTCTTTTCATCCCACGTCTGGCTGGTGTAGCCTTACAGAAGCGCTAACGTTGTTAGGAGGACCCATGCGTCGCCGCGAATTTCTTGTTCGCTCCGCGTCAGGCCTGGGAGCGGCCTGGCTCAGTTCCAAATCAATTCTGAATGCCATTGCAGAGCAGCAGCTCAGCGCGAAATTCTCCGCCTCCGACACCGTCACTTTGGGCACCACCGGCATTAGAACCAGTCGCCTCGCCATGGGAACGGGCACAGTCGGGTCGGGACATCATTCGCATCAAACGGCGCTGGGCATTCAAGGGCTGTCCGATCTGCTGCTCAATGGATACGATCACGGACTTCGCTTTTTCGATTCCGCCGACTCCTATGGCAGCCATCCTCACGTCGCCGAGGCGCTGAAGCACGTTCCGCGAGATAAAGTTACAGTGCTCACGAAAAGCTGGGCACGCGATGCGGCCACTATGCGCGCCGATCTCGACCGCTTCCGCCGCGAACTCGGAACGGACTACCTGGATGTTTGCCTGATGCACTGCGTGACTGAGGTCGATTGGACGGACCGTTACAGAGGCGCGATGGATGTGCTCTCCGAGGCCAAACAGAAGGGAATCATTCGTGCTCACGGTTGTTCCTGCCACAGCATCGAAGCTCTGCGCGCCGCGGCAAAATCTCCGTGGGTGGAAGTTGATCTGGCACGCATGAATCCTGTGGGCGCCTACATGGATGCCGATCCCGCGACCGTACTCAGCGTCTTGAAAGAGATGAAGAGTGCGGGAAAAGCGGTGGTGGGCATGAAGATTCTAGGACAGGGCACGCTGCGCAATCGTCAGGATGAAGCGATCAAATATGCGTTGTCGCTCGGGGTGCTCGACGCGTTCACGATCGGCGCGGAGAGCAAACAGGAGCAGGAAGATTTGATTCGCAGGATCGCGACCGCATAGAAAAATGCCGAGCTACAATTAGCGACTGTGACCGGATTGTGCGAACATTGCGGGGAATCTTTCGAAATCAAGATCTACCACAGTGGCTTTGGCGATAGCTCCTATGCTTACTGTGATAGTTGCGGCATGACAGCCATCCTTTCCGCCTACAGCGCGGGCTGGCCGAAGGGTGTCAAATGGACATACGCCGAAATACCCTCAGAGATGGAGGAGCACCTGCTGCCGTGTGAATGCGGCGGCAAATTTAGCAGAGGCAATTCGCCGCGCTGCCCAAAGTGCAAAGAAAGTCTTTCAGCAGACAACGCTGCCGGTTACATCGAAGCCCAGTCACCCGGTACTTGCAAGGGATCGAGATGGCAACGCAACTGGCGAGGACTTTATTGTGCTGTGATCAACGGGCGCTCTGTCGCGGATAATTTTGTCTAAATTAGCTCTGCATCACCTTCAGCGCACGACTCACAATCAGCCGCGCCTCGGTCGCGCGTTGCACATCGTCGGCCGACAGCCCCGGCGCTATTTCCTCCAGCACCAAACCCTTTTGCGTTACGCGGATGTAGGCCATCTCGGTCGCAATCGTGTCGACCACGTTCACTCCGGTCAGTGGCAGCGTGCACTTTTTCAAAATCTTCGGCGCGCCGTCGCGTGTTGTGTGCTCCATCGCTACGACCACGCGTCGCGCTGAGGCGACCAGATCCATCGCGCCGCCCATGCCTTTCACCATCTTCCCTGGGATCATCCAGTTCGCCAAGCTTCCCGATTCGTCGACTTCCATTGCGCCCAGCACGCTCAAATCAATGTGCCCGCCGCGAATCATGGCAAACGAATCGGCGCTCGAAAAATAGGACGTCCCCGGCATTTCGCTGACAGTTTCCTTGCCTGCGTTGATCAAGTCAGGATCTTCTTCGCCCTCGATCGGATAGGGCCCAATTCCCAGCATGCCGTTTTCCGACTGCAGAGTGACCTCGATGCCGCGAGGCACGTGGTTGGCAATCAACGTCGGCATTCCGATGCCGAGGTTCACATAAAATCCATCGCGCAACTCGCGCGCAACCCGCTTCACAATCCGCTCGCGCTTGTCGACATCTTTACTAGTTTTGTTCATCATTGTCGGCCAACCACCGACCTGTCATCCTGAGCGAGGATTATGCTTCGCAAATAGCGAAGCAAAACGCAGTCGAAGGATCCCTATATTCGATAACGCGAAACATCGCCGAGAGTTTTTCCACACCGACTAGGCCTTTCGAACCGTTTTCCGCTCAATACGCCGCTCATACAGTTCGCCTTGGAAAATGCGCTTCACATAAATCGAAGGCGTGTGAATCTGATCTCCGTCCAACTCTCCCGCATCCACTAAATGCTCCACTTCGGCAATCGCAATCTTGGCCGCGGTCGCCATCATGGGATTAAAATTGCGCGCGGTCTTGCGATAAGTCAAATTTCCTTCGCGATCGCCTTTCCACGCTTTCACAAATGCAAAGTCCGCCTTGAGGCCGCGCTCCATCACGTAGGTGCGTCCGTCAAATTCACGTGTTTCTTTGCCTTCGGCGACAATCGTTCCCACACCGGTCGGCGTATAAAAGGCCGGAATTCCCGCTCCACCTGCACGAATCCGCTCTGAAAAAGTTCCCTGCGGCACCAGATCTAGCCGGATCGTTCCTTTCAGCACCATTTCCTCGAGCAAGCGATTTTCTCCCACATACGACCCAATATGATGCACGATCTGGCCGGCGGCCAGAAGCAATCCATTGCCCACGCCATCGACGCCCACGTTGTTGCTGATCGTGTGCAGATTCTTCGTACCCTTGCGTACCAGTGCGCGAATCAGGTTCTCCGGCATCCCACACAGTCCGAAGCCCCCGATCATGATGGTCGCACCGTCAAAGACGTCGCGAATGGCTTCATCTGCGTTGGCCACAACTTTATTCATAGCATCCGCATTGTATAAAACGAAGTGCCGATTTTTGATTACGGATTGTTGAATGACCTGCCATTTTAAAATCAGTAGTCAGTAACCGGAAGTCATCAATCGGCGATTGCCTTTTTTCTCGGAGGCTTTCGCAACGCATGGGCTTGTTCAAATTCTTCCGCCAATTGCCGTGTTGCGAGGTTTTCGCGAATATGCGCCAGCCGCTGCTCCACCTTCCATAGGGCTTTTCCCAGGTTTGCTTTATTGCTGATTGCAATGTCGCGCCACATTGAATAAGGACTTGCCGAAATTCGGGTCATCTCTTGCAGTGCGCGTCCACCGGCAGCCAATAGCGGAGCCCGGTCCCCGAACTCTTCAACGAGCGCTGCCGCCAGCGCAGTCGAAATCATTTGCGGGAGATGACTGATCCAGGCGCAGAGCCGGTCATGCTCCTCGGCGGGCAACATGGCGATGCGCGATCCGATCCGATCGATCCATCCGGCGAACTCCGCGAATAATCCTTCGTTTAAATTCTGTTCGGGCAGCGGAGTTATAAACCAAACCGCTTTCTGAAACAAATCCGGATCCGCGTAGTCCACGCCACTCATTTCCTTGCCCGCCATCGGATGCCCCGCCAGAAATCGCCTGCCCGCATTCTTCCCAAAGACTTTCACCGCGCGCTCGACCACGGCGCTCTTGGTGCTGCCAACGTCGGTGAGCAGAGCTTTAGGGGCAAGTGACGGCCCGAGGCGCTCTATCAGATCGACGATTGCTAAGACTGGGGTCGCCAGAACCACCACCTGACTCCCACGCACTGCGTCTCCCGGATTCGCAGTACCGTTGTCGATTGCGCCACGCATGCGCGCCCGCTCGAGCGTCCCTTCGCGATCGCATCCTACAATCCGTCCGGCGAATTTCTTTTTCCTGAGCGCGAGCGCGAGCGACCCGCCAATCAGCCCCGTACCGATGATCGTGATTTGCCGAATTGGCATGAAAAATATCTCACCACAGAGGCACAGAGAAACAATCTTTGGATGTTCGACTTCGGCTTCGATCGAGGAATAGGGAATATCGAGTTAGGCCCGGATTTCGCGTTTGCCTTTTACCGTCTCTCTGCGCCTCTGTCGTGAAAGCATCCCTAAGCGATCTTCCGTCCTACTGCCGGCGCAATCATCCGCAACTCATCCATCAGTTTCGCGAACTGCTCTGGAAACAGCGACTGCGCCCCATCTGATAAGGCCTTGTCCGGATTGGAATGCACTTCAATGAGCAGCGCATCCGCTCCCGCCGCTACCGACGCCCGGGCCATGGGTGAAACTTTGTCGCGGCGGCCAGTTCCGTGAGACGGATCTGCGGTCATGGGCAAATGCGACAGCTTATGAATGATTGGAATCGCGGAAATGTCCATTGTGTTGCGGGTGTAAGTTTCAAACGTGCGAATGCCACGCTCGCACAGAATGACCTCGTAATTTCCGCCGGCCATTATGTATTCGGCCGACAGTAGCAGCTCTTCCAGCGTAGCCGCGATCCCGCGCTTCAGCAGCACCGGCTTGCGCACCTTGCCGAGTTCGCGCAGTAAATTAAAGTTCTGCATGTTGCGGGCGCCTACCTGCAGGATGTGGACATACGGCAACATCATGGGAATCTGCGAAATTTCCATCACCTCGCTGATCACCAGCAGAGCGAATTTCTCCGCAGCTTCGCGCATCAACTTCAGCGCGTCTTCTCCATGCCCCTGAAACGAATAGGGAGAGCTGCGCGGCTTGAATGCCCCGCCCCGCAGCACTTTTGCGCCGGATTTTGCCACGGCCTCAGCAGTGGTAAAAATCTGCTCGCGCGATTCCACCGAGCAAGGGCCGGCCATGACCACAATTTTGTTACCGCCAATTTCGATTCCATTGGCTAACTTAACGATCGTTCCCTCGGGGCGAAAACTTCGCCCCGCCAACTTGTACGGCGAACTGATGCGGTGAACTTCCTGCACGCCCGGCAGTAACTCCAGGTTGCGAATATCGAAATCAATTCCGGAACCCACTGCGCCCAGCACGGTCATGCGCGCGCCCGTGGAGCGGTGTACTTCAAAACCGATCTTCACGAGGTGCTCAATCACCTGCTGGATCAGTTGTTCGTCCACGCCTTCCTGCATTGCCACTATCATAGGAAAAAGCCTTTAGCTTTCAGCCGTCAGCCATCAGCCATCAGTTTCTCCACTCAGTCGAGAGGCGATGGCCGCGGGTTACTTCAATCATTCACTTCCGAATCGAACTCCGTATCCGCATCGGGCGTTTCCGTCTTCGGCACAATTTCTTCCTTCTGGACATTCCGCATGACATCAATTATGCGCTCGTAGATCCGCACCAGATCGCGCCCCGCCAGCGGCCCTGGATTTGCCTCCTGCACATTCGCAAAGACGGTGCGCTCCCGATCCGGCTCATAGATGGGCAAGTTCGTGTCGCGCTTGAGCCGTCCAATTGCGACTGCCGCCCGAGCCCGCTCGCTCAGCAGTTCCACCAGTTTGCGATCCAAGTCGTCGATTTTCCTTCGCCAATCTTCAATGTCCATGAGGAGTAGCTTCACAGCTTTCAGCAACCACAAGTTTGAACAACCATTACCCAAGAGCGGCTTTCAATTGGAAGTCGCCGCCAGCTGCGGAGTAACCGCCAACAACTCTTCTACAAACTCACGCACCGCGATTGCCTCGCGACCGGAATTCCGCTCAACCGTTTCTACAATTGCACTGCCTACCACTACGGCGTCGGCGAAGGCGCCCATTTCAGTGAACTGTTCGGCCGTGGAAATGCCAAAGCCGAGCGCAATGGGCAGTTTGGTGAAGCGCCGCAAGCGCCGCACAAGTTTCCGTGCATCGCCGGCCAGTTGCTGCCTTTGGCCCGTCACGCCGGTTCGCGATATTGCATATATAAATCCTCGCGACGCATCCGCGATCCGCTGCAAGCGATCATCCGGGCTGGTCGGCGCCGCCAGAAATATTGGAGAAAGATCATACGCCCGCATTACACGCAAGTATTCCGCCGCTTCTTCCACGGGAAGGTCTGTGATCAGTGCGCCGTCCACTCCAGCCGCCCGGGCGACTTTGCAAAATCTGTCCATGCCCATGCGCAAAACCGGATTCAGATAGGAGAAGACGATCAGTCCCGTTGACTGCGCGTGCTGCCTGATCTCGGCCGCGAGAGTCAGCACCTGGCCGAGTGAAGTCGAATGTTTTAGGGCACGCTCACTCGCTCGCTGAATCACTGGGCCGTCCGCCACTGGGTCGCTGAATGGTACTCCCAGTTCGATCACATCGGCGCCCGCCGCAATCGCGGCCAATACAATTTCCCGCGTGGTGGCGAGATTGGGATCTCCGCACGTCACATAGACCACCAGCGCCGGTTTCTTGTAGAAGGTGAGAGGCATTAAAACTTTCTGATTGTTGATTTCTGATTGTTGAATGAACCTCGACGGCACCTGGTTGTGAAGTTCTCAGTTAACAATTAAAAAACCGCAATCAGCGATCGATTTTAAGGTTTTCCCGCATGATCCCGATATCTTTATCTCCGCGCCCGGAAATATTGACGATCACGATCTCCGATTTCTTCATCTTCGGCGCACGCTTCAGCACCTCTGCAACCGCATGCGCCGATTCCAGCGCCGGGATAATTCCTTCCGTTCGCGCCAGCAAGGTCGTCGCCTCGAGCGCTTCCGCGTCTGAAGCGGGCACGTATTCGGCCCGCCCCGAATCCCGCAACGCTGCGTGCTCGGGGCCGATCGACGGATAATCCAGTCCCGCCGACACCGAATGCGTTAGCGCAATCTGTCCTCCCGAATCCTGCAGCACATAAGAATATGTCCCCTGCAAAACTCCCGGCGACCCTCCGCGAAACCGCGCTGCATGATCGCCCAGGGCGTCGCCACGTCCGCCGGCCTCTACGCCGATCAGGCGAACCTTTTTGTCGTTAAGAAAATCGTAAAAAATTCCGATTGCGTTCGACCCTCCGCCCACGCACGCAATAATCGCAGCCGGCAACTTTCCCTCAGCTTTCAAAATCTGCGCCCGTGCCTCGCGTCCAATCACGCGATGAAAATCGCGCACCATGGTCGGGTACGGATGCGCTCCCAATACGCTTCCCAATAAATAATGCGTGGCGCGAACATTGGTGACCCAGTCGCGCATCGCCTCGTTGATCGCATCTTTGAGAGTGCGCGATCCCGAATCGACTCCGCGCACGTCCGCTCCCAGCAGGCGCATGCGGAAGACATTCAATTCCTGTCGTCGCATGTCTTCGGTTCCCATGTACACGACGCATTCAAAACCCAACAGAGCGCATACCGTCGCAGTCGCGACTCCATGCTGTCCGGCGCCAGTTTCGGCGATTACGCGATGCTTGCCCATGCGCTCGACCAGCAGGCCCTGCCCCAGACAGTTATTAATCTTGTGCGCCCCGGTATGGAGCAGATCTTCTCGTTTCAAATAAATCTTTGCCCCACCCAATTTCTGCGTGAGCCTTCGCGCAAAAAACAACGGCGTCGGACGTCCGGCGTACGTGCGCAGTAGCTCCTCTAACCGTGCCTGAAATTTCCGGTCGAGCTTGGCTTTGTTATACTCGCGCTCCAATTCCTCGAGCGCCGCCATCAAAGTTTCGGGAACATAACGTCCACCATAAACGCCAAAGCGACCGGGCTCAGTCACAGGCGCAGAAACTCGAGAGGAAGAAGCATGCGGGTGCCCCATCCTAGCCGCACTCTTTGCGGCTAGGGTGGGGAGTTTGAACTTCGTTGTTCTTGGACTGGTCGCCATTGCTAACACGTCTTTCTATCGGTATCCCGCACCGCCTTCACAAACGCCCGTACCTTCTTCGGATCCTTTTTCCCTGGTTGCGATTCCACTCCGGAAGCAACGTCGACTCCCCAGGGACGCAAGATCTTGATCGCTTCGTTAACATTTTCCGGGCTCAGACCACCGGCCACGACGACGGGGACCTCCTTCTCTAACCCCCAGATCCCAATTTTCGCGCCCTCCCAGTCGAAGCGTTCTCCCGTACCGCCGGGCCGTTCCCCGTAACCTGAATCGACGACGATTGCAGACAGCGGCTTCTCGGCCGAGCCGAACGTGATGAGCAAATCGTCATTCAGAGAGCTTCCAGGCACCGCGATCATTAGCTTCCGTTCGCTACCAACGTGCCAGGATAACCACTTGCCAATCGATTTCGAATATACCTGCGCAGTTGTAAGGCCGACCTGCTGCAGAATGTCATTGGCGCGTTCGACGTCTTCATTGACAAATACTCCCACCTTTTCCACGTTGTCCGGCAACTTCTTAACAATTTCCCGCGCCGCCTCGGCACTAATCCTCCGCGGACTCTTTTCGTAAAACACAAATCCCACCGCGTCCGCTCCCGCTTCCACCGCCACAAGCGCGTCCTCCAAATTCGTCATCCCGCAAATCTTCACCCAAGTCATAAAAACAGTTGTCAGCTGCTAGCAAAATTCGGACCTAATTGCGCGCCCTTCGCGAGATGTGGGGACTTTCCTACCGTGCGCTCGGTACCCCGTGCTCGCGACTCGGTACCCGCATCAGCTGTTGCAACGCTTGTCGAGGCGACTCCGCCCGCATCAGCCACTCTCCTACCAGAAACGCGTCATACCCCGCGGCTCGCAGCTTTGCCACGTCCTCGGCAGAATGAATCCCGCTCTCCGCGACCCGCACAACGCCAGCCGGAAATCTCTCAGCCAGTTTAAACGCCGCTTCCAGATTCACTTTAAACGTCCGCAGATCGCGAGTGTTCACGCCTATCAAGTCGCATCCTGCATCCAGCGCCCGCTGCAATTCTTCACTATCGTGCACTTCGCACAACACATCCAGCCCGCGCTGACGTGCCCCTGAAGCGAGCGCACTCAACTCCTGAGCCGATAGCGCTGCCACAATTAACAACACTGCATCAGCCGCATTAGCCCGTGCTTCCAGCAGCTGAAATTCGTCCACAATAAAATCTTTTCGCAGACAAGGAATCTTCACCGCCGCCGAGGCCTCTCGCAAATTTCCCAGCGAGCCCTGAAAAAATTCTTCATCGGTAAGAACGGACAGCGCCGCAGCTCCTGCGTTCTCGAGTTCCCATGCCAATTTTGCGGGATGAAAATCCGCCCGAATCAGTCCCTTCGAGGGCGATGCTTTCTTCAATTCCGCGATTATGGCCACTCCTTCGCGACTTTTCGACTGCAGTGCCCGCCGAAAGCCGCGCGGCACATGAAGTTCGGCCTTTCGTTCCAGTTCGCGGTAATCCGCCTGGCGCTTGACTTCGCCTACGCGACGCTGCGTAGCTGCAATAATCCGCTCAAGAATGGCAGCCATAAAGAATCTTTTGATTATAAGGGACTGAGAAGGTTACGAGTTTTTTCGCGGCTAGTAGAACCGCCAGTTTTACGGCGTTGGTCGCGGTGAAGTCAGATGTTCTGCGAGGGGATCTCTCTCACTCGCCATATGCTCTCACTGGCCATACGCTCACTTGCATATTTCGCGCACCTCTTTGTAGGGCTTCCTGCCACAGCAGGATATTTGATTTTCTTCGCTTCCACCACTGATCGAGCAACGTGCCTCCATCTTTCGATCCTGCGTCCGGATCGGTTGCATACGCGGGGTCACTTTCAGCCTCCTCCAGAGTTACCAGTTTGAATCCTTTTTTCTGCAACAGATCGAGCGCATCGGGAAGAATTGTGCTCGTGAACGCCCCCAGATGCAGGAGCAGCACATGATTGATGTCGTGCCCATATACCAACTTTGCTAAATCTCGTCCCGCATCCAAATAGGCCGAGGCGGTATTCAGATAGCTCGACCGCAGCCATGCAATCGACGCGGCGTCATTTTTCGCCGCGCAGCGCGCGTAAGCGCTGTTCCACATGTAGTCTTCCCAGTCCAGCGTAACCTGAGCTATGCGATACTGATGCGCCTGAAGAAAAGCGCGCACTGCACGCCGTTTCTCGATTGTGTCTCCCTCGCGTAAGAAGGGATAGCGCAGCCAGTGCCAGTTCGCATCTTTGGCCGCGACCAACTCCAACACTGGCTCATTCTCCCCGATTTCGCGCTCGAATGCTTCGGGCGGATTGGCGTTCAAATCCATATGCGAGTATGTGTGATTTCCCACCGGCTCCGCGTCTGCCCACAACTTCAGTGCCTGCGCGGCATCCTCGTTGCCCTCCAATCGTTTGGCATTGACGAAGCCGTACACAGGAGGGACATGACGTAATTTCAAGATCGCTAAGGCATTCCCGGCGATTTCTACACGCGTCATTCCCGGTGGAAGCTCTCCATTCAGCGGCAGATCATCAAATGTGATCGCAACTTTCTGCGCTGCGCAAAGTTGCAGCAGCGCGAAGAGGATGGCTAACAGGGCGACGAAGCAGTGGAACAGATGAAGCGAATTTTTCATCCGAAAAGTGTACTTCATCCAAAGAACTGGCGATGGGATTGGATGGTTAAAGTTCCTTATGGTCCGCCGTTTCCAGAGCGGTATCGGGCACTGGCTTACTTCGAGAGATACTGAAATCCCGAACATCATTCAGCGTAAACGTTGGCACGCCCAAGCCTGAGGGAGCTTTTACACGCTCAAAATCGACGCCCTGTACATCCGTAAGAACGAAGGCCGGACGCGCATCTTCGTTGGAGTGTTCGATCTTGATTCCTTCCATCTCCAGCCCCTGAACGTGGCGAATAAAAAAGCCGTGCGCAGGAGTTGTTCCAAACATGCTGGGCTCGGGATAATCTTTTTCTTTCTCGGCAAGCACGCGCATCGCGTCGTCTTTGGTTCCTCCGCCTTGATGAAAGATGATGACGTTGCTGAGCTTGAGGTCTTCAATGGGATGCTCTGGAATTCCCGCCAGAATCGAGCAGATAAGCGGTGAGGCAGCGCTTTGGCAAGTAATGTTGTTCAGTATTACCCGCCGCAACGCGCCTACGGCAGCATTTGCCGGCCCCCGCATGCGCGCGCCTAGCCGCAGAAAAATGGGTGCGCCCACCAGATCGCGCATCGTAATGTTGGTGATGCTCACATCTTCAATTACCGCGCCATCCACAGTTTCGATGGCCAGCCCATTGCAACCGTCAAAAACGCAATTTGAGATGGTGATGTTCTTGAAGCCACCGTTTGATTCCGTTCCGAACTTGATCCGGCCGGTTCGAGGTACTTTCTCATTGGGGCCGAACCGCTTCCAGGTGGCGTCAAGTAGTGCGCCCTCCTGGTAGCTTCCGCTGACGAGGCAATTACTGATCGTGACCATCTCTGTTGCCCGAGCATATCCCAGCGCGAAAGAACTCTTTAAACAAATGCCGTCGTCCCAGGGCGAGTTGACGCTGCAATTTGAGATGCGGACGTTGCGGCAACAGTCAATGTCCATGCCGTCGCGGTTGGTATCGATCTTCAAATTGTCGATGGTCAGATTGTCGACGCCCGTCGCGAGAATGCCGAAATGGCCACCGTGCAGAATGGAAAAATCCCGCAGCAACACGTTGCGGCAGTTCTTAAGGGCGATGGCCTTATTGCCGGCCCCGGGCTGCTCTGCCTTGGGTCCAGTTGCCCAGCCGCGGCTCAGGCCTTTTCCCCAGATGAGACCCGGACCGCAAATTGAAATGTCTTCCAGTCGTTCGCCCCAAATCAAACTGTTGTGCCAGTGATTGTGGCCAAAATCCTGATAGTTTTCCCACGGTTGATTTGACTCCGCTGCGTCATAGCCGCCGTTCGCGCCATCCGCGGGCGTCTCTGCCGCCAAAAGAGTTGCGCCGTGCGCGAGATAAAGACCCACGCGGCTCTTGAGACGGACGGAATAAGCGAGATAATTTCCCGCCGGGAAACAAACCGTTCCGCCGCCCGCTGCGGCAGTTGCCTCGATGGCGCGGTTAATCGAGGGAGTGTCGAGCGTCTTCCCGTCGCCTTTGGCTCCGAAGGCTCTCACGTCATGGACGGCCTTGCGTTCTGCATCCTGGGCGATGGTGCTTTCAGGCGGCGCGATCAGAGTTCCACCGACGATTCCAGCGCCTGCCGCCTTAAGAAATCGGCGTCTTGCGATTTCATCGGAACGCATAAGCCCCTTGTGAAAGCCAATGATTTTTATTGCTACGGTGTCGCTACGCGCTTCAAATAAAACCTAAAAAAGTCTTCGGCGTTCGAATCGAGACAGACTTGCGCATTCGGCGGGCCGGGTTCTTCGCGCGTGAAGCCCTTTTCATCGATAGCAATGTGCATCTTCTGCACCGGACACAAATCGGGACGCAATGCAAAGACGATGGTCATGGGATCAAACAACGTTGGCGTCTCTTGCCCCCACAAGTGATATAGCACAGCCAGTTGATCAGTAACCGCGGCTCCCTGGCTAAATAAAAATGCACGCTTCACCTCATCCATCTTCAACTGCGTGGAGTCGAGCGGCATTACGAAGAGCGGCACGCCCGAGGCAAACAATTTTCGCGCGGAAGAGACGTCATTCAAAATGTTCCACTCAGGCATGGGCGGAACTGGAGCCGTGTATCCCAAATCACCATACCCGCGGCGGATCGATCCTCCCATCAGAACCACCCGCTTCAGTTTTAGAAATGTGGCCGCATCTTTGTCTATGGCTGCTCCCACATTCATCAGCGGGCCAATCGCGATCAGCGTGATCTCCTCCGGATATTTTTGAATCTGTTGGAGCAGGAACTCCACGGCGTCTGCGTGTGAGGTCTTGGCAAAATGCGTGACCTCACCATACTTTCGCTGCGACATTTGATTCTTCGTCGCCGTTGCTTTTCCCGCAAGCACGGGAATCTTCGGACGTCCAATTTCCGCTAAGAAGCGATCCGTCAGCTTGGCACGAGCCTCCGTATCGCCGAATGTAGTCATTACACCCAGAATCTGCAGCTCTGGACTTTTCACAGCTAGAGCGAGCGCAAACGCGTCGTCAATGTCGTCGCCGATGTCGGTATCGATGATGATTTTCTCAGGTGCGTGTTCAACGGCTTGGGCACGGGCAAGCCCGGGATGTACGCACGTCGCCAGAGCGAGTAGGCATTTGAACAATGTACCGTAGCGTGCATCTCCGTTCATCTTGATTCCTCTGGGTTTTCTGCGGAACAAAGATACCACTTCAGTTTCTTGCGGGAAGTCTAGTTCGGCAGAAATTAAACTGAAAAATACCTCGCGACAGTCGACGAATTAGGCCGGCGCTCACCCAGGTACCGCACATCACAGGCGATCCGAAAGCCGTAGTCGGCGTATTGGAACTCAGGAGGGATGCTGGAACGGGCGGAGCAGCGGGCAACTTTGATGTGGTGCCGCCAGGATCCTCCGCGGGAAGATTTGCGTTTGGTCTCGTCAGGGCCGCGCGGGTTTCGCTCAGGGGAAATGGCATAGTAGTTCGGGTCGTACCAGTCGCTGCACCATTCGTGGACATTGTCGCAAATGTCGAACAAGCCGAAAGCATTGGGAGCGTAGCGCGCGACGGGCTCGGGGCCGGTTTGCCAGCGCGTGGCGTAATCGGACAGCGATTGCGGAGGAGCGTCACCCCAGGGAAAGTTCTTCTGTTCGAGACCGCCGCGAGCGGCAAGTTCCCATTCGCCTTCTGTCGGCAGGCGGTAGGCGCGAGCGGTTTCGTTGCGGAGCCATTCGCAGTATCGCGTGGCTTCGAACCAGGAGACTGCCGTAACGGGTTGCTGGGGATGATTGAAGTTTGGATCTTGCCAGAACGGTGGCGGCGCTATGTTGGTTGCGCTGAGAAAACGCGTGTACTCGGCGTTGGTAACTTGCGTGGCGGCTAGCAAGAAAGCGTCGACCCAAACGCGATGGACCGGACGTTCGCAATCCTGGCCCGCGGTCGAGCCCATCAGAAACCACGCAGCGGGAATTTCGACTAACAATGGTTCGAGCGCGAGAGCCGAGGTGTTTGAAATGGCGCGAGTGAGCGTCATTGAAGTTGCCGGGTTTTCTTCAACAGATATAAAGTTTACCAGCGGCCGATGGCGGGAGGAGGTGCAATGACAGAGAAGAAGCTACGATTCAAGGTGAAATTGGAGGGCGAAGCAGGAAATTCGGCGGCTTGGCTCAACGCCCCATTTGATGTGCCAAAAACGTTTGGCACGCGGGCGCGCGTGCCAGTAGGGGGGATGATCAACGGCTTTCCGTTCAGATCGTCGTTAATGCCGATGGGAGGGTGCCACGGAATGGCCGTGAACAAGACGATGCGGGAAGGGGCGAAGGCCAGGACGGGTGATGTGGTCGAAGTAGTGATGGAACGAGATATCGAGCCGCGCACCGTGGAGGCTCCGGCGGAACTGAAAAAAGAGTTGGCGAAGAGCAAGGCAGCGCGGGAACGATGGGACAAGTTGCCCTTCACTCACAAAAAAGAAATTGCTGTTTGGATTGCGGGGGCGAAGCAGGACGAAACGAAGAAGCGGCGGCTGGCGAAGGTGATGCAGGTTCTGAAGACCGGGGCGAAGTGGACGGGCTAGCCATTCTGACCTCAGGGGCTAAAGCCCACCGGGAGACGTAGTCGAAGTAGTGACACATCACCATCGGCACTCGAAAAACGTTGTAACGCTCTGCCTGTGATGGGTAAGGGCCGTGTTTGGTTCGGTTGCCTTCAGGTGATGACCGCACGGCCTGCCTCACTCAAGTTTCTGGAGTCTCTCCATCAAGTCGTCCTTCCACGATGATGCCAAGCTCAGTGTTTATCGCCCGACGCATTTGCTCGGCGGTGGTCTTAAGACCGTCGATGAACTTATTCTGAAGTTCAGCCGCAAACTTAGGGTCGATAGTCTCATCATCAACCAACTTCCCAACGCTCTCTTGTATGATTTCGGCTGCTGTTCTCCAGCCTACAATTTCACCCGCGAGAATCTTTACTAGAAGCGTGTGTCGAGCCGCGTGTTGTTCTTGCGTAACTTCCTCAAACTGCGCCGACAGTTTTTGGTATTCCTCGGTCATCAGATTGGCGTGCCCCCTCATGTCAGTGTAGGCTTTTGCTATTGCAGGGGCAGTGTTACCCTCAAGGCGATGTGAGCATCTTTGAATTTGACAACTCCTTCGAGTGCTTGAATAGCCGTGTCTTTTGACTTCGATTGTTGGTCAACAACGTACTTGAGCCACAGACCTCCAGCCGTCGTCAAAACCAAGATCACTGAACTGAGCAGTATGTTCCACGCTTCGATTGTCATAGCTTGAAAACTCTAACCAACCCTGCCGCGCAAGGAAGTGCTGTCTGAAGGGCCTTTTGGGTCACCGTTGTCATCCGGTAGTCCTAGTTGCGACAAAGTTTCTTCCATCTCCGCTTCGATACGATTTTTCTGTGCCTCACGCTGTTGTTCCTCTGCCTCAAGCATGTCAATGTGGATGTCGTTTCCTTTAGAAAACGCATTAGCTCCTGAGACTAGAACGAATATCGTGATAATCAGGATAGCGATATTGTCCCACCGGTGATGGGGGGATGGAGAAGTTACGAATACGACAAGGAATACAGTGGAGAAAGCCATCCATTGAAGCCCTGAAAGACGTGCGCGGAGCTCTTCCGTTGTCGCATTCGCTTTTGCCCTCCGACTTCGCTTGAGGGTGTCAACTCGTTCCTGCCGTGCTTTGGCACGCGCCTCATTCCTGTTGGTCCAAGCTCGTGAAAACCAACCTCCGATTTGATCCAGATGCGGCTTCAAATATGACGCAAGGAGATGTATGGCAAGGCCCACCAAAAAAACGGTGATCCACCACTCGCGCGAAAAAATCGCTGCGTGTGCATCAGTGGTCTTGCTGAGAAGTTGAAGAGCCAAAGCGGCAATACAGGTCATCACTCTTCTCCGGGTTCAAACCGATTATGAGTTGGATCAATCAGCACTTCTATCCGGGCTGACCCCTAGTTGACTAGAGAGTTTGTGGATTGACAACAAACTCGATTCGTGTTCATGTTGAAAAACTTACTGGCACCTGACTGCCACTTAGCCGCAAACTATACGCTTTTCTGGAAACTATAACTCGCTGAAAACACGTAAAACACTGCTGCTCCTGCGGTCTGAAGACCGGGGCGAAGTGGATGGGCTAGCCGCGCAATTGTTCCACAACTTCGGCAATGTCCTTTTCCTGGAAAAGGCGGATGGCGGCGATGCCGGCTGCTCCGGCTGCCAGGCAGGACTGGGCGTTGGCTAAAGTAATTCCGCCCAAGGCGAGGACTGGAATATTTGCGACACATGCCTCCCGAAGAAGTTTCAAGCCTGCAGGTGACGCGTCCTTTTTTTCGAAGATGGGGGCGAAAACGGCAAAGGTCGCTGCGCTGGCGGCGGCTTGGGTTACTTTTGTCGCTGAGTGACAGGAAACTGCGATCAGCGGTTTTTGGCGTGAGTTTTCAGGATCGCGAGGGCCCGCGACACATTGCCATACTGTCCGTACATCTTCCGGAGAGACGTCCTCGGAGCGGAGATGCACGCCGTCGGCGCGAGCGGTGAGAGCGACATCGGTTCGGGAGTTGATCAGCAGCGCAGACTTTCGTTCTCGACCCTCAGCTTTCAGTGGACAACTCTCGCGGATTACTCTCACCGCTTCATGAGCTAACGATTCCAAGTCACGGGTCGAAAGATCTTTTTCGCGGAGTTGAATGTAGTCGACGCCAGCGTGGGCGGCTTCCGCAATTTTTGCCAACAGGCGGCTTCGGCGCGAGGTTTCGTCGCCCGGGAAGGCCGTGCGGTCGGTGATGTAGTAGAGAAGGAAGTTGCCGTGCATTCCATGAAGTTTAATGCACTAAACTTGCCCGGAGAGTTCTGGGTATTTCATTCGCTTCTCTGAGGCCGATTGATTTCACTCTCGCACTCGTGCATTCGCCGATTCGCGTCTGTAAAGTTATCTTTGTCCTACGGTCTGGTTTTGGCAATTTCCGGGAGCGTTTCGCCTTCTTTCTTGGGCACGCCGCCGAGATGGTGTTTGGTGAGGCCGTCGCGCAGAAACTCGAACGCGTCATCAGGGGAATCGACGATCTTGAATTGATTGAGATCAGCCGGGGAGATGGTGCCGGCGTCGACGAAGGCTTGAAAGTTGATAATGCGATGCCAGTACTCGCTGCCATAGATGACGACCAGAATTTTCTTGGCCAGTTTGTCGGTTTGCGCGAGCGTTAGGATTTCGAAAAGTTCGTCCATGGTGCCAAAGCCGCCGGGAAAGATGACCAGGGCTTTGGCAAGATATGCGAACCAGAATTTGCGCATGAAAAAATAGTGGAACTGAAAGTTCAGCGCGGGAGTGATGTACTGATTGGGGCTCTGTTCGAAGGGGAGTTGGATGTTGAGGCCAATGGTTTTTCCTCCGGCCTCGTGGGCGCCAAGGTTGGCAGCTTCCATGATGCCGGGACCTCCGCCCGTAGTAACGACAAAACGGCGGCGGCGGGCAGGAATCTGAATCGACCATTTGGTGAGCATGTGAGCGAGGCGGCGCGCGTCGTCGTAATAATGGGCCATGTCGACCCCGGCCTGTGCGCGTTTCAGGTCTTTTTCGAGTTCAGCCGCAGGCCGCGCGGTTTCGTTCCGCCTAAGGACGTCAAGATTCTTCGTGGCGTGGGTCCGTCCTGTGAAGCGAGCTGAGCCGAAGAAGACGACGGTGTCTTGAATTTGCTCGCGACGGAAGCGCGCCAGCGGTTCTTGATATTCGGCCATGATGCGAAGAATGCGTCCGTCTGGACTGTTCAGGAACGAAGGGTTTTCGTAAGCTACGGGCGCGGATTTGAGGTGGTCAGTCATAGAAGTGATTAGTCATGGAAGAAGTCGCGTTCTGGATCATCCGTAATTGCACGGGTGCTTTCCAATCCTCGTGCGCCCTTTCCGGCTTTACTCGTCTGTTAGCGTCGCTCCGGAACTTGCCCCTCGGCTTGCGCTGGCGCCCTTTCGCCGTTAACCGGCTTGGCATGCGCTGAACCTTTTCATTATTGCTGCTCGTGATAGTGAAGCGCCTCCCAGAACCCAATCCAGATATCGAGCAGGCCTAGGCCGCTGCACAGGCCGCGGAAAAAACCGTTAGAAACTATCGAGCGCAAACCGGGAAACGAAAGCAATAAATAATTGTCCGTCCACTCCGGAGTCCAGGGCAGAATGATGAGAAGAACTCCTGCCACGGCACTTACCAATACAAAGAGAAAGACCGAGGCGCGATGCATCCACACCTTGACTGGACCATGGTTCTGGGCTTCGGAATCAAGGGAAGAAGCCAGAAGGGCCGTGCGCGTTTCCTGCGCGGGAGCTGGCCGCGGTGGATTCCCGGGTACTCTTGAAAACGGCGTCCGCTCCGTCATCGGCGGCTCCATGGAGAGACGGCAAAGATATCCCCAAAGCGCGCACCGGACCGCGAGGGGAGAAAACTCGGGAGGAAAGCCATCGCGCTATTCTACGACTTCAGGGCCTTGATGCGCTCGGCGACGTCGCGGTAATCGATATTGCTGCCGTAGACATCCATGAAGTGATGCACGGCGGAAGGCTTGTCGCCGGCGGCCTCGTAGGCCGCAGCCAGTTCGTAGTGGAGCGCAACGCGGGTTTCGCTATCGATGCCGGAAACCTTAAGAGCTTTGTCATACCAGCGAACGGCGGCTTCGGGTACGCCTTTTTCCAGGAAGCACTGCGCCAGCCAGGTATAGGTCTGCATGATCTGCGGAAACGGCTTTCCGTGATCGAAAGACTGGCATGCCTTCTGCAGCTCTCCGATCGCTTCATCCAGCAAGCCCATTTCGCGGAAGGCGATGCCCAGGTTGTAATGAGTTTCAGGATCCTCGTCGCTAGAAGCGACGTCGGCTTCGAGATCGTGTTTAAGTTCGCCAAACATTTCGGCGAGATCAACCCCAGCGTCGTCGCCGAACGGCGACGCTTTGGGGGCCGCTGGCGAAACATGAGCGGCGGAAATATGAGCTGAAGCGGCAGAAACAGGCGCCGTGTGGACTGTCGCAGCAGGAATGGCCGAAGAATGAACAGCCGGAGCATGGGAAACCGGCGGCTGCGGCGTAGGAGCATGAACGGCTGGAGCTTGCCAAGCGGCGGCTGGAGTCGGCTCCTGCACTGGCGCCGTTGCCGGGGGCGGTGCGACGTGATGCACCGGCGAGGCCGATGCGGCAGCACTGGCTGCCAAAGGCGGAATGACCCTTGCGGCGACGGCTGGCTGGGCGGCGACCGGGTGAACGGCAGCTGGCTTGGCGAATACCGGCTCAGAAATCGGAGCGGCTGGCTTAGGCGCAGCTTTTGCGGGCGCTAAAGGCTCCGCTTGAGCAACCGGCGCAGCTTTTAAGAAATCTTCTCCGAGAGACGCTTCAATGTCGGCGACAAACTCTCCAAGAACCGGTGCAGCGGTTTCAGCTGCGGCTGCGGGCTCGGCGTGTGCAGTTGAAGCGGAGACAGCAAAGGCTGCGGGTATCGGCGTTGCCGCGGCGGGAACTAACTTTGCCGTCTCAGGCAAGAAGCCATCGCCCAATGACGTTTCCAAATCGGAAACAAATTCCTTTAGAACGGTCGGTTCAGGTCCCGGTATGGTCTCAGGAACCACGGGCGCAGACTCGGGTTCAACTACAGCTTCGGCGACGCCCGGAATCTCTTCGACTGCCGGCACGGCAGCAACAATTGCGGGTTCATCGGCGGCTGGTGTTTCAGTTGTAGCTTCGGCGACAGGAGGTTCCTCAAGAGAAACCTCGATGCTCGGGATATCGCCGGCCGTAAGTTCTTCGAATACGGGTTCCGCTGGCGTAGAAGAGTCTTCCTCCGCCGGTTCGGCGGCAGCTTCCACTTCAGCGCGGAGTTGATCGAGCTTGGCTTGATCGCTGGTCAGAGTTTGAAGCTTGGCGAGGGCCGCCATGGCTTGCGCGGGCATGCCCTGAGCCACATAGAAACGAATTTCGTCGACAGTCTCGGCGACTTTGCTGGATTCGGGAACTTCATCGGCGGGAGCCTCTGCATCTCCCACTTCCGCCGGTTCCGTCCCCGGAGTGTCCGTTTCAATGGTGATGGCGTCATCCCATTCCGAAGAGAGATCAATCTCAGTGGATGACGCATCTGTCTCGTCCGCGGGCGCAGAGGACGCGTCCACGACAGAAAACTCTGATTCAGCCGTAGCTTTGGCCGTAACTTCGGAGGCCTGTTTGGGCGCGGTGGGCCACGGCGAAGCTGCAGGAACCGCAGCCGCAGCATCTTCTGGGGCTTCTTCCTCAAGCGTAACTTCGTCGACAGAAGGCTCTCCGATGGAAAACTCAGGCAGGCCAATGTCGGTATCGTGATCCTCAGAACTTTGAACGGTAGAGGATATGGACGAAGCAACCTCGGACAGAACTTGTGCGCCAGTCGCATCCGCTGCAGGGGGCGCGATCGAGGAACGTTGCTCATATCGCTCTGCAAGTTCGCCGTATCGAGTCGCTTCTTCCGGGTATTCAGCCTCGGAGTAGACACGCTGCAGCGTTCGGCAGCAGACTGCAGCCTCGGCGAAACGGCCCGCGCGGGTATGCAACGCGGCCAGTCGCTGATTAATGCGGAGATCGTCGGGCGCCATGGGCAAAGCGCCAACCAGCGGGCCCAATGCCTTGGCGGGCATGTTATACGAAATGAATAGCTCCGCATCGGTGAGAGCAGAGCGAACCGCAAGCGAAATCTCGTCCGAATAGTGCTGATGGACGGAGGGCGCCTGGGCTTCCAGATCCTCAACCAGCACTACGGCTTCTTCCGGCGTTATTAATTTATTCCCGGAGGCGTCGCCGCTCAGTTGACTCACGACCTGCTGGTAATTCTGCATGTGCAGCGGATTCGCCGGTTCGACGGTGGCCAACTTCTGGTAAAGATCGCGAGCCCGCGCCAGGTCACCCGCCTGCACACTGGCATGAGCCAGCAGTTCCATGACTTCGCTGACGTGGGTGGTGTCTCCGGCTTTGTGAAACAGGTCGAGTAATTTCTGCAACGAGTCCGGATTGTCGCGAACGTGGCCAATGATGGCGTGCAGGCTGTCGACAACTTTGTCGGAATTTTCCGCCAACAGCCGTTCCGCGTGCTGGTCGAAAACCTGCAGAGCGTTTTCGTACTGGCCGGCATGCATGAGCGCGTCGACAAAGCTCGAAATCGCTCCCAGATCGTTGTGCACGGAGAGCAGCTTGCTGGCCACGGCTCCGGCTTCAGAGAGCTGGCCGGTCTGCAAGTAAGCTTTGAGCAGATCGCGCAATCCGTCGGGATTGGAATCGATGTCAGTAACTTTTTGCAGGACCGCAACCGCTCCGGCAGCGTCGCCCGACTCGATCATGTTCTTGCCCTGCATGAGCAAGGCATAGGTATTGCCGGGATCGAGAGTCAGCATGCGCTGCAGAATTTCTTCGGCGCCGCTCAGCGATCCTTTGGAGCGCAGGCTTTCGGCTGCGGCGGAGAATATCTGCCAGGCCTCTGTTTTTTTACTAAGTCGCAGATACACTTCCGCCAGGCGGACCCGCATGTTGCTGTTTTCCGGATCCATTTCCAGAATCTTCTGGAAGATGCGAACCGCATTCTCGAGTTCGCCAGCCTTCAGGAATTCTTCCGCGACTTGCAGATACTGGGCGCGGGCGTCATTGAAAAGACCTTGCTGGGAGTAAAGCTCGGCAAGTTTCAGCAGGCTCTCCAAAGAGCTCTGCAGCTTGCAGATCTTCTTGTACATGGCGATGGCCTTAACCGTGAAACCCTGGCTGGCATAGGCATCGCCCACAGTTTTGAAGCACACGGTCGCTTTATCGGTTTCGCCGAGGCGGGAATAAAGGTCGCCCACTGTGTTGGTAACCGTCAGATCCTTGGCGTCGTTCTTGAGGACCTTTTCGTACTCAGCAATGGCGTTCTGGATTTTGCCCTGCTGGACGTACTTCTCCGCATTGTTAAGAGCCTTTTGCTTGTTGAACCCAAACAACGCCATAAGAGTGCGAACTCCAGACCCTAGTCTTGGCGCCACAAGCGCCGAAAGTTCGGGAACTTTCCCCGGTAGGCTACGACAGGTACCACCGGCATGCTCCGAAGGCCATCCCACAAATTGGCAGATGGACCTACCGGACAAGGCCAATTGTACGTCTGGAAGTCATGAACTGCATGGTTACCAAGGGTTACCAGAAGGGAGTGTACGAATGGGTTACCAAGGGAATCAGCAGGAGAAATGATAGACCCTAGAGTCGGCGATTTCCCGTTGAGTGCTCGATAGTATCAATGCGCTATAGGAAGTGCCGGAAGGGCGGTGTAATTTCGGCCGATTCTAGAAAAACCGCGAACGAGAAGCAATATTGTTATGGCTTGGATTCGAACCGTTTCGCTGCCCGAGGCGGACGAAAAGCTGCGCCGTGCGACTGAGGGCAAGAAGCTTCTTTATCCGAAAGAATATGGTGACCGCCATGCGCCGTTCTAGCGCACCGTGATACCGTTTCTGCGAAAATCTTGATAACTTCTCCTGACAACTTCTAAAGATCCGCACGGCGGATGTGCGCTTCTTCCCTTCTGCTACTAAACTTGCCTAGAGGCACAGAGCCGGTTGTTTCTTCACGCCTTCACTTCATGGCTGAATCAATCGCAGAATTCTTTCTGGAAACTTTTCAAGCGCATGACGACGAGTGCGCCTACCGGCAGCGTCGCGGATACCGTACCGAATCGTTTACTTATCAACAGATACTGAAGATGGCCTTCGCCTTTGCCCACAATCTGGAAACGCGGGGTATCTCCAAGGGCGAACGGGTAACGCTGTGGGGCGAGAACTCGGCCCAATGGGTCGCGGCTTTTTTCGGATGCGCTCTGTGCGGTGTGATTGTTGTGCCCATGGACGACGGTGCCTCGCTCGATTTTGCCATGCGAGTCTCACAGCAAGTTTCCGCCAGGTTGCTGGTTGCTTCCCGGCGTCATGCGACAGAGTGCGTCGCGCAGAAATTCGAAGCGGTGACTGTCAGTCTGGAAAATCTCGGCCAGACGGGCGAGCCGACATCCGATGCGCCGCCGAAGGTGGTAGTAGGGCGGGGCGACGCACTCCAGATTGTTTTCACGTCGGGCACGACGGCCGAGCCGAAAGGCGTGATCATCACTCACGGGAACGTTCTGTCGAACATCGATCCTCTGCAGCACGAAATGCGCGCTTATCTGAAGTATGAGCGCTGGGTGCATCCGATGCGCTTTTTTAACTTGCTGCCGCTTAGCCACGTGTTTGGCCAGTTCCTGGGAATGTTTCTTCCGCCACTGCTCGGCGGTACGGTAATTTTTCAAGACGAGCTGAAACCCTCCGAAGTGGTGAACACGATCCGCCGCGAGCGCGTCTCGGTGTTGGTGAGTGTGCCGCGGATGCTGCAATCGTTAAAGCACAAAATCGAACGCGATTTAGAAGACCGCGGCGAAAGCGAAAAATTTCAGCAGCGGTTTCGGGTGGCTCGAGGGCAACACTTTCTGCGGCGCTGGTGGAGGTTTCGCGCGATTCGCCGACAGTTTGGCTGGAAGTTCTGGGCCTTCATTTCAGGCGGTGCCGCTCTGGATAACGTAACGGAGGAATTCTGGGACCGGCTGGGATACGCGGTGATCCAGGGATACGGACTTACAGAGACGACGTCGCTGGTCAGCGTGAACCATCCGTTTCGCTTGGGCAAGGGATCGATTGGGAAAGTATTGCCGGGGCGCGAAGTAAAACTCGCGGAAGACGGCGAGATTCTGGTTCGCGGCGGAGGGGTGGCGTCTGGATACTGGGATGAACAGGGTTCGCACCAGGTCTCGGACGCGCAGGGATGGTATCGAACGGGCGATATTGGTGCGCTCGATGAAGGCGGCAATCTTTATTTCAAGGGACGCAAGAAAGAAGTGATCGTCACGCCGGGGGGTATGAATATTTACCCCGACGATCTTGAGGCGGCGTTGCGTAAGCAACCGAAGGTGAAGGATTGTGTGGTGGTTGGAATTGAGCGCGACGGGAATGCGGAGCCGTGCGCGGTGTTGATTCTGTGGGGCGATGGCCGCCGGGAAAATGTAAAGCTGGAAGAGGTGGTCAAGCGGGCGAATCAATCGTTGGCCGAATATCAACGAATGCGTATCTGGATTCTGTGGCCGCAGGAGGATTTTCCCCGGACAAACACGCAGAAGCCGCGGCGAAACGTGATCGCAGAAGTCGCGCAGAAGCAGTTGCTGGGGCAGCCCGGCGAAACTGGCGCGAAGACGCCGCTCGCTGAGTTGATTGCGCGGGTTACTGGTCGATCGACGACGGGATTCAGTGAAGACGCGTCTCTCGACTCTGACCTGGGACTGAATTCGCTCGATCGCGTGGAATTGTTAAGCACGCTGGAAGACCGCTATCAGGTAGACCTGAGCGAGAGCCGCTTTGGCGCTGTGCGCACGGTGGGAGATCTGGAACGAATGCTGCGTGGAAACGAAGCGTCGGGCCCGGGATATCACTATCCCAACTGGACCTTGCGCTGGCCGGTGACCTGGGCTCGGCTGCTGGCGCACTATTTGCTGATGCGTCCTGCGATTCTGCTCCTGGGGCGGCCGCGAATCGAAGGGCGCGAACATTTGCGTGAGATGAAGGGGCCACTTCTGGTGGTTTCGAATCATATTGGAGATGTTGATCCGGGATTTATTTTGACGGCGCTGCCGGCTCGTTTTCGGCATCGGCTCGCCATCGCGACTCGCGGAGAGGCGCTGGAAGCGCTGCGTACGCCTGCACCGGAGCGCGGATTTCTAGGACGGATTTACGATCGCGTGAAGTGGATTTTGGGAGTGTCATTGTTGAATTTATTTCCCCTGCCACGCGAAGCAGGCTTCCGGCGCAGTTTCGCCTATGCCGGCGAGGCGGTCGATCGCGGCTACAACGTACTCGTGTTTCCAGAGGGTCGATACACCACCGACGGAAAAATGAATCCATTCCGCGCCGGGATTGGGCTGCTGGCAGAAAATCTAGGCATTCCGGTTCTGCCCATGCGAATTGACGGATTATTTGAAGTGAAGAAAGCCGGCAGGAAATTCGCGAAGCCCTGGACGATCACTGTCCGGATTGGCGAGGCGATGAAGTTTTCGCAGGGCACCGACCCTCAGCAGATTGCGGCGGAGGTACAGAAAGCAGTCGAGGCCCTGTGATTTGTTTCGCTAAAGCGATCAATTAGCCGCATCGACCTTATTCTTCGTCTGCCTGCGGTTCTTCCTGATATATGTCCGTTTCCAAATGGAGCTCAGGGATGTTCGCTTCCCGCATCGCACCGTTGAATGCGGGCAAATCCGTGTTCTTGAAGTCATTCCAACGCTTCATAACATCGGCGCTTTCCCGCTGCGTCGCCGACATCGCTTCCACTTGGGTAGAGGTTGGTTCGGCATCTGCCTGCCACACTTCCGAGTAGAGCGTGCCGGCTTGCCCGTTGACGCGGCCGAGCGTGACATCTTGAGACACCGGCGCGAAAAATCCGCCAGCAGCGCCTAACAGAGCATTTAATTTTTTCTCGAAGGCTTCCATCGGCTCTTTAGTTGAGGTATTCGCTTGCGCGCTGAGCTTTTCGAGTTGAGCGCGAATCGATCCGCCTTGACGCAAGGCTTCTCCAGTTGCATTCATGATGGCAGCCATGCGCGTTTCCGCCTGAAATTTCTTATCGAGACCTGCCGCTGAAGTTTTGACTCGCGGGTCCATCTTGATGATCAGCGCGGCGGTAGAAGTTTTTCCGTCGACCGAAAGGCGGACTGAATAGGTTCCAGGTAATACCGTCGGTCCTAGAGGGTAACGAGGCGTATCGTGCGGAATTGCGGAGATGGGATAGTCGTGGCGCGGAGAGACTGGCGCCGGATAATGCAAATCCCAGATCCAACGGTGCATTCCAGCCTCGGTCGAAAGATGGCGTGGCTCGCGAACCCAATACAGCGGGATCAGCTGCTTCTGCAGTTCTTCCTGGGTAATGTCGGGTTTGTCGGTGTTGGAAAAACGGCGTATCAAATGTCCGTGCCCATCCAGAATTTCTAGCGTCACGGTAGAAGCTGATGCGGGCAAATAATAGTCAACGATGGCTCCATCGGGCGGATTGGCGGCCGCGGGCTCGTCGGGCGGAAGCGGTGTGTCAGTGTAGGTATCGCGCTGCACACGGTAAGCAGGTGCGGGGGCAAATAAATGTACCCCGTTTGCGATCGTCGCCGCAGTTTCGCGCAACAGCACGATGTCGTCGAGAATCCAGAATGAACGGCCATGCGTGGCCACGATCAAATCGTTTTCATGAATCCACAAATCGCGCATGGAAGTATGCGGCAGATTCAGTTGCAGCGACTGCCAGTGGTCGCCGTCGTCGAACGAAACCCAGACAGCATTTTCCGTACCTGCGAACAACAATCCCTTGCGCACCGGATCTTCGCGTACCGTATCGACCGGGCCAAATTCAGGCAGGCCGGCAGTGATCAGCATCCAATTCTTTCCACCATCGTGCGTGCGGTAAATGTAAGGATGCATGTCGTTGATACGGAATCGGCTGACGGAAGCGTAGGCGGTCTGTTCGTCGAAGTGCGACGCCGAGATTTGCGTGACCTTGCTCCAGGCAGTGAGTTCTTTGGGCGTGATGTTCGACCAATCCTTTCCGCCGCTGCGCGTAATCCACAATTGGCCGTCGTCGGTACCGGCCCAAAGCGTGTCGAGAGTTTTGAAAGACGGTGCGAGCGCGTAAATTACGCCGCGTAGTTTATCGGCGCCCTTGGGAACCAGCGTTCCGACGCTTTCGGGCACGCCCGGATTCTCGCGCGTTAAGTCTGGGCTGATCGGTTGCCAGGAATTGCCGCCATCGGTAGTTTTGAAGAGCACATTGGTGGCGAAATATAAAACGTGCGGGTCCACCGGCGAGAACATCAGCGGCTCAGTGCGGTCGGTGCGGTATTTCGGATTGCGCAGTGGAATCGGTGTGACGTTTTGCACTTGCCCCGTAGAAAAGTGGAACTTGGAAACTTCGGTTCTGCCGCCCCCGTAGATCACGTCAGGATCGAGCGGATCAGGCGCGACGTAGCCGTACTCGATCACGCCCACGGGATGCCAGTCTCGGAAGGTAATGGCGCCATCGTTGCCGCGACTCAGCGTGCAGGCCGAACCACTTTCTTGTTGTCCGCCGCATACCTGATACGGAAACGTATTCGTAGTAATGGCGTGATAAAACTGTGCTGTGGGCTGGTTGTACCAGGAACTCCAACTCGCGCCCTGATTCACGGTAATGATTGCGCCCTGGTCACTGACGATCAGAATAATGTTGCCGTTATTGGGATTGATCCAAAGATTTTGATAGTCGTCGCCGCCGGGCGCGCCGCGGAATCCCGACCAGGTCTTGCCACCGTCGGCCGAGCGCATGGTGACCGTGCTGACCACGTAGAGCAAGTCAGGGTTTTTCGGATCAACTTTAGGAATGGGGAGATCGCCGCCGCCGATGCGTCCCGATGGGCGAGGATCATTTGTGATCTGCGCCCACGAGTCTCCGGCGTCGTCCGAGCGGTACACGCCCAGCTTTCCCGAGGCGGTGGAAAGCGTCGCGTAAAGACGGCGTGAATCGTTGGGTGCAATGGCAACGTAAATTTGCGACAGATCTTTGGGCAGTCCGTTCGCCAACGGATGCCAGGTGCTGCCGCCGTCGGTCGATTTAAAAAGGCCGCCTCCGGAACCATTGAATTCATTGCCATCTTCCCACGGACCCTCGCGCACCTCCCACATCGAGGCATAAACCACGTCGGGATTGGAGGAATCGATCTCAACATCGGAGCCGCCCGTGTTTTCGTCCTTCGAAATAACTCGTTTCCAGTTTTGACCGCCGTCGGTCGAACGATAGATTCCTCGCTCTTCGCTGGACCCGTAAGGATGGCCGAGCACTGCCGCGAAAACTCGATTCGGGTCGCGCGGATCGACGGCAAGTGAGGGAATTTGTTGCCCGTCCCGCAGTCCAAGATGAGTCCATGTCTTGCCGGCGTCGGCGGATTTGTAAATGCCGTTGCCAACGGAAAGATCGGGACGATGCAATCCTTCGCCGCTGCTCACATAAATGATGTTGGGATCGGAAGGAGCGACGGCGATGGCGCCGATGGATTGCGTGGATTCGTGATCGAAGATCGGATTCCAGGTACGGCCATAATCGTCTGATTTCCAAACTCCCCCATTCACCTGACCGATGTAAAACACGTTGGGCTGGCTGGGCACACCAGCCGCGGCTCGAGTGCGGCCGCCACGAAACGGGCCAATCATGCGCCAGTGCAAATCCTGATAAGTATTTTCGGGAACCTGCGGCCAGCTTGCGGTTCCGGCGAGAAAAAGAACGAAACACACCAGTAGACGTAGAACCACGTGGAATCGGTTCACTTGGCGCCCCCTCTGAAATCAAATGGAAAACTACCTAGAGTAAACCAAAATGGCAGTGAGCGCGCGGCCGCTGCCGGGATTGCCTGCAGATCAGCTTAAGTTTCTTTACCAAGGTGCTGGTTACTGCTTCGCGATCTGGCCGCGCTTGCGCGCTTCTTCACACGCCTGGACCGGATCGCGCCCGGTGACTTCTTTGTACCAGGCAGGATGGAACGTCCAGGCCCACGCTTCGCTCACCGCGCCACGAATCATCGCCTGAAACGTGCCGGGTTCTCCGATAGTGCTGAGGTAAATGTGGATGAAGATTCCGCCCAGCATGATCACGGCGGAGATGTCGTGGAGAATATAGCTAATTGCCACAGGCCAGCATCCGAAGGTGCGCGCGCCCTTCCACAAAATAATTCCGGTGATCAGAAAAACCACTGAGCCGCCGACGATCTCCCAGAATTGCGCTTTCTGCCCCCCGTTGAAGAAGCCGGTGTCGGGAGGATCCTGTTTTTCTTTGCCGCTGACGGTGCTTCGCAAATTGCGAATCCATTTCGTGTCCGCTGCAGTCCATGTCATCGGCTGAATCCAGTTCAGCATTTGTAACGCGAAGAAAACCACGAATCCCAGGCCAAACCAGGGATGCATGGCGCGTGCAAGTGGGCCGCCTCCGAAAATGGGAGTGAACCAGCGGAAGAGCCACGGCATGTAAATTCCGAAACCGGTGAACAACGCGAGGAAAAAGAATAGAGCGACCATCCAATGCAAGAAGCGCGTATAAACCCGATGCCGCAGCAATTCGCCCTCGTAGACTTCGTTCTGCCCCATCCGGTCGAAGGCGTCGCGAGCTTTATCGTCGAAGCGTTCAATGGCAGTCGACATCAGATCTCCTTCTCTCGCGGCGTAGAGTCTTTTAGCGGCGGCTGCGGTTGCGGCAGTCGCGGCCCCACCGTCACGTAATGGAACAGCACGCCTACTAATCCGAACAGCGCGAAGGTCCCGAGCACGGGTTTGAACAACCACTTCCAGACCGTATAGCTCCATGGGATGACCGGATTTCTCGGCAAGCCCCCATAGCGCTCCGGATTCTCCGCGTCATGCAAAACGTAAACTACGTGCGTGCCGCCGATTGATTGCGGATCGTACACGCCGGCTTTTTCGAATCCAAAATTCTCGCGCAGTTGTTTGGCGCGCTCTTCCGCGATGTATTTCATGTCGTCTTTGGTGCCGAACTTCAGGCAGCCCGTAGGACACGCTTTGATGCAGGCAGGCTCCAAGCCTCCGCCGACGCGATCGGAGCAAAGCGTGCACTTATACACCTTTTTCGTTGCGGGATTAAATTTCGGAATGTCATAGGGACATCCCGAGACGCAGTACTCACAGCCAATGCAGTTTTCCTGCTGGAAATCGACGATGCCGTTGGTGTACTGAACAATCGCGCCATCCGCGGGACAAGCGCGCAGGCAGCCGGGATCGGCGCAGTGCATGCACTGGTCCTTGCGCATGAGCCACTGGATGGTACCGTCTTCACGCTGGTGCTCGTTGAACTTAATCAGGTTCCAGAAATTCCAGCGCGTGGCTGGCATTGTCTGATAGGTATTGTCGAAGGTGGTGGGACTGAACGGCATGTCGTTCCATTCGACACAGGCGACCTCGCATGCCTTGCAACCAATGCAAATCGTGGTGTCGATGAGCTTGCAGACTTCGGCATCGCGCTGCATGTCGAAGCCGGGCGACGGCCCGGAGTGTCCCGAGATTTGCTTGATCTGAAGTGTCTTCCGGTCGCTCATTCTGTGTGCTCGTTGTTTCGGGCCACGCGCCTCTACACCTTTTCGATCTTCACCAGAAATCCTTTGAACTCGGGCGTGAATGCATTCGGATCGATGACCGTCGGAGTCAACTGATTTGTCAGAGTCCTTGCTGTTTTCCCTTCGTCTTCCGCAATGCCACGGAATCCCCAATGAATGGGAATGCCGATCTGAAACATTTCTTTGCCGTCGATCTTCATCGGCCGAATGCGGCGCGTGACCATGGCTTTGGCGATATAGTGGCCGCGCGCGCTTGTGACTCTGACTTTTTCTCCCCCGGAAATTCCCATGCGATCGGCAAGTTCGGCTGGAACTTCCACGAACGGCTCGGGAACTAGTTGCACGTTCATGGGATTGTTCTTGGTCCAGTAATGATAGTGCTCGGTCAATCGGTAGGTGGTGCAAATTACGTTGAATTCCTGACCGGGCATCGCGTACTTGTCGGCATCGGTTTTGTATTTCTTCACCACCGGATTCGTGGATTGATTCGGATGAAGAGGATTTAGAATCGGGCTCTCGATCGGTTCATAGAACTCGGGAAATGGTCCGTCCGCCATCGCTCCCAACGGTACGAACAAGCGGCCAATCCCCTCCGGATTCATAATGAACGGTCCCATGTGGTCTTTCGGCGGAGAATCGGCCTTGAAATCGGGAACGTCCACTCCCGCCCAGGAGTTTTTCGATTCATCCCACCAGACCTGCCGTCGAGTCGCGTCCCACGGTTTGCCCTCAACATCGCACGAGGCCCGGTTGTAGAGCACCCGCCGGTTCAACGGCCAAGACCACGCCCAGTTCGGATAGACTCCCAGGCCGGATGGATCTTCGGTACCGCGGCGCTGCGTCATTGCACCGGCTTCAGTCCACGATCCGCAGTACAGCCAATTGCCGGAGGAAGTTGTGCCGTCGTCTTTGAGCCAGGCGAAGCTCGGCAACTGTTGTCCCGCTTTGATGGTCGTATTCGTTTTCGGATCGGTGATGTCCGCAGTCGCTTTTCCGTTGATCTCCTTGGCGACTTCCGACAATGACGGACTGTATGGATTTGTGTACGCGAACGATGCATTCAGGATCGGATCAGGAAATTTTCCGCCGTCCTTCTGATAAAGCTCGCGTACCTTCAAAAAGATCGTCGCCAGAATTTCCTGGTCCAGCTTGCACTGTCCCGGAGGGGGTAGCGCGACGTTCTTCCATTGCAGCCAGCGCGCCGAATTTACAAACGTTCCATCCTTCTCAGCAAACCCCGCGCCCGGAAGCCGGTACACGGTCGTATTGATCTGCTTCATCTCGTCGGTCGAGATGCCCGGAGCCTGCCAGAATTCGCTGGTCTCGTCCGGATAAATTTCGCAAACCACCAGCCAGTCCGCCTTTTTCAGGGCGTTGATATTCTTCTCGGAATCCGGCCCAATCATGACGCCGTTCATGCCGAAGGCGAAGATGCCCTTCACCGTGCCTTCGTACATGTCGTTCCAGATGTTCACCCACGAATAGTTGCGGTCGATCTTGGGCACATAGTGAAAGGCGTAGTCGTTTTCCTTGGTCGCGGCCGGACCGTACATCGCCTTCAGAAACGACACCGCAAACTTCGGCGTGTTCGACCAGTAGTTAAAGGAATCCCAGGGATCCGGTTTCGCAACCGTGGGAGTGATGCGCTTCAGGTAGGTCGCCAGATCGGTATCAGTGGGACTCGGCATCTTCAGGTAGCCCGGCAGATTGTCGAAGATGCCGGCCATATCGGTCGCGCCCTGAATGTTCGAGTGCCCGCGCAGCGCGTTGACGCCTCCGCCCGCCCGCCCAATGTTTCCCATCAGGAGCTGTATCATCGCGGCCGCACGGATGATCTGCGTGCCAAAGCTGTGCTGCGTCCAGCCCACCGCATAAATAATCGTGGCGACCTTCGTCATGTCGCCGTCTTTGCGGACGGACGTAAACAGATCCACCGCCTTCAGAAATTGGTCCCGCGGAATGCCCGTGATGCGCTCCACCATCTCCGGCGTATAGCGTTCATACTGCTTCTTCAAAAGTTGAAACACGCAGCGTGGATGCTGCAAGGTCAGATCGTAAGCCGTCTTCGGTGGCAATAGCGGTACTGCCGCGGCTCCGCCTTTCGCCCCCGCCGGACCCGCTCCTTGCAGGCCCTGCCCCTGGCCGGTATCGCTGCCCTTAGCGTGCGCGGCTTGCTCTTGTTGAGCCGCAGGCGTCGGCATGACCGGCTTCCCCGCCAGATCTCCGCCTTCTTCGTAATTCCACGTAGCCTTGTCGTAGACCTGCTTCTCCGCATCAAAGCCGGAGTACAGCCCGTCGTCGGGAAGCTTGAATCCATCCTTGATGATGAACGCCGCATTCGTGTAATTGACCAGATAGTCGTGGGCAATGCGATTGTTCTGAATGGCGTAATGAATGAGCCCGCCCAGAAAAGCAATGTCGGCCCCAGCGCGGATCTGGAGATACATATCCGCGGTCGCGGCCGTGCGCGTCAGTCGCGGATCGACCACAATCGTCTTCGCGTTGCGATGCAGCTTGGCTTCAATGGCCCATTTGAAGCCGCAGGGATGGTTTTCGGCTGGATTCCCACCCATGATCAACATCATGTCAGTGTTCTTGATGTCGATCCAGCCATTGGTCATTGCGCCGCGTCCGAATGTTGGCCCCAAACTGGAGACCGTAGGGCCGTGTCAAACCCGGGCCTGGTTTTCCAGGTAGCAGACCCCCAGGCTGCGCATGCTTTTGACCGCCAGATAATTGAACTCGTTGGTGTCGGTGCAGCCGCCCGTGAACGCAATTCCCTCGCAGCGATTCACGGTATGTCCGTTCGCATCTTTCTCAATGAAGGAATCGTCGCGCGTCTTCTTTACCTTTTGAGCGATTTCGGCGTACGCCTGATCCCACGAAATGTCTTCCCACTCGGTCGCTCCCGGCCGCCGCACCTGCGGCTTCAGCAGCCGCCGGTCATTCATAATGTCTTGTTCCAGCGACGATCCCTTAGGACAAAGCGTTCCGCGGTTAATCGGATGATCGGGATCACCCTCCACGTGCACCACCTGGGGAATCGCATTCTTCGCCTTATCGCCCAGCGTGTAAATGATCACGCCGCAACTTACCGAGCAATACGGGCAAGTACTGCGCGTCTCGCTGGCGCGCGAAATTTTCAGATTCTGAGTTTGGGCGTAGACGGGAGTCAGGTCGAATCCCAGCGTCGAAATACCCACTCCGCCAAGGATGCTGCCCTTCAGAAATGTTCTGCGGGAGAATTCCATTAAAACCTCCGGCGATCAGTCTGCGCATCCAGCCTTAGACAGCCGATTCGCGCCTTCTGACGTCGAGAACTATAAGCCCAGACCGCAAAGCGGTCAATGGAAAGAATCCGTATTCACATTCTATTCACAAATCGACACGGCTCCGGCGTAAGATCGCAGGCGCAGGCTTGGCACTCCTCCAGCTTGCCTTGGAATGGAAGCCGGCCGTGCACGAAACATAATCGCTGCGGCTTCCAAAGCAAACAATCTGTGAAACGCGAATGCTATAATGCGAAATTCACTTACAGCCAACGTCGTAGCGCGTTTGTGGCCGCGCTTGCCATTTCACTCGAGACACCATTCAATCTGACAATGACTGTCTCTTCCTGGCAGCGTCGTATCCAGCGCGCGGAGGAGCTTGCCCGCGAGCATCCATTCGCCAGGGAAATGCTCGGCTACTACGCTCACGTTGCCAGCTATCAGCAAGACTTAAATCGGCGGCTGGCCAACGGGCTCCCTGGAGAATCCCGATCTACCTTTCACGCCGAACTCAGTGCGAATGAAGTGGAGACTCTCAGTTCCAGATTTGAGTCATTTCTTTCTGTAGCGGAAGCGCATGGTCCGAAGTCGTTGGGCGAATTGAGCCGCGAATTGCGCACGCGCGGCAAGAGCTTCTGTTCCGAGTTGCTGCAACATGTCTGGATCGCCCCCTCATTCTCCGACGCACAAGGCCTGCTGGCCTTAGCATTTCTTCAGCCCTACGCTGAACTTTTGCGTTCTCGAGCGCCTGCTCACCCGGCTCGCAGCGCGCTCGCGCTGTGTCCGTTTTGCAATCGCAAGCCTGGCCTGGGAGTTTTGCGGCAGATGGGAGATGGCGGCGCGCGTTCCATGATCTGTTCTTTTTGCCTCGCCGAATGGGAATTTCGCCGAATTGTTTGCCCGGGGTGCGGCGGTGAAGACGATAAGAAGCTTTCGGTATTCACCGCCAGCGAATTCGATTACATCCGCGTGGAATGTTGTGACGCGTGCAAGACCTATATCAAGAGCGTGGATCTCACGAAGAACGGACGCGCCGAACCGCTCGTCGACGAACTCGCCTCGGCACCCCTGGATCTATGGGCGCGAGAACACGGTTACGCCAAACTGCAAAATAACCTGCTGGGGATGTAATTTTGACTCCCACTTCATTCTCCGGTAGCCTGTCGCTTTCCCCAGCCTGTCGGTCACCTTATGAGTTCGGCTTCGCCAGCAATTTCGGTGCAGGGCCTCAAGAAGTCCTATGGACCGGTCGAGGCCGTGAAAGGAATCGACTTCGAAATTCAGCAGGGCGAAGTCTTCGGGCTGCTGGGACCTAACGGCGCTGGCAAAACGACGACGGTTGAAATTCTCGAAGGACTGCGCGCGCGCACAGGCGGTCAGGTCACTGTCCTCGGTTTCGATCCCGACAAACAGCGCCAACGGCTTAAAGATCGCATCGGCGTGTGCCTCCAGGCAACGAATCTGCCGGCGAAAATTCGAGTTCATGAAGCGATGGATGTATTCGCGTCCTTTTATAGCCGCAACGTCAATCCTGAACAGTTGCTCAAGCGGTTGCAGCTCGAAGAAAAGAGGAATGCCTTTTATGAAACCTTGTCTGGAGGTCAAAAGCAGCGGCTGGCGCTGGCTTTGGCGCTGATTAACGATCCGCAACTCATTTTTCTCGATGAGCCTACCACCGGGCTCGATCCGCAGGTCCGGGCTGAAATTCACACACTGCTCGAAGAGTTAAAACGGGAACAGAGAACGATTCTACTGACCACGCACTACATAGAAGAGGCTGAGCGCTTGTGCGACCGAGTTGCCATCGTTGACGAAGGCCGGATCATCGCGCTCGATACGCCGAGCCGCCTGCAGCAGCAAAGCCGCAATGCGTCGAGCATTGTAGTAACTTGCGCCACGCCGTTTCCTGAATCCAGGCCGACATGGGCGCAAGCTACCGAGAGCATTCTGGATTCCACTGGCCATACACTGACCGTACACTCGCGGCGCCCAGCAGCTACGCTTGTCGATCTGGTCAAGTGGATTGACCAGCAAGGGCTCGAACTCACCGACGTTCGCCTGAAACAGCCGAGCCTGGAAGATGTCTTCATCGAGATGACCGGAAAGAGCCTGCGCCAATGAAAAGCTACAAGGCTCTTATCGCGATCGACCTGAAGCTGGCTCTGCGCAACCGTTCTGTCATTTTCTTCAACTACCTTTTCCCGCTCATTTTCTTTTTCATTTTCGGACAGGCGATGCACGCCGAGCGCGGCGCGGCCATCACCATGGTCATCGCCATGGTTCTGATTATCGGCATCCTTGGCAACGGCTTGATGGGCGCGGGTATTCGCGCTGTTCAGGAGCGGGAAGCCAACATTCTGCGGCGCTATAAAGTTACGCCCATCACTCCAGCTCCTTTGCTGATCGCTTCCGTGGTCACCGGCTGGATTCTTTACATGCCGAACGTGATTCTCATTCTCACGCTGGCACATTTTTTGTATGGAATGCCATGGCCCCAGTCAATGGGATCGATTCTGATTTTCATTTCCGTAGCGATTGCCGGCTTTCGCGCCATCGGCTTGATACTGGCTTCGGTTGTCAACTCGATGCAGGAAAGCCAGCTGATCGTACAGCTGATTTATCTGCCGATGCTATTTCTGAGCGGCGCGACGTTTCCACTATCCATGTTTCCGCCGTGGCTGCTGGTGATTACACAGTTCGTTCCCGCAAGTTACATGGTGACCGGCATTCAGGGAATGCTCTTACGGCACGAAGGACTTTGGGCGAATCGCGAGTCGATGTTAGCGCTCATTCTGACCACCGCCGTTGGCCTTTTTATCGCGTACAAGTTATTTCGCTGGGAAAAAGAAGAAAAGATTCGCGCCTCGGCAAAACTCTGGCTGCTGGCGGTGCTTGCTCCGTTTTTATTGCTGGGCGCATGGCAGATACACACGCGCAGCGGTATCGCGAAAACGAAGGTGTTGAATCGTCAACTCGCCCGCGGCGATACCTATCTGATACGCGGGGCGCGCATCTTTGTGGGCAGCGGCAAAGTCATTGAGAATGGAGCCGTTCTGGTGCGCGCCGGAAAAATTGCCGAAGTTTACGAAGGGGCCGGGCCGGAGCCGAAATCGGTAAATGCTGAAGTCGTAGAGGCTGTGGGCAAAACAATTCTTCCCGGCCTGATTGATGTGCACGTTCATCTGGGAGCGCCCGGCGGCTTCTATACCAACACGAGCATGTACGATCCGCGAAAGAATATGCTGCGCGAACTGGCTGCCTATCTCTACAGCGGAGTAACCACGGTGCGCAGTGTCGGTGATGGGTTGGACGGCGTGCTCAAGGTGCGAGCGACCGTCGACGGCGGAGAAGCTCTGGGTGCGGAGTTATTCTCGTGCGGGCCGATGTTCACTACGCCGGGCGGGCACGGAACAGAGTATTTCAAAGATCTGCCGCCCAATATTCGCGCCAACGCTGAAAAGCAATCCTTGCGCCTTCCAGCTTCCGTCGACGAAGCGCGGCAGCAAGTAGACGATCTGAAGAAGCGCGGCGTCGACTGTATCAAAGCCATTCTCGACGCGGGGGCCGGCGGCCGGGTTTTCAACCGTCTCGATACAGGACTGTTCGATGCTATTGCGCGCCAGTCTCATGCGGACGATCTGCCGTTGGCGGTGCATACAGGAGACGCCCGCGACGTTGCAGACGCGGTGCAGGCTCAGGCTGATTCGATTGAGCACGGATCGTTTCGTGAAGCGATTCCCGACGCGTTATTTGAGCAGATGGCCAAGCAGGGAACTTTCTACGATCCGACTTTGAGTGTGGGCGAAGCGTTCAAAGATTTCTCAGCCGGCAACGAGAGATTGCTAAAGCGATCGCTCGTGCAACAGGTGGGACCCTCCGAACTCCTGCAGGGGACTGAAGACGCTCTTTCTTCCAAGGATACGGAGGCGATGCGTGCCGACCTCGCACGCTACCCCATCGACATGAAGGTTGCCATTGAAAATCTGAAGCGCGCGCTGCAGCATGGAGTTCTGCTGGTTACTGGCAGCGATGCGGGGAACTTTCTCGTAATTCACGGCCCCACCGTGCAACATGAGATGCAACTCTGGGTGCAGGCTGGAATTCCCCCTTCTGTGGCATTGCAGGCCGCGACTTTCAACGCCGCCCGCTTGCTGCGGGCCGAAAAGAAAATCGGTTCCATACAGCCTGGCAACGACGCCGACTTACTCGTGGTCGACGGGAATCCGCTGGAAGATATCACCGCGACCGAGCGAATCTCGCTCGTCGTCTTTAAGGGCGAACGCATCGATCGCACAGAACTGTTCAACCAGCGCTAATCCGTTTCGGCCGGTGCGTTATCCTAAGAACGTGGCAGTTCGCTTTCCATCTTCCAAGGATCAGAAGCTAATCCAGATTGTGGACGCGGCTCTGGCCGATGCATCTCGCAAGAGCGGAGAATGGCTCGTTTGCCGGCCGGGATGTTGCCAATGCTGCGTTGGAGTGTTCTCGATCAATCAACTCGACGCGGCGCGGTTGCGCCGGGGGCTCGCCCATTTAGAGAAGACCGAGCCCGATCGTGCGGCGCGGCTACGACACCGTGCTCGCGAATCGGTCGCTCGCTTCGCGCCGACATTTCCTGGCGATCCTGTCAGCGGTGTGCTGAATGAAGGAGGCCATGCTAAGCAACGCTTCGCCGATTTTGCCAACGACGAGCCTTGCCCTGCGCTCGATCCCGTGACAGGAAATTGTGAACTCTACGAATCGCGCCCCATGACCTGCCGCGTTTTCGGGCCGCCGGTACAGTCTGAAGAAGGGTTGAGCGTCTGCGAACTTTGCTTTCATGGTGCTTCAGAGCAGCAGATTGCCGCCTGCGAGATGAAGCCGGATCCGGACGACCTGGAATCACGCTTACTCAAAGAATTCGAAAAAGAATCGGGAACACGCGGAAACACGATTGTCGCCTTCGCCCTGGCGTCGTGATTTGAATCAAGCTTGTTTTTTCTCTAGCTCCGCCCACCGCGCGTAAAGTTCGTCGACCTCGTGCTGCGCCGCGTCCAGTTCAGCGTGAGATCTGAGAAGCCGCGCGCTATCGCTGGCGATCGCGGGATCTTCCGCCTGGGCCCGCTTTAATTGCAGCACTTCTTCGGCGGCGGCGAGGCGACTTTCCATGCTGGCATACTCGCGCGCCTCAAGGTACGAAAGCTTCTTTTTCGAAGAAGCCGCTGATCTGGAGCCAGAGCTGTCGCGGGCGTCAGCTCGGGCGCGACTCTCCATCGATTGCGCGCGTTCCCCCTGCCAAACTTCCCACTGTGAATAGCCGGCAAAACGTTCGGCGCCGCCTTGACCATCCAGACCAAGCACGACAGTCGACACTCGATCGAGCATGTAGCGATCGTGCGTTACCAGCACCAGCGAGCCGCGAAACTCGAGCAGGCTTTCCTCCAGGATTTCGAGGGTCGGAATATCGAGATCGTTAGTCGGTTCGTCGAGCAACAAAACGTCAGCAGGCTGCAACATCAGTTGCGCAATCAAAACGCGAGCCCGTTCCCCACCCGACAGTCGCTCAACGGGTTGCTCGAGTTGTTCGCTCTTGAAGAGAAATTTCGCCGCCCACGACGCCACGTGCGTAACTCGATCCTGGTAGATAACCGAATCGCCCTCCGGGGCTAGCGCCCGTCGCAGCGTCACGCTGGGATCGAGTTCGCGTCGCTGGTCGAAATAAACGATGCGTAATTTGTCTGCTCGACGAATCTCTCCCTCTGTCGCGGCAACTTCTCCGCGTAACAGGCGCAGCAGTGTCGTCTTGCCGCTTCCGTTTGGCCCCACCAGGCCAACTCTCAGCCCGGCGGTAATGATGAAATTCAGTGCCTGGAACAGCCGTCGGCCTCCGATCTCATAGGCTACATTCTGGAGTTCGATCAGTCGCTTGGTCTTGCGATCGGTAGTCGAGAAATCAATTTGCGCGGCGCTGCTGCGGGTTCTGGTGTTGAGGTCGCCCAATTCCTCCATCAAATCGCCGGCTTTGTCGATGCGCGCTTTGGATTTTCTAGTGCGCGCCTTGGCGCCGCGGCGGAGCCATTCGATTTCAGAATGAACCAGGTTTTCCAGCGCCTCCTGCCGCTTCGATTGCGCGTGCAAAAATTCTTCTTTCTTTTCCAGGAATGTGCTGTATCGTCCCTTCACCCGCAACAATCCGTCGGGATAGACGCGGCTGAGTTCGGCCATTTCCGTCGCGACATTCTCCAGAAAATAGCGGTCGTGACTGATCACCACGCAAGCGAACGCGGCTTGCTTGAGCACCTCTTCCAGCCACTCGATGCCGGCCAAGTCGAGATGATTCGTGGGTTCGTCGAGCAGAAGAATCTCCGGAGCCTGCACCAGCGCCAACACAATCGCGAGACGTTTCTGCCATCCGCCGGAAAGCGCGACAGCTTCGGCTTCCAGATTCACGAAGCCCGCGCGTCCGAGTGTCTCAGCAAAACGCGTTCCGCGTTCCGACTCTGGCACCGCAGAACTGTTCATCGCAGCCTCGACCACGGAACGCACAGTGTCTTCTGAACGGAATTCCGACTTCTGTTCCACGTAGCTCAGGCGAATTCGCTTGCGGACAGCGATCTCTCCGTCATCAGTCTCTTCTGTGCCGGCAAGAATGCGGAGAAGAGTGGATTTCCCCGAGCCGTTGGGACCAATCAGCCCGACGCGATCTCCTTCTGACACTGTGAAGGACACGTTTTGGAAAAGAGGCTCGGCTCCAAAGGCTTTTGAAATGCTGCGAACGTTAATCAGCGGCGGCAATGATGTGATGGCTCCCTGAATGGTCTCGTTTCAGAGTATCAGGTAGCAGGATTGGATCCTCGGAATGGCAATTCGATTCGGTCGTTGTTGGGACTCTGGTCTCTTAGTTTCCTGTCGTGGGATGTCAAGGCAGCCGTCTTCGGCGCCGGCTACCAGGCGGGTTTGCCGTCTTTAAAACGCAATGTCAGCGTGTCCCCGCCTTTGACGACTTCGCGGGCAAGAGTCAGGTCTGCGCCATCTTGCTTAATTTTGGAGCCGGTGACCTCAACCTCATCATTCGCTTTGAAATCCACGCCCATGTCGTCGAGAAATTTCTTGGGACAAAGAAATATCTGCATGGCATCCGGCCCGCTCTTCAACACGAGGTATGCCACCGGTTTTGCGCCGGACGGAGGAACGAACTTCAGTTCTTCAACGATTCCCTTAAACTTGCCTTCGGTGGCGGGATCGTATTTTGGCAGTGCCTGGGCAAACGCGGAAGTGGCCAGAAAACTGATTACCGCAAGTTTCAGGAGTCGGTTATAAAGTGGGGCGCAGGAAGTCATCGTGGGCCTCCATTCCCGCGAATCGTAGGCCTTCCCAGAGGGAAAAGCAATGTGATTATCTGAAAGTGATTATCTTAATGTGACTATCTTAGTGTGAATATCCTGGAATACTCTTCTGGGACGCTACCATCGTTTGAATCCGGCGAGTTCTAGGGGCGCGAACTTGAGACTATGAGGATAAGCTGTTTCCCGGTTTAGTGCTCGACGCCATGATGATGACTGCCATGAAGAGGACTGCGATGATGACGACTCACTGCGTGCGCACAATTTTTCGTTGCTTACTCTTAGGCGCAGCGGTTTTTCTTTGCGCCACATCGTTCACTCCACCTCTTTCTGCCGAAACGGGAGCTGAGGCCTGGCTGCGCTATTCGCGATTAGATAGGCAAACAGCCGCCGCTTACGAGCAATTTCCAGAGGCTGTTGTGCTTGGCGATTCGTCGGTGCTCAAAAGCGCACAACTAGAATTAGTTCACGGCGTGGCGCAAATGACAGGGAAGACTTTGCGCGTGAGCAACATTTTGCCTGATGCGAACGCCCTCGTGTTGGGAACGCTAACAGAACTGCGCGTCCTGGCTCCAGAACTACGACCGCCTGAAAAAATTAAAAACGATGGATATTGGTTGAAGATGACGAATATCCATAATCATCAATGTCTGATCGTCACCGCCGTCACAGATCGCGGAGTGCTGTACGGCGTATTTGAATTGCTGAGCAAGATCGCTCGCGGAGAAAACATAACCTCCATCGATGAATTACAGCAGCCTTTCGCGCCAATCCGTTGGGTGAATCAATGGGACAATCTCGATGGCCGCATCGAACGCGGCTACGGCGGTCGCTCGATATTTTTTGCCGATGGCAAAGTCCGCAGCGACTTAAGCCGTGCGGGACAATATGCCCGCTTGCTGGCATCCATTGGGATTAATGGATGCACGATCAATAACGTAAATGCTGCGCCCGGCGTTCTCGAAGACAGTTTCATTGCGCAAGTCAGCCGTATTGCAGACGTATTCCGTCCCTGGGGTGTAAGACTTTCCATCTCGGTCGATCTGAGCAGCCCCAAAGTGATAGGAGGCTTGGATACGTTTGATCCCCTCGATCCAAGAGTGGCCGAGTGGTGGCGTAAAAAGGTTGACGAAATCTACCGGAAGATTCCGGACTTCGGCGGTGTCGTCGTGAAAGCCGATTCGGAGGGTCGACTTGGACCCTCAACCTATGGCCGAACGCCCGCCGACGCGGCGAACGTAATTGCACGCGCGCTCAAGCCGCATGGAGGCGTCGTTCTCTACCGGGCCTTTGTGTACAACCACCATTTGGATTGGCACAACCTGAAGAATGATCGCGCGAAGGCTGCCTACGATAATTTCCGCCCCTTGGATGGCGACTTCGATGACAACGTTATCGTTCAGATCAAGAATGGTCCGATCGATTTCCAGGTACGCGAACCGGCGTCGCCGCTTTTCGCAGGACTGCGGCGCACCAATGAAGCCATCGAGCTGCAGATCACGCAGGAATACACAGGGCAGCAACGGCAGCTTTGTTTTCTCGTTCCCATGTGGAAAGAAGTTCTGGATTTCGATATGCGTGTCGATGGCAACGCTACGCCGGTGAAAGATCTCGTGGCTAGACGCGTTTTTCATCGCCCCGTCGGGGGATTTGTTGGTGTAGCCAACGTCGGCCTCGATGCCAATTGGCTCGGCAGTCCATTAGCCATGGCGAATCTCTTTGGCTTCGGACGGCTGGCGTGGAACCCCAATCTCAAAGCCGAAAATATTATCGACGAATGGACGCGACTCACCTTCGGCACTGATCCGCTGGTGGTTAAGACCATCAGTGAGATGCAGCTCAGCTCCTGGCACGTTTACGAAAGCTATACGGGGCCCCTGGGCGCGGGAACGCTGACCAACATCCTGGGAAATCACTACGATCCCGGGCCGGAGTCCTCGGAAGACAATGGCTGGGGGCAATGGCACCGCGCCGATCATCAGGGGATCGGCATGGATCGCACTGTGGCGACGGGCACCGGTTTTATTGGTCAATATCCGCCCGAGGTGCAGGTTTTCTATGAGTCTCTCACACGTTGTCCCGACAACTTGCTCTTATTTTTTCATCATGTGCCCTACACCTATGTTCTTCGTTCGGGAAAAACGGTGATCCAACATATCTACGATTCGCACTATGACGGCGCGGAGGCTGCTCGCGACTTTATTACCCAGTGGAAGGCAGTGGAAGGCCACATCGATGACGAGCGATATCGTGACATTCTGAGTCGGTTCCAGTATCAGGCGGGGGAAGCAGTTGTTTGGCGCGATACCATCTGCAACTGGATTTATCACCTTTCAGGCATTCCGGATAACAAAGGGCGAGTCGCGTTTCAGGCCCAGGCTGTGAGCGATCAGCATAATTAAGTGCGGCTTGGCTTGCGCAATTTGTCGGGTTCCGTTAACGTTTACGATTCTGTGGGCTTCAACCGCGATACTCGCGTTGAATCCCGTTAACTGAGTCAAGAAAACCGGGTTCATAGGGTTCGGAACAAAAGTTAAAACAAGTCATGCCGCGGATGAACCTCCGCGCCAGGACGCGGTCCAACAAAAAATGGGCAAGCCTCCCACCACTCTTCGTGACATTGCCAACGCTCTGGGCACTTCGATCGGTTCCGTGCATCGCGCTTTGCATGACAACCCCGGAGTAAGTCCTGAGACAAAAGAACGGGTTCTGCAAATGGCGCGAACCCTCGGATACCGGCCTAACCTTGCCGCCCGCTATCTATCTTCCAAGAAAACTTTGCGGATCTCCGTGAACACGCTGAAGGGAACCACGTCTTTTTGGGATGAGGTGCGCGCGGGTATTCGCGAAGAAGCCGCGTCGATCCTGCTGGAGAATATGGAGATTGAGTTTCGCACCTACCCTCACCTGGACGAAGGCGAGGAAGAGGCTTTTGAATCGGCCATCGCCGATGGCGTGGACGGAATCATTACCTTTCCCAGCCGTCCGCAAGTGTTAGGGCCTTGGATCGGTCGCGCTTCCCACGCCGGAATTCCTGTTGTTTGCGTCGCTACGGACGCTCTCCATAGCGGCCGTCTCGGAGTCGTATCTGTCGATACTCTAGCCAGCGGCTCCATCGCCGCTGATCTCATGGGAAGATTTCTGCGTGGGCAAGAGGGGTCCATTGCAATCACTCTGTTCGATATGGCGATCACGGAGCATGCCGAGAAGTGCGCTGCGTTTGAAAAGACTTTGCGTTCCTATTATCCCAACCTGCGTCTGCTGAAACCGATCGAAGATCACGGCGTGGAGTCGGAAGCGTATGGCAATTCTCGCAAAGTCTTTGAAGAATGTTCCAATCTGGCGGGAGTCTATGTGATGACGGAAGCCTCAATCCCGGTGTTGAATGCCGCCCGGGATGCGAACGTGCTGGAACGTCTGACCGTCATAACGACTGATCTGTTCTCCGATCTTGTTCCTTACATCCGCTCTGGCGCTGTGGCAGCGACCATCTACCAGCGTCCGAAGGCGCAGGGTCAAACGGCGTTTCGCATGTTGCATGAGTTCCTGGCTGAGGGCGTGAATCAATCGCATCAAGTCGCGCTGGCTCCGCATCTGGTGATGCGCGGGAATCTGGATTTCTTTTTGCACAGACAGTCTCAAGAGTCGGCCAAGGAACAAGTTGATCAGCAGCGAGAAACGTCGCACCAACTGGCCCGGGATTTCGCATAGCCCCAGCGCTCTCGCGCGAGATCCGGTTGTAGGTCAAGGAGGCAGCATTACATATCTAGGCATCGACGTCGGCACCAGCGGCACGCGGGCGCTGGCTATCGACAGCGTGGGGAAAATTGTTGCGTCTGGCTCCGAGGAACACGAGGCATTCCGCAGTCCACGTCCCGGCTGGGCGGAGCAAGATCCGCGAGACTGGTGGCGAGCCTGTGGTTTAGCGGTTCGCAAAGCGCTTGCTACTGCCAATGTTAGCGCTGACCGGATTGCCTGCGTCGGGTTCTCCGGGCAAATGCATGGCGCCGTACTGCTCGATCCAGACGATGAGGTCGTGCGCAGTGCAATTATCTGGTGCGATCAGCGGAGCGAGGCGCAGAGCAAGGAGCTTTCCGATTCTTTTGGCCGCGACGGCTTAATTCAACTGACTTGTAATCCTCCTCTCACTAATTTCACGCTTACAAAATTACTCTGGGTGCGTGAGACCGAGCCCAACAACTGGTCGCGCGTGGCGCACGTTATGCTGCCGAAGGATTACGTGCGATTTCGTCTGACCGGCGAACGAGCCATCGACGTGGCGGATGCCTCGGGAACACTTATGCTGGACGTGGCCAACCGCCGCTGGTCCGCGGAAGTCTTGCATAAGACGGAAATTGATCAGCGGTTGCTTCCGACGCTCTATGAATCGTCGCAAGTATGTGGGAAAGTTTCTGCCGCCGGGGCTGAGGCAACCGGACTGCGAGTGGGCACGCCAGTCGTAGCCGGAGCAGGAGATCAAGCTGCCGGCGCCGTTGGCATGGGAATAGCACGTGCCGGTGCGGTCAGCGCCATAATAGGAACCTCGGGCGTTGTGTTTGCTGCCACCGATCGTCCGGCGCTCGATCCTCAAGGGCGCTTGCACACCTTTTGCCACGCCATCCCCGGACGCTGGCATGTAATGGGTGTCACTCAGGCCGCCGGATTATCTTTGCGCTGGTTTCGAGATCGTTTTGGATTCGCAGCGCAGAATGCGCGCGATCCCTACGATATTCTCGCGGACGAAGCCAGTGCGGCTCCCGCTGGTTCAGAAGGTGCTTTGTGGCTGCCGTATCTGATGGGCGAGCGCACGCCCCATCTCGACCCGAACGCTCGTGCAGCGCTGCTGGGACTGACCGCTTCCCACACACGCGGGCATCTGATTCGCGCTGTCATGGAAGGCGTGGCGTACAGTCTGAAAGACACGTTCACGATTTTCGGGGAGATGCGGATTCCGGTGACCTCGATTCGACTTGGTGGCGGCGGCGCGAGGTCGCCGCTGTGGAGACAGATCCAGGCGGATGTATACGCACATGAAGTCGAAATCGTTGCGGCAGAGGAAGGTGCTGCCTACGGAGCGGCGATTCTGGCAGGCGTGGGAGCCGGCGCATGGAACTCAGTCGATGAGGCTTGCGACAGCGTCGTGCGCGTAGCGTCGCGCATCGCTCCGAATGCGGAAGCTTCGAAAACCATGCAAAGTTCCTACGCCACGTACCGGAAAATCTATCCTGCGCTCCGCCGGGTATTCGAGTAAACGAAGAGTTACTCCGGCAACTTTTGCTCTCCGCGAATCGTGAGCCGAGCAGTTGCCTGCGAGGCAGCGGTTCCCGGTTGTCCTCCGCCAGCGGTAATCGAATAGTCTCCCGCCGCAACCATTCGATCTCCCGTCTCGTTCACATAGCTCAAGTCACGCGGCTGCAGTGTGAGCTTTACATGCTGCGCGTCGCCAGTTCCTAAATGAACTCTGCTAAAGCCGCGAAGCGCCCGCAGAGGCGCGCCCGGCAACTTGGGAAAAGTGATGTAAAGTTCCACCACCTCATCTCCCGCGTGCTGCCCGGCATTCTTCACGTCTACATCGACTTCGAGTGGATTGCCGGCGTCGAGTTCCGTGCTCGATAGTTTCAGATTGCTATACTCGAATTTCGAATAACTGAGCCCGTAGCCGAAAGGATACAGAGGCTCTCCCTCGAAGTAGCGATAGGTACGGTTTTTCATCGCATAATCTTCGAATGGCGGTAACTGCTCGATTCCTTTGTAAAAAGTTACCGGCAGCCGTCCAGCAGGATTGTTCGTTCCCGCGAGGGTCTGCGCGATTGCCGTCCCACCTTCTTCACCCGAATACCAGGCTTCGAGAATCGCATTGGCATGATCGTTGGCCCAATTCACAGCCAGAGCACTTCCGTTCATCAGCACGACGACCAGCGGTTTGCCCGTTCCCTTTAAAGCGCCGAGCATAGCTTCTTCTTCTGCCGGCAGATTCAGGCTGGTGCGGTCGCCGCCCTTGAATCCCGGAACGTCCACCTTCATCTCTTCGCCTTCCAACCTGGATGTGATCCCGACCACTGCGACCACAACATCGGCTTGTCGCGCCGCCGAAGCCGCTTCAAAACTAGGATCGACGCTTATCGGCAGCCATACCAGCCTGGTGCCAAATCCGCCGCGCAGGAATTCGATCCTGACTGCATAGCGACGTCCCTTCTCCAGCGAAAGCGTAACTCCCTGCGAATTGGGGTCGTGCAACACCGCATCGTCGACAATTAATTTTCCATCGAGCCACATGCGATTCATCGAACCAACCAGCCCGATTTTATACATACCAGACTCGGCCGGAGTTAGAAAACCGGTCCAACGAGCGGAAAAATCTTTCATGCCCGGCGGGGGAACGATCGCGTTCGGCTTGGGATGAAAAAGTTGAAGGTCAATCACGGCATCGGTACGCACGACCTGCGGCGTTCCGCTGAAATCGCTGCCAGAGAAATATTCAGCCTTCAATCCAGACTTCCCATCGTCAGTCGAGAGTGCGGAATTGGGAATCACAGTTTCCTGACGCAGGAAGTTAGTTCCTGCAACATACGTTACCTGGGCCGATGAAAACTGCTTACGAATCCCTTCCAGCGCCGTCACCGCGTGCGACGCCGTCCCACTGTAATTGCCGTGCAGTACTTCCACGGAATCGGCCAAAGGTCCTACGACTAAAATCTTCTTCACGTTGCCTGAGAAGGGCAGCACTCCATCGTTCTTCAGCAGCACCATCGACTCCTGCGCTGTCTTCAGAGCCAGCTCTCGATGCGCAGCGCTGTCAATCTCCGAGTCTGGCGTCTGGGCATAGGGCACTGTATCGGGAGGATTGAACATTCCCAACCGCATCCGAGCCGTAAACAATCGCTTCAGGGCGATATTGATGTCAGCTTCGCTGAGCAATCCCTGTTTCACGGCATCCACGAACGGTTGGTAATCACGACCATCCTTGGCCACGGTGAAAAAGTCCGCACACTCGTTGTCCATGCCTTTCTTCAATGAGACGGCAGCGGCTTCCGCCTGGCTCTTCACAAAGTGGTGCCCTTGATAAATGTCAACAATCGCGTCGCAGTCTGACACCACGTAGCCGTTAAACTTCCAGGCGCCGCGCAATGTGTCCTGCAATAGAAAGGTATTCGCGCAAGCGGGCTCGCCATTCACGCGGTTATAAGCGCACATGATCGATTCCGCTTTGCCCTCGGTAATCGCGGCGCGAAACGCAGGTAGATAAGTGTCTTCCATATCGTGCTTCGATACCTGCACGTCAATGCTGTGCCGCGATGGCTCCGGCCCGCTGTGCACCGCGAAATGCTTCGGCGTCGAGATCACACGGAAGTATTTCGGATCGTCCCCTTGTAGTCCGGTTACGAATGCCACGCCCATGCGCCCGGTAAGAAATGGATCCTCGCCGTAGGTCTCCTGGCCCCTGCCCCAGCGCGGATCGCGAAAAATGTTGATGTTCGGCGACCAGAAATCCAGACCCTCCATAATGTCGCGACGTCCCGCTTTAACGGCCTGATTATGTTTGGCGCGCGCTTCGGTGCTGATGATAATCGCCATCTGGTGGATCAGTGAGTCGTCAAACGTCGCTGCCAATCCAATCGGCTCGGGGAAAACCGTCGCCGTTCCGGCGTTTGCAACTCCATGTAAGGCCTCGCTCCACCAGTCGTAACCCGGCACTTGAAGTCTGGGAATTGCGCGCGCCTGATTTACCAATTGGGAAGCTTTCTCTTCCAGAGTCATTTTCCCGATCAAGTCGTCGACCCGCACATTGATAGGCTGGGAGGGATCCAAATAAACCGCGCTGCCAGCCGTCTGGGCAGCCGATTGAATTAACGGTTGGAAACAAATTGCCGCAAGAAAGGCAGCCAACTGGAGATTGGTTTCACGCATTTTCATCGAAGATTTCCTCCCAAACCCGCGCTGTCGAATACCAGCAGAGAAAAATTGTCTCTGGTTGACATAAGTCCGTTAACGATTACGGTCGACCGTCGCTTTTAGCACAGTGGACTCCCGCGGTCAAGAAGGCTGCCCGGAGTTCTATCCTCCAGCTTGGTGAAAACGATAGACTTGGCTCATTCAATCAAGCCGTCCAGAGTTACAATCTTAGGTCGGAGGACTAATGAAAACTGCGAAGAGCGTGCGAACCGGCGGTAAGGGCGAACCGTACCAGCCCAGGCCTGAAGATAAATTCACCTTCGGATTGTGGACACTCGGCAATCGTGGCCGGGACCCCTTCGGCGACGCGGTGCGCCCTACCCTGCCCCCGGTGGAAATTGCGCGCGTATTAGGCGAGATTGGGGCCTGGGGGGTCAATCTGCACGACAATGACCTGGTTCCGATCGACGCGACCCCAGCCGAGCGCGACCGCATCGTCCGCGAATTCCGCAAAGCCTGCCAGGAAAGTGGAATCGTCGTTCCCATGGCAACAGTAAACCTGTTTTTTCACCCCGTGTTTCGTGACGGCGCCTTCACCGCCAACGACCCTGAAGTGCGCGCCTACGCTCTGCAGAAAACTATGCGCGCAATGGATCTAGGCGCGGAGCTGGGCGCGAAAATCTTCGTCTTGTGGGGCGGGCGCGAAGGCGTCGAGACCGATGCTTGTCGCCGAGCCGATGAGGCTATCAAACACTTGCGTGAGGCGGTCAACTATCTTTGCGAGTACAACATCGCTCGCAAATACGGATACCGCTTCGCTCTCGAGGCCAAACCCAACGAACCGCGCGGCGACATTTATATGGCCACCACCGGCCATTATCTTGGCTTTATTCCGACCCTCGATCATCCCGAGATGGTGGGTGTCAATCCTGAAGTCGCACACGAGCAGATGGCGGGCCTGAACTTCATGCATGGAGTTGCGCAAGCTTGGGACGCGGGTAAATTGTTTCACATTGATTTGAACGACCAAGCTCCAGGACGTTACGATCAGGATTTGCGTTTCGGTTCCAACAATCCGAAGTCTGCATTCTGGCTCGTGAAATTCTTGGAAGATGTGGGCTACGACGGCTCTCGGCACTTCGACGCCCACGCCTACCGCACAGAGGATTACGAGGGAGTCAAAGATTTTGCCCGTGGGTGTATGCGAACCTATTTGATTCTCAAAGAAAAAGCCGCGCGCTGGAATGCCGATGGCGAGATTCAGTCGATTCTCAAGGAAATCTCTGCGGCCGTGCCGGGAACTCCAAAAGTCAACGGCTACACCGATAAGGGATCAGCGGCGTTGCTGGCTCACGTTTTCAATAAGGACGAGATTATGAAGAAACGCCTGCCCTACGAAAAGCTCGATCAGCTGACGATCGATATTCTGCTCGGAGTGCGATGAAACTCGTTTTCTCGCGATGGCGGTCTGCGGGGTCCAAGAGAGCAATCAGTCCGCACTGCCTCAGCGTGCTCTGACTCTTGAGAATGTGCTTACGCTCGACCTTTTTTTGCTGCTACGGCTGCCGCCTTGCCGGCAACTTCCCAGGGGCGCTTGGGACGATCCACCGGCGCTTTATCCCGGTTCTCGATACGATCGTATTGGTAGGACTCGCTCACTGTTCCGAGGGACTCGTTGTAAAGGCTGGGAAGGCCTAGCGCTTCCTTGAGCTCCTCGGAAAAAGCCTGCAGCGCCTTCAGGTGGTCGGCGGTAGCCGGGATCTCCGCCTTGGAAGTCTTAAGAAACTGCTGATACCCACGGTTGACTAGCTTCGAAATCTCGCTGCCAATCAGGTATCCGGGATAAGCGAAAATCTTCACCGAATCGTCGGGCCCCTTCTGGATTGCTGCGGAGACGTTATACTTTCGCAGAAATACACGGGCATTGGTTCCGGGCGCATCGGTCACGTCGAAGCCGTGATCGCGCACCCAGGAGAGCGCCTCTTCATAAGTTCGTGCTGCAACTGTTTTGGCCATTATGTTTAACATCAACCTTTCCAAGCCGGCCTATGCTGTCTGATTGGATGCATCCTTTATAGCCATCGGTCGCAACTTTACACAAGCTGCATCGCCGGACGGAGCTTATCATCTAACAAGCTACTACATACCTTGTTTGCGCCCATATAGCACATTACGTTGGTCACAGGGATTGGTTCTTAGATGGCATACGGATCTGCACGAGTAGCAGCATCGTCAGCTGCAGCAAAACCCGAGGGACATCGAGAAATGCCCGTAGGACTGGGAGAAACACTTGGTCACAGCCTGCTCGAGCGCATCGGCAATACACCGCTGTTGCGTCTGGATGCGCTAACCCGCGACTTGCCAGGTGTAGCACTTCTGGGTAAGGCGGAGTGGTATAACCCGGGCGGATCGGTAAAAGATCGCGCTGCGGCCAACATCGTCTCAGAGGCTCGCGGTAGTGGCCAATTACGGCCAGGCCGAATTCTGCTGGACGCCACCAGCGGCAATACCGGCATCGCCTACGCCATGTTGGGCGCGGCCGAAGGATTTCCCGTCACACTTTGCATGCCGGAAAATGTCTCGCGGGAACGCAAGCAGATCCTGCAAGGTTACGGGGCAAATATTCTCTATACCGATCCTGCCGACGGTTCCGATGGCGCGATTCGCATGGCGCGTGAACTCGCTCGTAACCATCCCGATCAGTATTTTTATGCCGATCAGTATTCGAACGAGGCCAACTGGAAGGCGCACTATCACGGGACGGCCAACGAGATCTGGCTGCAGACTCAGGGAAGAATCACGCATTTCGTTTCGATGATGGGAACCAGCGGCACTTTCGTCGGCACCACTCGGCGACTGAAGGAGTTGAATCCATCGGTCCAATGCATTTCGCTGCAACCCGACTCTGCGTTTCACGGAATTGAAGGCGCCAAGCACATGGCCAGCGCGATCGTGCCGAAAATCTATGATCCGCAACTCGCCGACCAGAATCTCGAAATTTCTACGGAAGACGCCCATGCCATGGCGCGGCATCTTTCCCGCAAGGCGGGACTTCTGGTCGGGATCTCCGCCGCGGCCGCCATTGTGGGATGTCTGAAGATCGCCCGCGATCTGCCGTTAAAGAAAGGCCACGAAGCAGTCATGGTGACCATCCTTTGCGACTCCGGCGACAAATATTTGAGCGAGAGATTCTGGAACGAAGGCAAAAGCTGAAGCTGAAAGAATCGCTGATTGCTGATCGCCGATTTTTGATTGCTGACCGAAAGCCTATCGCTCGCGGGCGATTCGTATCAGGGCATGCCTTCAGGTGTGCCGCAGGCAACGCAAAATCAGAGCGCCTTTAGGCGCCGCAGTTCGAAGGTGCATCAGCAATCGAAAATCAACAATTCCCCAATGTTGAAACTAACCCGCAACGACTATGATTCTCTCCGCCGCCATGGCGAAGAAACCTATCCGCACGAATGTTGCGGCATCCTGCTGGGCCGAGTTGAAGATGACGGGGCGCGAGTCGTCACGTCAATCGTGCGCGCCGGCAACACCCGCACCGATTCCGCCCACAACCGCTACAACATCGATCCCAAAGAGCTGGTGCGCATCCAGCGCGAAGGCCGCGGGCGTGGAGAAGACATCGTCGGCTTCTACCATTCCCACCCCGACCACCCCGCTCGCTGGTCATCGACCGACTTGGCCGGGGCACACTGGATTGGCTGCTCCTACGTCATCACCAGCGTGGAGAAGGGAAAGGCTGCGGTGACCAACTCCTTCGAACTAACCGGCACCGATGAATCCGACAAACGCCTACAGGATGAGACCGTAGAGGTGAGCTAATTCAGTTGATCCCATGGGTTTATGTTCAGGTGAGGAACAGCCGCCCCCGGCTGTCCGCCAAGCGCAGCTCGGCCAAGTTGCGCGAAGCGGCGTGAGAATGCAGCCCACAACTTGCCCCTGAGCCTGTCGAGGGGGCGGCAGCCGTGGGTGGCAATAGGCGCAGGAAGAACAAGCTCCGGACACGCAAAAGAAACCGCCGCAAGAGTCTTCCCAAACGCAAATCCCTTGTCTGACAACGGGAATGCGGGATTTTCACAAGAAGCTCGCAGGTCCGGGACGCCAGCACCCCACCGATCCGAATTACATATTGGCGCGAAAACGCGCGTCCCGCGCGGCATCTGCAAAGACCTATTTCTTCGTCTGCACAATTTTCGGTCACCGGCCTGTGGACGGCGTGCACTCGATTGAAAATACGTGTGTTACGAAGGTCGATTTTCCATTGACGGAATTAATAGAAGGAGTACAAGAAGATCGTTCTTTGACAGCTTCTTAAGTTTTTCCGGTTGGTGCGGCGTCCGGGGCTCAAGCGGAGTCACTTTCCTGATCGCAAGATTGGGAAGGAGGGTGAGCGAGGGTCTATAGCAAAGCGCTGGTCGAGGAGAACGGAGAAGAATTGTTGAAGGCAGGATAGAGTTCCGAGGCGTAAGGTAGGTTTATCCGGTTGGCGGTGAGCCCGGAGCCCAAGCGAAGATCGCGCGCAGCGCCCCGCAAGGGAAGCCGCGAGAGCAGGTCGAGCAAGGGTCAAACGCGAGCTACTGGCCGAGACGAATGGACCTTACACCACCTCGGAACTCTTTTACTTTTTTGTGAAACAGTTTTGTGTGAAACGCTTTTTGCTGAAAAAGCCGTCCATCACGCTTTTTCGTCAAAGAGCGGCCCGTCAGGCTTCTGAGTGAGTGAAGGAGGGGCTCCCTCATGAGTGGAAGAGCGACCCTTCAGACCGCGTTAGCGACAAAGTTTGACCGGGCTTTAGCCCCTGTTCTAGACGCCTCACTTCGCATTCCCCGGACCACCAACCGCATAAATCCTCGGAATCCTCTTCTCCAGTGGCGGCAGCGCCGGAAACGCCGCATGCGGCTCCGTCTGATACCAGTACGCGACCGAGAAATAATTGTCCGAGCGATGATTGGCGTGCCCATGCTCAATTGTCGCGCGCAAAGACTTCGTAAACGGAATCGGGGAATCGAGATGGAAGCGATAGACCGACGAACGTCCGCCCGCCACTTCCTGGCCCACTACCGGAGCGCCATATAATCCATAAGAAAATGCGTGACCTCCAAAATCCCACGCTCCTAAAAAATAGTCTTCCGACCCGGTTCCATTAATTGAGGGAGTAGTCTCACCATCGACAAAAAACATGTCATCGCCCTCCCCCCACCAGCCATCTTGATTCTCAAGCACCGACATGGTCACACCTGCGAAGTGACCGCGTCCGGTGGCTTCCATCCACACGTAATTGCCTTCTCCATTTAAATTCTTTTTGTCGTTGACCCGCGCATCACCGTTCGAATGCCATTCATTAGTCGAGCCATGAGCCGGTGCAGCCTGCCGATATTGCGCGTGGAAATAAAGCAAGTCCGGCGGCAGCGGTTTACTGTATGCGCGATAGTCGATATTGAAATAAAACGCGTCGACTTTGCTCGAGCCCTCGTTCGTAACTGTGATGCGAGCATGTTTTTGAAATGGCATAGAGAAGAAGCTGTTCAAGGCCTTATCCGACCCGACCGACAACGGCAAAGACTGAAAGACGTGGTAGTCTCCCAGCCCGAGTCCAAAGAAGTCGCCCACTGGCGTCTCCACGCTGGGATCAGATTCGCCGTCCCAATACATGCGCAGCACCAGCGCCTTCAAATGATAAGGATCGTCGCTCGCGATCGTAAACCAAACATGGCTGATCATCCCCGGCCCCGCATCGTCGAGCAGAGTAAGAGTCTCACCAGCCGCGATGGTACGAGCGTCGGCATTACCTCCGCTGCGGTCGTAACTGGAAGCCCGCTTCTGAACATAATCCTTAGCCTGAGGCAGGTCGGCCAGCCAAGTACTAGGATCCTGCGAAAAGAGCGGGAGCGTCAGGAAACAAAAGGCAAGCATAGCGACTAGCTTTTTCATCGGGTTCTCCTAGGTCTAGGCGGGCATGAGATTGAGCAGCTGTGCGGCAGCGAGGAACCGAACGGTCACGTGAGGCATGTCGTTAAAGGCGGACCTGACGCGTTCAGTGGTGCTTACGTCCAGCTTTCGCTAAAGGTAGCGAGAACAAGGCGGCGCGCGGAAAGTCCCGCTGCTAGATGCCTACTAAGATACACGCGTTTTCTTGCCTCAGACGCGGACTGGTCGAGAAACTGGTCCAAGATACCTCTTGGGCGGAATTGAGCCGTCGCGCGCGTGCAGCGTTTCCAGTATTTGGGAATAGCCGGTGAAGTCCGTCGCGCGGAATTAAGCCAAGAGGCAATGGCTAAGATCTATTTTCCTGAATTTGAGGCCATTTTCTTGACCATAGCAAGGACCAGTTTGCGATCGCTGTCGTTGAGGCTGGTGGAGTAGCGGCGGATCTGACTGAGAAAGCGAACCTCGTCATCGGAAAGTTGAGGAAGTCCTTTGGAGCCGTTGTTGTGGCCGGGTTCGGCGAAGAATTGAGACAGCGGAAGTTCCATGGCGCCGGCAATTTTTGAGAGTGTATCGAGCGACGGGATGGTGTGGCCATTTTCGACGCGCGAAAGGTAGCAGCGCAGCAGGCCGGTTCGCTTTTCGATGTCGCCCTGGGACATTCCTTTTTGCAGCCGGTAGTTGCGGATGGTCTCGCCGATGTTCATGGTAGGGAGCATGACAGGATGGGTCATAGTAACCAGATCAGAATCTTCTGGCAAGTAGGAAATTTGTGCCAAGAGAGGGACGTTGGTGCCATAGAAACATTGGCGCTGTCTTGCCGTAAAGCAACCATTTCTTATACAGTGTATAAGTATTCGGCCGCGTGTTTGAACCCCGCGCTGGGCAAGCGTTTTCAACCGATCCCGATCCTGCCCATTATTTTTTCAGGGTCATCGCCAGAAAGTCGTCTGTACGCCTCTGGGCATCGGCCGCATCGGCTGCGCGATATCCATCTTTGTTGTTGGGGTTTTCGAAGGCGTGGCCGGCGTCGGGGTAAATGGTGATGTCGATCTGTTTTCCCATCTGATCCAATGTGGCGCCGAACTTCTTGACATCGTCGGGTGTAATCCCGCGATCCTGCGCGCCGAAAAGGCCAAGGATGGGAGAGTTGATTTTCTTCAACGCGTCGGGGTCAGTCGCGAGATGGCCGTAGTTGATGACGAGGGCGGCGAGATCGGGTTCCTGCAGCGCAACGTCAAGGGCGTAGCCTCCGCCCATGCACCAGCCGATTGCGCCGATCCGGTCCTTTCTCACCTCGGGTTGCGACTTGAGAAATTCGAAAGCAGCGTGAAGATCGCGTTTGGCGCGGTCTTCGGGGACGCCGCGCATGAGTTCATGAGCCATGTCGGGAGTGGTGGCGACTTTGCCGCGGTAGAGATCAACGGCGAGTGCTATATGGCCCTGATCGGAAAGTTTTGACGCCTGCTCTTTCACCCAATCGTTCAGGCCCCAGAACTCGTGTATGACAATCAGCGCGGGGAACGGACCTCTGCCAGCTGGAGTGTAGAGAATGCCTTGCACGGTTTCATCGCCGCTCTTGTAGGAAACACGCTTGCCTTCGGCAGCGAAGGCGGAGGCGGCGAACAACAGAGCTGCGCTCGCTAATATGAGAATTCTCTTCATGGCTTTATCCTTTACGTCAACGTGCCGCGGATATTCTTGCCGAAGTGACGGCGGAATTACAACTGGAGTTCCATGTACAGAGTGCCGGCGATTGGATTGGCGCGATAGGGAGCAATTTCGTTGAAGCCGAGCTTGCGGTACATGGCGACTGCATCTTTCATGACAGGTTCGACGGTGTCGAGGCGCATGTGTCGGTAACCGATTTGGCGGGCTTCGGCAATGATCTGATTCGCGAGGACGCGGCCGATGCCTTTTCCGCGAAACTGCGGGCGGAGGTAGAGCCGCTTCATTTCGCAGATTTGCGGATCAAGTCTGTGCAGGGCTACACAGCCGGCGACTTGATCTTCGTACGTTGCCAGCAGAAGGCGACCGTCGGGCGGAGCGTAGTCGACCGGAAGGTCTGCGAGTTCTTTGTCGAAGTTTTGAAAGCAAAGGCTAAAGCCGAGCGATTGTGCGTATTCGAGGAAAAGTTCGCGGGCTTGGGCGATTTCAGTCGGCGATTCGGCTTGAGAGACTGCAAGACCCCTAACCACAGAGGCCACGGGGGACACAGAGGGACCAGCAGAACCTGAATCTTTGACTGTCATTTCCTCTGTACTCCTTAGTGCCCTCTGTGGTTAAGATTTCCAGAATTACCCCATCAGCATGCCGCCGTTCACGTTCAGGACGTGGCCGGTGATGTAGGAAGCCTCATCGGACGCGAGAAAAGCTACGGCGCTGGCTACGTCTTCGGGAGAACCGACGCGGCCAAGCGGAATCTGTTTGGCTGCATTCTGTTTGAATTCGTCGCCTAAGCCCGCAGTCATGGCGGTTTCGATGAAGCCGGGGGCGACGGCGTTGCAGGTAATGTTGCGTGAGCCGACCTCGCGGGCGATGGCCATGGTGAGGCCGATCAATCCGGCTTTCGAGGCGGCGTAATTCGCCTGCCCGGCCTGGCCCATCTGGCCGAAGACGCTGGTAATGTTAATGATGCGTCCCCAGCGCTGTTTGAGCATGGAACCGATCACTTGCTGGATGCAGAGATAGGCGGAGGTGAGATTGGTTTGGAGCACCGAATCCCAATCAGCCCGCTTCATGCGCATGACCAGCTGGTCGCGGGTGATGCCGGCATTGTTGACTAGAATGTCGATTTTGCCGAATTGCGCGATCGCAGATTTTACGGTGGGCTTGACTTGATCTTCATTGCTGACGTCGAGGGCGAAGGCGTAGGCCTTGCCGCCGGCGGCGGTGATTTCACTGACGAGTTCGTTTAGTTTCTCCTGATTGCGTGCCGCTACCGCGACCGTGGCGCCGTCTTTGGTGAGGCGCAGGGCGCAGCTGCGACCAATGCCTTGTGAGGCCCCGGTGATTAGGGCGACGCGTCCTGAAAGGGACATGAAGAAATCTCCGATTTTTTGCAGTTACTGCCGTTGGAACGCTGAATTATACGCGACGGAAGCCAGTCGAGCTTCGCTCGGCCGGACAGCCGGGGGCGGCTGCCCCCACACAAATCGAGTTCGACGAATCGCATTGCTAATTCACAAGCGCGACGCGTAACATTCCCACACTCATGCCTCACACTCTTGCCAACAATGTCATCGTGATGCCCGTGCCTTCCAACAACAACTCATCAACTCCCGAGAAGGGCGCAGCGGTTCCAGGTCATCGCTCGCCTTTGCGGGCGGCGAGCGCGGAGAAGACGGCGGATAACGCGTGCGAGGGCGCCCGCGCCACACTTGATTCCCAAGCCACACAGGCTGAACCATCGACCGAAGTGTTCGCGGTGTTCGGCGTTGAGCCGGAGATTCAGGCCTACGCCATGGCCAAGTATTCGCGGTCGGCGCTGTCGATGAAGGAGTCGTTGCGGGAGATCAGCACGCAGAAGGCGGAGAAGTTTCTTAATACATTTTATTTTCAGTATGGACACCGCTCGATTGCCGACCTGGCGCATATTGCGCTGGCGGTCGAGCGGCTGTCGATTCTTGCCGCGATCGAAGTGGCCGATGAGCAGCGCTGGGACGGGCAGGAGCGATCGACGCGCTATCAGGATTTCAAGAAGAGCGGCTATTACATTCCCGAATTTGGTTCTGATGAAGAAGCTCGCAACCTTTATCGCGAAACACTGGATTTTTTGTTCGCCGAATATGAAGCGCTTTCGGCACACATGACCGGCTATCTGATCAGCATTACGCCCAAGCCCGCCGACATGAAACAGGAAGCCTATGAGCGAACTCTGAAGGCGCGGGCCTTCGACATCACGCGCTACCTACTGCCGCTGGCCACGAATACTTCGCTGGGCGAGATTGTGAATGCGCGCACGCTGGAGGTGCAGGTGGCGCATCTTCTTTCTCATACCCATAAAGAAATGAGAGTGCTGGGCGAGTCGCTGAAGAAAGCCGCGACGGGCGCGGCCTACAACGTGAATACGGAGTCTTTGCGGGCGTTGGTGGAGCAGATTCGGGCGGTGAGTTCGGAGTTGGGAGCACGAGCGGAGCAGGAATTGTTGCGCGAAGTGCGGGTGGCGCCGACGCTGGTGAAGTATGCCGATCCGAACGAATATGAGATGGAAACGCGGCGCGAGTTGCGGCAGGCGGCGCGGGAGTTGATGGCGTCAGAGCCGGTTGCTCCGTCGAAGGCGATTGTGGATTTGTTGGACGAAGAGCCGCTGGAAGTGGAGATTGCGACTACGCTGCTTTACGAGCATTGCCACCATTCCTATCGGCAGATTCGGCAGGCGGTGCAGGTGGCGGGCGAGCGGCGGCGGCGGGAGATCATCGACTTAGGGTTGCGGCATCGCGGTAAGCACGACGAGATGCTGCGTGGATTTCGCGCTGGGCAGCAGTTTCGCTTCGACATTCTGATGGATACCGGTGGCTTCCGCGACATGCATCGGCATCGGCGGTGCATCCAGGTGATGCAGGGGTTCACCACGCAGCACGGCTACGAAATGCTGCTCGACGTGGAAGACGCGGGCATGCGTGGACGTTTTGACGCGGCGATGCGGCGGGTGCAGACGGCGGTCGACAAATTGGCTGCGCGCAAGACTTCTGAAGCCGAAGAAAATTCGCAGTATGCGATCCCGCTGGCGTTCCGCAAGCGTGCCCTGTTCAAGATGGATTTTGCCGAGGCAGTCTATATTTCGGAGTTGCGCACTACGCCGGCGGGACATGTTTCTTATCGCAACGTGGCGTATGCGATGTATGAGGTCGTGGCGCGAAAGTATCCCGCTCTGGCTAAGTATTTCCGCGTACACGACGTGACGTCTCCGGTGGATTTGCTGCAGCGGTAGGGCGTGTGGCGAGGGCGCCCCCGCCCGCGTCAATGAAGCCAGTGACATGCTGGAAACCCGAAAGGTATTAAGGGCAGGGCTCTGTTCGAGTTCGTGATAAAAGCGATTGGCGAGAGCAAGTTTCGCTTCGCGTTGCTCTATGAATAGACCTCGGCGCATCCTGTGCCACTGTAGGCTGAGAGCGGATTCAGCAGGTCCCTCCGCTCCGAATGACATTCCCTTCGAGAATGCGACGCTCCGGTCGCGATGACAAGCCACAAAGGCATACATCGGAGTGCCCATTTCGGAACGTTATCCACCGTTATTTATTAGATTCGCCTTTTATTCGCTTCGATGTGTATGTATAATCCGGCCAGATTCATTTCATGAGGCATTTCTAAAGGAGCCACTCCCATGGCGGACGAGCGGGGCAAGGCGATTGAACTGGCGGTTTCACAGATTGAAAAGCAGTTTGGCAAGGGCTCGATCATGCGGTTGGGGTCGAAGGAAGCGATCGTACCCATCGCGGTGATCTCGACCGGGGCGATCTCCTTTGACGCGGCTTTGGGTGTGGGAGGCTTTCCGCGCGGGCGCGTGGTGGAAGTGTTCGGGCCGGAGTCTTCGGGCAAGACCACGATTACGCTGCAGGTGATTGCCGAGGCGCAGAAGGCCGGCGGCATGGCCGCATTCGTGGATGCCGAGCACGCGCTCGATCCCGGCTACGCGAAGAAGTTGGGAGTCGACGTAGACAACCTGCTGGTTTCGCAGCCCGACTACGGCGAGCAGGCGCTGGAGATCACCGAGGCGCTGGTGCGCTCGAACGCCATTGATGTGCTGGTTGTGGATTCGGTGGCGGCGCTGGTGCCCAAGGCCGAACTAGACGGCGAAATGGGCGACAGTCACATGGGGCTGCAGGCGCGGTTGATGTCGCAGGCGCTGCGCAAGCTGACCGGGACGGTGTCGAAATCGAGAACGTGTTTGATCTTTATCAACCAGATTCGCGAAAAGATTGGCGTGATGTTTGGCAATCCGGAGACGACTACTGGCGGCCGCGCGCTGAAATTTTATTCTTCGGTGCGAGTCGATATTCGGCGCATTGCGGCGATCAAAGATGGCGACGTGGTGACGGGATCGCGGACCAAGGTAAAAGTTGTGAAGAATAAAGTCGCTGCGCCGTTTCGCGAAGCGGAGTTCGACATCCTCTACGGGGAAGGCATTTCGCGCGAAGGCGATTTGCTCGATATTGCGGTCAACAACAACATTCTGGAAAAGTCCGGCTCGTGGTTCAGTTACAAGGGTGAGCGCATCGGCCAGGGTCGCGAGAATGCGCGACAGTTCCTGAAAGACAACAAGGACGTGATGGCAAAGCTGGATGCCGAAGTACGGATGGCGCTGGGATTGACGCAGGGCCCGGCGCAACCGGCTACTGCCACGCCGACGAATGGCTCGACGAGCCGCGTGACAACGATGCCAAGCGCAGAGCCAGTGAAGGCGCCGATCGTGGCCGCACGTCGCTAGTCACGTGGCTAGGTGAGAAGCGGATTCTAAAGCAAGTGTCATCCCGAGCAGACTAGGTTTTTGTTTGCGCCGTCTCTGAGTGCGCCACAGGCAGAAACCAAGGTCCCTCGCGTTGCTCGGGATGACAAACGTCAAATTTAGGGACAACCTTCAAGAGCTAGGATGGGGGGGAAGGCCCAGATCGAACGCTAGGTTCGAAAGATACACCGCCCATTCCTTTATTGCCATTGTTGCTCCTGCCCGCATAAAATCTTCTGTTGCTTGGCTGCTGCTCAGGTTGTTTGTGCTGCGCTGCTCCAGCCACGGCCTTTCTGTGAGGATGATTGAATAAGGGCATCGCGGTCTATCCCGGTTCATTTGATCCGCCTACGAATGGGCACCTCGATCTGATTGAACGGGGCAGCAAGATCTTTGAAGAGCTGGTGGTCGCCATCCTGCGGAATTCGGAGAAGACTCCGATGTTTACCGTGGCCGAGCGCCTGGAGATGCTGCGCGAACTTACCGCCGACTTGAAGAACGTTCGCCTGGATACATTCGATGGATTGATGGTGGAATTCGCCAAGTCCATCGATGCGAAATGTGTGTTGCGGGGCATTCGCGCCATCAGCGACTATGAATACGAGCTGCAGATGGCGCTGATGAATCGCAAGCTCGAGCCTACGCTGGAAACTGTGTTCATGATGCCGGCGGACAAGTATTCTTATGTAAGTTCGCGGCTGGTGCGGGAAGTGGCGCAGGCGGGCGGGCCGGTGGGCGGATTGGTGCCGGAAGTAGTGGAACAAAAACTGCGGGAGAAACTGGAGCCTGCGTACAAACTTCGAGACGTAAGAGTAGTGGAAGTTTCTAAGAAGAGGAAGAGGAAAGCATGACTACGGCCAGCTTTACCCGAGAAACGACGGAAGCTCTTCGACTCACGGAAAGAATCAACCGCATTGAGCCGTCAGCCACCATGGCAGTGGTGGCCGAGGCGGACAAACTGCGCTCCCAGGGAATCGACGTGGTGGATTTTGGCGCGGGCGAGCCGCACTTCGCGACGCCGCAGCACATTAAAGATGCCGCCATTGCGGCGATTCAAGGGAACTTCACAAAATACACAGCGGTCGCCGGGACAGCTGAACTGCGCGATGCAATTGTGCATCGCCACAATGTGGATTTCGATTCCGATTACCGCCGTGAGGAAGCGATTGCCTCGACTGGCGGCAAGCATGCTTTGTTCAACGCCATCCAGGTTCTGGTGGATCATGGCGACGAAGTAATTCTGCCGGTTCCCTATTGGGTTTCGTTCAAGGATATCGTGCGGTATGCGGGCGGGAATTGCGTTCTGCTCGAATCCGATGAAGCTCAGGGATTCCACGTGACCGCCGAGATGGTGGCGCAACTGATCACGTCGCGTACGAAAGTTATTATTTTGAACTCACCATCGAATCCCTCAGGCGCGGTAATGAGCGCGGAAGATATGACCGAGGTCGTTCGTCTGGCTCACCAACGCGGAATTTGGGTTCTGTCGGATGAGTGCTACGTGTACCTCAACTACACGCGCAAGAACTTTTCGGTTGGATCGCTGCGCGAATACAAAGAGCGGATGGTGGTGCTGGGATCGCTTTCAAAGACCTACGCAATGACCGGGTGGCGGCTGGGATACGCCCTGGCGCCGACGGCGGTGGTGAGCGCGATGGCCAAGCTACAGAGTCAATCGACGTCGAACCCGACCTCGATTGTGCAGAAAGCCGCGGTGGCCGCGCTCAAAGGCCCGCAGGAGTGCGTGGAACAGATGCGCCTGGAATATATTGAGCTGCGCGATCACGTGGTAAAGGGGTTGCGATCGATTCCAGCATTGACCTGCACGCTGCCGGAAGGCGCCTTCTATGCCTATCCAAATATTTCTACTTTCCTAGGGCGCGGAGGGCTGAAATCTGCATCTGATGTGGCTGGGCGTTTGTTGCGGGAGGCCCACGTCGCGACTGTACCCGGTGAAGGTTTCGGCACGCGCGATCATATTCGCATTTCGTATGCGACGGCCAAGGCGGAACTGGATCGCGGCTTGGAACGGATGCGAAAGTTCTTCGGCGCGCTGTAGGTGGTTGGATACAGGACTGGATTATTAGGTTTGGCATAAGGCCGTTCAGTTCGCGAGCGGTCTTTTTTATGAAGCTCAGTTTTTCGACTTCAGTTTGTGAACGCCAGTTTCTGAACATCAGTTTGCAAACAGAATTGGTCTGGTCAGCATCAGATGCTGAGCATAAGTTTTGTATGGGAAATCTTTATCCATTGTTGATGCTTCCGGGATTTGATCCCCGTCCGTGGGGCACGCAGGATTTGTCTCCGATTTATCCCAATCACAAGTTTGAAGAAAAGATTGGCGAGGCGTGGCTGAGCGGGGACGATTGCAAAGTGGCCAATGGACCGCTGACCGGGAAAACGCTCTCGCAGTTGAGCGAGCAGCATCAGCGCGATCTGGTGGGCGACGCGGCCCGCGATCCGAAGCGTTTTCCGTTGCTGCTGAAATTTCTTTTTCCCCACGAGAAGCTTTCGGTGCAGGTTCATCCCGACGATACGCAAGCTCTGCGCGTGGGCCAGCCTTGGGGAAAAACGGAGTGCTGGTACATTTCGCACGCAAAGCCGGGAGCGCAGATTGCGCTAGGGCTGAAGCGTGGGGTAACCGCGCGGCAACTGGAGGAAGCGATCCATCAGAAGCGCGCCGAGGAAGTACTCAACTGGATCAATGTTTATGCGGGAGACATGATCTATGTGGCGGGCGGCACGGTGCACACGCTGGGTGCGGGATCGGTGGTAGTGGAGACGCAACAGCAATCGGACACAACCTATCGCTTGTATGATTACGGGCGCCCGCGCGAGTTGCATCTGAAAGATGGGATGGCGGCGGTGAAAGAAGACACGAAATCGGGCAAGGTGGTGCGTCCGGCGCCAGAGCAGGTCCGTGGCAGCAAGAATCGTCATTCGCAACTGGTCGGAGCTCCTTATTTTGTGGTGGACATGTTTGAGGCGAGGGAACCGCTGGAGCTTGCGACACAGCATGATTCGGAGCGCAGCTCGGTACAGATTCTGGTGGCGCTGGAAGGATGTGGAGTGATTGAGGCGAATGGGATGGATCCAGTGACGCTGGCAAAAGGCGACGCGGTCGTGGTGCCTGCGTGTGTCGGCGATTTTCGCGTGCGGCCGCAGTGGGCGCTGGAGTTCTTGCGATCATATGTGCCCGGGAAGCCGCTGCCAGAGCCGGAAACAAGAATGTAGTTGGAATTTCCATTGCAGACACTTGTGCACCGTGAGAATCCGTGGCTAAAAACCTAAATTTCTATCCTGTAATTCTGGCCGGAGGTCGCGGGACGCGCTTTTGGCCGCTCAGCCGCAAGAAGCGAGCAAAGCAATTGCTAGCGCTCGACGGGAAAGAGACGATGATCCAGCAAACCGTTTCGCGCCTTTTACCGCTGGCCCCGCCAAAACAATTCTGGATTGTGACCAACGGGGATCTTCGACCCGCCATCGTAAAGCAGCTTCCAAAGCTCCCGCAGGAACAGGTGCTGGCCGAACCGGTGGGTCGCAATACTGCACCCGCGATTGGGCTGGCGGCGTTTCTGCTGTTGCGCGAAAATCCGGAGGCGGTGATTGGCCTGTTCCCTTCCGACCATGTGATTGGCGACGAAAAGCGTTATCGCGAGACGCTTGAGCGTGGGGTTGGGATTGCAGCAGCGGGCGCGAACATCGTGGTGCTGGGAATTCGGCCCACTCGAGCGGAGACCGGTTACGGCTACATTGAAACGGGAGGGCTGTTTCATGGTGATGCGCTGCGTGTGCGTCGCTTTACGGAAAAACCAAATGCCGAAAGGGCCGCCGAATTCGTTGCCCTGGGAAGTTACTTCTGGAACAGCGGAATGTTTTTGTGGAGTGCGCAAACTCTGGTCGGAGCACTAAAAGAACACTTGCCAAAGACCGCGGCTTTGCTGGAACAGATTGCCGAAAGCTATGGAACTCGCAAGTTTGCGAGTACGTTCAAGCGGCTGTATGGTCAGTGCGAAAACATCAGCGTGGATTATGCAGTGCTGGAGCCGCGTTCGGCGAAGGGCGAGAAAGCGGGGAACATTTATTGCTTGCCGGCTGATTTCGGATGGAACGATCTCGGGTCATGGACTGCGCTGCATGAGCACCACACGGCGAAGAGTCCGCCGCCTGAAGGCAATCTGGTAGTAAGTTCGGATGTATTTTTGCTGAATGCGCGCGAGAATTATATTCACGCTCCGGGCAAGTTTGTTGCAGCGATCGGGGTAACCGATTTAGTGGTGGTGGAAACTCCGGATGCACTGCTGATCACGACGCGGCAACATGCGCAGGATGTTGGTAAAGTCGTGAAATATCTCGACGAGAAGAAGATGAACAAGCTGGTCTGAACAGGCTAGTTTAAAGAGACGATTCGGAGTTCGCGCGTGCGCGCTGTGGCTGACCATTGGGAGAGTATGGCGCAAGAAATCAAGTTTGGAACCGACGGCTGGCGCGGCATTATTGCCGACGACTTTACCTTCGACAACGTGCGCCGGGTTGCGGGCGCGATTGCTTCCTACGTCTTGAAATATGAGGACGCGCGAAGGGGCGTGATTGTCGGATATGACGCGCGCTTCGCCTCTCCGCGGGCGGCGCAACTGGTAGCCGAGGTGATCGCCGCCGCCGGAATCCCAGTAAAACTGGCCAATGATTACACCCCGACGCCCGCGGTTTCGTACGCAGTAAAACATCAGGGCGCGGCGGGCGGAGTGATGGTGACATCGAGTCATAATCCCTGGAACTGGAACGGGGTAAAGTTTAAGGGAAAATTCGGCGGCTCGGCTACGCCCGCGATCATGAAAAAGATTGAGGAAGAACTAGCGGCGGGCAGTTCGCCGAAAGCCGGTAAAGCCGCTGTTGAAGAAGTCGATCTCAAAAAACCTTACGTGGCCGCAGTTTGTAGCTTTGCCGACATGGACCTGATCGCGAAAACGAAGTTTAAGTTTGCCGTGGATGCGATGTATGGTTCGGGACGGGGAGTGTTGACTGGAATATTTTCGGAGCGCGGTGTGCAGTATGTGGCGATACGCCAGGAACTCAACCCGCTGTTTCCTGGGATCAATCCCGAGCCGATTGAGCCGCACACCGCAATGCTGCAGCAGACAGTGGTGCGCGAGAAGTGCGACGCCGGCCTGGCAACCGATGGCGACGCCGATCGCATTGGAGCCGTTGCCGAAGATGGAAGCTTTGTCGATTCGCACAAAATCTTTTGCGTATTGCTGCGCTGGTTGCTGGAACGCAAGAAGTGGACGGGAGACGTGGTGCGCGCGTTCAATACGACGCGAATGCTCGATCGCATCGCCGCGAAACATGGCCGCAAGTTGCACGAAACTTCTATCGGATTTAAATATATTGCCGACCTGATGATGGAAGGCGAAATTCTGATTGGCGGTGAAGAATCGGGCGGGATCGGATATTCGCGATTTCTGCCGGAACGAGATGGCGTTCTGAATTGCCTGCTGCTGGCCAACGTGATGGCCGAGGAAGGCAAACCTCTGGGACAGTTAGTGGCGGACCTGCAGCGCGAGTTTGGGCCGCATTATTATGGGCGCCGCGATCTGCACATCCCAGAAGAGATGAAGCAGAACGCGATTCAGCGTGCGCGCGCGGAGGGAACGAAAAGTCTAGGGCGTTACAGCGTGCTCAGGAAAGAACATCTCGACGGCGCAAAGTTTTTTCTGGATACTCCGACCAACGGGAATGGAGCAGAAGCGTGGGTACTGTTCCGCGCGTCGGGAACGGAGCCCTTGTTGAGGCTTTATACGGAAGCTTCATCGCCGGAGCTTGTCAGCGAGCTCCTAACTACGGGCGAGAGCTTCGTGAGGAATAGCGGCTAATTGGTGGGGATCAATCACTCGGCATGACAGTCGATTCCAATCCGGTTCCAACCGATTCGCCTGAGGCGCGACGCTACAATCGCATCCGCCGGTGGCTGGGCATTACTGATTTTGTAGTTGGATTTGTGTTTCTGATCGTTCTGCTGGTCACGGGCTGGTCGGACTGGTTGCGCGATCTGGCCTATCGTTTGGGTTTTCAAAATTATTCGTTTTCGCTTTTTATCTACCTGCTGTCGCTGCTGGGTATAGGCAAGGCGTTGGGGATCGGCCTTGATTATTACGGCTTCCGGCTGGAACGCAGATTCAAACTATCGACGCAGAGATTCAGATCGTGGGCGTGGGATGAGGTGAAGGGCTTTGTGGTCGGCGTCGTGCTGGGAACGGTAGTGGTTGAAATGTTGTATTTAACCATCCGACAGTGGCCGCAACATTGGTGGATGCTGGCTTGGGCTTTATTCATGGGATTGTTTATTCTTCTGGCGCAACTGGCGCCGGTAGTGCTGTTTCCGATTTTTTATAAGTTCGAACCACTAGACAACGAAGACTTGCGACGGCGACTGGTGGTGCTGAGCGAACGCGCGGGAACACGAGTGCGAGGAGTCTACCGCTGGAAGCTTTCGGAAAAAAGCAAGAAGGCGAATGCGGCCCTGACGGGGCTGGGAGCGACCCGCCGTATCATTCTGGCGGACACGCTATTGGACAACTACACGCCAGAAGAGATTGAGGCGGTGCTGGCCCACGAACTTGGACACCACGTGCACCGTCATATTCTGAAAAGCATTTTCGTACAGGCGGCCATCACGCTCCTCGGTTTTTACGCGGCGAATTGGGTGTTGCATTATGCAGTGGACCAGCACATGTTCGAAGAACTCTCCGACTTTGCCGACTTGCCGCTGCTGGCGTTGGTTTCGGTGATACTGTCATTTTTGCTGATGCCCGCGCTCAACGCCTATTCGCGCTTCAACGAGCGCCAGGCCGACCGGTATGCCTTCGAGTCGATTTCGAGCGTCGAGCCGTTCATCACTTCGATGAACAAACTGGCGGAGCAGAACCTTGCAGAGCGAACCCCTTCGAAGTGGGTGGAATGGTTTTTTCACTCGCATCCAGCCATCTCGAGACGGCTGGCGGCTGCGAAAGAGTGGGGACGCAAGCGGAACATGACTCCGCAAGTTTGAGCGGAGAGGATTCGCGAAGAATACCCAGGTCCCTGGCGTTGCTCGGGATGACGCGCATTGCGCCGATGAGACACCGTGTGCGAATGAGACGGCGCGCAGACGACAGTGCGGAGCGGGGTCAGCGTCTACCGAGGATGTCGGTCACTCTCTGCAGGTCTTCCTCGGTATCGACGCCGATGCTATCGTGCGGAGTCTCCCCGGAAAAAATTGAAATGCCGTTTTCCAGAAAACGCAATTGCTCCAGACGCTCACTTTTTTCCAGCGGCGATTCGGGCAGTTTCACGAACCGATCCAGCGCGGCCTTGCGATAAGCGTAAAGGCCGAGGTGTTTGAAGTAGGGTGGATGTGTGCCGTCGCGATCGAAAGGGATGGCAGCTCGCGAGAAATATAAGGCCCGTGCGCTGCGGTCGGTAACCACTTTCACGGCATTGGGATTGGCAATGTCGATTGCGGATGCGCGAGTCATCAGGGTGCCCACCTGGGCAGCAGAATTTTCCATGACCTGCAGTAAAGTGGCGATCTGTTCAGGACGCGTGAGAGGCTCATCGCCCTGGACATTGATGTAGACATCGGCCATCACGCGAGTCGAGATTTCATGCACGCGTTCGGTGCCGCTGCGATGGCTGGGCAAAGTCATCTGCGCATTCCAGCCGCGTTCGCGACAGACTGCCATGATTTCCTGTGAGTCTGTGGCGATGATGACCTCCGCCAACAGTGGTGAAGAGCGCACCGCTTCATACACGCATCCGATCAGAGGCTTGCCCGCAATTTCACGCAGCATTTTCCGAGGAAGACGCGTGGAGGCGAGGCGGGCAGGGATGACGGCGATTGTCTTCATGAAGATTGAGTTAATTTAGGAACGTCATTCACTTCCTTCGCTGCCTACAGCCAGATTGGGTTCCACGTCGCAGTATATAGCCGGGACGATATGCGCTGGGTTTGACCTATTTTCCAGTCGCTCTTAGAATTGAAATTGGATGTAAATGCTTCGGTTTCGTTGCGCCGTGCCGCACCGGACGCAACGGCGCCGTGATTCCTTTCGATTATCCTTCCAATGTGCAGCCAGTGGCGGCGTAGCTCAGGTGGTTAGAGCGACGGTCTCATAATCCGTAGGTCGTAGGTTCGAGTCCTACCGCCGCCACCAAATTGAATCAGCGAAGTTTGATGATACTTCCCGGATGGAAGCGGAAGCGTCTTAATACAACCGGCGGATCACGTCCAAGAGATCGAGTCCAGTAGATCGAGCCCAAAAGATCAAGCCCCGCAGTTCCCGCTTCAGGGCGATGCTTCTTGCTGTTTCGGTGATATCTTTGTGAAGAATCGTCAAACTGACGCACGCGGTCAAACTTTCATGGACGTTTTGAAAAATCTTTTCGAACAGCATTTCCGTTCGCCGGTCGAGCGAATACAGCCGTTACAAGGGCAACTGGGCGGTTCAGGACGGAAGATTATCCGACTGGTGAGCCAGAAGGTCAGCGCGGTCGGCATTCTGTATGACGTGCGCGAAGAAAATAACGCATTCCTCGAATTTTCGCGGCACTTTCGCAGGCATGACCTGCCAGTTCCGGAAATTTACGCGCAAGATCTGGATCAGGGGGCTTATCTCGAAGAAGATTTGGGAGACACTTCGCTGTTCGAGTTTCTTTCCAAGAACCGCGCCGGCGAACAGATTGCGCCCGAGGTGGTTGCAGCCTACCGAGAAGTCATTGCGACGTTGCCTCGATTTCAAATCGAAGCCGGTCGCGATTTGAATTACAAAGTATGTTATCCGCGTGGAAGTTTTGACCGGCAATCCATCTCATGGGATTTGAATTACTTCAAATATTATTTCCTGCGCCTCGCCGGCATTCCCTTTAACGAACAGGCTCTGGAAGACGATTTCAGAAGCTTGACCAAGTTTCTGCTCAGCGCGGGCCGCGATTATTTCCTCTACCGCGATTTTCAGTCGCGCAATATTATGCTCCGCAACGGGAAACCTTTTTTTCTTGATTATCAGGGTGGGCGCAAGGGCGCGTTACAGTATGACGTCGCGTCTCTTCTATACGACGCCAAAGCGGATCTGCCGCCGGAGTTGCGCCAGCAGTTGCTCGATCATTATCTGGACACGCTGGCTGGCTTCGTCGATTTGAAGCGCGAAGCGTTCATGCAGCATTACTATGCCTACGTTTATATCCGCATCATGCAGGCGCTGGGGGCGTACGGGTTTCGAGGATTTTACGAGCGCAAAGTGCATTTTCTGCAGAGCGTGCCCTATGCGCTAAAGAATCTGCGCTGGCTGTTGCACAATGTGACGCTGCCGGTCGCTCTGCCCACTCTGACGGCGGCCTTTCACAGCATGCTGGCTTCGGAGAAACTGCAGGGCCTCGCGTCGGACGCGGATAATCTGGTCGTGAGGATTTTCAGCTTCTCGTTTCATCGCGGCCTGCCGAAAGATGACAGCGGGAATGGCGGCGGATTTATTTTTGATGGACGGAGTTTGCCGAATCCGGGGCGCGAAGAACGTTTCAAGATGCTGACCGGCAGGGACGCGCCGGTAATTGACTATCTCAACCAGCAGGAAAGCGTGCACCAGTTTCTGGCCAGCGTAATGTCGCTGGTCGATGCCAGCGTGAACAATTATCAACGAAGGGGTTTCAAGAATTTGATGGTGTCGTTCGGGTGTACCGGAGGACAGCATCGCTCCGTGTATTTGGCGGAGCAAGTCGCGAAACGTTTGCAAGGGAGGAATGGAGTCGAAGTCGCCCTGCGTCATCGGGAATTGGAAAAACTTGAGCTAGAAAAAACCGAAGGCGCCCCGGAACTTGCCAAGACGGAGCGGGCCGGACTTGGATAAAGCAAAGCCATGAAGGCGATGATTCTCGCGGCCGGCCTGGGCACGCGCTTGCGTCCGCTTACCGATGATCGCCCGAAAGCGCTCGTGGAAGTGGCCGGTCACACGCTGCTGGAAATTTCGTTGCGTCGCTTGCGCCAGTTTGGCATTCGCGAAGTGATCGTCAACGTCCATCACTTTGCCGACATGGTCGTTGCCTATCTGAAGAAGAACGATAACTTCGACATGCGTATTGAAGTATCGCGGGAAGATGTTTTGCTCGATACTGGCGGCGGACTTAAGAAGGCGGCGTGGTTTTTTCAGAAAGATTCCAACGATTCGGAGGAGCCGTTCGTTTTGCATAACGTCGACGTCGTCAGCACCATCGACCTGGACCGAATGATGCAGTTTCATCGAACAAATCACGCGCTGGCAACGCTGGCAGTGCAGAGGCGCGAGACTTCGCGATACTTGTTGGTCGACGAGCAAGACCAGCTCTGCGGGCGCCTAGGACTCGATCAGAGAACGGAAATTGTGAGGCCATCAGCGAAAGCGCAAGCGCTCGCATTCTCCGGCGTGCACCTGATTTCTCCGAGGCTGCTTCCGTGCCTAACCGAAGAGGGTGCGTTCTCGATTATCACTTCGTACCTTCGGCTGGCTGGAGCGGGGGAAAGGATTCTCGGCTTCCGTGCGGACGAATATTATTGGCGAGATCTGGGTAGGCCTGAGAATGTGGCGAAAGCAATTCGGGACGTGGAAGAGGGAGCGCTTCGGCTATAAGATGACCCAGTGCGAAGCCGTAATTAGGACTTTCCCCTTGCAGCATGCCGCTCGCTTCGGTACCATCACTTATCCTTAAAAGAACCATGAATCGCCGTTATCTACACCGAGTTCGTGTCCTGGTTTGCGGGGTACGATTTTTGTATCGCCGCCCGGTGTGGAGGGAACCCGTGAGCTGAGCAACACGAAATCCTGAAGGCTCCCGAATCCCGCCCCGCCAGAAATGCTGGCTCGGTGGGTTTTGCTTTTTTTAGGAAATAATGTAGCTGGCGCAGCAGAAGGGCGAGAGTTTATGAATCATAAGAGCGTGACCGACAATCAGACAAGCGATAAAACCGAGACTCGCACCGACACCGCACAAAAACAAAAACGAAATATGAGCGGCGGAAGCATTCTGTGGGAGTGCCTGGAGCGCGAGGGAGTGACCAGCGTATTCGGTTATCCCGGCGGCGCCATTCTACCCGCGTATGACGCGCTGAAGGGTAGCAAGATTCATCACATCCTGGTCCGTCACGAGCAGGGCGCGACCCACATGGCCGATGGCTACGCACGCGCCGGTGGGCAGGTAGGAGTTGCGGTCGCGACCTCCGGCCCGGGCGCGACCAATATGGTCACAGGGATTGCCACGGCGATGCTCGATTCTTCTCCGATCGTGTGTATCACGGGGCAGGTGGGCAGCAAACTAATCGGTTCCGATGCATTTCAGGAAACCGATATTACAGGCGTTACGCTTCCCATCACAAAGCACAATTATCTGGTGACACACGCCAGCGAAGTGGCGCGCACGATCCGGGAGGCGTTCTACGTGGCACGCTCAGGTCGGCCGGGACCGGTACTCGTCGACATTACCAAGGACGCGCAGCAGACGACTTGCGAATTTGATTGGGAAGCGGCGAAGCCGCAGTTGCCGGGTTATCGGCCCGATCTGTCGCCTGAGCCGAAAGAATATGAGCAGGCGCTCGAATTAATTCACAACTCAAAGCGGCCGGTAATTCTGGCAGGTCACGGCATCATTATTTCCGGAGCAATGAGCGAGGTGCGGGAGTTTGCGGAGCGGGCGGGCATTCCAGTTGCTCTCACATTGCTGGGACTGGGCGCGTTCCCAGCCTCGCATCCGCTGAATCTGGGCATGATGGGCATGCATGGCGAGGCCTGGGTGAATCACACCATTCAGGAAGCGGATCTGTTGCTGGCTTTTGGCATGCGCTTTGACGATCGCGTTACGGGAAACCTGAAGACGTACGCATCGAACGCAAAAAAGATTCATATCGAAATCGATCCCGCGGAGATCAACAAGAATGTCAAAGTAGATGTGCCTCTGGTGGGGGATTTGCGCGAAGTGCTGCAGGAGTTGATGCCGAAGGTCGAGTCCATTGACCGTAGCGAGTGGCTCGACTCGATTGACAAGCTCAAAGGCGATGCTGCGGTGCGCGACATTCAGAACCTGCCCGACAGCGGGCATCTTTACGCCGCGCACGTAATTAACGATTTGTGGCGCGAAACGCGCGATGGCGACACCATTGTTGTGACCGACGTGGGCCAGCATCAGATGTGGGAGGCGCAATACTACAAGCATGAAAAAGCACGCAGCCTGATCACGTCCGGTGGCCTGGGCACGATGGGATTTGCTCTGCCTGCGGCGATTGGCGCCAAGGTGGCAAGGCCGGGAGCGGAAGTGTGGGTCGTGGTGGGTGACGGCGGATTTCAGATGACGTTATGTGAACTTGCGACCCTGGTGCAGGAGAAACTCAAAGTAAACATTGCCATCATTAACAACGGATTCCTGGGAATGGTGCGGCAGTGGCAGGAATTTTTCTACGAGCGCAATTATGCGGCGACGCCGCTATTGAATCCGGATTTCGCCAAGCTGGGCGAGGCCTATGGAATTCGCAGCATGACCGTCACCGAACGCTCGCAGGTGGTACCGTCGGTGAGAGCGGCGCGGCAGCATGATGGCCCGGTGCTCATCAATTTCCGGGTGGAACAAGAGGACACGGTTTATCCCATGGTGGCAGCGGGAGCGTCGTTGCACGAGATGATCCGGCGTCCCAGCAAGATTGTGGAGACGGCCGCAGACGAGTAAACCATGATGAGTGAATATTAATCAGCACGATGACGAATACACGCCGATGAATAGAAATGATGAGCAGGAAAAATGCTGAACACATACGTGGTGTACGTGGAGAACAAACCGGGCGTGCTAACGCGCGTAGCCTCGTTGTTTCGGCGCCGGGCTTTCAATATTGATTCGCTCACCGTGGGACGCACGGAAAAGCCGGAAGTCTCACGGATGACCATCACCGTCGAAGCCGACCACGATCAAGCGCGCCGCATCGAAGCGAATCTTTATAAGCTTGTCAATGTATTGCTGGTGGAAAATATCACCGACCAACCGGCAATTGTCCGCGACCTCGCCATGATCAAAGTCGCGGCTACGCATGAAGCGCGCTCCCACGTCCTGGAACTGGCCAGCGTATTCCGGGCGCGAGTGGTAGATGTCGCTCCAGAATCGCTTACGATCGAAATTACAGGAGCGGAAGACAAGATCGATGGCCTGCTCGAAGTGCTTCGCCCTTACGGAGTGCTGGAAATGGTTCGCACGGGCATAGTCGCCATGCGACGGGGCAAGTCTTCTTCCCCGGGCGCTACTGCAAGCGCGGATGAAGACGTGACCGAAGAGGATGTTTCTCATTCGGTTTGAAGAGCGGTTGCCAGCATGCTCGAGGCCTGAATACCGGATATTAGAGTCCGTTCACTGAGATTTCCATGAGCTTAAGCTAACCCTGAACTCGATTTGGCAACCAATAGACGTGTCAGAACAATTAAAGAGATCCTTGCCGTCGCGCAAACAACCGGGCTTTATGAAAAGATTCTTTAAGATTTGTCGCGCGGTCACAAGCATCGGGATGCTCATCGTAGTAACACAAGTTTGTGACGCTTATTCGGTTCTAACCCATGAAGAGATCGTCGATTTGCTGTGGAAGGATGACCTTACTCCGCTGCTGGCGCAGCGATTTCCAAATGCAACCCCGGACGATCTGAACCAAGCGCATGCCTACGCCTATGGCGGGTCGCTTATACAGGACATGGGCTATTACCCGTTCGGCAACAAGTATTTCAGTGATCTTACGCATTACGTACGCAGCGGCGATTTCGTCGTCAATCTGGTCAACGAATCGTCAGACCTGAACGAATACGCTTTCGCGCTGGGAGCGCTGGCGCACTACTCAGCCGATAATCTCGGACATCCCACGATTAATCGGGCAGTCGCGATCCAGTTTCCGGGGCTACGGAAAAAGTTCGGTAACGAAGTGACCTATGCCGACAATCCGAAAGCCCACATTCGCACCGAATTCGGATTCGATGTAACCCAGGTTGCTAAGAATCGCTACACCTCGGACCGCTATCACGATTTCATCGGATTCGAAATTTCGAAACCTGTGTTGGAGCGCGCGTTTCAGGATACCTATGGCATTCCTCTCAGCGAAGTGCTCACGAAAGAGGATTTGGCGATTGGTACTTTCCGTAGGGCAATCAGTAACGTCATTCCAGAGATGACCCGGGTAGCGCTGGTGGCACGCAAAAAAGAGATCGTCTCCGAGACTCCGAACTTCGATTCCAGAAAGTTTCGCTACAATCTTTCGCGGGCGAATTATCAAAAGGAGTGGGGCAAAGGGTACCGGCGCCCGGGATTTGGCACTCGGGTTCTGGCGTTCTTTCTGAAATTTATGCCGAAGATTGGACCTTTCAAGGCGGTCGATTTCAAGATTCCTACAAAAACCACTGAAGATCTCTACATCGCCAGCGTTAACAAAACTCTCGATAATTACAAGAGCCTTCTGGCTGAAGTGAAAGCGAAGAAGCTCGACCTCCCGAACACCGACTTCGATACGGGACGAATGACGCACGCCGGCGAATACATTCTCACTGATAACGCTTATGCCCACCTGCTCGATCAGTTAGCTCAGCGTAAATTCGATCAGGTCACGCCCGATTTACGAGAAAACATTCTGGCTTTCTACGGAGATCCCAGCGCTCCCAACGCCACCAAAAGAAACACCGCAGCGTGGGAAAAAACGCAGAATGAAGTACAACAGCTCAAGGATTTTGTCCCAGCTCCGAAAACCCCAGCTGTCCAGATTTCTGCGCCTTCCTGAAATCCGGAATTGTAGGATAACGGTAAGGGCACGAACTTGAATCGTTCCGCGAAGCGGCAAAGGCTTGTGAAAGGCCACGGCCTTCGCGAGGCAAAGCAGCAAAGGTCTGCGAAAGGGCATGCTCTCGTGCCGCGAAGCGGCAAGGTTCGTGAAAGGGCTCGGCTTCAGCCGTGCCGCAAAGCATAGAATGATTTTGGGGCTTTAGCCCCAGCATCAGGGGACGCTGGAATTACGCATCCATATTTTCCGCGTCGATTCATGCCTCCCAACCTTTCGCCAGAAGTTGCGCAACTAAATAGAAGTAGTGGAGTAAATCGTGCGCCAAGACGCGCATTTAAAGGGAGGACTATTTCATGGCAGACGATATGGAGAAAAATCGACAGCAGGGTGGTCAGAGTGGTCAGTCTGGACAGCAGAGTGGACAGTCTGGTCAGTCTGGTCAATATGGCCAGAAGGGCGGCCAAACCGGCCAGCAAGGCAATCAGCAGACCGGACAGCAGAATCAGCAGAAAAAAGGCGGACAAGGCCAGAACGAAGAAGACGACAACATTGGCCAGCGTCGCGCTTCCTAAGTTGAAAATCCTGCTCTCGCTTAAGGAGTCCCGGCTCACCGCCGGGACTTCGTTTTGTCCGCCTCACCGGATTGGTCGCCGCTGCCTACCGCTTCGTTCCAGAACAAATTCAATTGAGCGGTTGCGTCACCACTTTCTCTAAGTCAGTTTAGAATGTCAGTGGCCTTCGCCCTTCAAAAAGCTGAACAAAAATATGGAACTCACCTACCTCGAAGCTATCCGCCAGGGAATCTGGGAAGAAATGGATCGCGACCCAACCGTCTTTTGCCTCGGCGAAGATATCGGAGTCTACGGCGGCGCCTTCAAAGTTACCGATGGTTTTATCGACCGCTTCGGCTCGGAGCGAGTCATCGACACGCCCATCGCCGAGTCTGCCATTGTAGGCGCGGCTTTCGGCGCATCTCTGACGGGTATGCGACCCATCGCTGAATTCCAGTTCATGGATTTCATCGGCTGCGCCTTCAACCAGATCTCCAACATGGTCGCAAAGACGCACTACCTTTGGGGCGCTCCCGCGCCGCTCGTTTTGCGCGGCCCCAGCGGAGGGTACGTCCATGGCGGTCCATTCCACTCGCAGAATCCGGAAATGTGGTTTGTCCACAATCCCGGGCTGAAAGTGATCTGCCCGGCCACGCCCTACGACGCCAAGGGTCTGATCAAAGCGGCGATCCGCGACAACAATCCCTGCATCTTCTTCGAACACAAATATCTCTATCGTCGCATTAAGGGCGAAGTACCTGCGGAAGATTATGTCGTCCCGATTGGGAAAGCGCGAGTAGCAAGGGAAGGCCGCGACCTCAGCATCATCACCTACGCAGCCATGGTCCACACAGCTCTCGAAGCCGCAGAGATTTTGAAAAACGACGGAATCGATCTCGACATCCTGGACCTGCGCACCGTCTCCCCGCTCGACCGCGAAGCCATTGCACAGACCGTGAAGAAGACGAATAAAGTCATCATCCTCCACGAGCACTCGCGAACTGGCGGTCTAGCTGGTGAGATTGCCGCTATTATTAACGAAGAAGCGTTCGACGATCTTGACGGCCCCATCATCCGCATCGCAGGATTAGATTCCGCGATTCCGTTCTCTCCGCCGCAAGAGCAACACTATCTACCCAAAGTTGAAGACGTGGTCCGCGAAGCGCGGCGTTTAAAAGCCTATTAGAGAGACGCGCAAGAATCATGGGGCGACAGCCGCCCCCGGCTGCCGAGTCGAGCAAAGCTCGACTTATGTCTATGAGGATGAGAATGCCTACGCACCGCAGGCATCAACTAGCGTCCCACCCCGCGCTTCTGCCACAATAGCCCGTCCGGAGGATCCATGGGAAAATTCATTCTCGGTGTGATCGTCACGCTCCTGGTGTTGATTCTCGGCGGCCTCGGTTTGGCTATGCTCGGGTTTTTTCCGACGACTGCAAACGTTGAACCGCCGCGCCTGGAACGCCGCTTGGCGATGGGAGCCGTCGACGCTTCCGCGGAACGGCGCGCTCCGCGCGTCAGCAATCCGCTAACGGCCACCGATCCGAATCTTGAAGACGGGATGAAGCTCTACACCATGAATTGCGCCCTCTGTCACGGGGGCCTCGATCGAAAGCCATCGACTTTGGCCAATTCGTTCTATCCGCCGCCACCTAATCTCATCTCTGACCCGCCCGACGATCCGGAGTGGCGCATCTTCTACACCATCCGCACCGGCATCCGTTACGCAGGCATGCCCGCCTGGGACAAATCCCTTAGCGAGCAAGACATGTGGAAGATAACCATGCTGCTCTCGCACATCGATAAACTCCCACCGGGAGTACAGGAATATTGGAAGACGAACTTCGGGGTCGAACCCGCGGCTGGCGATGAAAAACAAGAGGGAGAAAAGAAGCACGACCATCATTAATTGCGGATCCGCAAAAGCCTCGCAGTTCTGCTCGGCTACTCCGTCAACTCACCACCCGCTATAATATTCGTTTGCGTCCAGCCCTCTGTTTCGAATCCGGGCGGCGTGGAAGGAAATCATGCCTACTGACATCATCATGCCCCAGATGGGCGAGTCCATCGTTGAGGGCACTATTACCAAGTGGTTGAAGAAGCCTGGCGACAAGGTTCAGCGCGACGAACCGCTTTTCGAAATCTCCACCGACAAGGTGGACGCAGAGATTCCCGCCCCAGCTTCCGGCATCCTAAAGGAAATCAAAATTGCCGAAGGCACGACAGTTGGCGTGAATACCGTTGTCGGAACCATCGCGGTCGATGGTGAGACCGCTGCCGCTCCAGCCAAGTCTTCCCCTCCTTCGCCCGATCGGCCAGCTCAAGCCCCGAAGGCGGAAGAAAAGGTTCAGGCAAAAAAGGCCGCTCCCGCGGTACCGCAAACATCCACGCCTTCTTCTCAGAGAAACGAAGAGGAAGAAGAAACGCGCTCCTCGCCGCTAGTCCGCAAGATCGCACGCGAGCACGGAGTCCATCTCTCACAAATTTCCGGTACCGGACTCGGCGGACGCATCACTAAGCAAGACATCTTATCTTTCATCGAAAGCCAGGGATCTCAACCCGCCCACGTGGGGACGGACGCATTCGTCCGTCCCGCCGAGCGAAGCGAGGCGGCACCGTCACCAGCGTCAAGTCCCGCTCCGCGTCCCACCGCTCCCGCGGCCTATCCCGGCGATCTCGTCCCCATGACGAACATGCGCAAGCTGATCGCCAAGCACATGATCGAGTCCCGCCGCACCAGCGCTCACGTCCACTGCATGTACGAAGTGGACTTCACCCGCATCGTCAATCTGCGTAATAAACATAAAGCGGGCTTCGAGCAGCGCCACGGCGCTCGCCTCACGTTCATGCCCTTCTTCGTCCGCGCCGCAGTCATTGCTCTGCAACAGTGGCCCATCCTCAATGCGACAATCGAAGGCGACAACATCCGCTATCATCGCCAAATCAACATGGGGATCGCGGTTGCTCTCGACTGGGGCTTGATCGTCCCGGTTTTGAAAAACTCAGGAGATCTCAACTTTCTCGGCCTGCAGCGCGGCATTTCCGATCTCGGCGATCGCGCCCGCAACAAAAAGCTCAAACCCGAAGATGTCGAAGGCTCAACCTTCACCGTTACCAACCCCGGCCAGTTCGGCGCCGTCTTTGGTCTGCCTATCATCAACCAGCCAAACTCCGCCATCATGGGCGTCGGCGGAATCACCAAGCAGCCTATGGTAATCACGGACAAAGAAGGCAACGATTCAATCGCGATTCGCTCCGTCGTGCATCTCACCCTCGGCTACGACCACCGCCTTATCGACGGTGCCGTCGCCGACCAGTTTATGGCCATGGTGAAGAAGACGCTGGAAACCTGGAGCGAAGAAGTCGGGTAAGCCTTAACATTGCCCTTCTCTTCGCGCATATGACAGAGATTTTCCGTCGCACGTATCACGAAGTAGGGCTGACAGCGGGAGGTTGCGCGACCTGTTCCTTCGCCCAGGCCGAGGCGTTAAAGCAATCGACGGTTCCGTCGATTATTTTGGATACTCCATTTCTGAATTTCTCAGGGTCGACAATGTCCCGGGCGGCCACGGCATCCATCGTGGCCAGCGCACTTTCCAGAAAGGACATCGCGGCGCTTTTCTTTTCGGCGCCAGATTTGCTGGCGAAGAGTCCTTCAATTCCGTTTACTAAAGCAGGAATGAAAGAAATCCCTCGCAAGAGCTGAGTAATAAAGTTCATAGATTCTCCTTGAAATCGAAACACAATGCTCCGCCTATCCCGTTCAAGTCGAACAGATGGTGCTTCTAACTGACACTTGTTGAATGGGTTTGTAGATAAGAATTACTGATCGCCACCTGCTTCGCTCATTTTGCCTCCAACAACTAATCTCGCGAAGTCGGTTTCTTTTTCACTATCTCGCGGCCCACAATCAATACTTTGATCTCGGCCAGTTCATCTCGCAGTTCTCCGAGTTCTACTTCGGTGCGTATCCGAGCTTCCGTATTCGTCGTCCCGATTTGCTCCAGACTCACCACCCTGGCTTTTGTCGTCTCGATTTCACTTTCTTGTCTGGCGGTGTTACGTGCGTCTTGAATTACATAACCGGCAACCGAAAGCGCGACCGCTCCCAATGCGATCAGGGTTCGACTATCGAACTTCACAAGTCGCTTCTCCTGAACGGTCTCCAGCCTGCTACTCCAGGACTCCTCCAGAGACTCAGCCAAACTCTGCACATCTTCCAGCTTGCCAAGTACCTCAAGCTGGAAGTCCTTTGCCGTATAAGGCGTCACCGGTGCCACCTTGTCCATGCCCGCCCGACTTCTCGGCCTGATCCCCACGCCGTCTTCGTTCATAATGGATAATCCACATGCAGCGCCGCTGAATATCGTGAATATCGCGGCGGGGACGAACTGTCGTACAACCGCAGGAAATAATTCTGCGTGCGCGCCAGCCGCGATAAAGTAAAAGTTTGCGTGCTGAATCGCCCCAACAGGTTCCGGTCGTTTGCTACTCCCCAACCATAGTCGTTGCTGCGAACCTCGATCCCGTAGCCGCTGGCGGGCGCGATTCCTGCATCCACCTGCGCCGTGGTCGACGATACTTGCGTGATCTGTACATCTGTCAGGTCTGCCAGGTAATACGCTCCCACCTGTGTCGTCAAAAGCGTCGTCGGCATATCTTGCAATGCAATAGCTGTGGCGCTCGATTCTTCCTGCATCGCCAGTGGTGTCGCCAGGTCATTGGCGAATTCGATCGTATACATTCCTCGGTCATCGGGCAGGTCCACCACATCAATGCTTACAGTCCGCACGATCGCGGTGAAGAGTGCGTTTTGTGAAGGCACATTCACGGTCACTGCATCTCCAGGAAAAATGTCACCCGTCCCTCCCGGAAGGAAATCACTCCATATCTGATACGTGCCTAGCCAGGCGAGCCCTCCCGCGTCGTCAAGAATGCCCAGTGCCGCGTTCTCGCAATCAGCTTGCGTTCGGGCGCTTGGGATCTTCGTCGTTCGCACAACCCCTCGTACTCCGTTATCGGCGCCACTCGCCAGACTTGCAACGCCAGCAGCGTTCTGAACCTCCGCTACCGCGCGGCCAGAGCCTCGATAACTGGCCACAATGAGCGTATTCAACGGCGGCACGTACTGCGGATAAAAATCCAGCGTCGTTGAACTCGCGATCTCGCAGTCTCCTCCATTCGAAAGAGACTCCACCAGCTGTGTCACGTAACCTGCAGTCGCGACATAACTTGAATTCGCGAGGGCGGTCCGCACCTCGGCGAGCGAGATATGGCTCACATAGGTGTAAGCGATGCTGCACTGCATGCTTGTCGCATCTACGAGGGCATATTGGCAAAACGGCGGCGCATTTGGAATCACGTCGTCATACAAGACCGTGGCGGGGGCGACCATCGTAGCCGGATTCGTTGGATCGATGTCCTGCAGTTCGAGCACGAATCTCACGTCCGCCGGCATTACCGCGCCACCCCATCCGTCCCCCGCGGGATGCAACGAGGAGTGATAGATCTCTCCTGTACGATAGACGTCGACTGAGTATAGATAGGTCGTGAAAACATACTGATGCCCGGCGGTCGTTGTGATAATCGGGCCCGCAGCCGAGCCATTCACGATCGCCTGTATCGTCGATCCGGATCCAGCGGGCGCAATCTGGAATCCGGCCAGACATCCCGCCGCAGAAATCGCCCCTGCATACAGGCCTCCCAATATTCCCGTCGAGGGTCCGGTAAAACTTACATCGCCGTGCTGCAACTCGAGCGCCCCGCCCAGTTCAATCATTTCCGCGATGGTCGTGCTCGCCGGTCCACTCTGAGGAACAGCACCCCAGGCATTCCACCCAGCTCCGGCAATCATCGCCAATGCGACCCACCAATAAAAAAGCCGCTCCATTGGGCGGCGTCGCGCGTCAAACATCGTCTCCTCCATCAATTCCGTTACAGACCGCACTCTGCTTCTGCGGCCTTCTTTCGCACTCTTGAACTCCGGCAAAATAAATGGGAGCCATCATAGGCTCCCATCTCACAAATCAATCTCAATCCTTAACTAAAAGCCGTTATCAACCAGAGGTTTTCATCCGACATTCCGAACTATCAATCCTGTCATCCCGACCGAACTTGCACTTCCCGAAGGGAGCGCAAGTGTAGTGGAGAGCCTGCCCTGAGCGAAGTCGAAGGGGCCTGCTGTTCCGCCTACCAAAGCTCGATTGCCGAGACGCGCCCGAGGTCTGAAGTCCGAGCTCCCCACTCCGCACTCACCTTCTCAAAAATTTCTCCACGCTCCGCACATACACTTCGGCAAAATCCGCCACCGGTCGTCGTCCCTCAATCAATTCCATCGCTTTCTCTAATCTCCATCCCATCGAACCTAAAACTGCCAGCGCCATCATCGGCGCCCGATGTACTCCCGCCGCGCAATGGATGAACAACTTCGCGTCATTTCTTTCCAGCGCTGCCTGGGCAAAATCCACTCCTCGTTCAAACAACGCCGCCGGCTTCGGCTCGAAATCGTCGTCAGTTGGATTCCACAGCACTTCAATGCCATGCGCCATTCCCAGCGGCCGGTCATCGAACTCGATCTGCATGTCGATGATGTGCGTAATCCCTGCCTGCGCCACCTTCGCCATGTTGTCCGTCGTCCAAATCCCACCCCCCACCGCGATCCGATCAGTCAACCATGTAATATCCATCCCCGTCCTGTGTCGCCTTTTGTGTGCACCGTCTCGGGCAGGATTTTTCGCCCCGGTGCTCCAGTCCTGCTGTCGCGACAGATCCCGCCTGGCGCGTGTCGCGGGGATGGAATCTTTTGACTTCGGTCCAACCCAGACCGCTACCGCTATTTCTCGTCGCAATGCTCCGCCTCATTTTACGGTATCGCTCGCCCCAGCAGAAATGCTCTTGCTTGCCTCTCCGCCTGCGTCGGGCTTTATGTCGGACAACCGATCGTTGGACAACCGATCGTCGAGCAATAGACGTGCTCGCCCATCGTTCGGTTCGCTGCTTTCCCTTACGTCTGCTGTCAGTGAAATGCCCGTCCACGAATTCACTGTTCTCGGCTCATCCTCGTCGTCGCGTCCCACCGGTTTGTCCGGAAGGTTTAATCGGTCCAGCAAAGTTTTCGCCAGACAGTCTTCCTCCGTAGTGGCATAGCTTCCGTCCGTGGAGGCCGGAAAGATCGATGCCATTTCGAACAAATACTTCACTGTCGCCAGTTGGCCCTTCATGCCCTCAACAATGACGGCACCGGCCATGTTCGCAGCTTCCAATCCGACCATCTTCGCGATGTCCCTCCGCAGCTCGGCGGGATTAAACTCCTTCTTGGTCCTCTTCGAACTCTTCTTTGTCGCTTTCGCCGCCTTCGTCGCCTTCGTCGCTTTGGCCGTCCTTCTCTTCGCCTTTTTTTTCGTCATTGAGTTTCCCAATTTTCCCCGTTGCGCAAACTTCATCGCAAAAGCAAAAGGCGCGGCTTGAAGGCCCGCGCCCGGAAGAGCAGATTTTCTTTTTCTTACTCTCTATTTCAAGAATAGCAAATTGCTAAGGGGCAACCGGAAAGTTTTTGAAATTTATATTTCCCATCCTCGCAATCACTTGCGGCGATTGGATCACTTTTACCCTCTTGACAGATTTTTTTTGACCAACTCTTCGCTCCCCATTTCGACCAGCCAGCGAACATAAGATCAGCAAGAAACCACCCTGTACCCAATCGCCCAACTCCCCGACTTAGTAGCTTCAGAAAAAAAGCGCGCCTGAAACGGCGCGCCCTCACAAGAACTTTTCTTTCTTCTTACTCTCTATTCCAAGAATATCAAATCGCCAGGGGGTAACCGGAAAAAACTCAGACTTTATATCTTCCATCCTTACAATCACTTAAAAGGATTTGGTCGTTTTCCCCCTCTTGACAAGAATTTCTCCGCTCCTTCGTCTCGATCGGTTGCAGCAATCCCACACTAAGCAAAATTTCAGTGAACAGATCCAATACGATCGGAATATAGGTCCGCACCGTTCTTTCGTTGCAGTGCAGCAGTCTGCCCGTCGCCATCTGATCGTGCTCCTGCAAAATGTGCCGAGCGATCAACTGCCGTGAAAACTCATCCAGCCGGTCTAGACACTTTTCCATGTCGTGCACAACAATGATGCGGTCTTGAAACGTCACCACCGTGTACGAAGTTACCTTCGCTCGAAAGAATTCCCGCCCCAGCAGCGAGGGCAACCTCCCCGTTTCAATCGAGTACCGTATGTAGCGCTTCAACATCGCCACCGTCCTCGGCCCTCGCTGGATCGCNNCCTCGCCCGGTACGTTCTCCGCTCCCGTTCGCGATCTTCTTCCGCTTCCCGCCGCTCTTCGCAGGAAGGCGTTTCTTCCATTTTCGCATTCGCTTCCACTGGCGTTTGCGTTTCGGGAAAGTTATGTCTCGGCAACTCTCGTGTCCCCGGCAGCTCGTCCCGCGATCGCGCTCGTCGCCCAATCCCTGTACTCAACCCAGGCTCGGAACGCTCTGCTTCTGCCGCCATCCACGCAATCAGATTGCTCACGCCGCACCCCCTGCCGCTTCAAAGTCGCCCAAGTCGTCCACTTCGAGTTCGAACCCATACTCTTCCACCACCGTATGGCGACGAACCGGCAGCACCAGTTTGATCGGCTTCTGCGGCGGAATTGGCAGGTCTGCGACTTTAGGTTGGCAAGCCTTGCAATATACCCCCGTACCACACTCCCGCACCCACAGGCCTCCACAGTGCTCGCAGTATTTCAACTCCACGCCAACTTCGTTGCTCGCTTTTCCTTTACGCTCGCTTTTCATGGCTCCTCCAGACTTGATTGAATTTCTGTTCCCAATCCACCGAAACGCGCTCCATGCGAATGGTTGAGCCGGAAGTCGAACGCCGAAAACGGCAGCCAAAACGCATCCAAAACAAACTCAACAAAACACGCCCCAAAATAAAAACCCCTGCGCCAGTCCCCCATACGCGGGAACCGAACGCAGGGCTCGTTTCTCTTACGATGACCTGCTTGTGCTATTTAGTTAGATGAGGCGGTAAAACATCCGCGCGTCATCGATTCAAGGCAAGCTCAACAGTTTTCTTCACGCTATAGCTTTTGTGCTTGATCGTCTTCTGCATTTGCCCCCCGCCCTTGATGGAAGTAGCCTTCTTCGTACCCCGACTTGAGAACGCGCCCGTTCTGCATTACCACGCTTACTTTCCCCGTGAAATGTAGCGACATCAGCAAATGTTCCATCGAGGCCGATAACACCTCAGCTGATTTCACCTTCCTGCGAAACTCTCCGAAGTTCCTCTCTTCGTTTGGTTTATCCGGCTGACTCATCATTGCTTTCTTCCCGTAGAACATAGGGCTCTCTAGAATTCGCCGATCCTATAGCTGTCAATTTTTTCAGTCAAGGTTGATCTACCAACACCATCTGTGGAAATCTTCCGACTTAGTGCAACCTATCAGCGCTGTCTGCGAATCATGAGTTAAAAGTTTCGCGACACAACGTTGGCAAACCTTTCTGTCAGTATGCTATTAGCACGTGTCCACTCGTAGTTCCAACCGCAACATTGTTGATTGATCGTTCATTACAACTCACCTAAGCCGTATCGCAAAGGTTACGTCAATATGTACGCTGTTCTGAAAAACGATACTCGCGCGGCACGATACGCCGAAGCCGTGGAAATCATTTAATCCTTCGCTCCCAAATCAGTCCGCCACTCCCCAAGCCGCCACTATTGAAGACGAGCAAACGCGCTGCCCATTATCGTGTCCGCCGTTGCGTTTATCTGGGTGGTTGTAATTTCAGCCGGTTACGATGGAGGCTAGTCACTTCTGTGATGCGCTCGGCCCTTGTGAGTCGTAGGAGTAAATCACCTGCCCGCAATAGAACACCTCTGTCGACCACCATCCCAGAATTGCGGCAGCCGTGAGGATTGCGGAAAGCAGAACCAGCCGTGCCCACTGCTTTTTTCCCCCGGAATGGTGGGCGTCCTTTTCCGAGCCTGGCTTCTTCTCGTGATCATGCTCCGGCAATGGATGTCTCCAGAGAAGCCAGGCTCCGACCAGTGCCAGGATCAATAAAGTGAACTCCATGTACGGCGGATCAGAAGGCGACCGCTGTCGAAAATGGTGAAATACTGCGATGAGGGCCACGGCAAAATAAAGCGCGGGTACTGTCAAGGCCGCCATTCCGACCAGGCCGTGTTTTTCTCGCCTGAGCGTAGCGCCTAGACCGAATACGCATAACGAAAATCCGATCATCCCGTTGAACGCAGCTCCGCGCAGCACCATGATTTGGTCGTGGATCTGGCGGAGCCGGGTGGTATAGTCCCCGCCCTTGACCATTAAAGCGTTCTCCTGGAGGCCGAGAATGTCTATCGCCGCTTTGTTCAGTTCGTCATCCCTGCTGTCATAGATGTGGCCCACCGACCATCTCAGGGTCAGCCAGCAAAGTCCTTTCTCGGTTTTTAGGCTCTGGAAGGCGTGGATTTTTTCCGCGAGCGCCGGAATGTCCCCACCACCCACTAGCAAATGGTCGTCATCGGCGTCGCAATAGAAGCGGGTAAGAATGCGGTCTTCGGTCACGCCTACGCGAAATAGGCGTCCCCCAACCTGAAGGTAAAGGTCATCGTCGTTGAAAAAATCCTGTGCGATGCGTGACACTGCAGAGCCCAGCGTATAGGTCACAGCAAATAGAAGAACACCCACGGCCGCCGGTTGCTCCTGCTTTTTAGCCACGTCAGAATTCCTTCCAGGCGGTTTTCGCCCTCAAGAAAAAACAGGTGAATGATCAGAAGTACCCAGGGAAGTGCAAGCGCTCCCACAATGGTGGTGTCGAATGCGATCGAGAGAGCGCCCACTAACGTTGCCTCCCTTCACAGGTTGAACAGAACGGGAACCGGCCCGGCCCGAGACCGCCGGGCATCGTCACTACTTCAAATCTGCCAGGTCCTCCTGCAACTGCTGCATGTTGAAGCCTTCTTCAGTGAACTTCTTCGCATTCAGATAATCCGCGCTGATAATCGCGTACGCTTCATCGCAATACGCCTCCCAAAAAGTCCACGTCATCACTTGCAATGCTCCCCACGTCACGACCGTGACTCCGCGGGCATCGTATTCAACCACGGGAACCGCGTGTCCTCCCCACGAACCCGGCTTGCCGTCGCCCGTCATGCCTCCCGGCGGCACCGACCAGGGCTGATGATTCTGCGTCTGCGCTTGCGCGCTGATCGGCAACTGCAGCCCGATGTAGCAGCCTTCAAAAACGTAGACCGAATCCATGATGTGATTGTGATTGGCGGGTTCGAGCGCGACATAGGCGCCGATCTTGTGTCCGGCGATGCCAGTTTGCCGCCAGTAATTCAGCACGTCGATCTCATTGGCGCCATTGTCGTTGGCCCCGGTCACGGGATTGTATCCAGTGATCGCGGAATACGCGGCAACGATCTGCTTATCCGTGGTCGTGATCATTTTCTTTCCCGCGTTCGCTGTCCATTCCATGATCAAGTGCCCCGCAGCAGCGCAGGTGCAATCGCCAATCTGGTCGTTGTCCATCATGCCCCACGAAGTGCCGACCTTCGCGGTGAGATCGAAATTCGCGGGCGGAGTGGGCAGCGCCGCAGTGAGGTAAGAGGCCAGCAACAGCGTGCGCGGATCGTGCCGCGCCACGCTCTTGCCCAGTTTCAATTTGCGCGGATCGATTTTCGTCGGATCTGATTTCATGGTGACGCCACTTCGCGCGTCCACCACTGTGCGGTCCAGTTTTCTTACAGCCATTGGGATTCTCCTCAGAGCGAGATTTCAAATGCTCGCAATTTGCGAACGTATAAAATAGGTCCGGCCGCTCGTGGAATGTTTTTTTCGCGAACGGGATTTACTGAGGGGAAGAAGTTGGGCGCATGTTAGCGCTGAATGCCAGCGGAATCAAATGCGGCGATAAAATTGTTACGAAAAACGAACAAAGCAGACGATTCAGAAGCAGACGATATGAATGCCGACTGGGTGCTGAACAATACATCAACAACTGACAATCTGATGCCCGCACAGCTGACTCCCAACCTCCAATGCTTTTAGGAAGGCTCTGCGCATGAAAACGCTGTGAGTCCCCAGGCTAATCGGCGTTCATTTCGATTTGCCTGGGGGGCAAAGCGGGCATATCGGGATGCTGTTGATCCCGCCATATAACAGAAAAACATTCGCCTTCGCTCTGTGAGCGCCAGTCAGTTCCGCCCTGAAATTTCACTAGACTCGGAAAGAAGACCCAGCCGAGAACGGTCTGCGCGCTCTCGGCGCGTATGCCCGGCTTCTCAATCGTTTGCTCTTCGCCCGGCGAAATAGGTTTGGCCGATGACCACTCGGCATTAAACGGCCGCCGCAAATCCTGGGGCGCCAAAAACATCTCGGGCATGAGCCGCAAACCTGTAATCGTTTTGCCGCTGGTGTTCTTCACTGTCAGCGTGAACTTCTCCGGATGCTTCCAGAAATCTCCTCCGATAAACGCCAGCGGGCAGGCGCGTGTGGGCGGTGCGTAGATGGTATAGACCGCCATCATTCCAAACTCCATATGATCTTCCACGTGGCAGTGAAACAGCCAGGTGCCGGGATTGTCTGCGATCATGTCAACCGTCTTCGTACTTCCAGGAAGCAGTTCGATCACATCGGCGTTCCTGCCGCCTTCGGTGACGGTTTCGCCGTGCCAGTGCGGGGTGTGAAGGTCGATCTGGTTTCCCATTCCCAGCAAATACCAGCGCACTTTCTCCCCCTGCTTCATAGTCAAGCCGGGAAGATTGCCGAAGATGAAACCGTTGATGGCATAAAACAGGCCGGCAGGTTTGCCGCCCATTTCGTCGAAGATCATGAAGGAAGTGACAAATTCCCGGTCGACATCTTTGGGAGATCCGTCGGGATTCGCTTTCCCTTTTGCGGTAACGATGATCGGCCCAAGGAGACCGGCGTTGATCTCGATGCCGGCCTCCACGTGCGCGTGATACCACCACACAATCGAGCTCGGCTGCCCCGGCCCTGGACCGCTGGCTGCATTGGCAAACCAGTGATACGTATAGCGGGCGCCGGGGGCGACAAAGCCTCCTTTGGCCACCGGTAGATATAAAGCCCCTTCGTTGATCTTGTCGTAACGCAAGCCGTGAGGATGCATATCGTGACCGCGGCGGCTGCGATTCAGAAAATCGACGACTACTTCATCCCCAACTTCCGCACGAATCACGGGACCGAGAATCCCCAGCCATTCGGGTTGAGGCTTCGGCGTGGTGAAGGTACCGTCTGTGTATTCGACGAAGCGCGTCTTCGCCCATTGCAGCTTGAGCCAGGGTTGCCGGATAGGCTTGGCAGTGAGCAGATCGTGGCCGCTGGGGGCGTAGTTCCAGGTGACGTCTTCGGCGGCGATGTAGTAGTGCCGAGTCGCCGCTAGACAGGAGGAGGCCGAAAAGAACACAAACCACAGCACCAACACCCGTTGCATTCTCACGAGTCCATTATCTCATTGAGCGGGCGCGGCCTGTTAATGCGTGAACGTCGCGGTAACCGACGTGTTCGAAGTAACCGTGATTGAACACGTGCCAGTACCGCTGCAATCCGCGCCGCTCCATCCCGTAAAAGTGTAGCCGCTGTTCGGTGTTGCCGTAAGGGTCACATCGGTGCCATAGGCAAATGAACCAAAACACCCGTCTCCGCCGGGCTTGCATTGCGTGATGTTACCGGGACTACCCGCAACCGTCCCGGAGCCTGTCACACCCGCGATTGTGACCACCAAAGCAGGGGGATCGTTCCAGCTGGCCGGCGGGACGAGGCTGCACTCACCGCTCCGTACTTGAGTGGGCGGCGTTGGAGGAGTGGCCCAGGGCTTGTTCACAAAATCAAAAAACTCCGTCATGTCCATTTCAGAGGCGTCGCGCGCAGTGAGCGGGGCCAGGCCGAAGCGGGTCTCAACCATCTTCAACACTGCTGTGGTGTCGCGCACATTGTGAGAGACGAAGTTCTTCACCGAATAAGGCGAAATCACGATCAACGGTATCCGATATCCGGTCCATGCGAAACTACAAGTTCCTAGCCCAAGCTCCTGGCCGGTTTTGTCGCAAATATCGCCGGGCACCAGATCGATAGGCGAGAGGAAGTCGCCGGGGGGCATCGCCTGTTGTGGCGGCACGTGGTCATAAAGACCACCCCCTTCGTCGTAGGTGAAAATCATGGCCGAATCCGTCCAATTGGGGCTGGCCATGAGGTCGCCGATCAGACCGGCTGCGTAGTTTGCTCCGGCCTGGACGTCGGCCGGGGTAGAAGTATCCAGATCGTTGGGGTGCTCATCGAGTGACGCGGAAGAGGGCGGCTCAATGAGCGCGAATTGCGGCAATGTTCCATTCGCAGCGTCGACCGCAAATTGCGTCGCCGGGACTATGTTTTGCAGCAAATCCGGGTTCTGGCCAGCGCTATGGATTATGGTGTTTTCGTACTGGAACATGTTGATGTAGGAGTATTGGATCAGGCACTCAGCGTTCTCATCGGTAAGATCGTTGTTGCATGCAGCTCCGGTGTGCAGATTAACGAGGGCCTCAGAGTTGACGTAAATCTTCCACGAGATGCCCGCATTCTGCAGCGCCTCAAAAATAGTGGTTGCGGTGAGCTGCTTCCCATTGCTGTTCCCTTGGCCGATAGGATAGGCGTCGCCCTGGGATGTTGCAGCCAGCATGTACATGCGGTTGATCTCGGTGCGATCCATCACCGGAGCAAACCAGGTGTCCGACGTCCCAAAATTGGAGGCCATGAAGTAGTAGTAATTCAGGTCCGTCCAGTCAAAATAACCCATGGCTCGGTGGCCGTTCACATCCATCAATGGAGGCGATACCGAGTAGGCGTCGTAGGCGTTGGTAAAAACGAATCCGTTCAGCGGGGGCGGATTTTCTGCGGGTTGATCGCCTTGGTTAGTGTAGTCCCAATCGTTATGGGCTTCGTTCCAGAAGGGGCTCGGCTCTTCCGTACACTCGGATTCGAAATGAAACGAAGCAACGGGATAGCTGGCACTCGGAGTGCAGCCAGGGGTGTCATTCGGATCGCAGCCTGGGTTCGTAGGAGGTGCTGGCGTTACGCCATTAACCGGCGGATTAAACTGCGGCAGGCCGTTGAAGGTCTGCCCGTTCGTGCCATATAAAGTGGGATTGGCCGCCCAGTAGCCCAGCATGGCGCCAAAGTAGGAATCTAAAGACCGGTTCTCCTGGGCGAACAGAATGATGTGATTCAGGGCTCCGTAAATGTTAGTGGGGCCGAAGGTCGCGGTCACGGAGGACGCTGCGGTCACGGTAACGCTGCAGGCTGCCACTCCTGTACACGCGCCGGACCAACCGGTAAAAGTATTATTGGTTGCGGGAGTTTCGTTCAGCGTGACTTGCGTATTCTGCGTAAAACTTGCAGAGCATGTGGTCGGACAGTTGATTCCGGCCGGAGTGCTGGTGACGGTTCCCGTGCCTGCCCCCAGCTCAGTCACCGTGACTGCGTAACTGGGAGCCGGTGCGCTGAAAGTCGCCGTAACGGCCTCCGCGGCGGTTACCGTGACGCTGCAGCTTGCCGCTCCCGTACACGCGCCGGTCCAACTAGTAAAAGTATCGCCGGCACCGGGAGTTTGATTCAGCGTGACCTGGGTATTCTGCGCAAAACTCGCGGAGCATGTACCCGGACAACTGATTCCGGTCGGAGTGCTGGTGACCGTTCCCGTGCCTGTCCCCGCTTCCGTCACAGTCACTGAATACTTGGCAACGGCATTAAACGCGGCAGTCACACTTTCCGCGGCCGTTAGCGTCAGGCTGCAACTACCGGTGCCGGAACAGCCTCCGCTCCAGCCTCCGAAAGAATAGTTCGTGCCCGGCGTGGCGGTGAGAGTGACTTGGGTATTCGCCGGGAAGCTGGCGGTGCAAGCGGTAGGACAGTTAATTCCCGCAGGACTGCTGGTCACGGTTCCCGCGCCCGTGGCTGGGGTGGCGACCGTCAACTGGTACGACATAGGCCCTGTCTTCGAGCCCGTCCCCGAACCTCCTCCGCAACCGGCCAGAAGCAGAGTGGGTAACAAAGACAACCAAAAATAATGACGAAGCTTCATGGCGCTACTCTCCTGAAGATTACACACTTTAGACGAAGTACTTCAAATTCCCCTGGCTTTGTTATTTAGAAAGCTGCGAAGTTTCAGGTCGAAATTCGCCCGCCCTCATGGGACCTCGAAGGTGCGCCCAGCCGGCCATTCTTTTTAATGGCATTTTGAGAGAACGCACTCCGACCAGTTGGTTGCGCAAATTCCCTCTTCTGTTGGCAAACATTTTCCAACTAGGGACTCAATTTGAACAGCTTGAGTCCCATGTTGCGGCTTGCAACAGGGGATACGAGCACGTTAACCACCACAGTTTTTCTCAGCCATTCCTGCCCCTTTTGGGCCAGCCCCGGGATTTCTCATTACTCCCGTAACCTATGGTGGGCATTACGTTTACCGTATCCTTAGAGGCGTTATGGGTTTAACGTCGTTATTGATTTGCTCGGACCACCGCTCTCTGCGCGTATTGCGGTCGGTGCTGGACGAGTTGGAAATCGACGTCGAGCATTGTGCGGATGACGTGAGCGCCGCCAAAGAGTTGGCGCGCCGCAGCTTCGGCGCCGTCATCATCGACTGCAAAGACGATCGCAGCTTCGGATTGCTCAAGAGCATGCGTTCCGGCCAGCACAACCGTAAATCCATGGCCATCGCCATCATCGAAGCGCGCACTAATTTGCAGGCTGCCTTTAAGTTGGGAGCAAATTTCGTCGTCTTCAAGCCGATTTCCACTGAAAAAGCGAAGTCCAGTTTTCGCGCCGCCCGCGCTCTGATGAAGCGAGAGCGCCGCCGCTCCGTGCGACTGCCAGTAAATATTCCAGCCTATTTTCGCTTTCATAACGGCGATGGCGAACAGGTTTCCATCTCAACGCTCAGCGAAGGTGGAATGTCGGTGCGATTTTCGGGATCTCCGGGAAAAAGAAGCGGACCCATCGGATTCAGTTTTGCCTTGCCCGACACAACCACGGTAATCGAAGCCACCGGGACCATTGCGTGGCAGGACGCGCGCCATCATGCCGGCATTCAATTCGCAATGCTTCCCGACGTTTCGTATCAAAGCCTGAAGGAGTGGCTGCAGTTGCAGTCCGGGGAGAAGCACGATCCACCCATCCGCTGCACTCTGCTGGGAGTTAGTTTTGGTGGATGCTTCTTGCGCACGCAGTCTCCATTTCCGCCGCAGACTCGAGTGGAGATGCTGCTGCGCGCCGCCGATTCTTCCGTTAAGACGCAGGGAAAAGTTCTGCTGATGGATCCCGAGCTCGGTATGGGAATCGAGTTTCTGCCGCGGACACCGGAAAATCGGCAGCGCTTGCAGGATTTGATCCAGCAAATGACCGCCAGTCCAGATACTGTCTCCGAAGTTTTAGTGGAGCCGGAAGGAATTGATTGGGAGCATAACGCCACCACTGCGCCGGGCGCGGCTACTCGATCGTCAACGAACGAAACCGAACCGGATGCGCTTCTGGAATTGTTCCATAGCGGGGCTTCGCTCACCAAAGGACAGTTTCTTCTCGAACTCGAAAAACATCAGTTGGCCGTTTCGACTGGCGAAGCGCCGGAACTGAATCTCTCCGAATCATTCGCTTATCAACGACGAGAGCCCAGGATCGCCGTCTCACTACCCGTTCAGCTGCGACCGCATGATCGTCAGGACCAAAGTGAGCTCACTCCTACCGATCTGGCTGCTGCCGATTTGACGCAAATCGAATTGATCGATACAGATTTGATCGATACTGAATTGACAAATGAAGACTTGACCCATGCCGATTTGACCCAGGAGAATTTAACCGTCGAGAGTCGGGCTCAGGATGATACAGCCGCAGGCTCGCATGCTCCGGCGCCTCAAGCCACGCACTTAATCGATGTGAGTCACCGCGGCGCGCGGGTCGCAGGTGTTGCGTTCTCGCTCAAACCCGGCGAAGTCGTGAATTTAAGCTCCGACGGTTGCGATGCACGCTTTCTGATTATTTGGGTGGGCGAGCCCGGCACTCCACAAGAAGGGCAGATCGGTTTGCAAAGCCTGGCCACTGACTAAGGGATGAGTCGGAACACCGCGAACTTCTTCTGCATATAACCTGTTCTTCCAATAGCAACTTTCAACACTGACTCCAATTGTTTCGCTCTGAGATCCGCAACTCGCCGCTTCACTGATACCCGGTGACGGACTTCAGATAGGCGACTACGGCTTCGGCGTCGGCGCGGTTCATGCGAAATTGAGGCATGGGTGGGCGAAGCTGAGTGCCGGTGGTCCAGATACCGGTGGTCAGGAGTTTGACCATGTCGCCATCGCTGGCCGGTAGAGGAGTGCCTCCGATGCGCGGCGCATTGATCGGCCAATCGCCGGTGGGCCTAGACGGCTGAAAGGGAACGGGCGCGCCCTGCAGCCAATGAGCCCGGTCCGGAACTCCACCAGCGTCGTTGGGAGTGTGGCACTGTCCACACATGGCCACGCCTTCAACGATGTATCTTCCTCGATCGACGTTGAACCCGCTCGGTTTAGCGTTAGGCTGAGACTTTGGACTCTGCGCCGAAGCAGGCGCAACGCACAGCAGCGTAAACGCCATCGCCAGGCAGACCACCAACGTACGTTGAAACGCCCAGTGCTTTCGATCGCTCCCGCATGAAGAACCTGAAGAGGCTCTGACCAAAGAGACGATGGATTTTTGCTGAATGAGTTCCTGTGACGCGAACGTTCGAGGCGCGGATTTCACCGACATGGTTTCAACCTCCACGTTAGTTTAGCTCTGCACAATTTTATTTACCTCTGCACAATAATTTCGCCTCTGCAGTGAATTTAGCTGTGCATAGCGAGTATGGTACCGCGAAGAGCCTTATGAATTGTTCTTTAGTTGAATGATTTCGCTGACGAGTTTTCGCTGAAATCGACGCTCAGCGTGTGGCGGGGGCAGCGCTCAACTTTGGCTTCTGCTGATGAAGCACACGCTCCTCGATCCGTGAAACGAATTCTGGCGAGTGGCCCGCCACCACCTGGTGTAACCCGGGACCAAATTCGTGTAACAGGTTCATCCCGGCATCGTTGCCGATGGTGGAACCAAAATCGCTGATCGGCGCCGTCGCATTGGAGCGCACATAATGGGGACGGGAGGCAGCGTGGGCAGCAACCGAAGTCACCAGTCTAACGAAGTAGGTCGTATTCACTCGGACCTTGCCCGAGTCGTCCCGCGTAATGACGATTCGCGAAGCTGCATCCGTGGCTCGACCTACTAAGCTGTCGCTGGCCGAGGGCCGATATCGCAAATGATGGGTGGGTGCTGTCGGATAGAGGTACTTACAAAAAAATGCCGCGCAATCTTTTTCAGCCGGCAATGATTGAAAGAGGTCCGCGTTCCGCGATGCCGCGCGAACAGATGCCGCGCGAACAAGGGGAACGACCGTTTCCCGCATAGTGGGCGCTGCAAGCTCACTGGTCAAAGGCAGGCGCGCTTGAACTTCGGCCCGTTGGAAGTTATCGACTGGAATTAGAACCCGTGGCGAAGGAGCATCAGGTAACGATCTCGACTCGTGACCGGCAACGTGTCCGCTTTGGCAGAACGCCACGCAAGTGGCTAACAGCCAGAAGGAACCGATCCCGACCACTGCAAATCGTTTCACCATAGCTGCATTTTCCAAGGCGGCAAGTCCGGTTTCGGGTCCCGCAGTGGGTTATACCGCTGCAACCGGCCTGGATGCCAGCATTTCCCGTGCCACTCTTAACCGCTTCATCGGCACGCCTATCTGCCGCTTTAGACTTAGAGAAGGAACATTTGGGTTTAGTTGGCGTCTAGGGAATTTTCCCGTACCGCCTCAAGTGTTGCCCTCAGGCCATTTGTCGCGGGGTTCATGGTCTGTATGTCCAATTATTTGACAGTTGCAGCCGGTTCCGGGACACAATACAGGGCGGAGGTCAAACATGAGCACAGCAGCGCCCGCAATCGGAATCTCCCGCATCGGACAGATCGCCATCAACGCCCACGACGTGGAGCGCGCTTCTGATTTTTATGAGAATACGCTGGGATTAAAATTACTCTTCAAGGCTGGGCCGGGACTCGCCTTTTTCGACTGCGGCGGCGTTCGCCTCATGCTGACGCGCCCGGAAAAGCCGGAGTTCGATCATCCCAGTTCTATTCTGTACTTCACCGTTCCCGACATACAGAGTGCGCACGCCCACATGAAAGAAAAAGGCGTTCACTTCGAAGACGAACCCCATCTGATCGCGAAAATGCCCGATCACGATTTGTGGATGACATTCTTCCGCGACAGCGAAGGAAACTTGATGGGACTGATGAGCGAAGTGAAGAAGTAAAAGGGGCGCCTTCCGGCTGCCGGTTTTCGGCTACCGGTTTTCGGCTTCCGGCTTCCGGCTTTCGGTTACCGGCCCCCGCGCTTCTTCACGGCTTCCGGCCTTCGCACATCAGCTTTCGAAAAAAAGCTTCTCACTCCAGGTCTAACTTCCGCAGCTGGCAGCAGCTTATCCTCCGACATCGGAAGCCGAGAGCCGGAAGGCGGAAGCCGAGCTCTGCTATCATTCCTGGCGGAGTATTTCGCATCATGCAAGATTTCGAAGACCAATATTTCGAAAGTCAGAATTTCCAAAGTCACGATTTCGCAACTCAAGACTTCGAGGACGAGGATTTCGAAGACGAAGAAATACCTATTCTTTCTGGAAGAGGAGAAGGATTCATGGACGAAGTTCCCGCAACAGGTTCGGGCCACGCGCGCCGCAATGAAGACATTGCACTCGATCTGATGAAATTCATCGCCATGACCACGGGATACGGCCGAACCGCATCGTCGGGCGTAGGATTTCAAGGGACCGGCTCCGCCGCCAAGCCGGAAGAGTACGCCGCCCATCTGCTCGAGTTGTACGGAAAATGCTTGGGTGCAGTGGCCGCGAAGAAGTAAAGTATCGGGTCAAAGGTAGCATCCCCCGCTACCATGGAGGATGGTCCCCATGCCATCGATGTCTCTGCTCACTCTATGGTTTTTCGCCGGGGCTTTGCTGGCGCAGGGCCCCGCTTCGCCGCAGACGCCAACCCAGGTAACGATTCCGCCCGCTCAAACTGCGCCCGCTCCGGTGGTCGTTCCCTCGCCCGGCAAAGACCGGACCGAGAAAGACCAGAAGCCAGGCTCGACCTCCCGCGATTATTCCAAAGAAGCCTATGTCATTGAGCGCTACCTGACGCGCTTGTCGGCCGAGAACGATGGAACCGGCACGCGTGAAATGACGGCGGAAGTGAAGATGCTTGCCGAAGCCGGCGTAAAAGCGTTTGCTGTCCTGAACTTCACTTACACCAGCGCCAATGAAGTGGTCGACGTCGACTACGTGCGCGTGCGCAAACCGGATGGAACCGTCGTCAAGACTCCCGATTACAACATTCAGGACCTGCCGGGAGAAGTGACCCGCGCGGCGCCACTCTACAGCGACATTCATGAAAAGCATGTTGCGGTAAAGGGCCTGGCCGTCGGCGATGTCCTCGAATATCTGGTGCGCATTCGCGTGATCAAGCCGGAAGTTCCCGGCCATTTCTGGTTCGAGCACTCCTTCACGGACAACGCGATCATCAAAGACGAGCGGCTGGAGATCAGCGTCCCCGCGAACAAGTATGTGAAAATCGTCAGCCCTGACTTCAAGCCGCAGATGACCGAGGAAGGTGGACGGCGCATTTACCGCTGGACGCATTCCAACCTGGAGGTCAAAGAAAAAGATCCAATGCAGATACCGCGCCGGATTCCGCCGAATCCGGCAGTGCAGTTGACGACCTTCGCAAACTGGGAAGAAGTCGGCAGCTGGTACGCGGGATTGCAAAAAGAAGCGCTGGAGGTTACGCCCGCTATTCAGGCGAAGGCGGCGGAGCTGACCAAGGGGCTGAAGACGGACGACGAGAAATTTCGCGCCATTTACAACTTTGTCTCGCTGCAGTTTCACTATATCGGCCTTGATTTCGGCATTGGCCGCTACCAGCCGCACGCAGCCGATGATGTGCTGGGCAACGGCTACGGCGATTGCAAAGACAAACACACGCTGATGGCCTCCTTGCTGAAAGCTGCGGGATACGATGCCTGGCCCGTGCTGATTCATACTGCTCGCAAGCTCGACCCGGAGGTACCTTCGCCAGCGCAGTTCAATCACGTAATCACTGTGATACCCAACGGCGACCAGCTGATCTGGCTGGATAGCACTCCGGAAGTGGCGCCTTATCAGCTGCTGATCCAAGCCCTGCGCAATAAGCAGGCTTTGCTGATTCCCACTGGAAAGACGGCCCTGTTGGCGACGACGCCGCCCAATCCGCCGTTTCCGCAGGACCAGCAAGTTTCCGTAAAAGGCAAGCTCGGCTCGGACGGGGTGTTCACCGGACACGTAGAGTTGTCGTATCGAGGCGACAGCGAAGTCCTGCTGCGCATGGTGTTCCGGCAAGTTTCACAATCGCACTGGAAGGAAACAATGCAGAGATTTTCTTACGGTCTGGGCTTCGGCGGCGAGGTGAACAATGTAGTCGTTAGCCCGCCGGGAGAAACCGACGAACCTTTAGAAATCTCGTATGACTACCTGCGAAAGAATTTTGGTGACTGGGATAATCATCACACCATCGCTCCGCTTCCGCAGATGGGAATCGAGGTCACAAAAGACTCCATCGACCGTAAGCCGTTGGAGCCAGTGCTGCTGGGCGCGCCGGGAAAAGTGATTTACCGATCTCGGCTTGAGTTGCCCGCCGGCTATTCGATGACGCCCCCTGTCGCTCTTAACCTGGTCGAGCCTTATGCGGAATACCACACCACAAACACGCTCACCGGCGGTGTTTTAATCACGACCCGCGAACTGGTAATCAAGAAAAGCGAGGTCACGCTCAGCGACTGGGAAGGTTTTCGCAAGTTCGGCAGAGCGATCGGCGACGATGAGTTCGGCTTCATGCCCTTTCACGGTAACTTCGGAGTAACGGTAAGCGGAGGGAGTAGCGAAAACAAGAGTGGCTATGATCTCGATCAAGAGTTCCGGGATGGGATTGACGCCGCAAGGCGCTTGGATTGGAAAGAGGCTGAAACTTCATTTGAGAAGGTGATCGCAGGGCAGCCGGATTATCCGCTCGTGCATTTAAAACTCGGAACTGTCCTCCTTCTGGACGGTAAAGTCGAGCCCGGGTTGGTGCAATTTCATAAACAACAGGAACTCTCGCCTGACAACCTGTCAGCTTTCGACGCTCCCGCTAACTTGTTAGAGCTGATGGGCCAGAGGGACGATGCCATTGGAGAATTGCGGAGATTGCTGAAGGTTCATCCGCAAAATAACGCGGCGGCTTTAAGGCTGGGGGCTTTGCTCGGTTTGGAAGGAAAAGGAACGGAGGCCGCAGAAGTGCTGGAGACAGCCTTAAGCGGGAGCCCTCACAGTCCGGACTTGCAGTTTGCTCTGGGCTCGGCGTACTTGAAAACAGGACAAGCGGATAAAGCGCTCTCGCATATTCAGACGGCAGTGGACGAAGGCGGCGCTCACCATGACCCGATGATGTTAAACAATGCAGCCTACGCCCTGGCGGAGAGCGACACTAATCTCGAGTTGGCGAAACAATATGCGGAAGAGTCGTTGCAGCAACTCGAAAAGAGATCCATAACCGACGTGGCTGCCGAAGATACGGGAACGCGGGTGACGTTTCAGATTTCGCTGGTATGGGACACTTTAGGTTGGGTTTATTTCCAGAGTGGAGATGTGGGCCGGGCGGAAAGTCTGGTGCGCTCCGCTTGGCTTCTGGGCCAGAACGCAATCGTGGGAGAACACTTGGGAGAGATTTATGAAAAACAAGGCAAGAAGGTTGAAGCTGCTCACACCTACGAATTGGCATTGGCAACGTTAGGGCTATCCCCACAAGTGCCAAGCTGGGTGAAGGGGAGTGTTCCATTCAAGCCCACTGACGTTAACCAGGAGCAACGTGACAAAATCACCTCCCGCTATAGGAACTTAACGGGCAAGGACCCTGCTTCACGGGAACTTCAACGTTTGCCCCCTGGACAATGGATCAAGACGCCGACGGATGAACTCAGCCAGATGCGCACAACTCATCTCGGAAAGATGCCGAAACTTACCGGGTCAGCGGAGTTTTCGGTTGTGTTTGTCCCGGGAAGAGTTGAGTCGGTGGAATATCTGCGGGGAGAAAACTCGCTGACGGCGCTGGCCGACAATCTCAAAGCGTCAAAATACCAGGTTGAGTTTCCGTCCGATAGCAAAGGCAAACTCTACCGCCGGGCGATACTCAGTTGTACGCCTTCGGCAGGATGCGTGGCGGTCTTGATGCCGCCGGACGCTGCGATGCCCAGGCAAAACGCCAGCAACCTGGCCCCTTCTTCAGGGAGAAATTAATAGCGAATCTCGGATTCCCACAGGGGTAGAAAGTAGAAACCGCGTCTCTTGCGAGACGCGGTTGTATTTTTGACCGGAGGCGCTCGAGGCCAGGCACCAACTTAACGGCGCTTCTTGCCTTTTTTTGCCGCCTTTTTTGCTGGGCGCTTGGCTGCTTTTTTCTTGGCTGCTTTCTTAGGCGCTTTCTTGGCGGCCTTCTTTTTCGCCGGCTTGGCTGCTTTTTTGGGCGCGGGTTTTTTGGCCGCTTTCTTTTTCGCGGCCGGCTTGCTGCCTCCGCCTCCACCACCGCTCGGAGCCGCTGGTGCGGGTTTGGGCTTGGGCGCGGGAGGGACTGCGATTGGTTCCGACTCGTTCGTCTCGGGGGACGGCGTGCCGGATTCTTCCTCCTCCTCTTCCTCTTCGAAATCTTCTTCCAGCGACTCGCTGTAGGCGCCGCTGTCGCCGAATTCCTCTTCTTCATCACGTGCATACAGCGTGGGATCGTAGAACGTCATTGCTCCTCCTGATTTCAGTGGCGGCCGGGTGCGGGTAGGGCTGCCCGGCTGCGGGCACGAAGAATTTAAAAGACCACCGGAAACTTCTGCTGCAACGGCGCGCGATTATAGCACGACATTCCGTGTCGCCTGCAAGGACTGCTAACACACACCGCTCGCTATCCTGTTATCACAGCGGAGCAGGAAAAGGAAAGAAGAAAAGGCAAGAAATGCAAAAGCAAAGAAGAATTCTTGAGGCCTCGGAAGTCGAGTTCGTCCTCGAACATTCAACCCGGGCATCATAGTACGGACAAAACGCCTCACGGAGTGCATAGCGCTCGGTGAGGCGCGAATGATGCGAACAACGGCTGGCCAGAATGATTAGCGAACTAATGATTGGCGAACTGCGGCTATTTCAGCGTCTTCACATAGGCAGCCACGGCTTTGGCGTCGTCCGCGGACAGGCTCGACATCGCTTTCTTGTGAGGAACTTTCTTGCCGTCGTCACCCTTGGTGAGCAAGTCTGCGATTTGATCCTGGCTCAGGCTGGTGCCTTTGAGTGCGGGACCGATCTTGCCTTGGCCGTCTGCGCCATGGCACCCAGCACACTTACCCTTAAAAGTAGCGGCCCCATCCTGGGCGAATGCCGGCAGAGCGATGGATGCTGCCAACACGATGACGAGAAACACAACCTACGGTTTTGTGGTTTGCATGAGTTCCCCTAAAAAGCTTGAATTTAAGACCTGGAATATCAGGGGCCCGAAAGTCGAAGGAATTGTAGTCCCGCGGGGCTCGCTGTCGACGAATCTTACTCTGGAAGAGATGAAGCTCAGGATCGGAGTTTCGATGGGGGAATCTTAGCGGGAGGCTTGCACGATCAGAATCATGCCAGGACGAATCACTGCGATGTTGCGATTGTCGCGTTTGAGGGCGGCGACAGTGGTTCTGTAGGCGTTAGCGATGGAATAGAGGGTCTCGCCGCTCTTGACTTTATGGTGAACGACGGCCGCCTCCAGAACGGGTTCGTGTTCGATCTGCGCGGACTTCGTGGCCGGAGGCTTTGCGCTGGCCGTTTGCGTGGCCTTCGGATGTTTCGCATTCGAGCGTGAGGCAACGTCGGCGTCGACAGCGCCGGGCGAAATGGGCAGGTGCAGCGCCAGAACCCGACGTCCGCGGAGGCTGTCGCCGTGAATGCCGTTCCATCGCCGCAACATTACCGGCGAAATGCCAAAGTTATCGGCAACCGTCTCAACCGTATCCGCGGATCGAACGTGATAGCGAGTGATCCGGCGGGCGTAAGTCGCCGTGTCGCTCACCGGATGCTTCCCGGGCGTGACTGGGATGACCAACTTCGCATCCTCTGCCAGTTCGGTGCCTTCGAGGTGATTCGCGGTCGCGATTGACTTGGCGGTGGTGTGATAGTTCCGTGCCAAAGAAGCGAGAGTGTCTCCGGGGTGAACGGTGTAATAGCGCCACCATAGCCGCATGTCGGTGGGTATGGTGGCGATGGCGGTTTCGTATTCGTTCTCGGTGCCGGCGGGCAGGTGCAACTCAAACTTGCCTACGCGTGGCGTTGTCATCCGCAACAGGCTGGGATTCAAATCCTGCAGTTCGCTCGGTGTCGAGCCGACGCATTCCGCCACTAAGCGTAGGTCCACTGGATAGTTGATTGTGACGCGGTCATAGTCTACGGGTTTTTCCATGACCACATCGTCCAGCCCGTACTGCGACGGATTCTTGGTCATGATGGTCACGGCTAGAATGATCGGCACGTAATTGCGCGTTTCTTTTGGCAGGACGTTGCGTCGATACAGTTCCCAGAAATCGGCATAGCCGGTGCGCTTTACCGCAGCCTGCACTGTGCCGGGACCGGAATTGTAGGCTGCCATGGCCAGATACCAGTCGCCGAACTGGTTATAGAGATCTTTCAAATGGCGGGCTGCGGCGCGCGTGGATTTTTCGGGATCCTGCCGATCGTCGACCCACATGTTGTGCGAAAGACCGTATCCACGGGCGCGGCTGGCCATAAACTGCCAGATACCGCGAGCGCCCACTCGCGAGACAGCCAGGGGGTGGAATCCCGACTCGGCTTGCGCGAGGTAGATCAAATCCTGGGGAACGCCTTCCTGCTTTAAGGTCGCGACGATCATGTCGTGATAGCGCCCAGAGTGCGCAAAAGCGCGCTCAAAGGTGCCGCGTCCGCGTCCGGAAAAGTAGGTGATGAAGCCGGCGACCTGATCGGTCATCATCAGCGGCAGGTCCGAATGCGTGTTCTTGATCTCGGCCTGCGCTTTGGCTTTAACACTGGCATCTACTGTCGGCGTAAGGCCGTTGGTCTCGTCGATCGGCGCCGGCTCGGACTTCTGCTGCGCATCCGCCTCGGTCGAAGGTCCACCCGGATAAAGCTCATTCACGCCGGCAACGATGCGGTCAAATTCAGCTTGCAGACGGCCGTCCGAGCGGATATCGAGATTGCTACCTAGCAGGTCGTTCAGCGCGTTATCGAAGTTCTCTTTGGCTTCTTCGGTCTTGCCCGCCTGATGGTTCGACAAGCCCGCCTGGTATTCCTTTTCAACTCTATCGATCAATTTTGCGACGGGATCTGAGACGGAAGCTGCGAGTGCGGAAGCTGCGGGCGCTTGTGAATCAGTTGGCGCTGCCTTTTGAGCCGCAGCAGCGTCTGCTTGAACCGGCGGAGTTGTTGATGCAGAAGCATTTGTAGCTGGAGCGGGAGCCTGCTTCAGGGCTGGAGCACTGGCTGGCGGCAAAAGCGAAACCGGCTTCTGCGCAGTTTGGCACGCGGTCGCGGCCAAAGCCGCTGAGGCCAAAACAGTGCTTCGAATATAGAGGCTTGCTAATCGCATACTTCTCTATAAGATACGTACTTTCCCAGCTGCCAAGACGCGGTAGATTCTATCAAAATCGTACTCGGTGGTCTCCCCCCTGGTCAACGCCGAAAGGTTTCCCGCTCAGTTACTTTCGGCATCAGCTGTGATGACCGGCGTTCGGGCGTCAGACCTCGGCTTCCGGCTTCCGGTGCCTGAAATTGGATGACCGCTTGCCCGCCTCGGTTGTCGCGGGTTGCTACGCGTCAGAAGGCGGAGGCCGTAGTTCTGACTGTCCCGACGGGCCGAAGTCCGAGGTCTGAAGTCAGAAGTCCGAGAGCCGAGAGCCGGAAGCCCCCAGCCCGTCTTCACACTCGCCAGTAATCCGGACGCCAGTTCTGAATCGACTTCTTGATGTCGGCACGGGACAATTTTTCGTTCAGAGCGCGCTCGACCAGCTTCGGAATCTCGGCATCGGAGGCAAAGCGTAACCCGCAGAGTTGATCTACGGTCAACTCGGGAATGCGCGAGCGCAAAGGCTCTTGCAGAAGCTGCATCAGCCGAAGCCGTTCTTCCAGGCGGATCACGCGGTCCTGCACCTTGAGCGCGTACATGCGCGTCTTGCCCAGCCAGATCAGAAAGGCGACCGCCAACAAGATCAGCAACACGGCGTGGACGTGATCATGAAGATCACCGTGATTGATATGGGCAAAGAAGTGGATCAGTGTAAGGATCAGCGCCAGGACGAAGATCGGCACAAGGTAGAAGTGAAACGGCGGATCGAAGCGGGTATGGTTCGCAAAAGTCTGCGGTTTCTTTTCGGCCATGAAGGACTCCTTGCGACGGGACGTGCCAGTGTAGCAGAGTCGGCCCGATCGCATCCGCCGCAGGGAGATTTCGTTTATTCGTAGCGCAGCGCGACTATGGGATCGACTTTGGCAGCGCGGCGCGCAGGAATGTAGCTGGCTAGAGCGGCGACCGCTATCAATGCGATGGGAACGCACAGGAAAGTCAGCGGATCTGTCGGTCCCACGCCGAATAGCAAGCTGGCCATGAGTCGCGTCGAAAGAAACGCCGCGGCTAGGCCGATCAAAGCTCCCACACAGGTCAGAAGCATTCCGTTCTTGATGATCATACTGAGGATCGCTCTACGATCCGCGCCGAGAGCAAGGCGAATGCCCATTTCTCGCGTGCGCTGGACAACCGTGTATGAAATTACGCCGTAAAGTCCGACTGCTGTCAGCACAAAGGCAAGTGCTCCGAAGGTGCCGAGCAGGGAAGTTTCAAACCGCGTGGCGACGACCGAATCGTCGACATACTCGTCCAGAGTTTTGATGTGCAAAAGGGGCAGAGCGTTATCCAGGGACTGAACCTCTGCGGTCAGCGTCGGTACCAGGCTCTCGGGAGAGATGTTTGTACGAACGACTACTGCCATGGATGCGAAAGGCAATTGCGCATATGGCACATAAGACTCCCGAATGGAGGGAGCGCTCAAGCCTTCGCCTTTTACGTCGCCGACGACGCCAATGATTACGCGCATGGGCTCTCCACTGTCTCCACTCGAAATGCCGGGTTTGATCCGTCGGCCAATCGGATCTTGTTCAGGAAAAACCTGCGACGCAAGCCTTTCGCTCACGATTATGACCGGCGTTGCCCCGGCTGCATCATCCTGAACCTTGAATTCGTGGCCGCTCAGCAGCGGAATTCCGAGAGTGTGGAAATAATTCCGATCAATGATGTGCAACGTAGTAACCGGAAACTCAGACTGCTTCATCGGACGACCATCGATTTCGAAAGTAGTCTTTATGTCATCGGCAGAAAGAGGAAGCGGAAGCGCGGCGCTGGCCGATCGCACGCCCGGAGTGGCCCGAATCTGCTGCAGCAAGTTCCGATAGAACGCGACTCTTTGCGGATGTCCATAGCGCCCCGGCAAGTCGAGTCCAAATGTAATGACGTGGTCTTTAGCAAAGCCCGGATCTACTTTTCCTAAACCGAGAAGGCTACGAAGCAACAGGCCAGCACCCACCAACAGGACCATGGCGAGAGCCATCTCCGATACGATCAATGCCGAGCGTAGACGCCCGCGCTCCCGAGAATCAGTTCCGGTTTGGCCGACTGCAGAGCGGGGACCAGCCCAAACAGAATACTGGTCAAAATCGCCAGCACAGCGGTGAAGGCAAGTACTTCGAGGTTGAGGCCGGTCTCTGTAATCCTTGGCAGATCTGGCGGAGCCAATGCGGTCAGCAACCTAATTCCCCATGCCGCGAGTGCGAGCCCAGCCATTGCGCCTGCCGCTGCCAGCAAAACACTTTCCGCCAGCAATTGACGGATAATCATCCAGCGCGTGGCTCCCAATGCGCTGCGCACACTGATTTCCTTGCTTCGGACCGCGCCTCTGGTTAACAAGAGATTCGACAAATTCGCGCATGCAATGAGCAGAACCAGCCCAACCGCTCCGAGCAGGATGAATAAGCCGGGGCGCATGTCGCCGACAACCGCCGTCGCTTCCGGAACCAGGTTGATTCCTTTGGCTCTGTTCTCCGGATATTGGCGGTTCAGACCGTCCTGAATTCCCGCCATCTCCGTCTGCGCAGTTTCGATTCTCACTTTCGGCCTGAGGCGGGCGATGGCATCGAGGTAGGCAGCTCCGCGCTGCGAAGTCATGGGCGGCGAGCCATTCATGGGTTGCGCGTCGAGAGCGATAGTGGTCCAGAATTCAACCGGCGTTCGCTGCACCGGAAATTGAAAATTCGCTGGCATCACGCCTACGACTGCAAAGGTTTGACCGTCCAAAGTGAGGTTCTGGCCAAGGATTTTTGGATCTGATCCGAAACGGCTTTGCCAAAGCCCATGACTCAAAATAACTCGTAAGCTTGCGCTGCTCGGTATGTCTTCCTGGGGAATAAAATTTCTGCCTAACGCGGGAGCGACGCCGAGTACAGAAAACAAGTTTGCCGAAACGACGCCGCCCGTCAGATGCGTGGCCTCGCCTCGTCCCGTAAGCGTGAAGTCGTCTTGCCGAAATACCGAAAGACCGTCGAAGACGTGGTTCCGCTCTCGCCAATCGAGAAATGTGGGATAGGAAACTCCAATATCATCGCGACGGCCGGGCTCGGTAGGTTTTACGGCCACTAGGCGATCGGGCGCATGATAGGGGAGGGGCCGCAGCAGGACTGCGTCGATCACGCTGAAGATTGCGCTGTTTGCTCCTAACCCCAGCGCCAAGGTCAGGACCGCGACAGCGGTGAACCCTGGGTTCTTGCGCAATTGCCGCGCCGCGTAGCGGATCTCGTCCAGAAAATTATGCATGGAACTCCCTCTGCGATTCGTTCCTTGTTTCTGGTTAGAAGCAAACGGTTGGCCAATAGCGCTCCGTACAACTGTTTGAAAAGGAATGTTGAATCAGATCGAGGTGCGGAAGAGTGTTCGCTTTCGACAAGCGATTGTTCGGAATTGAACATCCAACGTGGCGTTTCAAGTCTTCGCAGGGTGTTTGGTTCGAATCTCATCTCGGTGGTTCCATGTAGAATCACTTGCGCATCTTCCTACGTAGGATTCGCGATAGGATCGAGAGTCCAAACTTTTATGAAAGCCATTCAAGTCAAGCAAACTGGTGGGCCGGAGGCGATGGAACTGGTGGATTTGTCGGTTCCGCAGCCCAAGGCAAATGAGGTGGTCGTAAAGTTGACCGCGTCGGGCGTGAACTTTATCGACGTATATTTTCGGGAGGGCCGATATAAAGCTCTTCCGCCTTTTGTGCTGGGGCAGGAAGGCGCAGGCGTGGTGAATGCCGTGGGTACCGATGTGACATTGGTCAAAAACGACGATCGCGTGGCCTGGTGCGGGCTCATGGGATCGTACGCCGAGTATGCTGCCGTGCCCGCCGACCGGCTGGTGCCGATTCCTGACGGCGTCACCGACCAGCAGGCCGCTGCGGCGATGTTGCAGGGCATGACGGCGCATTATCTCTCGCATGACACTTATCCGCTGAAGCGCGGCGAAACCGCGCTGGTGCATGCGGCCGCGGGCGGGGTGGGGCTGCTGCTGGTGCAGATGGCGCACAACATCGGCGCGCGCGTGATTGCTACAGTCTCGACTGAGGAGAAGGCGAAGCTGGCGCGCGAGGCCGGAGCGGACGAAGTCATTCTCTATACGCAGTCCGATTTCGAAGCCGAGACCAAACGGCTGACCGGCGGCAAGGGCGTTGACGTGGTTTACGATTCGGTGGGCAAAACGACATTTGAAAAGGGACTGAACGTTCTGCGTCCGCGCGGGATGATGGTGCTGTTCGGCGGGTCGAGCGGCGCCGTGCCTGCATTCGATCTGATTGTGCTGTCGCAAAAAGGATCGCTCTATGTGACCCGGCCTTCGCTAAATCACTACATTGCTACGCGGGAAGAGTTGGTGACGCGATCGAGCGCGGTGTTTGGCATGATTGCTTCCGGCAAACTCAAGTTGAGGATTGAACACACCTATCCTCTGGCCGAAGCACGGCAAGCGCACCGCGACCTGGAAGGACGAAAAACTACAGGGAAGTTGTTGCTGATCCCGTAAGGTTTTGTGATTGCGAGTTGGGAAGGGAAGACCGGCCCTCGGCTGTCCCCACATGAATCGTCGAAATGAGCAGCTCAACGTTTTCGCGTGTAACCGATCACGTACCTTGGCACCTCTATCCCTGGTGGCAATCTCGCGTCGTTGATCAGTTCGCCGGCGACCATCTGCAACGGCAACACTCCGGCCCAGGTGGGAAATGAATAATCTTCTTCATCGTCGATGGGCGGGCCGCTGCGGACTTTTGCTGAAAATTCTTCGATAGGCATGCGCAGCACCGACGTGGCTTTAAGTTCGCGGTCGTTGGGCTGGCGCGCGTCGTCCCAGCGGCCGGGCAGAATGTGCTCCGATAAAATTCGTAGAGCCGCGAGCTTCTCATCTGGATCATCCACCAGCGTCGCTTTACCCAGAATCACGACTGACCGGTAGTTCATGGAGTGATTGAAAACGGAGCGAGCAAGCACGAGTCCGTCGAGCAAAGTGACGGTAACGCAGACCGGCACTCCATCTTTCATCTGCCGGAGCATGCGGCTGGCTGCGGAGCCATGAATGTAGAGAGTGGCATCTTTGCGGCCGTACGAAGTCGGAATTACGAAGGGCTGGCCATCGACCGTGAAGCCGACGTGGCAGAGAAATCCTTCATCGAGAATCTTGTAGACGAATTCGCGGTCATAGACTGCGCGGTGGGGCTCGCGAACCACGCGCGTGCGCGCGCTGGGCATTTGCGTTTCAGACATTGAGGAATGAACTCCGGGCAAGCGCCAAGGATGGGTGAACGAAAAAGTGTAACAGAGCGGACTTCGGACCTCGGACTTTCGGCTCTTGGCCTCAGACTCGCGGTTTCGAGCCTTATCTAATTCGCGCGGGAGTGGCAGGGGCTAAAGCCCTCATACCATGGGGCTCCCGGCGGCACGGCTGAAGCCGTGCCCTGATACGAATCGGAATCTTTGTTCGAATCGGAATCTTTATATGGATCGGAAGCGTGACATAGATGGGAATCGTGATAGGAATCGGAATCTTGATGCGGATGGGAATAATGATACGAATCGGAATCTTCCGCGCAGGCTCTGAAGCCATTCTCTACTCGAACCGTTTCCAACGCGCTTTCGCGATCGAGGCCTGAGGTCCGAGGTCTGGCGGCGGACGAATGCGTCCGCCGCTACGTGGCCGGTCACCAGTACAGCTTCATGGCGAACTGGAACTGGCGCGGATCGTAGGCGGCGGTGGCCATTCCGGCATTGGTGTAGAGCGGGCTGACTGCCGCCACGTTCATTTTGTTGGCGATGTTAAACATGTCGGCGATCAGTTCCACGTTGAAGCGCTCGCCGAAATAAATTTGCCTCGAGATACGCATGTCGTCGAAGACAGTCCAGGGTTGGACTCCAGCGTTGCGGCCGAGATTGCCATCGAGTTGCAGTAGAGTCGGCGTGGTTAGAGTTGCGGCGAAGGCTTGTATGCACGGTTCCTGGAAAATTCCCGTAGGAGAATATTTGGAATTGACGGGCGCGTAGCCGGCGGCCGTGCAAATCGGATTGACGAATGTGTTGGGACGGCCGGTCAGGGACGAGAGCTGAAGATTGTCGCCGTTTCCGGTAATGATATTGAATGGACGACCGGAAGCAATTTCAAGCAGCGGCGCCCAGGTCCAATTGCTGAGGAGTTTGCGAGAGAAGCCGCTACCACTCAACTTTCCACTCTGAAAAACTCCGCTGAAAACGAAGCGGTGGCGCTGGTCGAAGAGCGACGTGGAGCGGTCGACGCCGGGATAATAACTATCCTGTGGCGTGAGCGTGGATTCGAGATCCGTGGAGTCGTCAATGGAGTGCGACCAAGTGTAGGAAGCAAGAAATTCGTAATGCTGGTTGAAGCGCTTGCGCAAGTTGGCGCTGAAGCCGTGGTAGACCGAACTGCCGTTGGAATAATTCGCGTCCATGTCGCCGAAGGGGACGCAGCCGGTGAATCCACCGGTGACTGTGGGCGCGCAGGTCGCGTTGAATCCCTGGCCGGTGAGGCTGCTCTCGATCGACTCGGCAAGCTGCACGCAAGGAATCGCCGCTGGCCCAGCGGCAATAAGGGCTCCGGCAATTGACGGGTTGAGACCCCCGGGACGGAAGAAATTCATCAGCGCGGAACTGAGCCACGGGCCGAGGGGCCCGGTGCCACAGGGCAAAGCGCCGGTGCCCACGGTGAACGGACTAGCCGGAGTTTGTCCCGCGGCGAGCGCCGCATTGAAGTTGGCGACCATTAAATCGCCGCGAATGGTGTTGGCATTGATCGGCCGATTCAGGTGACGGCCACCGTTAAAGTTGTAGGCAAGGCTAAGAGCGTAGCCGTCGCCGAGATCGCGCTCTACTGTGACGTTCGCCTGCTGCGAGTAGGCATAGACGAAATTCTTCGACTGCGGATAGCCGAAAGGCTGAAAGGCCAGCGGTAAAAAAGTCGACGGATTCAGATAATTCTGGTTCAGAAACACGGACTGAGGAAAATTCAGAGCCTGAAACTGCTGTTGGTTGGGCAGGTATCCCATGGCCGTGGCCGTGCCTGGAAGAAGAGTAGCCGCACAGGGATTGGCTGGACTCGGAACATTGACCGGCAGCCCCTGAAAGATCGTGATTGCATTCAGGTTGCCTGGATTACCGGCTCCCGAGCAGACCGAGGTTCCGGCGAAAGCTAACTGACCACTCGAGGAACCATCGGAAGCGTCGCCGAGAAAATAAAGTCCGAGCAGCGGATGATCGTAAAACATTCCATACGATGTCCGCACCACGGTCTTGCCGTTACCGCTAGGATCCCAAGCCAAGCCAATGCGTGGCTGAATATTGTTAGTATCGGCATGAATTCCCTTTTGTAGGCCGAGCAGGTTGTAGGCAGGCAGCGCCAGCCCTTGAGGCGGCTTGAAACTGGGCGGGATTTCCACGTCGTAGCGAATGCCGTAGTTCAGCGTCACATTGCGATTCATGCGCCATGAATCCTGCCAGAATGCGCCGATGGGAATATTTCTGAATGAGTCGCTGGGACTGCCGATGCCCTGGATGAAATCCCCCGGCAGACCTGCACCGTAAGATTGCACCGGCGAAAGGTCAGGAAATGGAGTGTTGGGGATGGGAGACGTGAATCCCAGAGAAGAAGCGCTGAAACTGCCGAAGTCGTAAACGCCTCCGTAGTTGACGGTGAAGATTGCGGTCAGCGGAAGATAATTGAGGTCCACACCAAACTTTGTGTTGTGGCGGCCGATGGTCCAGGAAAAGTTGTCGGTGAACTGATACCGCTGCTCAGTTCTCTGAATGTAGGAATAGGGCTCGCGACCGAAATAGGCGAAGCCGGGAATGTTTACCGCGGGGTCGGAACCGCCGGGAATTTGTGTGTTGTAGAAATACGAGAGTCCGCGACGCGCGTATTGAAAGCGAAATTCGTTCACCTTGTTCGTGCCAATGGTCCACGTGTCCTGAAAGACGCCAGCGACGTCACGATACGTTTGTTGCGAAGTGCGCGAATAGGCGTTCTGTCCAAAGGGCTGATCCTGACCGCTGACCTCGATACCCGTAACGGTGCTCGGACTGACATTGGCGCGCAACGTCAAGCGATGGTTATTGCCGATGTTCTGATCGAAACGAAGTGAATAAAGGCTGGTACCCTCGAAAACTGGAAAGTTCCCTTCCTGCGACGCAAGTGTCTGGTAAGAACCGGGCACGAAACATGGCGGTGCTGTGCAACTGGTAGGAAACCCGGCGATGCCGGGAAAACCGCCGGTCATTCCCGTGGGCCACGCTCCATTCACGGCCATGCCAGAAGAGGCTCCGATCAGGCCGGCATATTGGGCAACGCCCAACGCAAACGCGGGGCTGCCTCCCTCCAGTGCGAGAACATTTGTATTGGTCAGGAAGGCGACCTGGTCGGGAGTGAGCTGCAGGGTCCCGAAAGGCAAACCGACCAGCCCGCTATTGAATGGCACCAAACCGAAGTTGCCTTGTCCGATGCTGGAAAATCCGGTTTCATGTCGCCGCGTCACTTCATACGAGAAGAAGTAAAAAGATTTGTCTTTCTTGATGGCCCCGCCGAAGGCGGTTCCCGCCTGCACGCGTGTGTAAGCGGGATTGGGGACTGTGCTGAAGGGATTCACTGCCTGGAAATTCCGATTGCGAAGGAAACCGAAGACATCGCCGTGAAAGCCATTCGATCCGGAGCGGGTGATGATGTTGACCACGCCGCCGGCGGCGCGCCCATATTCCGCCGCGTAGTTATTGGTGATGATCTGAAATTCCTGTACATCTTCCTGCGAGACGGTAGAACGAACACCATTGACAGAGTTATCGGTCGCGTCGGCGCCATCGACGTTGACGAGGTTGGAGCGGGCGCGCTGTCCGCTCATATTTAATCCGGAGGTAGGCGCGGCTCCGGTGTTGGGCGCGTTGTCGCGGACAACCTGTGAATCGGTAAGCGTGAAGTTGATGTAGTTGCGGCCGTTGATGGGGAGATTGTCGATGCGGCGTTCCCCAATCGTGTCGGTAGTTGAGGTGCGCGAGGTTTCTACCAGTTCCCCTTGCGCGTTGACTTCAACCACTTCCTTGCCGCCTGCGACCGAAAGTGCGACCGGCAGCTCGACCAGACCACCGACGGTAATGCTTACGCCGGTGTTTTCGACTTTTGTAAATCCGGGAGTCTCCACCGTGACCGAATAGGAGCCGGGGGGTAATTGACGAACGCTGTATCCGCCCTCGCCGTCGCTGGTGGCGGCGCGCTCCAGACCTTTCGCCACATCACGCGCCGTCACGGTCGCGTTCGTGACTACGTTCCCGTGCGGATCTTTGACGGTCACGTGCAAGTCGCCGGCGGCGACGCCTCCCTGACCGTAAGCCAGCGCGGACCCGAGCAAGAACGTGAAAGTCAAGAAGACAGCTTTCGCATTGCGCATCATAAGGTTCTCCCTTGGAATTGCGGGGGGCGAATGACGGTCGGGAACACGTTCCCGCCAGATAGCCGATGTAATCACGAAATGATCTGGGACGAATAAATCCCGGTGGTTTTATAACAGAATGCCAAGCGAAAACAAGTGAGGAGTCAGGAACGCCCCGGTACGAAGCCAAGTTTCGAAGTGGGTCCAGTGGCTGAAAAATATACAAAGAGGCGGCGCTAAGGTTGTAGGGATGCGACAAGTGAATCGCGGCCATCGCACTTATTAGCCATCCAACTCATCAGCTGGCCGAGATTCTTACCGGCGCCGCTGGATTCCGCAACCTGCCCAGCAGCATCGCGGAACTATCCAGTTGCTCATAGCTGTGAAGCACGGGCGCGGCCGCAAGGCCGGAGTTCGGCCAGGCCAGCGCAAAATAGATTCTTAGGAGCGCAAAAGCTGCGTTGCGCCGAAGCAAAAGTGCGTTGTCTATGAGCCGTCGCGCGGCCTCTGCCGTAGGAGCGTCTGCGGCGGGCAAAGCGGCCTGTCCCATGCGCACCAGAACCGCAGCGTTATTTCCTGCAATCCGAACATAGGCGGCCATAGCACGCAGCCGTTTCCGCCGAACCACACGAAATTCGTGAGCCGACAAACGACGCCGCAGATATTCGTCTTCCGCGGGATCGACAAGATTGCGGAAGGCCTGCACATCCATGGGTCGAATCTGTGAGGCTAGGCTCGCAGGCGCGGAAATCTGCAGGCTGCGGGAAAGCGTGACGCCTAAGATGAAGACCAGCGCCAGCGCGGCGGCGATAACCAGAACGATAGCAATTGTCATTGGTGTACAAGACGCTCCAGTTCCCGGTTCCAGACGTCGAGATTATTCTCAGGCAAAGGAACCGCAGACTTCGCAACAACTCTTCCAGGAACGAGCAGGTAATAAAACCAGATCAGAACGCAGGCGTGGTAGGTGGCCATGTTCGCCAGATCTTCCCAGGCGCGGTTGCGAACTACGCCTCCCGTAACCAAAGCCCACACTGCAAGATGTTCAGACCAGACAAGACCGAATCCGAGGGCAATACCAAACGTAGCTCGGTCCCAAGGAATTTGAAAAACAGCAGCTAACAGGAAGATAGCGAGAATAACGCCCGCCTCAGTGAGGTAGAGCGTTTGTGAAAGGACGTGTACGCCTCCGACCACCGGAGGGACGTTATCGGGTGTAGCAAAAGCGGCGGCGGCTGCCGCTAACAGAACCAGCACCACTCCTGCACCAGAAACGAGGTTTCGCCCTAACCTGGCGATGGCTGGCCAAGAATGAAGCAGATGGTGCAAGAGTGCGGCTACGACGGCAAACTTGAAGAGTCCTTCGGCGATCGTCCCCGCCCAGAAGGCATACCACCAGCTGGTTGGGCTCACTGCTGGAAATAGATCGAGTCCGTAGAGTACGAAACCTTCGAGAGACGCGAAAATTAAATAGGCGAAGAAAACGGGATACTGCTTATGAACGCCCCGCCGCCGAATGGACCACGCCAAGGCCAGGCTGAGGACGTTCGGCCCGATCCAGAGATAGTGCCACAGAAATGAGTGAGCCTGCAGCATGACTGTAGTCCAGAACTATACAGTCAGTGCCGCAGGTCAGCAAAGTTGGTTTTGCCTTCGTCCGGTTATCGTAACAACACGACTCGGAGTCACTCAGAAGTCGGTTTACGGTTTACAAATAGTACCATTGCTTCCGCAGCTGGTAGTGCCGCCGCCGCCGTCGGCACGGACTACGGTTGGTATTACTAAAGTGTTGAGGAAGAGCACAGCTGCTCCGAGGATGAGTAGGGCACGTTTCACGGTAGGTTTCTCCTTGTGACTGCGCGTTAGACCGTGATAATTTCATGGACGGGCCGCTATGCACCACGTAACCAAAGACCCTCTGATGGTTCGGAATTCGTAACAAGAATCCGTCCGAAAATGACGTTCAAATCGGCTCTGCAGGATCTGAAAGAAACGACGCTGGTGGCCGTTTCGGGGCTGCTGGGGAAGTTGGCTTATCTAGCTTCCTTGCGTCGGGGGCACGGAAGATATGAGCACTGGGGGATGGAACTCATCCACGGCTCCGAATCAGCCGAGCGCGCCCTGAAGACAGCTCATACGGAAATTGTAGCCGGCGTGTTGCGGACGCCTCTGGAGTCTCTGGCTGCCGATTTGGAAGAATCCAGTCGCGCCACTGGAGTGGCGGCCTCGGCTTTTGTGGATGGAATGCGCGAGCACCTTGATGAGTTGCTGCCGGGGGACGATCCAGAATCCCCAGCCGCCACCCACCTTAGTTCAGTGCTGCTTGCCCTTTCGCGTTTGGAGAAGAATCGAGGGCGTGCCACTCGGTCAATTTCATAGCGACGCCAACGATTTGGCCGAGCACTTCCGCTTCCTGGGGATGCCGCAAAATGCGAATCGGAACCGGAGAGAGCGGATGCGGCTGCAGAATAATCTCTTCTTTGCGCATGCTGCACCAGCAACAGGTATGACCGTCGCGGGTCTCTACAAAATATATCGGACGTTCATATTCGGAGCGCCAGGAGCCTTCCACAACCTTACTCTTCGACTCGTCCACCTGTATGAAACTTCCGGGAGGCAAGATGGGATACATGGTGAAATCGTGGGTACCAACGTAACCATACGTGAAATCGGTGTTGGCGAATTGCGCGAGGTAGGCGATGGGTACCAATCCCCATTGCTCGACCATCCTCCCCAGATTGCTGGTGCGGCGTTCGTCGAAGCCAGGATCCATGCGCACCGGAACTTGCACCGAAGACAATCCCGCCAGAGCGTCGGAAACGTGCGATTTGGGGGGAGCGACCAAACCCAGATCGGCAGCCATATTGTTCAAGTCCACTCCAAACCACGACATCAGCTCGCGAACATCGCGGCGATAAATTACCGAGAGCGTGTAGAGCCGGTAAATGCTAGGCAGAATGCCTTTGGTTTCGATATCGGACAGGCGACTTGGAGGAATGGAAAATTCCTCGTTGCGATATTTGTCGGCAACGCGCGCGCTCGACGTTTCCACGTCACGCATCGTCAGGCCGAGTTTCTCGCGCAGGGTGCGAAGACTTTTTCCCGCCGGGAGCATCGGTTTCGCCTCCAAAGAAAAGTTGGGGAATCATACCAAAGGCAGCGACGCATTGTAACCATGAATTGTGCAAAAACTCTGCCTTGGCGATCTTGTTACGAATTCGGAACGTGCCAAGAGCATTGTCAAACAAGGCCAGCACTCGATTGACTGCAACCAACAGCGCCAACTGAGCGCCCTTGCCGTTAGTGTGGATTTCCCGCGATTGTTCGGATTTCGTAACAAGCATAAAAAGGCATTTCGACCCATTTGTTTGCCTCTCCGGAACGTCAATTCCTGCCGTCGCCTGAACCCCTGGGATAAAACTCGCTAGCCGAAGATGACATTTGTCACGCTCAGCGAGTGATGGATGGCACTGGTGCGTCCTTTGTTGGTCGATCATGATGCAACCAGAAAGTAATTGCCCCGCACGCGCCAGACTCAGGAGGACAGAAGATGATTGCAACAATCGAGCAGCCACAGCAGGCGAATAGCGCTGGTTCAGGTTTAATCGTTGCCAGTCTGGAAGGCGTAAATAAAAACTATGGCAGTGTCAGGGCGCTGCGCGCAGTAAATTTCCGGGTACGCGCCGGCGAGGTGGTGGCGCTGCTCGGTCCGAACGGCGCTGGTAAAACCACTGCTGTCAAGTTGCTGCTGGGATTGATGCAGCCGAACGCGGGACGCGTTCAGATTTTTGGCGCGGACCCGACGAATCCTGAAAACCGCATGCGCACGGGCGCGATGCTGCAGGTCGGCCGTGTCCCGGAGACATTGCGTGTGCGCGAGCATATCGATCTGTTTTCCAGTTATTACAAGAAGCCGATGTCGTGCGCTGAAATTCTTTTCACTGCCGGCCTGGAGAAATTGCGCGATCGCAAATTCGGAGATCTCTCCGGCGGGCAAAAGCAGCGGGTACTTTTCGCGCTCGCGATTTGCGGCGATCCCGACTTACTTTTTTTGGATGAGCCCACGGTCGGGCTCGACGTAGAAGCGCGGCGCATGTTGTGGGATGAGATTCGCAAAATGGTGGAGCGCGGCAAAACCGTTCTGCTCACCACCCATTATTTACAGGAGGCGGATGCGCTCGCCGACCGCGTGGCCGTAATCAATCAGGGTGAAATTATCGCTGAAGGAACACCGTCAGAGATCAAGGCGAAGACCGCCGGGAAACGGATTCGCTGCATCACCAGTCTGAGCCTGAACACGCTGCGGCAGATTTCCGGCGTCTCTGAGATAAAAGAAGATCGCGAGGCCATCGAACTTCACGTCGGCGAGGCTGAACCGGTCGTCCGCGAACTGCTGGCGCGGGACGCGAAACTGTCAGGGCTTGAAATTACCAGCGCTGGATTGGAAGAAGCATTCCTGGCGCTCACGCAGGACACGGCAAGCGGCGCGAATCATTCCAATTGAAATCTTTAACCGGGAGAAGAATGCAATGAGCAGCACAACCATGGTGTTGAACCAAGCGCAAATTCAGCGGTCGCCACGACACACGGCAACCATTTACTTGAAAGAAGCGAAGTACGAATTTCTGAAAAACCTTCGTCTTCGCATGTACACCGCATCGGTGCTCAGCTTCCCGATCATGTTCTACGTATTGTTTGGCTTGGTGCTGAACGCCAAAGAAGCGATTAACGGTACGCACGTTCCCACCTATCTCATCGCGACTTACGGAACATTTGGTGTGATGGGCGCCTCATTGTTTGGAACCGCTGCAGGTCTCGCTTCGGACCGCGGGCTGGGATGGCTGCAAGTGAAACGCGCCAGCCCCATGCCGCCATTCGCGTATTTCGCGGCCAAAGTGATCACCAGCATGATTTTCAGCGCCGTAATCGTAGTCGCGTTGTTCACTCTTGGAATCGCGCTGGGCGGTGTGCGCATGCCGGCAGTGGAGTTTGCCACGCTGCTGGGAACTTTGGTTGCCGGTTCGCTGCCCTTTTCGGCCATGGGACTGGCTCTGGGATATTTCACCGGACCAAACTCCGCGCCCGCGACCATCAACTTGATTTACTTGCCGATGTCGTTCTGCAGCGGGTTGTGGGTGCCTTTCATGTTCCTGCCGAAAGTTGTGCGCCAGATCGCGCTGGTGCTTCCTCCTTATCACCTGTCGCAACTGGCGTTGGGAATTGTGGGAGCCGGACGCCACGAATCGGCTTCTACGCATTGGGAAGTATTGCTGGCCTTCACCATGATCTGCCTGGGAGTCGCGCGCATTGGATTCCAGCGCGATCAAGGAAAAATGTACGGATAGAGCAAGGTTCCAAAGTTCCAGGGTTTCGACGTTTCAAAGTAAACGCTGAAATCCCTAGACTCCGAACTTCGGCGATTTTGAAACTTTGTAACTCTGAAACTTTGACACTTTAAGAGGTTTCTGCACATGAGCGCAAATTCGAAAAAATCGATGAACTGGACGATCGTTCTAATGACGATCGTTCTAATTTTCTTTGGGCTAGTCGCACTATTCGGCGGTGAAAAGTGGCTGGTGTTGCTGATTCCCGCGGCCGTCTTTGTATGGCATACGGCTCGGCCTATGCTTAGAACTGGCAGGAATTGACTTGAAGGTCGAAAATAGAAGAAATGCCCATCATTAATTCGCGACAACTCGACCATAACCCTTCCGGGACACGGCTCTTCCAATTGAGGCCGTTCCGCTCGATCCTGAAGGACAGGGAACACGGATGGAGTCCGCTGCTGTGGGTCGCTTATCTCGGATTTTTCTTCATTGATCCGGTGATGAGTCATGCCAGCCTCAGGCTGTGGCGGCTCGATGGCATCGCTACCGTTGTATTTCTCTGCCTTTATTTTGGACTGTTCGTTCTGCAGAATCCTCGAGGCATCGTCCACATTGGCGGGATGGTTCTGCTCGGCGTCTTGATGCAACCTTGGAATCAGGGCGCCTGCACGTTCTTCATCTTCGCCGCGGCCATGCTTCCGTTTTGCGTCGCAACCCAAACTGCCGCAGTTCTGGGCTTGGTCACGATAGGAAGCATCGGCGCACTCGAAGGAATATTGCTCCACGTTGGCGGATGGACGCTTTTCTATTCCGCCCTCTTTCCTGTGATTATTGGCGCGGGAAATACATTTTTTGCCGAGCGCAACCGCATCAACCGGCAATTGCGAAGAGCGAACGAAGAGATTGAAAATCTCGCTAAAGTGGCCGAACGCGAGCGCATTGCGCGTGACCTGCATGACGTTCTCGGGCATACCCTGTCGGTCATTACGCTCAAGTCAGAATTGGCGGGCAAACTGATCGATCGCGATTCCCAAGCAGCACGAAAAGAAATAAGCGAAGTCGAACAAATTTCGCGGCAGGCACTCTCCGACGTTCGCGATGCGATTCGCGGCTATCGTTCGCAAGGACTGGTGGCCGAGCTCGCACAAGCCAAAACTACGCTGGAAACCGCCGGGGTAACGGTGCAATGCGATGCCGCGACCACGATGAAACTCCCCGCCGTGCAGGAAAGTGTTTTGTCGCTGGCGGTGCGCGAAGCGGTGACCAACGTCGTGCGTCACGCGCGGGCACGCACTTGCCGCATGCGCCTGGAGCAACAGAATGGTTCTTGCCGCCTTGAAATTCAGGATGACGGATGCGGCGCCTCCAACAGCGAAGGCAACGGATTGCGCGGTATGCGCGAACGGGTGGAAATGCTCGGCGGCACGCTCAGCCGCAACACCGAAGCGGGTACAAGACTCACGATCACTCTGCCTCTCAAGGAAGTGCGGCCGGAATACGAAGGGTGCTTGAATTGAATCCCTTAAAAGAAAGCGCGAGAGAAGCTGCGAAAGAAGGCCGCAAGACCATTCGCGTGGTGCTGGCCGAAGATCAGGGAATGGTGCTCGGGGCGCTCGCGGCACTACTTGCTATTGAGGGCGATATTTCCGTCGTGGCGCAGGCGCGAAACGGTAAAGAAGCCCTGGAAGCCGTACTCGCGCATAAGCCTGACGTCTTCATCACCGACATTGAGATGCCGCATATGAGCGGTCTTGACGTGGCCGCGGAATTAAAGCGGCGGCGGACCGGAACGCGGGTTGTAATCGTTACTACATTTGCGCGCTCGGGATATTTGCGTCGCGCGCTCGAGGCCGGGGCCTCGGGATATTTGTTGAAAGACATGCGCGCCGAGGAGCTCGCGGATGCCGTACGCCGCGTCCATCAGGGCTTGCGGGTGATTCATCCCGAACTGGCAACTGAAGCCTGGGGCGAATTGGATCCGCTTACCGACCGCGAACGCCAGGTGCTCCGACTCGCGGGCGAAGGCATGGCCAGTGGCGATATCGCTGGCGAGTTGGGCCTTTCTGACGGCACCGTACGAAATTATCTTTCCGAAGCGATCAGCAAGTTGGGTGCGAGCAATCGCGTAGAAGCCGCTCGCCTGGCCCGCACCAAGGGATGGTTATAGAGAGCGGTCGGCCAGAATCATCAATTATGACTGCATTGGTTTAAGAATGATCCACTGAATCTGACTATCTGATATTGATCTCTGAAGCTGACCGAAATACTAAACGCCGATAACGTTTAAGGCTCGTTTCGTGTGCAATGACGCCTGTCTCCTGCGGGCTGCTCAAACTCGGAATGGTAAGGTATCCTACCGTCGAATTAGATTTTCTTTGATACACTCTCGTGCTGCTTATCGTTTTTGTTAACCCAAATTGTTAACCCAAAATCTCTCGTTTCAGCTGACTTTCGGCTGGGCGTGCGTAAAGATGGAAGTATTGGGCCCATCAAAGAATAAAAGTTACATGCGCTGCTGAACGTGCGCCAGGTCCCAGAATGAGTAAGGCCGATCGCAAAAATACCAAAGAAGATCGCAGTCTTCCCAAAGCACCTACCGGCATCCAGGGTTTGGATGAGATTACCGCAGGCGGTTTTCCGCGAGGGCGTCCCACTCTCATCTGCGGCAGCGCCGGCGCGGGCAAAACTCTGCTGGCCATGCAATTCCTGGTTTGCGGCGCCATCGAATATAACGAGCCCGGCGTGTTTATGGCGTTCGAAGAAACCGCCAACGAGCTGGCCCAAAACGTTCGCTCGCTGGGTTTCGATCTGGAGGAGATGGCTGCGGAAAAAAAGCTGCTCGTCGATTACGTCCGCATCGAACGCAGCGAGATAGACGAAACCGGCGATTACTATCTGGAAGGCCTTTTCATTCG
>PKXU01000177.1 GCA_003132445.1 Acidobacteriaceae bacterium | reverse complement strand
GGGGTTTTTGATCCCTCAGCTTGGGCATTCCGCGCATACCGCTCAATCAACAAATCCAAGGCCGAGGGATGGGGAAATTTCGGCGCTGACCCAAAGCCTCCATGTTCGGCATCGAACATCTTGAAAGCAGATTCTTGAATCGCTGTTATCACGCGCTCTGATACACGTCCGCTCCGTCCGGCAAACGATTCGGACTGCGCAATCGCGCTCTCCACCATCTTCGCCTGCTCCACCACGTCGCCATTTTTTTCTGCATAGGCATTGGCAATGCTCAGCAGTACTCGCCGAAAGCTCGGCCGCCCATATCCATCGCTCGGCGGGAAATACGTTCCGCCATAAAAAGGTTTGCCATCCGGCGTAAGAAACGCCGTCAGAGGCCAACCGCCTTGCCCGCTCACCGCCTGCACCGCCGCTTGGTAACGGCTGTCAATGTCGGGCCGCTCGTCCCGATCCACCTTCACCGCGATGAAATGCTCATTCACAATCGCCGCAATCGCCGGATCGTCATACGACTCCCGGTCCATCACATGGCACCAATGGCACCAGACCGCTCCAATGTCGAGCAGCATCGGCTTGTTCTCGCGCTGAGCCGCCGCAAACGCCTCCGCTCCCCATTCATGCCACCGAATGGGCTGGTGCATAGCAGAGCGTAAGTAGGCAGAAGAAGCGCGCGCGAGGGAGTTGTGGGTGGTGGTGGGCATCAAATTAAGTCTAGCCGATTGTGGCCTTCGAAATGACGAAAACGAGGCGGAGATATTTGCCTTTTACGCGGAACGTTTTCGCCGTGACTCGTTTCCGCTGCAAGATTACGGCAACTTGGCCAGCTCGGCCGCAAAACGATCTGTCACGGCCTCGAATCCTTTTTCCGTGGGATGAAGTTCATTCGCCCACCAGTCCTGATAATCCGCCAGGCGATTCGACAACGTTCCCCGCAAATCGATATATCGCACATGGGCAAATGCGGCTTGGGCCGGCAGCGACTTCACCATGTCGTTGAATTGATCCATCAGAACTTGCATCATGGCAATACGCTGGGTGAGATCGTCAAAGTTCTTTTCGCGGAAGCCGGGATCGAGCCACGGACCCGGAAACGGCCATCCTCCTAGAAATCCTCTGCCGTCGGGCACGGGATAGTCATAGCCATGCATCAAGATCGGAATGGTCTTGCCGAAGTTTCCTTGGCAGAGACTGGTGATGCTCATCAGAAACTGGGTGTAGGCTGTAAGAATTCGTTGGTTTAAGACGCCGTCCACCACCTCGGCAGCCCAACCCGCAAGGGGCGAGAACGCATTATTCAGCAGCATGCCGAATTCAGCCCCTGCCACATCATCCCCGCCTCCTGACACCAATACCGCTTTCGGCACCGCTCCCCGCGCTTTAATCTTTTCCAGTTTGCGCGCGAAGTCTTCCAGTTGTCCTCCGGCATAGGCCATCTTCTCCACGGGATCACCCTTATGGGCGGTAGATTCCACGTTGTATCCGTAATGATCTTCGAGCAGCTTCAGCACATCGTGAAACGGGTAATCGAACCATGAATCGCCAGCCGCAGCCAGAAAGCCGGCCGTCTGGAACTCAGCGGAGGATTGCTCAATTCCGGGCGCGACCATCGAAACCCGCAACGCCAGTCTGTATTGGTTATTTTCCAGGGCAGCGGCGCGACGGATTTGCGCGGCGGCTCGCAGCGCCAAAATTTCTTCCGCCTTGCTGCGGCCCAATGCAAGCGCGGCGGCGATCTTGTCTTCGAGATTCATCACACCCTCCTGTCAGCGGTACAGGAATGACGGGGCGAAAGTATACTCCCGCGCGCAAGACTCGAAGATCGACTCGGGCATTTGTTCGCAGAACGTAAAGAAAGGGCACAGGTCGAGCGGGAAAGAACAGAATCAATTCGAAAAAAGAATCGCTAGCGGCCCAGGTTCAATTTATTCTCCTACGAGGCGTCATCCCGAAGCGCGGCGTACTTCAGCCGCGTGAGGGATCTCCCATAGATACGACCAGTGGGAGATCCCTTCGACTTCATCTCAGGGCAGGCTCTTCGTTCCGCCTGAAAACCGGCTGCACTCTAGGATGACCCCGGACTGCCGGCCGAAGAATTAGAGTAAATTCGTCGCTTCAGCTTAGGAGTTGCTTCGCGATTCTGCAGTACAAATCAATCGCCTCCGCGAGTTGTTGCTTCTCGATGTACTCGCCGTCCGTATGCGCCACATGAATCGATCCTGGGCCGATGAGAAGCGGCTCGCCCCAGTGCGTGAGCTTGGGAATGTCAGTGGTAAAGGCGGCGATCATCGTCGGCAATCCATCCACCGTGCGTAAACGAAGGAAGGGAAGTTCCAAGGGAAAAGTAATCTGAACTTCGTCGCCCGCTTCAGCAACAATATGTTGGCGTAACTCCTGCGATGGACCAACCAGCCGATAAAGCAAATCCGCGTGCGCGTAGTCGGCGATCACGTTGGGCGCGCGGCCACCCTCCATCAATCCAATGTTCAGCGTGCAGGGGCCAACTTCCGGATCAGAAGGAAGCGGCATTACGCGCAAACGTGCCAGCGCTGAAATCAATTTGTCGATTGCGGACTCGCCCAACTCCGGGTACGCCGAATGGGCCATGCGTCCCGTCGCAGTCACTTCCACGCGCAACGTGCCTTTTGATGCCAGCGCCAATCGATTTTCGGTGGGCTCGCCGTTGATGAGGAAGCGGCATCGCGAACCGCCCGCATTCTCGGCATACTCATTCGCCACAAATTCATTCGCCACCTGCGCGCCCAAACTATCGCGCTCTTCCCCCACCACAAACAGTAAACCGACATGAATGTTCGTCTGGCGCAGCCGATCAGCAGCTGCGACCTGCGCGGCGATGATTCCCTTGGCGTCGCATGATCCGCGCCCGTAAATTCGCTGCGCATCCTCTGACGAAGCAATAAACGGTGGAACCGTATCCATGTGCGTCGAAAATACGACTTCGGGATGCGGATGCTCAGCTGACGTTGCGTATACATTGAAACGACTGCCCTCCACTGGCATCTTCTTGGCTTGATAGCCGAGCCGGCAAAGCTCTCCGTAAAGGTAATTTCCAACCGCTGTTTCGTTTCCGGTGATGGACTCGATATCCACCAGTTGACGCGCGAGCGTAACAGCATCCATGGAGGAGAGAATAGCAGAGAGCAAATCCACTTCGGACGGCAGACCTCAGACCTCGGACGCTGGCTAGCGGACTAACGAGNNCTAACGACTAACGACTAACGACAATGTGACCCACATCCGATTTCTTTTCCTCGGGCATTCCCGTGTAATCTGAATTGTGATTTCTTCAAACTCATCGATCCGTTCGCTGTTTCTTGAGGGGCCGGCGGGACGTCTCGAAGCTCTGCTGAATACCGGAGCAGACAAGGCAACGCACGCCGGCGTGGTCTGCCATCCCCACCCGCTGTTCGGGGGAACGATGCATAACAAGGTCGTCTTCCATACCATGAAGGCTCTGAACAGCTTTGGTTTCCCGGTGTTGCGATTCAACTTCCGCGGAACCGGATTGAGCCAGGGCGAACATGACAAAGGCAGCGGAGAATCTGAGGATGTCCGCACCGCGCTCGACTGGCTCGACGCTAAGTTTCACTTGCCGATCGTGTTCGCAGGATTTTCTTTCGGCGCTGCCGTGGGTCTGCGCGCGGCTTGCGCGGACGCTCGCGTTCGGGCGGTGATCGGTGTGGGAACGCCCGTAGCTCCAGTAGCCGCTAATGCCGAAGAACCGCGCGTCTACACGTTCGATTTCATGCAGGATTGCACCAAGCCGAAGTTATTTGTCAGTGGGGCGCGCGATCAGTTTGGCCCGCGAGCCAAGCTGGAAGAGTTAGTTGCATCTGCGCCTGAACCGAAGCGCTTGGTATTGATCGAAGGCGCAGACCATTTCTTCGAAGGGCGATTGCGCGAATTGCGAGAGGCGATCGAAGCGTGGGTGAAGGAAGCCGTCAGCCCTCAGCCTTCCGCTCTCTAAATCAAAAGCTCGCGATTCAACATGACTGCTTACGGTTGCCACTGAGAACTGACAACTGGGATCTGAGAACTAATAGCCGACAGCTACCGGTCTTTATAATCCTCCCATGTCTGCCGTCGACCGCGAAACGAGATTGCACAGCATGCGCGAGGCCGGCCGGAGAATCTTCAATTCCGCTCTGGCGGAGGCGTCAATAGCGCGTGGATTTGCCCGGTCCGTGCATTACGAGCGTGGAATACTGCGTGTTTGCGAAGATCTCTATGACTTCCATTCCTATTCGAGGGTGCTAGTGGTATCGCTGGGCAAAGCTGGGCACACCATGGTCGCAGCTTTGTCGGAGTTAGTCGGGAATTCGCTCGAAGGGATTGTGGCCAGTTCAGTTCAGCCCGCCACGCAAGTGCAAGGGTTTCGCTATTTTCACGGCGGACATCCAACCCCGAATGCAGAATCGATGTATGCGGCCAATGCAATGTTACGCGGACTGCAGTCTCTGCCAGCTTCAGCTCTCGTCATCTTTTTGATCAGCGGTGGAGGGTCGTCCATCGTGGAGCAGCCGATTGACGGCGAGATTTCGCTCGACGATCTCATCGTGACTTATCGTGCGCTGGTGCATTCCGGCGCACCAATCGCCGAGATTAATGCGGTTCGCAAACATCTTTCCGCCGTCAAAGGCGGACGGTTGGCTCATGCCGCGTTTCCCGCACAGCAGGTTTCATTGCTGATTTCCGACGTCCCCGATAACACGCCCGATGCGCTTGCTTCCGGTCCCACCATGCCAGATTCCACGAGCGTGGAGGATTGTTACCGGATCGCGCAAAGGTACGAACTGTTACAACAATTTCCGCAATCGACGCGAGAGTTGTTCGAACGTCACGCGCTAGAGGAAACGCCCAAGTCGGACGATCCGGCGTTTCAGCGGGCTCGCTGGTGGACGCTTCTCTCCAATCAGACTGCCAGTGAAGAGGCCGGCGCCGCAGCCGAGCGGGCAGGCTTTATTGTGCACGTCGACAACTCTTGTGACGATTGGGATTACGAACGCGCGGCTGATTTCCTGCTCCGGCGCTTGCGCGAACTGCGTAAACAATTCTCGCCCGTGTGCCTGATCTCGGGTGGAGAGGTCACAGTGAAAGTTGCAAATGGAGGAGTGGGTGGGCGCAATCAGCAATTCGCGCTGGCATGCGCGCAGAAGATTGCAGGAGAGGACATAACGGTACTGAGCGCAGGAACCGACGGCATCGACGGCAACAGCCCGACTGCCGGAGCGGTTGTGGATGGAAGTACCCTGGAGCGGGCGCTGGCTCGAGGATTAAACACGCGCGCCGCGCTTGAAAAGTTTGACGCATACCCGTTTTTCAAGGCGATTGGGGATACGGTCGAAACTGGACCTACGGGGAATAATCTGCGCGATTTGAGAATTCTACTGGCTTACTAATTTCATCTCCGCCGTGTGGGCTTCGCCCCACGCGAGACAGCCGAGGCGGCTGTCTCCACATGGGCATTCATTACGGCGCAGTTTGTTTAAGCGGTTTTCTGCAGTTCCGGGTTCATCTTTGCCATGGCATCGTCCATGCCGCGCTTCATTTCATCCATGGACAAGTCTTTGGTGTGAGTGGCAATCGACCATTTGTGGCCGAAAGGATCTTTCAGCTTGCCGTAGCGGTCTCCCCAAAACTGATCCATCACCGGCATTTCAACCTCGGCTCCGGCCTTCACCGCACGATCAAATGCGGCGTCAACGCCGTCGAGGTAAATGTGCAGCGACACGGCTGAGCCGCCAATACTTTGCGGAGAAAGTACTCCGTACTGAGGAAATTCGTCGGACAGCATCACGATCGAATCGCCGATCATTAACTCCGCGTGCATGACTTTGCCGTCAGGTCCATGCATGACGCCTCGTTCAACTGCTGCGAACGCCTGTTTATAAAACTCAATGGCACGCGCCGCATCGCGGACTGTGAGGGCTGGTGTAATCGAGTGGTAACCGTCGGGAATGGGTTTTACGGACATAAGAACCTCCTGGGCGGGAATTCGAAGAAGGCAGTTTACAACAAAACCGCGACAAGCGTAACGCGCCCGCAGGACAAAGACCGAGACAACGCCTTCCCGTGACTGCCGATTTATGTGACACTTGGAGCCGAAAAAAGCGACTCCCAACAATGAGGTANNACCGATCAGATTCACAAATACACGACCGATCCTTCTTTCACGTCGCCTCTTGTCGATTACCTTCCCGCGTCAAAAACGGTTCCCACCCCCGCCAAGGTTCTTGGCGATGTTTCCGGTGCGCCCGATATTCTTCCGTACGCGGAAGATGTGTACAAATATTTTCGTCTGCTGGCTGCGAGCACTCCCCGGGTGAAAGTCTTCACCATCGGCCACTCCGAAGAAGGGCGAGAGATGATTGCGGTAGCCGTTGCCGATGCCAACCTGCTAGCGGGCGCGCAGGCAAATAGCGCACGCCTAGCCCAGCTTGCGGACCCGCGCACGATCAATCTCGACGACACGAAAGCCCGTCCACTCCTCGACCAATCCTGGCCTATTTATTACATCACGGGCACAATCCACTCGCCTGAGACCGGTGCTCCCACGGCGCTGATGGAACTCGCCTATCGTCTTGCGGTAGACGATGCGCCCTATATCAAGTACATCCGCTCCCACATGATCGTGCTCATCACGCCCGTCGTGGAAGTGGATGGCCGCGACCGCATGGTCGACNNCGCAGGTGCTGCACGATCTGCATGAATCGGTTCCATTTCTTTACGACAACACCGTGGGCGACGGACCTTACAACGCATGGGTCGATCCCACGCTGGCCGACGAGTGGGGCGAACTCGGCTGGAACAATGTCGCGCAGATGCAGAGTTTTGGGATGCCCGGAGTCTTCACACACGGTGACTTTGACACCTGGAGTCCCGGCTACCTGATGTTTCTGGCGGGTATGCACAACGGCATCAGCCGTCTTTATGAAACTTTCGGCAACGGAGGCGCCGACACGGAGAAGCGCATTCTTCGGCCGGAGGATTACTCGCGCACCTGGTATCGTCAGAACCCGCCGCTCCCGGTTGTAATGTGGTCGCAGCGTGACAACAATAATTACGAGGAGAGCGCGCTTCTTTCCACGCTTTCTTACTTCTCGCGTAACACCCACCATTTTTTGGAAAACTACTACCTCAAGAGCAAGCGAGCCGTCGAGAAGCCATCATTGGAAGGGCCGGCAGCGTATGTGATTCCGGCTGATCCTGCCGACACCAATCGTCAGATCGAACTGCTGAAGGCATTGAAACGCCAGCACGTCGAAATTCAGCAGCTAGCCGATGCGGCCACCGCCTCTGTTACCGGTGAAAAACGCGGAGACAAGCCGAAGCAGGGAACTTTTCCAGCAGGAAGCATTGTGATTCGCATGGATCAGCCTTACTCGCGCGTCGCCGACGCGTTGCTCGACCGCCAGTTCTGGGCCGCGGGCGACCCGCAGAAGCATCCCTATGACGACACTGGATGGTCGTTCACTCATCTTTTCAATTTGAAAGTCGTCCGCGTGACCGATCCCGCTATTCTGAAATCGAAGATGACTCCGATTGACGATCCCCAAAGTCTTGCCGGCAAGGTGGCTGGCTCGGGTGCGGTGATTGCAGTGGCCAACACCGGGCAGGTTTCACTTCTGTCGCTCGTGTACAAACTGAAAGACGCTACCATTCAAGTCGCGGAAAAATCTTTCGACGCCGAAGGGAAACATTTTGCCGCAGGTTCGCTCCTCATTAGCGCAGCTCCAGATGATCGCATCGCCGGAGTTTTGCATGATCTGTCGCTTGATGCGTCGCGACTCGGCGCGGCGCCTTCGGTGCCGGTTCACGCGGCCACTGTTCCACGCATCGCATTTATGCATACATGGCTCGGCACGCAGACGGAAGGGTGGTGGCGTTACGCGTTCGACACCACCGGTGTGACCTACGATTACATCAGCACGCAGACTGTAGCCAAAGAAGACGACCTTCACGCAAAGTATGACGTCATTGTTTTCGCGCCAGTGGGACGTTCCACCGCTGAGATTCTCAACGGCATTCCCCTTTGGAACAATGCCATGCCCTGGCAGAAGACCGACCTAACGCCCAATCTCGGCGCGATCGACAGCACTTCCGACATACGCCCGGGGCTGGGTTATGAAGGCCTGGCTCATCTGAAAAAATTCGTTGAGCAGGGAGGACTGCTCATCACCTGCGAAGATACGGCTCAGTTTGCCATTGAGATGGGGCTGGCCCCCGGCGTCAGCGTCGCGCCGCACGGAGACGCGCGGGTCGTGGGCACGGTGCTGAACACGATCTTCGTGGATCGCGACAATCCCGTCGGCTTTGGATACGGAGCCGGTATCCCAGTCATCAGCGCGAGCGGGATGGCATTCAACGTCAGCAACATTCTCGGCCACTTCGGCGGTCGTATGCTGATGGACCCGTTGACTGACTCCCTGGATCCTTACGCTAAGCGCCCTACTGGCCGCGGCAGCGTTGAAGATAGCGATGAGCCACAAGGCAGAAAGATCGCCGAACCCGAGCCGCTGGTGAAGCAGCAACCCTGGGAGCCCGCGCATTTGGATGAGGAACAGACACGCAACAATCCGCAGGTAATTCCGGCGCAGAGCCGGCCCGACATCATCCTGCGTTTCTCCGACGCGAAAACGCTTTTGCTCGATGGATTACTCGATAAACCTGGTTCGATTGCCGAGCACGCCGTGGTGGTGGATGCGCATCTGGGGCAGGGAAATGTCTTGCTCTTCGGAAACAACCCTATCTATCGCGGCGAGACTATCGGCACTTACGCCTTGGTATTCAATGCGATCCTTAACTATCAACATCTCGCGCATGAGCCCGAAGCCGCAGCCAAACAGCCGTAGACAGTTACGCGCACGAAACTGCGAGCGATTTGAAGTGAGGAGAGTTAACACATTTACGGTCCAATGCAGATGCGTTGCGCGAACGGTTGTGCAACCAACCGATCGCTACGCGTATCTAACGAGTATATTTCCTGAATTGCAGTCGCGCTGGTAGTGTCTTAATTACGAGATTACCGTCGCGCCTTGCGTTGACCCCACCGTTTGTAGTAGGAGATAAGTAGATTCGTAAGTTTGGAATGCTGCGGTTGACAAATATCGCTGGCCCATGGCGCAAGAGTTGCTGCGCGCTCATCGTTTTTTTTGCCGTGACGGCACTCACCGTGAGCGTCGCGACCCGGTACTGTTCCGTTCAGAGTTCTTCGTATTCTGTAAAAACCCTGCATAAACATTCGTCGCCGGAGCCAAGCCGGCAGCGTCTCACAAAGAACGCGACCAACTGGATGCCTCAGGTAGTGCAATCCGGCATTCTGCAGGCTCCGACTTCATATCCCCGTATCGCGCCGGCTGGACCTCCAATTCCCGGCGTTTTTTTGGAAACACAGCTTTACAATCGTCCGCCTCCCCACTGCTGACCTTTTCCGCCGTCATACATAATTATTTGCGGCTAGAACCACGCGAATGGGGCTGATGATTGGCGCCGCTGGCGTCGAAATGCGACCGAGGAAATAAATTCGGGGGCGTTGCCTCCGCGGCAACCAGCCCGGCTAACTTTGCCTCTATAACGCGACGGTTTAAAGTCGCCAACCTAACGAACCGAAGTAGCCTTTGTCGCTCAACCCGATCAGACGGACATTGTGAAGGAACTCAGGCTCTGAAAGGAATCGTCCATGGCGCTTACAGCTCGGCTGACTGCGGCAGAGTTAAATGCTCTCCGACAGTTCGATACCTGCATGATCGCGAATGCGGTTGAAACCTTTAATGTGCGACTGCACAACACGGGATTCACCGACGCAAGTATCCACTGCATGTTCAAGGATGAACCTCCGATGGTGGGCTATGCAGTTACCGGCCGGTTGCGCAGCGGCGATCCGCCGATTGTTGGAGGCACCTTCCGCGATCGAGCCGATTTTTGGAATAGCATTCTCCAGGTTCCCGCGCCGCGCATCCTGGTATTGGAAGACAAGGACAATCCTCCCGGCCGCGGAGCATTTGTAGGAGACATGCATGCGGCGATTTTGAAGGCCTTGGGCTGTTCGGGCTACTTAACGAACGGAGCAGTGAGGGAACTGCCCTCGGTTCGCGCGATGGGATTTCAGTTGTTCGCCGGCAGTATTGCGGTTTCTCATGCATACGCGCATATTTTCGACGTCGGCGACGCTGTCCGTGTAGGTGGGATGGAAATTCGTCCTGGCGACCTATTGCATGGTGACCGTCACGGGGTACTCACCATACCCGTAGACATTGCTGTTGGAATTCCTGCGGTTGCCGCAGACCTGAAAAAGACGGAGCAAAAAGTAATTGACCTCTGCCAATCCAGCGCCTTCTCCGTAACCAAGCTCAGCGAGGTTATGAAGAAAACGAGTTCGGACAGAACAGCTCGTGCGAAATAGAGAAAAGGTTGGTCATGACACGATGACTCAAAACCGCAACATCTCCACACTACGAACTTGCGTAGTCTTTTCTTTCGCGCCTCTCATCGTCGCGTTTCTAATCAGTCTCTCCTCTTGTTCGGGAGACCGCACCGATAAGGTTCAAGCGAAAGGCCCAAACCTGACGGTCGGAGTTACAAGGGTGGTGAGGAAGTCTCTGGGCCGCCATCTCACTCTCTCCTCTGAGCTGGTGCCATTTCAAGAGATTGACGTATACGCGAAGGAATCGGGCTACGTCAAAAAGTTGATGGTCGACTATGGCACTCACGTGAAGGCCGGCCAGGTCATGGCCGTTTTGGAAATTCCAGAGTTGGAAGCCCAACTGCAGGAAGATGATGCGGAGATTCGGAATGCCGCAAATCAAGTAAGCCGGGCGCAACACGAATTATCGCGTTATCAGGCGCAGTACAAAGCTCTCGATCTTCAGTACACGCGGTTGAACGGAGTCTTTCAAAGTCAGCCTGGAATTGTGGCTCAACAAGAAGTGGATGACGCGCAAGGAAAGGACCTGGCTGCGGCCTCGCAGGTCGACGCGGGCCAGGCGGCTCTGGAGGCAGTCCAAAGCCAGATGGCTGCGGCAAAGGCGAAGCTGGTTCGCGACCAGAGCCTCTTTGACTATTCGAAAATCACAGCACCGTTTCCCGGAGTGGTGACGGAACGCTACGCGAACCTCGGTACTTTGGTGCAGGCGGGAACAGGTTCGAGCACGCAGGCAATGCCTATCGTCCAGCTATCGGAGGACGATCTTTTCCGCCTCGTGATTCCCGTCCCGGAGTCTTATGTCCGATATATCCATATTGGCGATCTTGTGGACGTTAACGTTCCGTCGCTGAACCGCACTTTTCCAGGCAAAGTAGCGCGATTCTCGGTGGATGTGCGCGAAGACACGCGGACGATGCACACGGAAGTGGATGTCCCCAACCCCAAACGGGTTTTGCTGCCGGGGCTCTATGCGGATGCAGAGTTAGATCTCCAACAGGAACACGACGTGCCGACAATACCCATCCAGACCCTGAACCATCACGGCGAGAGGACAACGGTTTTTGTCGTCGGCCCGAATGGCGTAGTGGAGGAACGAACCGTGCAGGTTGGATTAGAGACCGCGAGTGACGCCGAAATCACGTCAGGACTGAATTTAGGAGAGCAGGTCGTAGTGAGCGATCGCAGCGGCCTGAAGGCCGGAGAAAAAGTTCATGCGCAGCCCGTCGAAATGATGCAGTACCACGACGAGAACGCGCAGTAACGTCGCCGATCGTTCGATATCCGACGCCAGGAAATGTAACAGGAAAGAGTTTATGCCAGGATTTTCGATTCGTAATCCGTACTTCATCGTCGTGATCTGCCTGACGCTTCTGGTCATCGGCGTAACCAGCATCGCGCGCATGCCAGTCGATCTATTCCCGCCGATTAATCTGCCGGAAGTCGTGGTGGCCACGTTTTACACGGGCATGCCACCCGAGGATATTGAAACCGATATCACCGATCCTCTGGAGCGCTTCTTCACGCTGGCTTCCGGCGTGGACCACATGGAATCACGGTCCATGCTAGGCGTGAGCATCATCCGCGTATATTTCCAGCCGGGAACCAGCGCTGACGCCGACGTCAGCCAGTTGTCCAACTTAGCTCTCGCCGACTTGAAGCGTCTACCGCCTGGGACGCTTCCTCCAGTAGTTCTCAAGTTCGATGCGTCCAGCTTGCCGGTAGCGCTGGTCACCGTCAAAGGCGAGGGACTCAACGAGACTCAGCTTCACGACTACGCCCAGTTCCAGATTCGCAACCAGATCGCGGTGGTGCCGGGCGCGGAAATTCCTGGTGTCTTCGGTGGAATCTATCGCCAGATCATGGTGTACGTAGACCCTTACAAACTTGCATCCCGTCAACTGAGTGTGATGGACGTGGTGAGTGCGGTCAACGATGCAAACCTGATTCTGCCCGCCGGCGACGTCAAGATGGGGCCCTACGACTACTACGTGTACTCCAACAGCCTGGTCGACAATATGAAGCAGTTGGGGGACCTTCCCCTCAAAGTCAAGGGCAACTCCTGGGTGACGGTGAACGATGTAGGGAAGGCGGAGGACGCTCACCAAATTCAATACAACATCGTCCGAGTGGATGGCCAAAGATCCGCCTACATTCCCATCATGAAGCAAGGCGGGGATACCAACACCATCGCAGTGGTGGATGGTGTCCGCCAACTCATCAAGCATCTCTACGACATTCCCAAGCAGATGCAGACCAGCATCGTCTTTGACCAGTCGGTTTACGTGAAGGAAGCAATCGACACCGTCCTGCACGAGGGCTTTTTGGGGCTGGTCCTCACCAGCATAATGATCCTCGTATTTCTGGGAAGCTTCCGCGCCACTACGGCGGTGCTGCTATCGATTCCGTTGTCGGCGCTGGCAGCGTTTGTGGTGCTGGCGTTGATGGGCGGCACCGTCAACACCATGATCCTGGGGGGCATGGCGCTGGCTTTCTCGCGCGTGATCGACAATTCCGTGATCTCGCTGGAAAACATTTACCGCCATCTGGAAATGGGAGCCGCGCCCATGGTGGCTGCCGAGATTGGCGGATCGGAAGTGAACCTGGCGGTGCTGGCCGCCACCCTGGTGGACGTGGTCGATTTCTTTCCCGTCGTTTTTCTGTATGGCGTCGCCAAGTTCTTGTTTTCGGCTCTGGCGCTGGCCTTTTGTCTGTCGCTGCTGGCTTCGTTCGTAGTCGCGATGACGGTGATCCCGCTGTTCTGCTCGCGCTTCTTGAAGGCCGTGCCCCACGTAGAGCATGCCAAGAAAGAAGATGAATATGATGTCGAACCAACCGCAGCCGAGAGTCGTTCGTGGATGGACCGGTTCAACGCCCGTTTTAACCGCATGTTTAACAAGCTTCTGGATTATTACGAACTTTGGGTGCGGCGAGCGGTAGTGCGTCCCGGGCTTACGGTTGTGATTCTCATGGGCGTGTTTCTGTTGAGCTTGGCGATTTATCCCCTGCTGGGGCTGGCGTTTTTTCCCAAGACCGATGCCGGGCAATTCACCATCAATGTAAAGGTTCCCACCGGCACTCGTATTGAGGTTTCGGACGAATACGTCGCGAAGGTTGAAGATTTAATCAAGCGTCAGGTGGAACCGAGAGACTTCAAGCGCATTGTCTCCAACATTGGAGTAGTCCCGGATTTTTCCTCGCTCTACACCACGAACTCCGGCCCCTATACCGCAACCATCCAGGTGGCGCTGAACGAATCGCATCACCTCAGCAGTTTCGAATATATGGACCGGGTGCAAAAGGCGATGGCGAGCCAGTTTCCGGACATTCGCACTTTCTTTTCCAGTGGTTCGATGGTCGACGCCATTTTGAATTCGGGAGCGCCGGCCCCCATCGACGTGCAGGTCAGCAGTCCTGATCTGGATCAGATCTATGGCATCGCGCAGATCTTGGCCAGCCGCTTTCGCGAGTTGCACGGCGTCGGCCAAGTCTACATTCCGCAGGATATGAACTACCCCGCGCTTCGACTCGACGTGGATCGCGTACACGCGGGCGAGTTGGGCCTGACGCAAAAAGATGTGGTGGACAATGTGATCACCGCGCTCAATTCCAACTACATGATCGCCCCCAATTACTGGGTCGATCGCAAGAGCGGAAATGACTATTACCTCACCGTCCAGTACTTTGAACACGGCATAGGCGCCATTCACAACATGGCCGACCTGGGACAGATTCCCTTGCGCGATCCGGGCAGTGGAGCGCAGGTGAGTTGCGGTCCGGCTGGGCCGCCTCCGCCGCGGCCCGGCACCAGCAGTTCCTCGTGGGCATGTGCTGGACAGGGCAGGCCGACGACTGTTCTCAAGAATGTGGTTGACGTAAAGCAGGTGCTGACGCCGACCGAGGTGGACCACTATCAGATTCAGCGCGCCGTCGACATCTTCGTTACTCCCAACGGGGAAGATTTGCAACGCGTGACGAGTGCGATTCGCGACATTCTCGCGAAGGAAACAATTCCTTCCAACGTGCGCGTGAATCTGCGCGGAATGGTGCAGGGGATGGAAGCGTCATTTAGGAGCTTTGCCTTCGGATTCCTGATCTCTTTCATGTTGCTGTTTTTGATTCTTACGGCGCAGTTCAAATCGTTTATCGATCCCTTCCTGATCATGCTGGCGATTCCGATGGGATTTGTCGGTGTGTTGATCATTCTGCCGTTGACGGGCAGCACGTTGAATGTAATGTCGCTCATGGGAGTGCTGATGCTAGTGGGCATCGCGGACTCGAACAGCATTCTGATCGTTGACTTTGCTCACAATCTTGAAAAGCAAGGACTCTCGCCGGCGGACGCGGTCATCACCGCTTGCCGCGTGCGGCTCCGGCCGATTCTGATGACCTCGCTGGCCACGATCATCGGCATGATTCCGATGGCTCTGAAAATGGGAACTGGCGCGGAACAGTACGCGCCGATGGCGAAGGCCATCATTGGAGGGTTGACCTCTTCCGTGGTGCTTACCATTTTCATTGTGCCGGCCGCTTACTTGCTGGTGTATGGCGGGAAACGAAATCCGCAAGCGGCGACAGTTCAACCAACGGAGCCGACGGTATGAAGCACAACACCTGCAACTCAACCGAAACGTACACGCGACTTTATGGAGAAGATCGGGGCGGATTCAAGGGAATGCCCTGCGGCTTTAAATTGTGGGCTCCGCTTTCTGCATCGCTCCTCTGGATGCTGTCATTTCAGGCCGCAGTGGCGCAGACTCCCGTGAAGCCGGCCACAAGCGAAAGTTTACCTTCGGCTCCGCAACCGCAGACCGCGCAACCGAGGGCCGTTAATTCGCTGCCTGCGCACGCTGAGGCAGCGCTCGTTGCCAGTTTTCAAAGCGCTGCCGGAACCCAGTCCGGTTCTTCCATTACTTCAGTCCCGGCGCAGACGGCTCCGGTGCCAGGTGCTCCCATGCGTTTGACTCGCACACAGGCGGAGCAGATTGCGATTAAGAACAATCCGAGAATCAGTGTCGGTCGTTTGCTGGCTCTGGCACAACATCAGGTCTACCGGCAGACCAGGGCGGCGGAGCTCCCAACTTTCAACGGGACCATCACGGCAGCTGACGCCAATGAAGGCAGTCGCATCGGCGCTGGGGCGCTAACTGCATCTCGGCTGCTCGAACATGCGGGCGGTGGAGTCACTCTCACCCAACTCATTACTGACTTCGGGCGCACCGCCAACCTCGTCTCCTACTCGAAGCTCTTGGAAAAAGCACAAAATGCAAACGCACTGGCAACAACGGAAGATATTATCCTCGCCACCGATCAGGCCTTTTACAACGCTCTGCAGGCCGAGGCTTTGCTGAAAGTCGCGCAACAGACGGTGACCACTCGCGGTTCGGTCCAACATCAGATCGATGAACTGACTAAGAGCAAGTTGAAATCAGGTTTGGATCTATCGTTTGCCAATGTCAATTTGTCGCAGGCAAAACTTCTGCAACTCGATGCCGAGAACAATGTCAACTCCACAATCGCCGCGCTCTCAGCGGTGCTGGGCTTCGACAAGCTGGTTCAGTACCAATTGACCGAAGAGGAGACACAATTGCCCTCGCCGCCACCCGATGTGGATGTGCTCATCGATACTGCCGTGCGGCAGCGTCCCGATTTGCAGGCGCTGACCTACGATCAGCAGGCAGCCGAAAAGTTTCGTCGCGCCCAGCGCGATCAACTCCTGCCTACCATTAGCGCGCTTGGGATCGCGGGCGTCACCCCGGTGCGTCCAGACTGTTTTGGCGATGGTTGTTTCCCAAACTATTTCATTTCCAGTTGGTATGGCGGCATCGGCGTGAATATGAACATTCCAATTTTTAACGGCTTTCTTTATGTGGCAGAAGCTTCCGAAGCAAAATACCGTGCAAAAGCTGCGACCGAAAACACGCGCGATCTGCGCGACCAGGTAGTGCGCGACGTTCGCACCGCATGGTTGGCCGCAAATACTGCGTTTCAGCGGGTGGGCGTAGCTGCGGAGTTGGCCAAGGAGGCAGACTTGAGTCTCAACCTCGCTCAGGGCCGTTATCAGCTCGGCTTAGGCTCAATCGTCGAGCTCAGTCAGGCTCAGTTACAGCAAACCGACGCTGCGATCGGCTATGTGAATGCGCAGTACCAGTACCGGCTGGCTCTTTCGACTCTGAATTTCGAGATTGGTGTGCAGCCTTGAAGCATCGTTGCATCACACAACAATCGCCAATTCGCATGAACGCAGTGCATGAAAAGAAGTAATAATAAGAAGAATCAAGGCTCCTCGTTCACGACGCGTCGCGGACTGTTGCTTTCCCTTTATATTGGGGCATTTATTGCTCTGATCTTTATTTTGGTCTACTACTCCTACGTTTTGCCGATGCAGAAATCGTTACAATAATCAACTCTCATATCGAAGGTCTCATATGCTGCCGTTTGCACTCTATTTCGTCACCGCTGTGGTTACCGGCTTTCATGCGTACGCCTTGTTGTCCTTCGTTGTCTACGGTGTGCCCGCGCACCCTCTGGAACTGATCTCATTCCTGGGCTCACTCTGCTTGCTCATCGCAGCGTATGTCAGCCTTTTCAGACCTCGTGCTGCGGCCCGCGTGGCGCTCATCGCCTGCCTTGCCATGTGGTGCTTCTACGCTCCGGCGATTTCGAATCTCGTGCGCGCGAAGTTCATCAAGCCGAAAACAACATCTCAACTCGCATCGCCAGCGCCGAGCATGGCTCGGGACCCTTGTCGCAGTTCTACAGTGCTCGCCTCTGAACTCGGATGCTGATACCTTCTCTAGCGATTATTCTCCTCGTAGTTGTCACTCTCTATTCCGCGATCGTGAGCTTCCGGCAGAGGCCTGAAGGAGAAAGCGCAAGTTGGATTTTCCCCGACCGCACAAAGGCGCCGGTTCGAATTTTCGTGGGCATCGCGACGCTATTACTCTTAGTCGGCATCGGAGCCTGGTTCAGAACTAATGCGCCCAGCATCGACTCCACGAAGTCGGCTCCACGTTCCTGGCGATTCTTAATTCCAGAGGGCTATACCGGCTGGGTGCACGTCGAGTTTGAAATACCGGGCGCGCCAGCGTTGCCTGCGGAAGACGGCCAGACTGTGCTCAAAATTCCAGCTTCCGGAACATTGAAAACATCTTCTCCGGAGCAATACGGGTGGGCACGCGACAACTATTTTTTCTACTCGAACGATGGCGTGCGGCCGATTGCTGATTCCGGTCCCGAAAGACTTATCTGGGGCAAGCTCAACGGACAAGCTTCAGGGTCTTCCGGCAAACGAGCCTATGAGGAGTTCTTCGTAGGAACTGAGCAGCAGTTCCGCAGTCAAATTGACGGAACGAAATCCAAGAATTAATCCCGTTTAGGATAAAGAACGCAAATTGTGGGGGTTGACGCAGCTGAGACAAAAATAAGGTGGCGTGCGATTGGTTTCGCTACGCCACCCTTGATTGGATGAATTAGTTAGACTAACTCCTGGTATCTATGCCCCGGCTCCGGCTGCTTTGACACTAACTTCCGAATTCAAGGCTTGCGCCATCCGTCCGAAGTACAACTTATACGAACGGTGGATTCCGTACATGACGGGGAAGACCGCGAGCGCCAGACCCCACCCCAGGTGGGAACCAACTGCCTGCACAATCGTGGTCACTCCGGCGCTTACTACGTAGTAGGGAAACGAGAGATGCGCCAGGCCCCACCAGATCTGCCCAGCTGCCTTGCCCTCGCTCACAGCTACGATTGCAGCTACCGGAGCGGTCTGTCCCAGGAACAGGGTTGCCGTGGCCAGAACCAATCCCAGTGTGCTGGAACTCCACTGCATCCCTCGCAGCCAGTGCGCATGGAACATCAAGCTCGCCACGCAACTGGCGAATGACATCATGCTGAGGTTGAACGCCATTTGTTGCGGGTTGAACTTCGCGTTCTTTCGCGGCCAGCATTGCACCACGGTCGAAACGCACGTGATCAGCACCGCTTCTACAGCACTCAGGCTGACGACCGCGGTAAGCAGGAATGGCAGGTTGACCGACATGTTGCCGTTCACCCCGGGAAGTTTCACTTTCATTCGCGAAGTGGTTGCTGCCATACCCAGAACTGCAAGGGCGAAGTAGGTGTGCACAGTGTGGCTCATCATGCCCGCATATCCTGCGGTGATGATTGCCGCTGCCATCATAGCGCCGATGAATATCTTAATTTGCCGTGTGTTGTGCATGATTCGTCTCCTTTCTTTTAATTTCACACGGTCAATTACTGTTCATCGTCACCTGCATCATCGAAGGCTGCATCCGTATTCCCTACCGATGCACCCCAGACCACGCTCTGTGCCGTGGCGCTAGCGCCTGTGCTAGCTCCCCAAACCACGCTAAAGGCACTCAAGGTATTGTCATTCCAGGGTAGCGAGCTGCCCCAGACCACCGAGGACCCGCTCACAATCGAACTGCCCCAGACGACCGACGTTCCCCACACTACCGAAGATCCCCAAACCACCGAAGTGGGAGCAACGGTCAAGTTTCCCTCCACCATAGAAACCGTATGAGTCAGGGCGTTGTAGGAAACAGAGGGCGAAAGCGCAGATCCGACGGTCGCCGGCGCCAGGTCGGTGTTGTGAATCGCCGATTGTACGTTCATCATTCCCGACCCAGTCGCAAACAGATCGTAGAAGCTGAGGAACGTGTGGAGCAGATGTGGCACATAGGCCGATGTAGAAGTAAGTCCCATCTTGTACGACGTCTTCATCAGCCGTGCCTTCAATTGATCCGGAGTGAGCGCGCTTTGTTCTTGCAGTAACAAAGCTGCTGCTCCTGCAACGGCAGGCGTTGCCATGCTAGTTCCACTGAGAGTCATATAGTCGTTATTGCCGTCAGTACCCGTCACCAATTCAGCCGGATACTCGGCCTCCAACGTGGCTCCCGGGGCAGCCAAGGAAACGACGTCGTTTCCTGGGGCCACCATGTCGGGCTTTACCACGAGATCGTAGGTCGTGGGCCCTTTTGAACTGTAGCTGGCCAGGGTTTGGGCCGAAGCGTAAGTTGATCCGTTACTTTTGGTTGCGCCCACCGTCAGCACGAACGGGTCGTTGCCCGGCGCGGTGATGGTTCCATAGCCATTGCTTCCATCCACGCTTAAGCGGCCATAGTTGCCGGCTGCCACGACCACCAAAATCCCGCTGTTCCAGGCTGCTTCGACTGCCTGGCAAAGAGGATCCTGCGTGTAGCTCACGCCAATTCCGCGGCCCAGCGAAAGATTGATGACCCGAATGTTGTAGGTGCTTTGCAACGCAATTGCTTCCTGAATAGCGGCGATCACAGTGCTGTCGCTGCCCGCGCCATTTTCATCGAGTGCGCGAAGGTCGACCAGGCTGGCAGCAGGGGCTACGCCTTCATATTGCCCACCGGATAAAGAGCCATTGCCAGCAATAATTCCAGCGACGTGCGTGCCATGACCATAGAGGTCATATTGCGCTCCGCTGGAGTTTGTGGTCGGGGTTCCGGTGAAGTCCTGGTGATAGACGACGCGTGACGTCCCGTTCGCATTCTGCAGGTCGGGATGGCTATCGTTGATGCCGCTATCAATCACGGCAACGGTAACGCCCGCGCCGTTGTAGCCGGAGTTCCATGCCGAGGCCACGCCCGTGGCGGCGTTCGTCATGTCATCCATCACGTTCATTGGGTGATCGATAGTTACCGACGCGATCTCGGGATCGGCCTCTAAAGCCGGCAAAGCGCTGACTGGAATCGTAAACGCCGCGCCCTTGATCATGTGCAGCTTCGAGTGCAGAAGTCCGCCCCGACTTTGCATAGTGGCGTAGTGAGCCGCCGTCGGCACCACGCGGTACTGCACAATAACTTTGACTGTCTGGCCCTTGGTCGATCCCTGCTTCGCCTTCTGCAGAAGTCCGGAGAGCTCGGAAGCGATGTGGCTGTTGTTGCTGACCGGTTGGTTGGACCAGCGCTGTCCGAACGCCATTCCCGTTGCCAGGAGCAGCATTATGCCCAGGCGCTTACCCCAGGCGGCGCTGTGTCTTTCTCCGCGGCCTAATGGTTTTTTAAGTTTCTGCGTCTGCACCATGAATCTCACCCTACTTTCTTGAATGGGGGAAACATCGCGCTTGTACCCACTCCCGCTGTTGCACGAGAGCAACCAATGGCGAACTTCTAAGTCGTTGATTCTATTGAGAATGATTGAGCTTTATTAGAGGCGCCTGAGCCACTGTGTCCCGCGACCGTGGGCGTGAGACAGTTTGTCCCATCCTCTGTTCGCAGATGTAACCTGGGTGGCGTTACGTTCGGGGGAGCAGGTCGCGAGGATGCGATAGCGTGCGTGGCGCTGATTTGAGCGAGTGATTTTCTCGGAAGGCTGAGATGGGTTATTGAATGAGGACACGGAACTGCAGTTCAGTTCGCCGCGGCCCGGCCAAGAGCAATTCCTTGCGGCATTTTCGGCATGACCGCCATCAGGCGTTGGGTATATTCGTGTTGGGGACTGACCAGGACTTGTTCCGTGGTGCCGATTTCCACGATTTGCCCTTGATGAAGGATGGCGATGCGATCGCAGATTCCCGCCACCGATGCGAGATCGTGGGAAATGTAAAGGATCGCCATTCCAAAACTGCGGTTCAGTTGGCGGAAAAGCTTCAGGATTTCGGATTGCGTAATCACGTCGAGCGCGCTGGTCGCCTCATCCGCAATCAGCAGCGCGGGACGATGCATTACCGCCATCGCGATCAACACCCGCTGCGCCTGACCCACGCTCATCTGGGACGGATACTTGCGCAAGAACTCGTCACTCGATGGCAAGCTTACACTCTCGAGAGCCGCCCGAATCGCATCCTCACAATTGGCATTCGATCCTGCGGCATGCGCCCGCCACGCTTCTCTTAATTGCGTGCGAATCCTCAGTGCCGGATTCAGCGACGAGAGCGGACTTTGCAGCACCAGCGCAATCTTCCGTCCGCGAAGTCCACGCAGTTCCCGCTCGCGAAGTGTCAAAAGATCGCAGCCGTCGAAATCGATGGTGCCTTCCGGCCGTGAATTCTTTCGCTCGAGCAACCCTAAAATCGCCATCGCCAGCGTGCTCTTTCCCGACCCGCTCTGTCCCACCAGCCCGAGCACTTCTCCTCGCCGGATCTTCAGTTCCACGTCGCGCAATACGGCAGGCCGATCTCCATAGCGCACAGAAACGCGCGCGGCGAGAAGAACTTCGGATTGCATCTTGTCCCTCATCCTCTCTGCGCGGTTCCTTTGTATATCGCAGTGCTCTCTGTGGTTAAGGGTTTTGACGTAATTGACCGGTCAAGGGTTTTGAATACTTCAGCGAAAGCGTCTCTACATTCCAATAGGTCTGCGGCGCCAGAATTACCGGGCTGGCGCCTTGCACGGAACTTGCGACCGCGGAGAGTGCATTTCGATTCACCAGGTAAATAAAGGGCTGTTGCTCAACGGCAATCTCCTGCACTCGATCGAAATCTTCTTTGCGCTTTTTGGCGTCGGCTGTTGAAGCTTGCGCCTTCATGAGACGATCAATCTCCGCCTCCCAAGCTGTCTCTGGGGATTTTTCCTGCGGATTCCATTGATGATTTTCCGACGAACTCAGCCACACATTCATTTGCTCATTCGGATCGAGCCCAATATTTGTTAGCCCCAGCAGAATCGCCTCATAATCGAACGTCTGAGTCATGCGCTCGATGAGAGAAGGGAAGTCGAGTGTGACAACATTGACGCGAATCCCAATCTTCTGCAGATCTTCCTGAATCATCGTGGCCATGCGCTCGCGATATTTGTTCCCCGAGTTGGTGATGATGGAAAACACGACTGCATTCCCGTCCTTGTCTTTCAAAATGCCGTCCTGCAAATGAAAACCATCCGCTTGCAGCGCCTTGAGAGCAGCATCGGGCGAATAAACCTCAGCTTTCAGCCTGGCATTGAACCAAAATTTATTTGCGGGAGACACTGGGCCTACGGCCGCCTGCGCATGCCCGCGAAATACCACCCTGCTCAAGTCGTCGCGATTGATTGCCTCGGAAATGGCTCGCCGGAACGCCGCCGAGCGGAACCAGTTTTTCTTGTATTCCGGCAATGGAGCCTTGGCCACTTCGTTGAACCACATCTGCTCGCTGTCGAGTGACGGCCCGGCGTCATGCACCAGTTGCGGAGAAGTTGCCGCGAGCTTGTCGAAGTATTCGCTGTCCAGCGAGTTCACCAGATCGATTTCTCCACGTTTGAAGCGGAGCATCTCCACATCGCGATTCGGCTGAATGTCCAGCTCAATTGAATCCAGATAAGGCAGCTTCCGTCCCTGCGCATCCGTCTTCCAGTAATTCGGATTGCGCTTCAACAGTACCGTGGCTCCGGGCTGGTAATCCGCCACCATGAAAGGCCCAAGCACCGCCATTTCCTTCTTGGGTGAATGCGCGGAGAGGATCGCGACTTGATCGAACTGGCGATCCAGCCCCGCCACGGCGGCCGGAAATGTAATCGAGATCTGCACGGGCGAAATAATCTTTGTCTCCACATTGCCCGGCCCCGAACGGAATGCATCGCCCGTGGGCGAATGCAACGCCGGATCCATTAATTGCTTTACCGTGTAGGCTACGTCTTCCGCGGAAAACGGCGTCCCATCTGAAAACGAGATTCCACTTCGCAATTTGAAAGTGATCTGCTTGCCGTCCTTTGAGACCTTCCACGATTCCGCCAACTCCGGTTCCAGGACCTGTGTCCGCCGGTTCATGCGCATCAGCACGCCGCCGGTCAAATAGCGGATCGTCACGGAAGCATCGTCCTCGACTTTCAAAGGATCAAAGGTCTTTGGTTCGGAGCGCAAACAAAACCGTAGCTCGCCCTGTGCCCAAGCAGAGCTCGCCAGAAGCCCCAAGCAGACGATCGGAACTGCGATTAATTTCTTGCCGATTATTGTCATCCCCGCCAACCTTCCCAGGAGATCCTTCATGCCGCTACTTCCTCCTGCTTTGAAAGCACAAGTTGAAACGACGTAACCACTACGACCAGTAAAATCAGAGGCACGAATTTCCAGGGCTCTTCGCCCACCGATACCATTCCTTCCAGTTCTTTGAGCAAACTTCCCCACGAGGGCATCGGCTCGGCCACGCCCAATCCCAAAATTCCCAAGTTCGCCTCGCTCAGAATGAACGCAGGAATCGAAATCCAAAATTGCGCGTAGAGCACAGGCTTAAGGTTGGGCAGGACGTGAATCCAAAACAATCGCCAACCGCAGATTCCTGAAGCTCTCGCCTGCCGCACAAAATCTGACTCCCGCAACGATCCTGCTGTCGAGCACAACACCCGGGCCGCGCTTGTCCACCCCAATAAGCCCAACATCAGAAACGTGACCAGCACCGAGGCCAGCGGCGAAACATTCAGCGGCATCATCGCCCGAACCGTGATCAGCAAAAAAAGCCATGGCAGCGAAAGAAATAAATCTGTCACAGCCATTGCGCCTCTCGCCCACCGGCCGCCTAAATAGCCGCCGAGTCCGCCCACGAGCGCAGCCATTAACGTTGTGAGCAGCGCGGCAGCCGGCGCCAGTAACAACGAAATCCGTGTGCCATACAAAACACGCGCAAACCGGTCGCGGCCAATCTCATCGGTGCCGAGCCAATGTTCCCGCGATGGAGGCGCATCCGCCGCCTCGCGATATTGCTTGGCATACCCCGCCGGCGCGAGCCAGTTTGCCGCCAAAGACAAACTCACCACCAGCAGCAAAACCGCGCATGCCAGAGCGCGGCCCAAATTCGTGCGCCAGCTCATGCTTCCTGCCCTCGAAGCATTTGTCCGATTACATCGGCACCCGAGTTAGCCAGCAAGGTTACGAGGGTCACCAAAATCGTCAAATTCGTGAGCAAAGGAAGATCGCGCGCCAGCGCCGCTTGCCATGCCAACTGCCCAACTCCGGCTAGTCCGCACAATGCCTCGACCGGAATGGCTGCTCCTACCGCAATACTCACCGATACTCCCGCCACCGCGAGTAACTGCGGTCCTGCGACAGGAACCACGTGCCAAAACAAGATTCGTAATTCACTCAATCCCTTGGCTCGTGCCGTCACGATGTGCGGTAGGGAGTACGCTTTCGCCAATAGATTGCGCGCGTAGCGATACACGCGTGGAAAAACGATGAGAGCGATCGCCAGCGCCCCGGGCACGTTCCACAGCACCGACAAAAGCGCCAGCACCGCCGCTGGAATGCAAAGAAATGTTCCGGTGATTACAGTCGTAAGCGCGTCATAAGCCGTCACGCGCAGCCACGCCGCGCTCAGCGCCAAGGCCATGGCAACGGCCCAGCTCAACAACAGACCAACCCCTACCAACCGCAGCGTGAGCGGAGCTCGCTCGCGCAACAGCCGGCTTACCGGCTGACCCAGTGAAATCGAGGTTCCCAGGTCTCCGTGGGCCGCGCGCTGTAGAGAATAAAAGTAGAAAGCAAAAATGTTGTGCTGTTCCAGCCGCGCCTGCCGCAATGCCTGCACGCTTTCCGCATTCAGATGAGGATCGAGCTGCTCTTCGTCTACATCAAAACCGGGAGCCAGTCGCACCAATGTTGCCGCCAGAAACCCTCCGAGCAGGACGGTCGCGACAATGGCGATTACATGCCGCGCAATGTTTCGTGCAATGATTTTCACGCCTGGCATGGCCCGAGGTCTCCTAATTTGCCGTGGCTCCGGCGGTTTTGGTGTCACGAGCGGCTGCTGCCGCGTGATGAACCTGCTTCATGGAATACATTCTGCGATCCGCTTCCGACAGCAGGCGCTCGACATCGAAACCATCTTCCGGACAAAATGCCATGCCCACGCTCAGCGTAATTACCTCACGCCCGCAGACATGTTTTCCCGAGTCGATAGCCGCCTGATTCAACCGCTCCGCTTTTTCCTTCGCCGCATCCGCGGTCAACCCTGGAGCGGTGATCACGAATTCATCTCCGCCCATGCGCGCCACATAGTCATATCCACGACATACATCCTTCAATCGTGTCGTAAACTCCCGCAGAAGTTTGTCGCCCTCTAAGTGGCCGAATGAATCGTTGATTTGCTTGAATCCGTCGATGTCGCAGACCATGACCGCGAGCGACGTTTTCATGCGCCGGCAGCGAGCCACTTCCTGCGCCAGATGCATAAACAACGAGCGTGCATTGGGTAGCCCAGTCAAATAATCTGTGGTTGCCGAGCTTTCCGCCTGCTGATATTTGAGTGCGTTCTCCACCGACAGCGCGACCTTTGAAGCCACTGCCAGCAGAATTCTCAAATGATCAGGAGTGAACGCGTCCCGATTTGCTTGATACATTGCCAGCACGCCGACTACTCCGTTTAGTCCCTCAAGCGGCACCACCAGCGCCGACTGCAGCGTGGTATGCTTTCCGGGATCGATCACGTAGCCCTCTTCGACCTGCGGATTTCCGTTCACAATCGGCTTGCAGTTGTCCGCAACCCACCCGCATAATCCCTGGCCCATCTTGATTTTCAGGGAGGAGAGCATGCGGAAATTGTCCCCGCTCACCAGCTCGGGAAGCAGCCATCCGTTGCGGTTCACGAATACGGCAATCGAATCGTAGGGAATCATTCGCCGCAGCCGCATTGAAAGCACCGACAATGTTTCGCTCAGGCTCAGCGAAACGCCNNAGATCCTGGCTGAGCTCGAACATGGTTTGCGCTTCCTGGCGCGCCGACGCAATCGACGTCAAGAAGTCAGCGCTGTCCGTCATCCCGTTGGTAGGCTCAGTTCGCTCAAAACCCGTAGCCGGAGCCAGTCCTCGCTCTACTCGCACGGTTCTAGAAAGCGTGCGAGTTGCCGTATCCTCCGACGGATCTGCCACCGACATTTGTGCCATGCGCTCCAACTCTACGTAGCGGCTTTCGAGAATCTGAACTACTTGCGGATCAAACCAACTGCCCGCCATCTCCTTCACCTTTGCCATCGCCTCTGCCAGTGGCAGCGCGGGACGATATTGACGATGAGAAGCCAGCGCGTCAAGACAATCCACCGCCGCTAAAATCCGCGCACCGATGGGAATTTGATTTCCGCTCAGCCCCTCGGGATATCCCGTACCGTCCCAACGCTCATGATGGGAGCGAACAATGGGTGCGACGGGATACGGGAATGCCACACGGTCTAGAATTTCTGCTCCCACGAGAGGATGCACCTTCATCTTTTCGAATTCTTCCGCCGTCAGTTTTCCCGGCTTGTTGATGATTTGTTCCGGCACCGCCAGCTTGCCGATGTCATGCAACAAAGCAGCGGCCCGCAGCGCCTCAATCTCGCTTTCCGCCAGATTTAACTGGGCTGCAACCGCCACGGCATAGGTTCGCACTCGCTGCAGATGGGTATGCGTAGTCTGGTCCTTGGCTTCAATGGCCAAAGCCAGCGCCTCAATCGTCCGCATGTTCAGCGATGCGATTTGTTCTACGTGCCGTTTTTCCACTTCAACGCGTTCTTTCTCAGCCTCGAGTCGACCCAGGTACAGCCGGTACGATCGGTATACCCAATAAATCAATGGCAGCACCATCAGCGAAGTTTCCCATCCTGCTGAGCGGTTCACAATTCCCACCAGACCTACCGCGGCCGCGCCCACCAGGTAATACGGGAACGACCAGAAGTAGCATTCTGACCAGACTTTTCGGCTCGATTTCCCTTCCGTAAGAGAAATCACAATCGAGATCGGGAGAGTATTGGCGAAGAAAAATACCAGGGCCGCGACCATCAAGAGGATGGGTTTGTTGACGCCAAACTTGTGGGCCATCCAGTGATAGCTGACGTAAGTCAGCGCGCTGGCATTGGCCATCATGCCAGCTACGTTGAACAGAACTTTGATGGGATCGAGTCGATTGCGCGTCTGCCAGACGCTCTGTACCAGGGTCGCCGTGCAGCCGATGAGCAGGGTCTCCGGAAGACTCAACTCCAAAACGCCCAGCAGGATGAACAGGAAGTTCACTGACATGGTGCCGTCAATCCCGGGCAATTGCACCTTCAACCCCGAGGCCAGTATGGCCACCGCCAGGTAGCAGAAAAATCTTAATAAGTCGTCGGAGTGCCAGTGCAGCAAAGCAAAGCCCAGCGCCACCACGCCTAACGACGTAGTGACGCCAATGAATATCTTCGTCTGGATCGACAGTCGTTCCGTCTCTGCGTTCATCGACCAGCCTTTCCCGGATCTCATAAGCCGGGAATGTATCGTCCAATAACGTTCTTCTTGCGAAGACACAGCAGTTTTGTGCGCCGATAACTCGTGGCGCGGCCCGTGGACACACCTCGGTCCCACTTCGAGCCTTGCCCGAATCCTATTGCACCGGTTAGGTCTTCAGAAGCTTACCGAAGTAACTATCTAAAGATGAGCGCTGACGTGACCGCAGTTACTGCGAGTAAAAATGTTTTCGCGAAGTCGAGAGTGATTGAACAGGCGGAACGGAGGGCTGACAGAGTGGTGAACATGGGGCCGAAATAAAGAATGATTACATTCGTAACGTCCCGCGTAACATGCTTCTCGGACAAAGCGGGTGGGTGTGTCAACATCGTCCCAAACGCACGATATGCCGAGTCCGTCCCATATTTCGCAACAAAGTTCGCAACCAGCCTCAGGCGAGCTGAGATCGCTCTCCAACAAGTTACGGCCCAATGGCGGCGAGCTTTCCGGCGGCGCAGTGGCTGAGCTTGCCATCTTCTTAGTCGATCCGAAAGGGCAATTCCGTGGTTGCAACGGCGCGTTTAGCCACCTTTTGGGCTATTCTCCTGGGGAACTCTCGGGTGCTGATATCTGCAAATTCTTCGCTCCGATCCAGAAAAGTGAAGAGCAAGCTTTTCTACGCAAAGCCATTCTCAGCGAAACATCGAAGGAACGCGATTTCCACTGGAGGCTGCTCGCTCAACCGAAGGTCGGCGTCGCGTTTCCGGTAGAGCTTCTTGCGACACTTCTGCGCGATTTTAACGGTACTGCGATTGGTGTGGTCGCTCTTGTCACGCCATCGACGATCGTCAATGGGACGTCGATTCAACCGAAGCTCGACACTTCTTCGGCGCCTGGCGTGATTTCGCGCAAGATTGAAGACACGAATTTCATTCTTGCCAGCCCCGTGATGCACAAGTTTATGGGCCTGGTGGATCGCGTTGCCGGCCATACAGAAACCGTTTTGATCACCGGCGAGACAGGCACCGGCAAGGAGCTGATTGCGCGGACCATTCACGAGTCTTCCCATCGACGCAGTCGCCCTTGGGTCGACATCAACTGCGCGGCGCTTCCGGAAAATCTGGTGGAGAGCGAACTCTTCGGATATGAAAAAGGCGCTTTCAGCGGCGCTGATGCTTCCAAGCCAGGCCTTTTCGAGCTCGCGGATAAGGGAACGCTTTTTCTAGACGAAATCGGCGAGCTGCAGCTGCAGACTCAGGTGAAACTGCTGCGTGTGCTGGATGGTCAGCCCTTTTACCGTTTGGGTGGGAACCGTAAGATTAAAGTGGATGTCCGCATTGTCGCTGCCACCAATCAGAATCTTGAGGCTGCGGTCAAAGAAGGCCGCCTCCGCGAGGATCTTTTTCACCGCCTCGGCCAATTTCAGCTGCGGGTGCCTCCGTTGCGCGAGCGGCCTGAGGATATTGTGGCCCTGGCTGAATATTTTCTGCGTTTGAAAGCGCCGCGGAAAACTTTTTCGTCACAGGCTATTTCCGCGCTTCTTGCTCACTCATGGCCGGGCAACATCCGTGAACTGCGCAATCTTGTGGCACGCATGGCAATGGAATCCTCCGGTTCTGAAATCGATTTTTCCAGCCTCAGCGCAGCGCTCACCGGAGAGCCCGCGGCCTTTCGTCAAACGGCTTCCATGCCCGTGAGCAATCTCGACAGCATGGAAGAACAAATGATCATCAAAGCGCTCGAGCGCACCGGAGGCCAGCGCACCCTGGCGGCTGAGCAACTCGGCATTTCGCGGCGCACCCTCAGCCGCAAGCTCAAGGAATACAACATTAATTTTGCTCCCGGGGAAAGCTCGGCATCCTTGGGATTCATCAGCAGCGAGCAGCAAAAATTCTTCCGCGCACGCGTGCAGATCGCCGTCACGATCAAGAATTCACAGGGTCAAGAGACTCAAGTGCAGGGGGTCAACCTCAGCACTGGCGGCATGGGTCTGGATGGTCTGAAAGAACCGCTGCGCTTCGCTGGATTACTCGATGTCAGCTTCCTCCTGCCCGAAAGCGAAATCCTCTTCCAGGCCAAGGCCCGCCTCATGTGGATCGGCGACGAAGGCCGCGTCGGCGTCCGTTTCGCCGTAATCGAACCCGCCCTCTTCGAACAGCTTCAACACTGGTCCAATCGAAAGATGAAAGAAGAAGGTTGGGACCTGCCCACGTAGAGCTCCCTTCAATCCCGCANNTCCTTAGTGATGTTTGTGTGCGCCATTCCCACAAAGGGTGCCCCATGTCTCGCTTCTTTTGCGAGACATGGGCAACCGAGTTCGCGAGACATGGGATAACCGAGGCTGGCTCACCTTTCGCGATCTTCGAAACGTGTGACTTGAAACCCGCGACCGAATCCCTTCCCTAGGCAGTCGGGAAGGGCACGGCACAGGAAGGGCACGGCACAGGAAGGGCACGGCACGGGAAGTGCACGACTCGGGAAGTGTACGACTCGGGAAGTGTACAACTCGGGAAGTGTACGACTCGG
>PKXU01000145.1:10079-13379 GCA_003132445.1 Acidobacteriaceae bacterium | reverse complement strand
GTTGCAGCGAAGCAGTTCCAGACACGGTGTGTCCATTGGTTGCTCCTGCAAGTACGGACCCTAAAACATCGTTCTGCGTGTACATTCCTGAAACCGACCCGCTCAACCGGCGGGCCAGCTGTTGTTGTATCGAGGCGTTGGCGCTATCCATCTTGACCGCTCCGATCAACCCTCCGCCGCCGGAAATAATATGCGAATAGCTGATCGCAACATTGGTAAGCCGGCCTTGCCAATTCAAACTACCACCGGCTGCCGGAGTCCATGCCTGCGCCGCGGGCAGTTGAAGGTGCGTAGATCCGATGGGCGGCTCCACAGTATTGGAGTATTGCGGACCGCCGAAGAAGGAAAGCGACAATTTCGAAGACGCATAAAAAGTGTAGAAGAGAAGGACTGCATGCGTCTGCGTCTCGTTCTGGCCGACAGTCGGATAGGAAATGAGTCGCTGATACTGGTAGGTGGCGCCGATGTAGTGCATTTTCGAAAGCCGGAGAGAGTAAAACGCTGACCCTCCCTGAGAGGCCGAATCGGACAGGCCGGGAACCTGGGCTTGGTTCGGGTAGTGCAGATTCGAGAACGTGCCGCTGCCTCCGATCATTCCGTTCGCCGCAAACTGATATGTGAGGTCGGCGTTTCCTGAATTGTTGAGCTGATCGGCCACGGGCGCGATCACCGAAAAATTCGGCACTTGCGCTCCGCCCGAAACCTCTGCTGCGGATCCGAGATCAGGCTGGTCAAAAACGTTCGAGCTTTTCTGAAAACCGTCTCGTGCGCTGAAAGTGACGTGCGGGCTAAGCCGGTAATGGAAATTGATGGACGCGTTCTGATTGGCCTGATTCAGAGAACTCTCGCGCTGATAAAAAGTGAACCCAGGAGCGTAGCTCAAAACCCAGTGCGCGCGCGATGTCGTTTCGTCCAGCGACAGTGTCGGATATACGGAATAGCTGACATCACTCACCGGATGGCCGGTCAATGATCCCAACGCGTTATCGGTGTACGCACTGGTAAAAACCACGCCGGTGCGAAGATAGTTGGAACGCTCTTCGGAAGTGGGCGAAGTCGGATAAGACTGCCCGCTTACGGGAGGCGGAGTCAGCATTCGACTATCAGTATTGTCCGAATTGGCAGTGGAATTATCCGTCGTGCTGGCCGTAGTCGTTTGCGTCGAGGTGCTATCGACCTGAGACCACAGAGAAGCTGTAGGAAGCAAGATCATTGCAACGCACAATGTCTGAACCAGTTTCATGATTACGGAACGACGATGGTGTCGCGCGGCTGAAGCTTAACGTTCTGGGCTGTGTTCTTTCCTTTTACGACGTCCTTGTAGTTGAAAGGCAACCGCGTCTCGGTGCCGTCGGCATTCTGGCGCAGAACGTAAATGGCTTTCTGTTTGGCGAAGTCGCGGAATCCACCGGCAAGAGCAATGGCATCGAGCACAGTCGCGGAATTACTGATCGGAAACGAACCTGGGCGAGTGACCATTCCAAGGATGTTGAACTTCTGGCTGTTGATTTGCTGAACTATCACCGTGACTTCGGGTTCAGCAATGTAATTCTTGAGCTTGGCGGCAATTTCCAGCTCCAGCTTCAGCGGCGTACGACCTGCGGCTTGCACCTCTCCAACTAACGGCAGAGAAATTTTACCGTCAGAACGAACCGGGACCGATTTCGATACATCCGGCTCTTTCCAGACATTGATCGCCAAGACATCGTCGTTGCCAATGACGAAGCTGTCGTCGTGCGCCTTGGTTGCGCCGTCCGAACTCCCGGCAGGTGACGCCGTGGGAGTCTGGGTAGATGCTGGAGGAGTTCCTGCCGCGGCTTGTGCGAAGAGTCCAGCCGTCGCAAGGAAAAACATTGCGACAACGACCAGTTCGTTCTTAGATGAGGGTCGACTCAATTTGCTTTTCCATTCCCTTTGGCAGCATGCGAAACGGCCGACTGGGTCTCCGCGAAGGACGAGATGTAGGAATCGGGCGCGCTCATTTGATACTGCTCAATCTTGTAAAGGATCGAACGATAGCTTACACCCAATAAACGGGCGGCTGCCTTTCGATTCCATCCAGTTTTTTGAAGTGCGGCTCCGATTGCATTTTTCTCCGTTTCCCACCGGACGCTCTGGATCATGGATTTCAATGTAGACGGAGTCGATCTGATCTTGCCAGCTTCAGCTTCCGAGCGCACGCGGTTCTCGTTAGTTCTGGCAGGACTTTCCCAGCCGCCAATGGAGAAGTCTGCATCGCCAGCTACCAAGTAGCGTTTGACGAAGGTCTCTAATTCCTTCAAATTTCCAGGCCAGGAGTGATTCTGGCAAGCATCCAGTGCCGACTGAGTGAATTCTCGCGCAGGCAGGCCGTAGTGCTTTGCCACCTTATGCATGGTATAGCGCAGGAGAAGTTTGATTTCCTCTTTGCGTTGGCGCAAAGAGGGAACGTGCACCGTGAATGCGCTAAGACGGTAGTAGAGATCCCTGTCGAGGCGCTTTTCCGCAAGAGCGCGGTCCAGTTTGTCGCTGCTGGCCGCCAGAATGCGGACATCCACGTCGACCGGCTTGGGATCACCCGACCGCACAAATCGCTTGTCCTGCAGCACTGTGAGGAGCCTGGATTGCAACGCAAGCGGCATCTGGGTGATCTCGTCAAGTAAAAGCGTGCCCTTTTGACCAATTTCAAGCTTGCCCAGACCGGTCCGCATGGCGCTTTTCGAAGACCCCAGGTCACCATTCTCCCTGCCGAAAAGTTCGATCTCCAGCAAATCTCCCGGCATCTCCGCGCAATTCACTCTTAAAAAGTTAAAGCCAGAGTAAACCGACATCTGGTGGATCAAACGGGCTATAGTGCCTTTTCCACTCCCGGGCTCTCCCAAAATGAGCACCGGAACATCGGCTTGCGCCAGCAATTCTGCCTGCGCCCGGAGTTGCTGCATGACGGGCGTGCTACTAAGGAAGAATTCGTCCTCTCCCACGGACTCAATGTCTTCGCTGGCTATTTCCGCCTCCTCAGAATCATGCGAGGAGCCCAGATGGCGAAGCACCAGGGATTGAATTTGCTCCTGACTGACGGGACGAATCAATACATCCTTCGCCCCCATGCGGGTTGCCTCTTTCTGCCTGGCCGCGTCACTGGGATCGCAAAGGACCACGATCGGCAGCTCGGGGCGAAGTCGGCGCAACCACGGCAAGAGATGAAGTCCGTCCGCATTACCGCGAGGCAGATCGAGCAATAGCAAATGGGGCGCAGTCTCGGATTGCACTCGCTCCATGGCGTCCCAACCGTTAGAGGAAGTTTCCAGATGCCACGAGTTT
>PKXU01000145.1:3872-10066 GCA_003132445.1 Acidobacteriaceae bacterium | reverse complement strand
TAGGCAGGTTCGACTTCGTACCCTTCCACACGTACGGCAAGGGATCGTTGGATGGCTTCGATGGAAATGACTAAGGTTTGATCGCCGTTGCGCGAGAGCAGGATGCCTTCCATACCGTCGAGCGCGCCACTGCGAATGCGAACGCGTTGACCAATTTTCAAGAAAGGGTGAGAAACACAGGGCAAGCCAGTGTCAACCAGATTGCGTACCGCGTCGATTTGCGCGTCCGGTATCGGTGTGCCTTCCCCCGCAGCGCCTACCAGACAGAACACTCCATCCACGCGAAGCACGCGCAGCCGTTCCGCGCGATTGGGAGTGAATTTCGCGAACACGTAGCAGCTGAATAGCGGCAATTCCACTTTCTTTTTGCGATCGCTCCACTTGTGAACTTCGGTGATCATGGGAAGAAACGCAGAGACGCCGCGCTCCTCAAGTCGCTGGGCCACAATTTTTTCATGCCGCGGACGAGTGTGCAGGGCGTACCAGCTCTCGGCTTCGACGTGCGGAAGCGGCTGCGAAAAATCCAACGCTAAACTGCTGACGGCCATAGCTTCGCCCTCTCAGTCACACTTCTCAGAGTGACCCCAAAACAGAAACACCTAGCCAATTGTTTTGAAATCTCAGCGAGGAGATTTCCGGGGGGAGACACCAACGGTCGGAACGCCGGGGGAGAATCTTGGCTTTCCGCTACATCAAATGCCTTTACTCAATGGGTTCGTTACTTAATGTACTCGATGCAATTGCGGTTTCCCAGTCCACTGAAGTGCCATACCAGATTGGGTCGCAAAAAACTCAATCCCTACTATGTCTATCGTAATTATACCATTAAAAGTTCCCGCTGAAGTGGACATCATGTTCAATGGTGATGCAGAGTCGCTCGGCGTTACTAACGATTTTCGCCTCGTTCGACATGAACAGAAGCGATCAGGGAGGGGAGGAAGTCCGACGCAAAACCAAACTAACGATAATTGCAGATGTCTGCAATGGCTAAAACTACCCTAGGATTAATTTCTCATCACTGTGTGGTACTATACACCCAATCAGGGGGTAAAGGCCTCATTGAACGCTTGCATTACCGATTGATGTTGCATCCCCTTGCACCAGTTAAGTTATTTATTTTTAGCGGTATATAGCTTTCCTATCACGGGAAGCGCGGAACCGATCTTGACGTTTGCAACCAGTTGCCATGCTCAACGCAGTGAATAGCATGGTGAAAAGAATTGCAACTTCTGTCGCTCTCGCGAATAGCCGGACTGGGGCCGAATAGCAATTCCGTTTTCGTTGCCCCTTCTCGGTGACCTGGCGCAACGGGAACCAAGAAGCCGCTTTCTAAGCGAGATCACCTAATGCTGCACCATGCGAAAACCCGAAACCAGCGAGTCCGGCTTCTGGTCGCTGACAGCTCTCCCTNNTCATTCCTTTCGACTCAGAATCGCGCGGTCTGGCGTCTGCGGTCAGCGGGTTGGAAATCGATGTTCTCGTCATCAGCGCCGATCTCGACAGCAAGTCCTCGCGCGGATTTGAGGTATTACGCGAAGTGCGAACTCTGGCTCCTGACACCCGGTCTGTAGTTCTGATGGACTCGCTCAATGACGAGTTGGTTGTAACCGCATTTCGCGCAGGTGCGAGAGGCATTTTCGGTAAGAACCAGCCGGTCGAAGTACTTCGCAAATGCGTGCGCTGCGTCCACCAGGGAGAGATATGGGCCAACACTCGGGAAATGTCGCTGGCCGTAGAGGCTCTATCCTCTGCCCCCACAGTTAGAACCGTTAATGCCCATGGTTTGAGCTTGCTTTCAAAACGTGAAGTTCAAGTGGTGCATTGTCTAGCCGAGGGGTTGAGCAATCGCGAAATCGCGGAGCGTCTCGGATTGAGTCAACACACCGTCAAGAATCATTTGTTTCGAATCTTCGACAAACTGGGAGTTTCCAGCCGAATTGAGCTTCTGAATATGACTCTAAGCCAGTCTGTCCCGGTCCAATTGAGTTTGGAAGACTCTGCGAAGGTGTCGGACGGTCCCGGATTACGCAATGAATTTGTCCTGCTTCAGAAGGCGGCGGATGCGGGTCTGCCGGCGGCTCAATTGGCTCTGGCGCAAATATACCTCGCGCGGCGAACCGGTCCGCAGGATGCAATTCGTGCGTACACGTGGTACCTGGTTGCACTGGAACAAGCATCCCAGGCCAAGAAACTCCTCACCAGCATGCTCACTGCGGAGCAGATCGAGGAAGCGCATAAAGAGGCAAGTGCGAAGCTCTTCCGGCCCGAGTCGGAAGGCGGCAGCGATTTTGAGTGGTCGCAGACCAGCAGTAATCGAGAGCGTTAACCACCCGTAAAACACGTTGTCGATAGACAAAAGGCGTACCAGTTTCGGCACGCCTTTTGTTTCGTGAATAGGGAAGGGTGATTTTGTCTAGGCAACTGAAGTAGTACTGCCAATTTGCCGCCGGGACCGCATGCCTATGGCTCCGAAGCAGCAAAGGCCGGCCAGGAAAAGGTAGGCTAAAGCCGATCCGCCCTCGGGAACGATTGCCACGAACTCTTGGGCCGGACACGCAGTCGTGCCAGTGCTTTCTGCCGTACAGAGCGTACTGGTTCCGCTTACGTCAGGCGAGATTACCTCGAGACCAGAGAATTCGCCCGCGGTGTAGGTACTGTTCTCCACCGTGTACAGCGAACCTCCGGAAGCGGCCGTCGAACTTGTACACCCGTTAGAGGTCCCAAAGATCTCATCACAAAGGGTCGCGGTGGTCAGAGTGCCAGATGGTCCTGTTATAGGATGTGCGGCTAAATAACCCTCGACACCGGAAGGATCAAAGACTGCCCACAGTGCGTAGGTATCGAGGATCTGGCTTGACGAACCGGGCATCTGCTGAAGTACCTGCAGAGTGAGATATGCGACTGAGTTGTACAACGCCAAGTTCGCACCCTCCTTACCCCACGCCGTATTCGTCGAAGATATGCCGCCGAAGGCAGTAGTGCCAGCATTCCAGGTACTGCCGAGGGTACTCTCATCGCCAAAGTCATCGCAGACGACTGGCGTATTAGGGACCCCGTTTACAGTAGCGTAGTATGGGCTCACATAAATGCCATCATAGCTGGTTCCTTGTACCCCCGTCAGGGTTACAGAAGTTTGAGCAACGGCCCAAGTCCCAAGGGACAGCGCCGCTATTCCCACCCACAGAGAAATTCGAATTGCCCTATTCATTGTCATCCCTATTCCTCGGTAATTTCACAGGTGGGGGAGACTCCTAGTGCGAGTCCTATGGGGCTCTGCACTCTGTCACTCTAACGCGAATTAAATAACTGTCAAGAGTGATAATTTCTGCAACAAGTTGCAAACCCTTGCAACCGCCTATTAATCAGCACGATGCCAAGCGGTCTTGTTTCCGTTCTGGGCTCTTTGTAAAGAAATCCGGGCAATCGAATCGCGGAAGGGCCTGCGGGTGCCTGTCCGCTGCTGGCGGAAAGCAAAAAGGCGGGTGGGTACCACCGTTTCTTGTGGTGTTTCAATTGCTCCCTTATAGTTCTGTAATAGCCTAAGCAGCAACGATCGTGCTTATTTCGGGAGGCTTTGTAGTGAGGATTGTTAGCGCTGTCCGTCTGGCGTTTCTCCTGGCTCTGATTGCCGCTCTTTTTGCAGCATGCTCTCGTGATCCCAACCTACGCAGGCAGAAATATTTCGACAGCGGCCAAAAGTATTTTGAAAAGGGGAAATTTGAGGAGGCCGCGATCGAGTTCAGCAATGCCATCGCGGTCGATCCTGCCTACGCCGCTGCTCATTACCAATTGGCAACGATTTATCTCAAGACTCGGCAGTGGCCGCGAGCCAATCAGGAACTCGCCCGTACGATTGAGCTGCAACCCGAAAACTACGCGGCTCGTGCTGAATTGGCCAAACTGCTGATCGCTGGCGGCAGCTTTCAGCAGGCCCAGGAGCAATCGGACTTCCTTCTAAAGGAACGTCCGAACGATGCTAAGTCCCATTTCGTTGGTGCAAATCTGCTGGCCGCGCAGGCTCGTTTCCCCGCCGCAATCCAGGAAATGCAGAAAGCGATCGCGCTCGATCCGAGCGACTGGGAGTTCTGTCTGAATCTCGCGCTGATGCAATTGAGAAACAATCAAACCGCGGCAGCTGAGCCCAATTTTAAGAAAGCAATCCAGCTCAATCCCAATGCAATCGATGCGCGCTTGATGCTGGCTAACTATTATCAAGTGCGTAGCCGTTTTGCCGAAGCTGAGCAGCAACTCCGCGACGGGATTCAAGTCGACCCCAAGACTCCCGAACTGGCAGCCGCACTTGCGCGCTTGTACCTGGCTCAGGGCAAGAAGGCCCAAGCCGAAGATTTCTTAAGACAGGCAACGCAAAATTTCTCCGACAACTCCGCCGGCTATCGCCTGCTGGGCGATTTCTATTTGGCCACCAATGATTTGGACAAAGCCACAACCGAATATCGAGCGCTCTATCAAAAGCACCCCAAAGACCTCCAGGTGAAGGAAAATTACACCGAACTTCTGATCCTTACGAACCAGTTGCAGCAGGCGCGTGAATTGGATGACGAAATTCTGGAGGCTAATTCTAATGACAACGAAGCCCTGATTTATCGTGGGCAGTTACAAGTTCGGGCGGGAGATGCCAACGGGGCCATTGCGACACTGCAAAGGGTCGTTAAGAACGACCCTAGCAACAGGCTGGCTCACTACCGCTTGGGTGTCGCATTCCAAAAGGTGGGAAATTTGGAGGGGGCGGAGAGCGAATGGCGGGTCGCGGTGCGCCTGCATCCCGATCTTGCAGATGCGCAACGCGATCTGGCCATATTGGCAATGCGCCGCGGGGACATGAACACGCTCGAACAGACCGCCACTCAAATCATTAATCTGCAACCGACCTTGGCGGACGGATATGCTCTGCGCGCAATTTCTGAGATCAATCGAAAGCAATTCCTGGCCGCAGAGGAAGACGTACGCAAGGCGATTAAAGTGGCGCCCGGCAGCTCCGCCGGATATGTCCAGCTGGGAAATTTGAACTTCGCTCAAAAGCGATTCACAGAGGCGGAGGCTAGCTACCGTCAAGCGCTTGACCGGGATCCCAGATCGAACGATGCTCTCCGCGGCCTGATGAATGCTTATGTAGCTCAGAAGCAAACTGATGCGGCCATTGCTGCGGCGAACGTCCAGATCGCCAAGGTGCAAGGTAGCAGCGGGTTTTATGATCTGCTGGGCACAGTATTGTTCCAGCAGAAGAAGGATTTGAACGGCGCCCAGGCCGCGCTGACCAAAGCGGCACAGCTCGATAAGAACAACACAGATGCGCTGATTAAGCTTGGCCAAGTACAAGCGGCCGACGGGCAAGTCGACCAGGCCATTGCCACGTATCAGCAAGGGCTCAAGGACAATCCCCAGGAAGCCAGTTACTACGTTCTCCTGGGCCAGCTTTTACAGTCCCGGCGGGATTGGAATGGCGCCACTGAGGCATATCAGAAGGCGCTCGCAATAAAACCGGAAAATCCCCTGGCGTCGAATGATCTTGCCTCGGTCATGCTGCAATCCGGTGGCAACCTCGACGTCGCCCTCTCGCTAGCGCAAACCGCTCGACGTGGCATGCCAGATTCACCCAATGTCGCCGATACGTTAGGATGGATTTACTATCAGAAAGGCGCTTACCACTCGGCAGTTGACTCGCTGCGGGAAGCGTTAAAGTTGGGCGAGGAGAGCAATTCGCCAGACAATCCCACGTTTCACTACCACCTCGGGATGGCCTATGCGAAAAGCGGACAAACGACGCTGGCGCGACAGCAATTACAGCAGGTGTTAAAGCTTAATCCCAATTCCAGCGACGCCGAAGANNATCCGTTCTTTGTACCTCGTTCTTGGCGACTGAACTGGGTTTGTTGACGCTCGCGCCATTTGGCGCTATCATTGGCGACAGAATGGTAAACGAACTCAGAGCTGTAGTCCGAGAATTAGGCGGAGAGCACGCGCTGGGACGCGCTCTCTCCAGTGACCACGATATGCGCGAGGCGATCCGGGAAGGATTTGCTCCGGCCGTTGTGGAAGAGTTGATGCGAGCTTCCGGTTTGACACTGAAGGAACTCGCTCGCGCACTCGACCTTTCGTCTCGAAGCTTGCAGCGACGACGACGTAATGGAAGGCTTACGCCTTACGAATCCGACCGGCTTTATCGCTTGGCACGT
>PKXU01000145.1:0-3856 GCA_003132445.1 Acidobacteriaceae bacterium | reverse complement strand
GATCGATACTGAGTTGGGAGCGCGCCAAGTGGAGAACATCTTGGGTCGCATCGCCTATGGCGGAATTAGTTGAGCCGCATCTATCGGATTTTGCGCCGAGCGTATGCTCGCACTCCGTTTGATGGTGAAGGTGCATACCGCTATGGCGGGCGTTGGTCGAGTCCGGGAACACGCCTCAGTTATACTTCGGAACACCAATCCCTCGCCATGTTGGAATACTTCGTACATCTTGACAAGGACGATCCCCCGGGTGATCTTGTTTTAGCCATCGCGGAAGTCCCAGGTGATTTGGCCCGACAACACGCTGACGTCCGCGATATGCCTGCAAACTGGCGGGAATCCGCAGCCCCTCCTGCACTCGCCGAGCTGGGAGGTGAATTTGCGCAACGCGGAGAGCACTGCGTGCTAATAGTGCCTTCTGTTCTCGCTCCCGCCGAAGATAACTGGCTGATCAACCCCCAGCATCCCGACTACAAAAGGATTGAGATACACGAAGTAGGACCGCTGAACTACGATCCGCGCATGTTTGTGAAGCAAACAGTCGACGGCAGGCGCAAGAGGTTCCGGAAGTGATGCTGAGCGGCAAATGCTACGAATGATAAAACGTTACTGCACTCGCTGGCGGACTATCCCTTGGTGCTGAATAGCTCGCCTCAAGAATCAACATCCAAATTGTCGCCGCTCTTACGCTTTTCCGTTCTCGGCGTGATTTCTTTGCTGATTTGGTGGAGTCCTCTCATCTCTTCTTTCACCCTGGCCCTACGCGACGATCAATACACGCACATATTGCTCATTCTTCCCGTTAGCGTCTCATTGATATACCTGGAACGGAAATGGTCCGAAACATCTGCGGAGCCACGCTCGAGGCTTGGCATAATTTTGCTGGTCGCGGCTATTGTGGCGACAGTGGTTGCAAGATTTCAAATTGTCCCGCTGCGCCGCGACGAGCATCTTTCGGTGAACATGCTGGCGCTCGTCATATGGTGGATCGGCGCTTTTATCGTTTCTTTTGGCACTCGTGCTTTTCGGCATGCCCTCTTCCCTCTTTGCTTCTTGTTCTGGATCGTTCCTATTCCCGAGTTCGTGCTGCACCCGCTCGTAAGACTGCTGCAGGAAGGCTCGGTTACATCGGCACGCCTGTTCTTCGCGGTCGTCGGTGTGCCGTCAGCTCAAGACGGAACACAAATTACCATTCCAGGGTTGACGGTCGAGGTTGCGCGGGAGTGCAGCAGCATCCGCTCAAGCCTGATGTTGGTGGTCACAACTATGGTCCTGGCGCAGATGCTTTTGCGCTCGGCCTGGCGAAAAGCCTTGGTGATCGCAGTGGCGATCCCTCTCTCAGTGGCTAAGAATGGGCTTCGCATATTTGTCCTTGCGATGCTCGCAACGCGCGTAGATCGGAGTTTCCTGACCGGGAGACTCCATCATCAGGGCGGGATTATTTACTTTCTGATTGCTCTGGCGGCCATCTTTCTTCTGATTTCGATTGCTCGCCGTGGCGAGGAGAAGCCCGGAGTCCTGGCGATGACAGGTCGGGAAGATGGCTGATATTCGGCTGTGCTCCCAACAACGTGAATCAATGATTAGGAATCACTTCAAAGTCAATTTGCAGCCGCTACACTTCATCTTCATTCTAGCGGTGTGCGTACTGGTCTTGCTTGTTGTGTATGGATTTCGACTGATTGCTACCGCAGACCGGGTGAGTCCTGGCGCGAATTTGATGTCGAGAGAAGCTCCGAAAGTCGATGAGGTACTTCTCGCAGCACCGGAACTCAACCTGCCCCGTTGTCCGCCGGCAGGCGTTCCCGCGCTGCAACCGTCACCGCAGACGGGCCACCACAAGGTGACCCTCTCGTGGAAGGCGAGTTCTCCCTCTTCTGACCCCGACAGGATAGCTGTCGGGTACTGCTTGTATCGCAGCGGCAAACAGAATGCCGCAAAGCAGAACCCGACGTGCAGTAACTGCGAGCTGATTAACCCGATACCGATCGCCGGAACCAGTTGCGTGGACGATCTCGTGAAAGATAGCGCAACTTACTACTACGTGGTAACAGCAATTAATGCGAAAGGAAAAATCAGTTCGTCCTCAAACGAGACTCCTGCTATTAGCGCATCCGGTTCTTATCTCGGATGAATAGCGGCCAAGCGTACCGCTTGTCCGCACACTCGCCCACCCGTGGGACACCTGCAGACCCGCTCTGTGTCGGGAACGCCAGATGGGAAAGTGTTCTCCTTGATCCCTTCAATAATTACTTTCATTGCAGCAGCCTATCTTGCTATTTCGGCATCTCATACGAGCTTCAAACCGGTCCGCACTCGCAACAAAGGTTCTGTGAAAGGAATCGTTATGTCACTCCGCCAGTTCTCCAAGGTCTCAACCGCCCTTCTGGTTGTGGTTTTTCTCATTAGCTGTGGCAGCGTTGCCAACCCACCAGCTTCGCCCATTAGCGATGCTGCTCCCACAGTAGTGATGGAACTCTCACCAACCGCCGCAATAGGCACCACCCGTGAGGTCGCGGTACTCTTCAGTAAGCCCATGGATCCGGCAAGCATCAACACCGGTACTCTTATCGTTCCCGGCGTGGCCGGCGTAGTTACTTACGACGTAACCAACATGATCGGCGCCCTCAGACCTTCGGTGGCCTTAGCCCCCAACGCCACGTACAACGGGAGTGTTACGGTTGGAGCCCGGGACGTAAGCGGAACTCCGCTTGCCGCCCCCTTTCCTTTTTCTTTTACAACCCGCGGAACTCCGGACACTTCTCTACCGACCATTGCCGCCATCAATGTCGCCTTGGGCGCCACTTGCGTGCCACTGAACCAACTTATCAAGATCACTTTTGTGGAGCAAATGGACAGCCTCACTATCAATCCCGACACAGTTTTCATTCAAGGTGTGGTCGGCAGCGTGAGCTATAACCCGGACAGTCGTGAGGCCACTATCACGCCTTCGAGCAATTTGGCAGCGAACACCACATTCACCGTCATGGTGACGAGCGGAGCCCACGACATGGGTGGGAACTCCATGGCTGCGCCATTTCAGCAGACTTTCACAACCGGCCCGTGCCCGGCCGGTGAAGTACCGCCAGTAGCTCTTTGTCCTTTCATAGGAGAATTCTCGGTCCTGGCTGGATCCACCATCACCAACACCGGCTCTACCGTAGTGTCCGGGGATGTTGGAGTATCTCCGGGTACGGCCGTGACTGGATTTCCGCCGGNNATCGGGCGGCATTGCAGTGGCCGGAGATTTGACCGGGAAGACACTCACCGCCGGCGTCTACAAGTCAACGTCGTCGCTGGAAATATCCGGGGATGTCACTCTCGATGCTCAGGGCAATTCGAACGCCGTATTCATTTTCCAGATATCGTCCACGCTCACCACGGGGAGCGGCGGCCACGTTATCCTGGCCAACGGCGCCAAAGCCTGCAATGTCTTCTGGCAGGTCGGCAGCTCAGCGACCCTGGGAACAAACTCCGTATTTAAGGGAAACATCCTGGCGCTGGCATCGATCACTGTAACCACCGGCGTGAATCTGGAAGGCAGAGCGCTGGCGCGGAATGGCGCAGTCACGTTGGACACCGATGTTATTAGTGGCTGTAGCTGTCCCTGAGGCGTTGGCTAATACCAAGTGCAAATGGGCGGTGCGAGCGAGGCTGAACAGTCGCACCGAACAACCATCTTCGGAGCACCGGGCTGAGGCTCAGCCGTTTACACCGCCTCAGCCTGTGGTTCCAGATTTTCCGCAGGAAGAGATGCTGCAACCGTCGGGCGACTGAGACCGGCAAGTTCGTCCTAACATTCGGGTCCTTCGCCTTAAGGCTTTACTAGAAACGACGAAGTGAGGTGCGTCGGAAG
>PKXU01000025.1 GCA_003132445.1 Acidobacteriaceae bacterium | reverse complement strand
GCGTGGGACGACTGCAACCTGAACGCGTTCGCCGAGGAGGCCGATGGCACAGTCTGGATCGGAACAAGCGGTGGACTCTCTCGTTTCAAGCCGAGTCCGCACCGCGAGCCCGGAGCACCGCCCGAGGTCGTTTTCACGAAGCTGGTCATGGGACGGACGGATGTTTCCGGGCAGCGCAACCCATCCTTCGGCATTCGTTCAAACTCTCTCATCGCAAGATACGCGGCGCCGAATGCTCCCCGTCAAAACGGGATTGTTTTTCGCTACCGGTTGGAGGGCGCGAATTCAGCCTGGACCGAGACGGCTCAAAGAGAACTGCAGTTCGCAGAACTGGCGCCCGGAGCATATCGGCTGGAGATAGAAGCCCGAGACAGCGAAGGAGTGTGGAGTGGTCACCGGGCTGAGTTTCCATTTGAAATCCTGACTCCGTGGTATCGGACGTGGTGGTTCGTCAGCACATGCGGATTGGTCCCTGTGTCGGTAGTTTTGGGTCTCCTTCGCCTGCGGATGCTGGCGGCGCAAAGACGGGAACAGGAACTCCATCGAGTGGTGGCAGAGAAAACAGCGGATCTACGGCGGGTCAATGAGGATCTGTTGCGGCTATCGTCACTCGATTCGCTGACCGGGCTGGCGAACAGGCGAGTGTTTGACCAAACACTTAAAATGGAATGCGCTCGCCTGCAGAGAACGGGTTCCGCAGTCTCGCTCCTAATCCTCGATATCGATTACTTTAAGGCGCTTAACGATTCCGCGGGGCACCAACGAGGCGATGAGTACCTTAGGTTAGTGGGATCGGAACTAAAACGTCTTGCCAAGCGCCAGATTGATTTGGCCGCGCGCTATGGCGGTGAGGAGTTCGCCATGATTCTTCCGGAAACAGGCGACGCCGGGGCGGCGCATTTTGCGGAGTTGGTGCTGCTGGCAATCGCTGGTCTCAAGTTGCCGCATCCTGCATCGCCGGTCGCCCCGTTTCTGACGGTCAGCGTGGGCGTCGCGACTGCAACGATCGAGTTTCATAGTTCTCCTGAAGAATTGGTAGCCGCTGCGGACCAGGCGCTCTACGGTGCGAAAGGGAGTGGTCGGAATCGAGTGAACGTGGCTCAATGTGAAACAATTCCGCAGGAGATAGCGAATCCCGCGGCCCTCAGATAGCTACCGGCTGTCTCCCGACGCACCCCGATCTCTCGCTCGATGCGCCGCAATGGCCATCCAAGCCGTCCCAGGGAAACTTGTTGTCTTTTATCTTCGCTCAAGACGTTACTCAAACCGACGAAGGCTACAGTGCCTCATGTCGGAATCAACGTCCCAAGCTTCATTCTGGTTGGCCGGTTTTCAGGCGATCCTCATTGGCCGCTTGGGGTGACCCCTGAGGTCGCGACACCAAGCAGCAGACTCGATGTGGAAAGTATGCCGTCGTTCGCGCCCAATACGCAGCGCGCAGCCAGCCGATGCGTCCAGGGTGTCGTTCCTTGTTGCCTTCGGCATTCCTTGGGCCGCGATGCTAATCGCAAGAGCAAGGCACGTTGTTTTTCCCGAAATTACAGCGGCCTTTATGGCTGGTGCAGCTTTTTGCAGTGTGGGAGGCGTCGCCGCAACGTATTTAGACTCTGGACGCTCTGGCCTGAAGGAATTGGGGCGTCGCTGTTTGCTTTATCGCGTGTCGATTGCTTGGTGGCTCTTTGCACTCTTTACGGCGTTGGGTGTGCATGTTGTCGCGACAATTATTTACGGCCTTCTGCATGGTGGGATTGGCGCAATCAAGCCGATGGAATTGTTCCACGAATGGTGGCTGTTTTACGTGTTGTTGCAAGGGCCATTGGGCGAAGAACTCGGGTGGCGTGGCTTTCTACTTCCTCGCCTCCCGCAAAGGTATTCTCCACTCTCGGCCAGCGTGATTTTAGGAATCGTCTGTGGCTCATGTGTAGGAAAGCAAATCTTTGCGATCTCTTTTCCGGGCATACCACTCCCATGCATCACAATTGCAAGCAGAATGCTTCCGCGTGTGTGCAAGAACAGCAGCGTCATCAGAATACTGAGAGAGATCGCGCTTGCCGTGAACAGGGAGAGGATGGTGAACGGCGAGAAGAACACGTTGATGTGCCACGCACCAGACTGGCTCAGAGCTGTCGTAGTCATTACGGTAGCGGCCTTGGTGGTTGGCATTACTGGTGGAAAGCTGGGTGCATCCCGATTACGAAAACCGTAACTGTTGTAACATCCCCATTACACTCATCATGGCCTTGCGCTGGGCACTTGAGTGTAATCGCCTGGTTTCGTAAACCATGATGGAACTTAGCGAAGATTCGGCGTAAAGTGCTTACCATCAAGGACACAAGTACCGAAGCGGCCCTGCTAAATAAGTCGCTACGGAAGCGTCGTCGGGGGTCATACTAAGCACAGATGAGAATCTCTTGTTGGCTTGTTATCTGCTTCGCATTTTTTGTCTCATATTTGCCTGCAGCACACAGCCAACAGACATCTGGTCGAGCATCGAATGTCGGCGTGGTGAAGGGTCAAGTCGGCGCTGAACAAAAAGCTGGCGTAGTCTTGCCCGCGCAATCGGCCACCGTATGCGTGATGTTTGCTTCGGGAATGGCCAGCGGGTCGTTTACGCACCGCTACGACACCGACACGGCGGGTGGGCAATACAAATACAAGTTGGAAAAACTGGATGCCTCCGCGAACAAGCAGGTGAAAACCCTCGCGAAAAGTGGGCAATCAGACCAAATAGCAAAAATCTATCTTGGGAGTGTAGATGCCGCGTTGGCAGCTGTGTCTGCGTGGGCGAGCAAACATCCTGACCGGGCGTGGCAGGTGAGAACGGTTACGCCTGACGCGGAGGGCTTCTGGTCAACTGACGACCTGCCCCCCGGTTCGTACGAAATCGTCGCCCGTGGAGCCGTTAGAGGACACGATGCTGACTGGGAAGCCTCAGTGGACCTCGATTCCGGTAAGACAATATCGCTACCGCTAACGAGACCCCGCTTCTTCCGCCCCTAGCCTGTGCCGCTAATTGGTCACAAGCGCCCCTGCGATGCCGTGGTTGTTGAAAAATCCCCATAACACTCAATGACAGGTCCCGCACCATTTTGCAGCGGCAGACTCAGGACAGCAGCAGGTTGTCGAACGCATTCGGAGCAAGCTCGGCTAGTGAGTGCGTTGCGAGGTCGGCGGGCAGGGGTTTGCCGTTGCGGGTTACGCCGATGCTTTTCATGCCGGCGGCGCGGGCGGCTTCGATGCCGTGCAGGGCGTCTTCGACGACGATGCAGTGACTCGGAGGGACGTTGAGTTTGGCGGCGGCGACCAGGAAGACTTCTGGGTCGGGCTTGCCGCGGTGCACGTCTTCGGCGGAGACGATGGCATCGAAGCAGTCGGCGGTGTGGAGGGCTTCGAGGATGGTTTTGACATTCTTGCGCGGGGCGGCGGAGGCGATGGCCTGGCGCCATCCTTGCTGGTGCAGACGGCGGACCCACTGGGAGACGCCGGGAAGCGGTTCGATGCCTTGCTGACGCACGTGCTGGCGGTAGAGGGCTTCTTTGGCGTCGCCGACGCGCTCGATGAGTTCGGGGGTGGCTTGGGCGCCGAGCCATTGGCGGAGGATGGAGTCGTTGCGCTGGCCGAAGGTGGCGAGGAACTGGTCGTGGGTGATGGGATGGCCTTCGCGGGCCATGGTGTCGCGCCAGGCCTGCCAGTGGTAGTCGGCGGAGTCGACGAGGGTTCCGTCCATGTCCCAGAGTACGGCGCGGGTGGGGGTCATTGGAGATTTGATGTTAGAGCATTTTGAGGGATTCTCGTTGGCGGGGGACGGTGCGTCTAGCCAGCGTATTGTAGGCCGGGGCGGCGCGATGTTTTCTTCAACTGGCGAAATATCGCCATAGCACGCAATATAA
>PKXU01000023.1:11361-77490 GCA_003132445.1 Acidobacteriaceae bacterium | reverse complement strand
ACCTGCGCTTTTCAAGTCACAAAAGCGAAACGAGTTATCCCATCTGGCCGTGAACGGATGCATGGCAAGCGTTGCACAGTGTGAGTAGGTTCTGCTTCTGGCCATGCCGCAGCCATCGAGCTCTTCTAATCCGACGAATCGCATCACTCACCCACGGATCGTCGATATTTCGGCGAGGCACAACTCGCCCCGAGGCCCTGATTCCTTAGTTTTTCCGCCGCATCAATGATGAACCGCCTCGTGGCAAGCGTTGCACAACGTGATCAGATTTTCTTAGGAGTCGTGGCCCGAGTGGCTTCGAAATTCCAGGTGATGGCCTCCGGATTCACCATTGCGCCGCACGACTGACAACGCCAGCGATCGGGGTAGAGCAGCCTTTGGCTTCTCGCATAGTCGAAGTAAGGAACGTATGGTAAAGTAAGGAACAGAGGGTTAAGACAATGCAAAAGCAGGCAACCATAACTAGCAAGGGACAGATCACGGTGCCTCGTGAAGTTCGTCGGCTGCTAGGAGTTCGAAGCGGAGATAAACTGCTATTTGAGAGCGATGGCAATGGCATACGGGTCCGGCCAGTGAGAAACAAGAGCGCGTTTTCAAAGTATCGCGGCATTGGTAACCCTGAAATTCCGTCCGGTAGAAAAGGTATTACAAAATGGTTGCGCGAGATGAGGGGACAATGACGACTGCCGTCGATACAAACGTGCTGATTGCGTTGTGGGACCGCGACTCGGCACTGAGCTCGGCCGCACAAACTGCTCTGGACGCAGCATTTCATCGCGGAACTATGGTCGCTGCCGCTCCCGTGTTCGCAGAGTTGATCGCGGCACCTGGCCGCAGCGAAACATTCGTTTGTTCCTTCTTTGAAGAGACTGGAATCGGAGTTGATTGGGAATTGCCAGAGCAGGTCTGGCGACTAGCAGGACGAGCTTTTCAAGCCTATGCAGAACGTCGGCGTAAGCAGCGGGATGCTGGTGCGCGCCGTATTCTCGCGGACTTCCTTATCGGGGCTCATGCATTGGCAAACGGTTGTCGCCTTCTCACCCTTGACGATCGTCTGTATCGCTCCTCTTTTCCGACGGTGTCGATAGAGACATTCTAAAAAGTTTTGGAGATGTTTCTTGTAAGGCTCGCGCCAACAGCGGAAGGCCTTGCCGAGCTTCCGCGAGCGCTAGTGGCCTTTGTTTTTTTCACAATCCCAACGAAGCGTCTAAGTTAGCTGAATCGGGGGCAGAAACAAGGGCCATTAGGCCGCCGAAACCGTCGACCCCTGCCCAAATTGGACAACCCAATTGCAGTGCGGGACACTGTGGATCGGTTGATCGCGGATCGATATGCGGGCAGACTCCACCCTGGGTCGCGGCGAGTCTGGTGAATCTGATAAATCTGCAGTTGCGCGCGATCGAGACGACGGACGAAAGCTTCAACGAAGGCGGGTAACTTGCCGATTACACCGCCGACTACCTGTGGCGGCCGATGATGAGCAAGGATTGCGAGCCCGATTGCGACAGCCGCACACTCGCGGGAGACCTTAAAACCCTCATTGCTCCCGCCCGGGTCTTGTGCTATAGGTGCACGTTACAATGGTTTATGATAACTTAAAGATTAGTATTTAATTTTCAAGACTAACTTATAGGTGTACTTATAGTAGTATACGAACATATCTGGGTTAATGACTACACCGGAGGAAAACATGAGGCCCGAGTTCAGAACATTGCGAGCCAAACAGTTAGAGAGGGCCTTGGAAACATTCCATTCGGCGAAAAACTCCACACGCCCGCAGAGGGGCTGGCTTCGCGCAATCCGCGAAGCGACCGGAATCAGTCTACGGGAAATGGGGACGCGACTGAAAAAGACCCCCACATTGGCCGCAAAACTCGAGAAGTCTGAAGCGGAATATCGAATTACCTTAGCGAGTCTTCGCGATGCTGCGGACGCTCTTGGATGTCACCTCGTTTACGCCCTCGTGCCAAAAAGCGGAAGCATTCAGCAGCTCGCCGAAGAAGGTGCGAGGACGAAGGCCGCGGAAAACGTTCGCGCCGTTGAGCACAGCATGGCGTTAGAAGATCAGGCAGTCGGTGGAATCGAAGACAAGATCGACGAAGAAACCAGACGCATTTTGAAGAAAGCCCGAAAAAAATGACGACGCTCGGAACAAACAGCGAGGGCAATACTCCACTCTCGCCAGAAGAGTTCGCTGATCTCATTCCAAATTTGGCAACAAAAGAGGAGCTCAACGAATGGGAACGCGAGAACAATCTGGAGGCGAGAGCCTGGGCGATTGAAGATCGCACGAGCCCAGCAGATATCCCTTCCGACGAATATGTTCGAAAGCTACACAAAAGAATGTTTGACCAAACGTGGAAGTGGGCCGGGGAGTACCGGCGCACCGAAAAGAACATCGGAGTTCCAGTCCACGAAATTCGAGAGAGATTCGAGGCGCTGTGCGCTGACGTACGCTATTGGATCCAGAACAATACCTACCCCCCTGATGAAATAACCGTTCGCTTTCACCATAGACTTACATTCATTCATCCGTTTCCAAACGGCAATGGCAGGCACGCACGCCTGATCGCAGACATACTCCTAATCAAGCTTGGCCGCCCTGCATTTAGTTGGGGCTCTGCCAGCCTAGTCAAAGAAGGTGAGGCACGCACGAAGTATCTGGAGGCGATAAGAGCGGCTGACAATGGGGACATCCAGCCGCTTCTAAAGTTTGCTCGTTCATGAGCAACGTGCGCATGCGCGAACATCCGATTTCGTAACCATATAAGTCGATTTTGCAGCAGGGCCAATGTTTGATCTTACCGCCCTTGCCTCGCAGATCGCCTCCGCATCGTTGGCATCGTTTTTCTGCGACTTCAGATACGGCTTAACGAACTGTGGAGCCAGCAACCGAACCTCGTGTCCTAACGCTCGGAGCACGCGAGCCAGTAGTGAGCACCTTGTGTAGCCTCGATGCCGATCAAGCATGGGCTTTGTTGCAGGAAGACCTCTGCGACTTGGGTCGCCGAAGCCGCCTACGCAGAACAATTTCGCCTCGACGACCGACGCCGTGGACTTGGAACACGTTCTTTGCACATCCGACCCAACCACTTCCATCTTGGTGACCATGAACCCTCTGCCTCGACAGTAGCAAACTGCTAGTCCTCGGGCCGGGTCCATACCATCAGGTCAATAGAACACCTCACGATCCCTCATCCGGCCCATAAGTGCGTGTGAGGCTGTGGCGATTTGACGAAAGTTCTGGCGGAGAGCGTTCAGTTCTTGCAGAGCGGAGACGTACCGAAGGCGTCCGAGGCGGCCGAACGTCGGCCGTTTGGTAGCTTGCACGCAATCACGTGCAATCAGGTGATGCCCACGCTTTTGATTCGGACCTCTCAACTGAATAAGACGATGGCGGCTTTGATCGACGCCTCAAATCAGCCAGGTTACTTTATCTCGAATGCTAGAGATGTCTGGCAATTCTATGCTGCAAAGTGCATTTACATTGGAGAAGACTCGAGCCAACGGATTGTCGGTGCCCGCTCCATTCATGTTCGCGCCAATAGACGAGGATCAGAGGTTGGTAGCCTTCCTCTGGAAGATAAAGCTGTACAAGATCTTCAAAATCGACTTCTCTACTATCGGCTAGTCGCACATGATCGGATCGGATCGTCAAAGTTTAGAGTTAAAGGGTTCTTGCCGGAATTTTGCGCGCTGGCGCAAGTGCTCGGGGCACCTCTCGAAGGCGATCCTGAACTACAGAAAGGCATCATGGAACTGCTGAACGAATTCAATGAGCAACTGCGAGTCGATCGATCTTGCGAGTTGAATGCTATGGTCCTCAAAGCTGTGCTTTCACACTGTCATCAAAACGACCAGCAGCAAGTGTTTGTGCGTCAGATTGCGGTTACGGTGAAGGAACTCTATCGTGAAGAAGGAGACTCACCAAGAATCAGTAACGAAACGGTGGGACATGTGCTAAAGAACCTTGGCCTTTATACTCACCGACTAGGCAATTCCGGTCGGGGACTGACGCTAAACAAAGCCACACAAAATCATGCCCATGAGTTGGCCTACGCCCATGAAGTTTTTCTAGGTAGCGTCGAAGGTCCAGCTTGCGGTTACTGCCACAGGCTGCAATTGCTAGACGGACAAGAAGTAGTGTAGGTTGTGCAGGTTGTGATTGTCGCGAAATCTCGTCGAGTCCATCACTTGCGAGCATTGGACAGTTGATTGTGAAGGATCCGAGATTATCGAGAGATTTAGCACACGCGCGATCGTCACAGATGTCCATCGCCGAGTGAGTAAAACGGCCCTCGAACTCCCAATGGACTTCTTAGACAGTAAGGCAAAAATGCCTTACTATAATGTGGCAGCCAAAGAGGAACCTTATGACCACCCTCACAATAACGACAAAAGGCCAGATTACGCTGAAGCGGGAGCTGCTGAAGCATTTAGGGGTCGGTCCCGGAGAGAAAATTGAAGCCCACAAATTATCAGATGGCCGCATCGTTGTGAAAGCTGCTGCGCCAAATGGCACGATTTCTGATTTCATTGGCTGCTTCTCACAAAAAACGGGGCCGAAGCTCACGATCGACGAAGTGAATGCGATCGCGGCCCGCGAATGGGCAAAAGCTAAATGACGATTACCGTCGACACTGATGTTCTCATTCGAGCCGCTGTTCAAGACGACGTCCGTCAAGCCCAGCAAGCAGCAAAGGATGCAGGAAGCGGATCTTGTTGCCGTGCCTATTCCCGTTCTCTGCGAATTTGTGTGGGTGCTTCGACGAGGTTATAAAAGATCTGTGCCGGATGTTTCCGATGCGATTCACCGGCTCATGAACGGTATTAACGTTGTGATGAATCGACCGGCCGTCGAGGCAGGGCTGTCCGTACTCGCTGCGGGGGGAAATTTCGCGGACGGTATCATTGCGTATAAAGGTGACTGGCTAGGTGCAGAAGAGTTTGTCTCCTTCGACTCGAAGGCAATCTCTATATTGCAATCACAAGGCACTCGTGTCCGCTTGCTTTCGTAGGAGCTAGCATGTCCAGCAATCTGCTGGCCAAGAAAATTCAGTCTGTACGATTCAACTGAAACTGTGCGATAGAGATTTTTCCACGATACGCGTGCTCATGCTTGCCGCCGACACAACCGGACAGTGAAATCTTTGACGCGGAGGACGCTGTCTGTAAGAACTGGAGCCAGGGAATCTTGTACGGCTGTCGGAGCGTCCTCGTTTCAGACACAACCCGAGCAGCCCAACCTGCTCGAAGGCGCACGCCAGCAGCACTGGAACGAGGCGGTGACGGCGCCCGATTGGCCTGCGCGATTAAGTTTGGCGAATCGAGCGTGAAACTGGCAACCGCATGCGAGGAAGCTTTCGCGAATGCACTTAGAAAATCCCGCCGGGCTACTGAGGGAAACTAAACAAAATCAGAAATAGTTGAGACTCGACCCGAAATGAAGTTGACCGATTTGCTGCAGGCCACTAAGATTTCCAGTCATTCGCAAGCGTCTGAGGAGCCCCTATGCGCATGCTTCTCCGGTCGAGGTTCGTCCCAACCTTCGTCTCAGTAATGTTGATTTTGTTCTTTGTGATGTTGCAGCTTCCGCAACTGGTTGTTGCCCAAGGCGATCCGCCCTTATTGCTTCGTTTTCCCAGCGTCAGCAAAACGCAAATCGTTTTCAATTACGGCGGCGACTTGTGGATCGTCAGCCGCGATGGCGGCGACGCGCACCGGCTGACTTCGGGAGTGGGAGTCGAGACGTCTCCCAGCTTCTCTCCCGACGGCACCATGATTGCATTCACCGGGGAATACGACGGAAACCGCGACGTATACGTCGTCGCGGCGAGCGGCGGCGTGCCGCGACGGCTGACATTCCATCCGGCAGAGGAACGCGTTGTAGGTTGGACGCCTGACGGCAAGAACATCTTGTTCGCTTCCTGGGGCAGTAGTTTCCGGCACTTCGAAGATCAGCTCTATACGGTGCCGGTAGAGGGCGGATTTCCAACCGAGTTGCCGTTTCCCATCGCCGAAGAAGCCGCGTTCTCCACCGACGGCACGCACCTAGCGTATGTGCCGCATCCGCAATGGCAGCGTGCGTGGAAGCGTTATCATGGCGGCCAGACGACGCCGATCTGGATTGCTGATCTGAAGGATTCCAGCGTGGTGAAGGTTCCCCGCGAGAACTCAAATGACCGCTATCCCATGTGGGTGGGCGATACGATTTATTTTCTTTCCGACCGAAATGGCTCTGTAAGTCTGTTCGTCTACGACACCAAAACGAAGCAAGTGTCGGCAGCTTTGCACAGTGACGGGTTTGATTTCAAGACAGCGTCAGCTGGTCCCGGTGCCATCGTGATCGAACAATTCGGCGCGATCAAGCTCTATGACCTCAACACGCGTCAGGCTAAAACTGTTTCGATCCACGTAAGTGACGATCTCGCTGCGGTGCGAGCGCACTTTGCAAAGGTCGAAGCAAAAAGTATTCAGACTTTCGGCATTTCCCCCACGGGTGCGCGGGCTGTCTTTGAGGCCTGGGGAGAAATTTTCACCGTACCCACAGATAAAGGTGACATCCGAAATCTCACGCGAAGCCCTGCGGTTGCAGATCGCGATCCTTCCTGGTCGCCGGACGGAAAGTCGATCGCCTATTTCTCCGATGAGAGCGGCGAATATGAATTGTGCATTCGCGCGCAGAATGGTTTGGGTGAGGTCCGCCACATCAGCTTGGGCAATCCGCCGTCATTTTTCTATACTCCCGCGTGGTCGCCCGACAGCAAGAAGATTACTTATTCCGATAAGCGATTGAATTTGTGGTATGTGGATCTCGCCAATCCGCGACCAAAACTTATCGACACCGATTACTACGGGGGCTTCGCCGCGACGCAATTCAGCCAGACCTGGACTCCGGATAGTAAATGGATCGCGTACACCCGGCAACTGCCGAGCGGCCTGCATGCGGTGTTTGTATATTCGCTCGATCAGGGCAAGACTTTTCAGATCACTGATGGCATGAGCGACGCGCAGTATCCCGCCTTCGACAAAAACGGAAAATACCTTTACTTCACCGCTTCGACCGACACGGCGCTCGCTACGTCCGGGTTGGACATGTCGAGCGATGAACACCGAATCTCGCGAAGCCCTTATGTCGCAGTGCTCAACAAAGACCTGCCGTCACCATTAGCGCCGGAAAGCGACGAGGAGAAAGCCGGAGCGAGCGATAAAGACAAGTCTGCCGACAAAGATAAGGACAAAGACAGCAAGAAAGACAAGGGCATAACAGGTGATAAATCTGCCGCCGACAAGAAAGACAGCAAAGACAAAAAGGAGGACGATAAGGATAAAGATAAAGCGAAAGATAAAGCTAAAGATGATAAAGATAAGAAAGAGCCTGTCGTGGTCAAGATTGACCTTGAAGGAATCAGTCAGCGCATTCTTTCGTTACCGATTCCGGGAAAGAATTACACCAATTTGCTTGCGGGAAAGTCGGGAATTTTGTTTTTAGCCGAAGCTCCCATGGTGATGACCGAAGAAGATCAGGAGAACCCGCCGCTAATTATCCAAAAGTTTGATTTGAGCAAGCGAAAAGTGGACAAGTGGATCGAAGAGGTCAACGACTACACGGTTTCCTTCGACGGTGAAAAGATTCTCTATCGCAAGGGAGGAGCGTGGTCCACGGCATCAACCGAAGAATCGCCCAGCGCTGGCGGTCCGCCCAAACCCGGTCTCGGCCCTCTCAAGTTAGATGATTGGAACGTTTATGTCGAACCGCGCGCAATGTGGAGGCAGATTTATAACGAGACTTGGCGAATCGAACGCGACTTCTTCTACGATCCGCACTATCACGGTCTCGATCTCGACAAAGCGAAGAAAAAGTATGAGGCGTATCTCGACGGAATCGCTTCGCGCGAAGAACTCACGTATCTGTTTGAAGAGTCTCTCGGGGAAATGACCGTCGGCCACATGTTTGTGGGCGGCGGCGAACAACCAGAGCCGAAGAAGGTAAAGGGCGGATTACTTGGCGCTGACTATAGCCTGGACAACGGCCGCTACCGCCTGGCGAAAGTATACGACGGAGAAAATTGGAATCCGGGATTGCAGGCGCCGCTGACACAACCGGGAGTCAACGCGAAAGTGGGCGACTACATTTTGGCGGTGAATGGCCGGGAGCTGCACGCGCAAGATAACATCTACAGCTTCTTCGAAGAAACGGCAGGGAAGCAGGTCGTGCTGAAGATCGGCGCCCACCCCGACGGCAAGGATTCGCGCGAGGTCACGGTGGTTCCGATCGACAGCGAAGAGAGTCTGCGCCACCGGGCATGGATCGAAAACAATCGCCGCACCGTGGACAATGCCACTGGAGGCCGGGTTGCCTATGTATACGTCCCAAACACCGGCGGCGGAGGATACACCAGCTTCAACCGTTACTTTTTCTCTCAAGTGGGTAAAGAAGCGGTGATCATCGACGAACGCTTCAACGAAGGCGGGCAACTTGCCGATTACATCGTCGACTATCTGCGGCGGCCGATCATGAGCAAGGTCGTGACGCGCGAAGGCCACGACTGGTCGAGTCCGTCGGAAGCGATTTACGGACCGAAGGTTATGATCATTAACGAAATGTCAGGCTCGGGCGGCGACGCTCTGCCGTGGTATTTCCGTAAAGCTGGGCTGGGCCCGCTTATTGGCAAGAAAACCTGGGGCGGCCTGGTGGGGATTGGAGGCTATCCCGAACTGATCGATGGCGGCCATGTTACCGCGCCGCGAGCCGCTCTCTACGGGCTTGACGGCCAATGGGAGGTCGAAAATCATGGTGTCGCTCCAGACATTGAAGTGGATCTCGATCCGGCCGCATATCGCCAAGGCCATGACACGCAGCTCGACAAGGCAATTGAGGTCGTGATGGATCAATTAAAGAAACATCCTCTGCCTCAGTATCAGCGGCCGGCGTACCCGAACTATCACGAGAAGGATGATCTGGGAGTGAAATGAGTTCGCTTGCGAGTCTTAGTCAAGTATCCGCATTTTTTCGTACGACATGCGAGGCACTCGGTACGTTGTGCTAACGCCTGTAGTAAGACAAGGGCAGGTATTAGGGAGATTCTGCGGAAAGCGGATTTCACCGTCTGGCAGAACTCTGCCGATTCAATTCGCCGAATCGAGGTCGTACTCCTGGCGAAAAAAAATTAGATGCAGTTATCTAGAGGAGTAATGCCAAAGAGAAGCGATTTCGAGAAACGTGTGAAAGGCTCGATCGAAGCATCGATTGCTGTGAAAGGGCTTCTGCTCAGCGACGCCGAAGCGGTATCCACCGTCGCCGAGGTCAGCATGCTCTTAATCGACTCCTTGATGAAAGGGAACAAGGTGCTTCTGTTTGGTAATGGAGGAAGTGCGGCCGATGCTCAGCATATTGCCGCGGAATTTGTGGGACGCTTTGCCTTCGAGCGTCGCGCCCTTCCCGCTCTGGCCTTGTCGGTGAATACTTCGTGCGTCACGGCGATCGGCAACGACTACGGATTCGATTTGGTTTTCTCTCGACAAATCGAGGCACTAGGGCGCGAGGGCGACGTAGCGATTGGTATTTCGACCAGTGGCAATTCTCAAAATGTGCTTCAGGGCCTCTCCGCAGCCAGAAAACTCGGTTTGTCCACTGTCGCCTTGACTGGCTGCAATGGCGGGAAACTCAAGAGCGCTGTCGATCACTGTATTTGTGCACCCTCAAACGAAACGCCGCGCATTCAGGAATGCCACCTCTTGATCGGCCATATTATTTGCGAACTAGTGGAACGGACAATATTCCCTGAACAGAGTTGCGGTTCTGGATCGTGACGGCGTTATCAAACAGAACAAGGCAGAATGACCTCCGTAATCAGCTACGGTGGGCGCGCACCTCCTCCGTCACCGCGCTGTAGAAGAGAAGGCTAGAGCATTTTTTACGTTTCTGTATAGTACACAGACTAAGCGACGGCAACGTGATCCATAACATTAAGGTGTCATAGTAAGAGTTACGTGTATAAAGACCTAATCCGCAGCCTTAATTCCCCGACCAAATCGTGACGATCTCCTTCCAGACCCTATTATCCATATGTAACCTTCTCTTTAGAGTCCCTAACAAAACCTTCGCCCTCGACCGGCGAGAAGGGCCGTCCCAAGAAAATCACTAACAGCTTCGCGTACCCTGACTGTGGTCCTTTCAGGACGGGTCTTAAACTGTGATCTGCTGCTCTTGCTCGTCAGTGCATTGAACACGTGGGTATAGCGATTTAGCGCGGACTATTCAACTCATACATCGGCAGGGGCGTGTGAACTTGTATCTCCCCCTACGTGTTTCCGCGAAGGAATTTCGCAATGCGCCACTGGTCCGCAAAAGCCGTTATTTGACTCCCGCGTCCCCGGATAAATCAATGGCCCGTCATCGCGCGAGAGGCAGTATATGTCGGCGCCCCCGTCCTGACGCTGATCGCACCAAGCCCAGTATTCTGATACGTGAGCGTCTGCGCTGCGCGGTTACGCCAACTTGCTGATTGCCGAACGCAGCATCCCCGGTCAAGCTCGCCGTCGCCAAAGCGATCCGGCTTTGGCAGGGTTTTTTCGACCCGAGCTTTAGCTGTTTTGCGATGCAGATCCACGCTGGCGAATGACCAAAACTGCACCGATCGCCAGCACGGATGGGATGAGAAATCCCGGTTCGGGCACGACTACTGGCGGACTGGCTACCGTGATCGAGAAGTTCGCGTCCGCCAAATCGTTTAAGGTTGCGCCATCAGTCCCGCCTAGGATGGAGAACGTCCCCCCGTAAGTACCCGCCGGCGTGTTCGTACCGAGCAAGACATCGAAGATTTCGAATGGTGCAGTGCTCGCGCCCGCAACGAGAGAGAGGGGAGCATTGTTATTGAATGGTGCATCGTCCACAGCGAGGAACGCTGAGGATGTAGTCCAGCTGTCGCCATTCAGATAAATGGTGTCGGCGGACGGATTCGAAATCATGGCGTCGAAGGCTACCGATGTGGTGCCTTGTGTGACCGTTTGGATCGATTGAGTCAACGTTACGTTGATGTTCACAGAATCTGCGTGCGATGCTTTGACCCCTGTGAGCGCTAAGACGACAGCCAAGCTTGTCTTCCCCCAACTTATGCGTTTCATATAAGCCCTCCCTATTCTCGAATTTCTATCCCCAAATCTGGTTCGAGCACGCTTTTATGGCAAAGTCACGCTGCGCAGACTCACGCTCCAGTTTCCGCTGAGCGAACCGGCAACATAACTCCCGCTGAAGGACAGCGGCACGGATTTTCCAGCAGCGCCCGCGGAGTTTGAGAACGTCGCCACAAAAGACGCGCTCGCTCCGGGCGCAAGACTACCGAGTGTTGTCCCGGACGGGAAACTGAGTGCTCCCAGACCGCTCAGCGTAGCTTTCAGCATCGTCACTTCGTTGACGAGGACGTTTCCATCGTTAGTTAAAGTGACGGTCACAGTGTACGTCCCCGCTCCGGCCGCAATACTGTATGGATTGATCGAGGCGATTCCGATTTTGATCACCGGGGTGACGGACGTCACCGTCGGTATGTCCGTCACCGTAATCGTCTCGTTAATGGTCGGAATCGTTACCGTTGCGGATGGCGGAGGTGGCGTGGTTGTGTCGATTCCCGAACCACTCAGCGAAATGGACTGCGTGTAATTCGCGCCTGCTGCCGTGGTCGTGAGATTGCTCAGGGCGGCATTATCCGTAAACACAAGGGTTGCTGCGCCCGTCGCTGGTGTGGCCGAAGGCGTGTAGGAGATCGTAAAGTTGCAGGCTCCGCCGGAAGAAAGAGTAGTGGACAGCGAGGTTGCGAAGTTCAAGCACGCGATCTGCGTGATCGTGAATTGCGGACTGCCAGAAATCGTTGCCGAATCGAGGGTCAGCGAAGTTGACCCAATGCTTGAAACTTCGAGCGTCTGGCTCCCGCTCTGCCCATTGAAACCGATGGCCGGGCCGGCAGAGAACTCCGCCACGGGCGCCGCAACATTGATGGGTGTGACATTATTGAACGCCGTCACCATCGGTGTGTCCGTCACCGTGATGGTCTCGCTATCGGCGACAGACGCCGGCAGGATGGTTAAGGAATTAATCGTGAGCGTGTCGGTGATGTTCCCGGAGCATTGATTCGAGTCCGTTGCAGTGACAGTGATTGGAAAGCTCTCCGCAGCGGTCGGCGTCCCGCTGAGGACTCCAGCCGCGAAAGTCATGCCTATCCCGGTAGGCAATCCCGTTTCGGAGAACGTAATGCCCCCCACTCCTCCGGTTTCGGTGAATGCGACTGCTGGATAAGCCGCGCCAACCATGCCGTTCGCCAACGTGCCTGGCCCTACGGTGATCGTCGAACAATTGATCGTCAGCGTAAGGTTCTCGCTTCCTGTATCGCCCTGGGAATCAGTCGCAGTGATGATTATTGGGTAGCTCCCTGTCAACATCGGTGTGCCGGAAAGCGTTCCGTTGCTGAACGTCATCCCCGAGGGCAAGCCCCCGGACTCGGAGATAGTCACCGTTGCTTGCCCGCCCGCGGCGGTAAAAGTGACCCGCGAATACAGGACTCCCGCTGTGCCATTCGGAATCGTAGCTGGACTTATCGAAATGGTGCCATGCGACGCTTGGTCGACTAGGATCTTGGTGACAAAGACACTCGAGGATCCTGGCGTTGTATTGAAAGCGCCAGCAGTGGTGGGGAAATCGACCGCGTCCGTCGTGCCTGTAACGTAGACGTTCCCCGCACTGTCGGTGGCGATACCGGCCGCATACGTTGTGCTTTCGCCTTGCCCCCCGACAGCTATGCTGGTTTGGCCGCCTAGATAGGTCGAAAACAGTAGCTGCGTGCCGTCCGGGCTCAGTTCGCTCACAAAGGCATTGGGAGAGCACACCCCACAGGAGGACTGCACCGGGTTGGTCAGCGGGAAATTCGGCTCGCCGGTGTTTCCTGTGACGAACGCGTCCCCGCTCGAATCCACCGCAATGCTGGTGCCCAGATCTTCGCCACCGTACGACCCATTGTAGGAAAGATACGCCCCGAGTGCGGCGTTCGAAGTCGCAGTCGCTCCGCCCAGATAGGTTGCGTAAAGGAGTCCGCCGGAGGCACTGAGTTTGGCCACGAAGGGCTCCGGTGCACAGCCCGCGGTCCCATAGTCGGCGGGAACTATCGCGCAGGCTGTCCGGAAGGCTCCGACTGTCGCCGGTAACGCGCCCGGTGGCACCGCACTTTCGATGTTTACCATTCCGGTAACGTATGCGTTTTCCTTAGAGTCCACGGCTATCGCGCTAATCTCGCCGCCTCCCGTGCTGGGCGGGACCCCTTGGCTTCCAATACCAAGACGTGTTGAGTAAACCACGTTGGTGCCGCCCGGACTGAGCTTGGTCACAAACCCATCGCCGAGGATGGACCCACCAACGACGGACCCTCCAACATAAGCGCCCGAAGAGTCTGCGGCGATGCCATAGGGAGTAAATACAAGGGGGCTTTCCTCGGGGAGAAATGTGGCGTAAATCGGGCCCGAGGCGAACGGGTTGATTTCGACGACAAATCCGCAGAGCGAGCCCAGGCAATCGCCGTTGACCACTCCCGACGTCGTGGGTACCTCTGACTGATTGATAGGGATTCCAGCTGCCCTCCCTATAGTTTCTCCCGCAACATACGCCGCCCCATTGGCCACAGTTAACGCGAGAGGGCGACCTGCGGCCACGACACCTGAAAAAACCAAGACGCCGGTGACGGAGTCAAGGCTAGCCACAAATACGTGACAGCCGGAACAGAGAGCCGTGCTATAGGGGAGCGTTGGATTGAATCCGGTTGACGTCGGAAAGTCGGAATCGGTGGTGATTCCCGCAACATACGGATCTCCCGCAGAGTCCAGAGCGATGGAGGTCCACCCTGCGGGCTCGTTGATCGACCCACTTGCCGTTCCTGCCAGAAAGGTTGAATACAGGAGCGCGCTGCCGGAGGCATTGAGTTTGCTGATGACAACCGAGTCTGAGGCGGGGGAGAAGGTGTCTTGCAATCCCGTGGTCACAGGAAAATTCGGGTCTGACGTCGACCCGGCAATGAACGCCTCGCCCGAAGCGTCCACCGCGATCCCGAACGAAACCGCATTACCGACGAATGTGGAGTAGGTGATGATCGAGGGGTCGATGACAAGAGCCCGCGAGCGGTCATACGAGCCTAGGGCGAAGCCGATGTGATTGGCTCCGCGCAAAACAAAACTGCCGGCGACTTCTTGGCGCCGGCCGGCCACTGTCTGATACACGATAGGCTTCCGGAGCGTAAGATCAGCCTCTTTGCCGACGTGCAGCACGGCGTTGCCATGCTTATCGATGTTGATTTTCTTCGCGCCTTGAATCTCCAATGCGATCGCGCCTGGATTCGCGCCCGGCGCGACATTGAAATCAAATTCCATCCGCTGGTTGTCTCCGTGAAATACCGCATCCACGCCCGGATAAATACCGCGATATTGGGCGGCAGCGTAGTTCGGCACGTTCGTGTGCCATTTCTTTGGATCGTTGCCCAGGAAATAGTTGCTCTTGCCTGGCAATTGCTTCTGGCCGACGATGGCGTCCGGAGTCTGCGCCCCGGCAAATTTCAGTCGCACTATGCGGTCAAGCTTGGGAGCTTCCGCTTCTGCAAGATGTTGCGCTGGAGAGTTCCGGGAATGTTGCCCCGTATGCGCAGACGGTGATGCCGGTGAGCCGGCTGGAAGTGAAAGGACGGCCTCCTTATCTGTCAGAAAGAGCGCGTAACCGGGTGCGCGAGAAAGAAATTTCACGCGCGGATCGGTCTGGCCATCGTTTGCTTCGAACATCATGGGCAGCGCGGCGTAGGTTTTCATGGCTTGTGCACGCGCTACCGGCGATGTTGCCGGCGGCGAGGTTCTAGCGGCACGAAGTTCCGAAGCGGATGATTCGGGAGCAGATGTTCGCTTTGCTGGATGCGAAATCGCGAGTGGGGATGATGCGAGCGTGGATGAAGGGCGTACTGCGGAAGCGATCAGTGCCAAAGTTGTCTCAAGCGGCGGCGCGACACCGGGTTTTGCGGCGCGGTGCCAGTGGCTCCCTGCTGCCAGCCCTGTCAGCAGGATTCCGCCGCAGACAATTCCTGCCGCAAGTCGGCGATCTTTACTTCGGTTTGCGCTGCTCATTTTCCAGCCTCCTGCGCTCTATCCCCGCTCCTCGTTGCCCTAGCCACACAGGCGGAGAGCTAGGGGAAGCTGATGGTCACATTCGCCGAGACAGTTTGGCCTGCGGAGACCCCAACGGCGCACGGTGGTTGGTTCGCTCCTCCGCATGTGCCCGAGCCCTGAGCCGGTAGATTGGCGCTGGTAAACGGGAAGGTAAAGGGAAGATTGGAATTAGCCCGATTGTTCACGACGAGTAGCGTAACGACTGTGTCTATAGTGCCCTGTTGCGCGGCCGGCGCAGTGGTGCCAGATATGGTTAGCTGGCTTGGTAGGCTGCTTGTGTTGACGTTGCCACTGTTGCTGAGGGTCGCAACGGTGGAATTGGCGGGCGGAGTAAAGGCGGCAACTATGGTGCATGCGAAAGAGGCGCTGTTGCTTCCTGGCATGCCTGTGATGGAACTAGACCAAATAGCGTTTGGTTGTAGACCACACGGCGATACGTCACCGGAATTCAAAGACTCAAGGTCGATTAACCACGGCGAGGTTAAATTCTGCGTCTCGAGAGAGGTGCTCCCCGAAAGCAACGCAACTAAAGCCTGGCTCCCCGTCATGCTAGCGAGGGGATAATTTGTTGGCGTCACGAGACTGTTCTCGAACTCCACGTGCTTGGCCACGGAGCCATCGGGATTTCTTACCTCTAGGGTCCAGTGGCCGTGGACAGTGATGCCTTCGTGCGAGCCTTTGGCGGCAGGCTTTGCAGGTGTTGAGGCCGGTGCTTTGGCAGGAGCAGCTACCGTCTTCGCAGCCGGAGTCGCGGATGATGTCGCGCTCGATTGGGCACAGCTGATGCTGGCGGTGGTGAGCACCAAGGCAAGAAGGGCGGTAAGCACCAAGCTCTGCCCGGCGATTCGTGCAATCACTTCGTGTTTACCGTTCGTCTTCATGATTCTGTGTCTCCTTATGCGGTGTCTTCTAAATGCTGTATCTTCTGTATAAGGCTTCCGAACTGGCGCACTGCTCAGGGGGGAATTTCGTGCCCGGAGCGGGCAGGGCGGCACCTTACCGAATTCTGTTGCCCACTATTTCCGGCGCTCTCCCGTGAGCAAAATCCGTCCTATTTGAGATAGCGGAAAGCGCGGCCGAGAACTGGCACGGTCGAGCTACAAAATTGCGCAGGGCAGAGGCAAAAGTCTCTAAAAGAGGCCATTTGGACGCCGACCGGAGCTGTGGTACGCTGTCTTCGTTCGGTTGGCCTTCCCCTCCCCACTGGGTTCCATGGCCTCCACTCCAACTCCGTCGCACCACATCACCCAACTGCTTCGAGCCTGGGGCGAAGGGGATCAATCCGCGCTGGAACACCTTACTCCTCTCGTCTATCAGGAACTCCACAGTTTGGCGCGCCGCCGCATGTCCCGGGAAAATGAAGGTCACACCCTGCAGGCAACGGCGCTCATCCACGAGGTCTACTTGCGACTGGTTGAGTTCCAGAGTGTGCGCTGGCAGGATCGGGCTCACTTCTTTGCCGTGTGCGCCCGGCTGATGCGGCGTATTCTCATCGACTTTGCCCGTTCGCACGACTCCCTGAAACGCGGCGGAAACAGTCGCAAGGTGACGCTGGAGGAAGGGCTCGTTGTTTCTGCCGACGTGCCCGCTCAGTTGCTGGACTTGGAAGAAGCATTGACCAAACTGGCGCAGGAAGACCCGCGAAAGAGCAATGTGGTGGAACTGCGTTTCTTCGGCGGTTTGACCGTGAAAGAGACTGCTGAAGTGTTGAAGGTCTCCTCCGATACCGTGATGCGGGACTGGAGTGTGGCCCGCGCCTGGCTATTGCGCGAAATGGACGAGAGGAGGGGCCATGCAACCTGAACGCTGGCGCCGGCTGGAACACCTCTATCACGCGGCTATGGAACAAGAGGAAGACCAAAGAGCGTCGTTTCTAGAGAGCTCATGCGCGGGTGATCGGGGCCTTCGGGTGGAAGTTGAGTCACTGATTGCTTACGGGAGGCAAGGCGGACGAATCATCGACAAACCAGCACTGGAGGTTGTCGCCGCAGCAATGGCCGAGGATCTTCGCGCTCAGGATGGCAACAAGACCGACAAAATGATCGGCGCGAGGATCGCACAATACCGGATCGTCGAAAAATTGGGCGCGGGCGGAATGGGGGATGTTTACCGCGCGGTCCGCGCTGACGACCAATTCGAAAAGCAAGTCGCCATCAAGCTGGTGCGGCAAGGCCTGGACACGGAGTTTGTACACGCCCGCTTCCGGAAAGAGCGCCAGATTCTGGCCGGCTTTGAGCATGAGAATATTGCCCGCTTGCTCGATGGCGGCATGACGGACGAAGGTCATCCCTACTTTGTCATGGAGCTCGTCGAAGGGAAGGCCATCGATGAATACTGCGATGAGGGCAAGCTGGGAACGGCCCCGCGCATCGATCTTTTCCAGAGTGTTTGTTCGGCGGTGCAGTATGCCCACCAGCGGCTGGTTGTACACCGGGACATTAAGCCCAGCAACATTCTGGTTACGGCAGATGGCGTCCCCAAATTGCTTGACTTCGGCATTGCAACCATTTTGAGCCCGGAAACCTATTCTCCGGGAGCAGACCCCACGGTTACGGCGCAGCGCATCATGACGCCGCAATTTGCCAGCCCCGAGCAGCTTCGCGGCGAGGTCATCACGACGGCAACCGACGTCTACTCGCTGGGCGTCGTCCTCTACAAGTTGTTGACCGGCCACTTCCCCTATCGCCTGGGCAGCAACTCCCCCTATGACCTGGCGCACGCCATTTGCGAAGATGAGCCGGAGAAGCCCAGCACCGCCGTCGGACGCTCCGGGCAGAGCATGGACCGCAACCGCGAGTCACTCAGGGTTACGCCGGAATGGGTGAGCAGTCGCCGGAACACCAGTCCCGACAAGTTGCGGCGGACACTGTCCGGCGATCTGGATCAGATTCTGCTGAAGGCATTGCGAAAGGAACCGCAACGGCGCTACGCGTCGGCGCAGGATTTTGCCAAAGACTTACAGTCTTACACTCTCGGTTTGCCGGTGTCGGCCCGTCGCGACACCTTCAGCTACCGCAGTGGCAAGTTCATCCAGCGCAACAACCTTTCCCTGGCGGCAGCGGCGGTTTTCGCGCTGGTCGTCCTCGCCGGCGCGGTGGCGATTGTGCGCGAGGCGCGCATCGCCCGGATGCAGGAAGCCCGCGCGGAGCGGCGCTTCGAGTCTCTGCGCAAGCTGACCAATTCGTTGCTGTTCGAGTTTCATGATTCCATCGAGAATTTGCCCGGTTCCACAGTCGCGCGCCAACTGGTGGTGCGCCGGGCCCTTGAGTACCTTGACCAAATCGCGGCGGAGGCGCATGATGACCCAGCCACTCTGCGTGACCTAGCCGCCGCGTATGAGCGCATTGGACGAATCCAGGCTGAAGAGGGCCATCCCCACCTAGGCGGCACAGGGTCGTTTCAACAAGCGAACCAGCTCTACGAGAAGGCGCTGGCGATTTGCCAGAGCCTGGCGGCCGCAAACCCCGGGGACCTGAGCCTGCAATTCGATCTGCTCGGGACGATGTTGAACGTTGCGAGGATTGACGAACAATTTGGCGACCTTGATCGCGCGCTGGATCTTCAACAACAGCGGCTGGAAATTCAAGAGCGATTGAAGGTAAGCCATGATTCCGAGGAGCTAAGGTACAACATTGCCGCATCGCTGATCGGCATCGGAGAATTGAAGCTCTGGCTAGGCGACTACGACTCTGCCCTTGACTATGAGCGGCGGGCACAGGCCATTAGCCAGGTTTTGCTCGACGCGAATCCGTCAAGCCTCCGGATGCTCCGCGGTGTATGGCGCTCGCATGGCTGGGCCGCCATGGTTCTGAGGTTTGACAAAAGGTACGCTGAGGCCGTGGACGAATCTCGAAAGGCGCTCGCCATTTCCGAGCAACTCGCTGCCCGCGATCCGAACAATACAGATTTTCAACGATTTCTCATAGCCGATCACGGGAATATGTGTGAATGCCTGGCTTATGCCGGTTCTTTTTCGGAAGTGCGAAGCCATTGCCGAAAGGCAATAGCGATTAGCGAAGAGATGGTGAAGTCTGACAAGAATAACGTGCAGGCAAGCGCGGATCTTGCCAATTCGAACATGACGATGGGTCTGGCTCTTTACCTTATCCATTCGCCACGAGAGGCCCTTGCGTTTGAGCGGCGAGCCGACTCGATGTACCGCAACCTGGCTGTGCATGATCCGGACTCCCAAGCAAATGGAGTCGACCACGCCGTGTCTCTCATCTATGCGGGGAGAACTGAAGCCGATCTGCATCAACCGGAACTGGCGCGCAAAGACCTTGAGCAGGCGCAGGAGATAATGGAGCGATTGGCAGCGCGCAGTCCGAAGCACCGACTCTTTCTAGATACGCTGGATGAGGCTCGGGCAGCGATCAAGGCGCTCCCGTATGACACGGCTCCCGTGGCCGTCCACTGACACGATCACCGCTAATGCCAGTTCGCCTTCCTAATGGAGGACAATTGCTTCCTATTAGTTACCCGGCTCACGCGCAGCGGCAAGGCATGCATTGCGGGCAAAGCAAACTTCAATTCGCCGCCCAATCGACTCGCAGGAAGCGCCAGCAGATCAGAGCGCACCCCAAGGACAAAGATGCCTCATGAATGTCCTCCCGTTTTTCGTAGCGCACGCTCAGGCGCCGGAACTGATTCAGCCAGGCGAACGTCCGCTCCACCACCCAGCGCCATCGGCCCAGTCCGCTGCCATGTTCCGTGTTGCGCTTCGCCAGAAACGGAATGATGCGTCTGTCACGCAGACCTTGCCGGATCGCCTCCGCGTCATAACCACGGTCGCCCAACACGCAGTCAGGACGATGGCGCGGTCGTCCGCGTTTTCCCTGTAAGTGTGGAATGGCATCAACCAGTGCGAGGGCTTGCTGTGAGTCGTTTCGGTTGGCCCCGGTGAGTTGAATGGCCAGCGGAATTCCGCGCCCGTCGCAAATCACATGACGCTTGCTGCCGAGCTTCGCTCGGTCAGTGGGGTTGGGACCTGTTTGAAGCCCCCAAAAACCGCTCGCACGGAACTTCCGTCCACGACTGCCCGTGACCAGTCGATTTGTCCATAACGCGCTAGCCAGTCCAGCAAAATGAAGTGGAGCAGTTGCCAGATACCACGCTCCTGCCAGTCGCGCATTCGTCGCCAGCAACTCATTCCAGAGCCACAGCACATCTCTTGCGGCAGCATCTCCCAAGGAATCCCACTTCGCAGGACGAATACAATGCCGGTGAGACATGCCCTGTCTGCTAAACGCGGCCTTCCGCCCTTGAGCTTCGCTTTGGCGACTGGGATAAACGGTTGGAGCAGCTCCCACAAACGCTCAGGCAACAGTTCGACGGCCATTGGACAACTCCTCTCCCTGAGGATGTTNNCAAGTAGAAGCAGTCGAATCAGGGGAGAATGACAATCTGGAACTCAAATTTCCGTCGGCGGTTGGAGGAGCTCGAGCAACAGATGGCTCAAGTACAGCGTATTAGGCCAGTCAACTGCAATTGCTGCCCTGAGGATCCGAAGGGCATCGGCACAGCATGGGTTATCAGCGACGCGAAACAGTTAGAAGAGGCAATGCAAGTTCGATGTCCCGCCCATGGCTTCCGCACGCTTGGGAAACTAGTAATGATCCGCATATTTAACGGGAAACGGATAGCCCCTGAGTCTGTCAAGCTTGCTGAAGTCCGAGATGAATACTATCGTCGCCTTTCGGAGTTCAAGAAATCACACTCCGACCCTGACGATTTTGGTGAAGAGTTCTAGCCTATATTGCGACTGCCAGACCAAGAGGCTAGCCTCGGCAGTTGTTGAGTTGGGGTGGGTCGAAGTTGGATCCAAGGGAGCCGTCTTTTGGCGCGATCATGTAGTCATTGAAAATGCTGGTTTTGGGCGTCGTGCCGCCCCAGGTAAGCGACGCGGGTGAGCGGCGACTTGAGAAGTGAAAGCTGGCGCAAGAGACATCGATCAACTACGAAGCAAGCTTATGAAAAAAGGATTGAACGACGATCGTTGTACGGGCTTGACGCGTGCGGGCAAGCCTTGTCGTGCGGCCGCCACGGAAGGTGGCCTGTGTTTCTTTCATGCCAATCCCAACAAAGTGTCTGAGTTGGGCCGAATCGGTGGTCGGAGCAGGAGCCGGCTCGCCGCGGAGCCCACCGATCCGTTGCCCACACTGGACACAGCGCGCGCCGTGCGAGACTTCGGTGCAAGACTGATTGCGGAAGTTTACGCAGGGAAAGTCGCTCCTAAGATCGCCGCGGGCTTGGCGCCGCTTTTGGGTTTGCAGCTCCGCTCGGTGCAAACAGAGGCGGAGGTGCGACTTGTTAGGTTGGAGAAGGTTGTAGACAGATTACAAGCCGATGCCGAAAGGAGGCGTCACAATAGGCTAGAGCCGGAACGGCTTGCCGACAATCGGCACCTAGGACAAGAGCTACTAGGCATATAGCTGATTCGATGGCTAGAACTTCACTCGATCATGGGTTGTGATGCCTCAAGCGGTGAGTATTGGTCAAGGCATCTTGTCCGATCGAAGTCTTTTCATTTTCACAGCGGCACTTCAATCAGCGACGGTCCTTGACCTTCCAATCCCGCTCTTAGTGCCATCCCGAATGCCTCCAGCGAATTGGCCCGCACGCCCGGCACTCCCATTCCTTTTGCTAACGCCACCCAGTCCAGATCCGGACGCCCGATCTCAAACATCGCGGCAGCGCGAGGACCTGGATTGCCGACTCCGAGGTAGGAGAATTCGCGCTTCAGAACAGCATAGTCTCGATTGGCGAACACTAGCGTCGTGATGTTCAAGCTTTCTCGCACCATCGTCCACAGCGCCTGCAGGGTGTACATGGCGCTGCCATCGGCGGTCAGGCACAAGACGTGGCGATCGGGGCAGGCTACAGCCGCGCCTACAGCCAATGGCAAAGCGATTCCGATCGAACCGCCGGTATTTCCCAGCCAATCGTGCGGCGGCGCTGCCTTGGTTGCGGCCATTAATCCACGGCCCGATGTCATGGATTCGTCGATCACGATCGAATTTTCTGGCAGAAGCGCGCCTACGGCGGCGGCGAGTCCTTGCAATGTGATCTCTCCGCTTGGCAGCGTGGGCCGCACTGATTCTTCTGCTCGCGTTTCCGCTTTGCGCTTTGACAGACCGGACGCCACCGCTTCCAGCGCTCCAACATAGTCTTCGCCTGGGCTCGCGAGGTTATGGATTTCACAGGCCGGCGAGGTGAATTCACTGTTCTTGCCGGGATAGGCGAAGTATGCGACCGGGGCTGGAGCGCCTACCAGAATTAATTGGCGAAAATCTTTAAACTGTTCGATTCCTTGCTCCAGGACATATTGAACGCGATCCACGGTCGGAAGGCCCGACCCGCGATACAAACGAGTGAGTGGATAAGGAGCCAACAATTTTGCCCCGGTGGCTTCTGCGACGCGTCCGGCGGCGAGCAGTCCCTTGCCATACAGCGCATTTCCGGACATGAGGATCGCAGTGGGCAATCCGGACTGAAGCATCGTGACTGCGCGCTCGATCGTTGCAGTTTCTGGTAGCGGTGGTTTTCGTAACGCTGGGAGTGCGGCAACCGACGCGTTCTCGCTCCAGGCGACGTCGGCGGGCACAATTAGGGTTGCGATCTGGCCAGGAGCGGTTCGCGCGGCCAGGATTGCCTCCACGGCATCGCGACCAACTTCTACTCCAGAAGAAGACGTTCGCAACCATTTGGAATAGGGGCGCCCGATGGCTTCAATGTCAGACTTTAGCGGAGTGTCGTAGCGCAAGTGATCGGTGGCATGTTGACCGATGACGTTAACGATTGGCACGTGTGCCCGGCTGGCGTTGTGCAGATTTGCCAGACCGTTGGCGAGACCGGGGCCGAGATGCAAAAGAGTACACGCCGGTTTTTCGGCCATGCGGGCGTAGCCGTCCGCGGCTCCGGTGGCCACCCCTTCAAACAGGCCGAGCACGCAACGCATTTCGGCGCCGCGGTCCAGTGCTGCAACCATGTGAATTTCCGAGGTGCCAGGATTGGCAAAGCAGGTTTTTACGTCTCCGGCAATCAGTGTGCGAACCAGGGCTTCTGCACCGTTCATTTTCTGGGGCATCTCTTCGTTTGAACCACGCACGCCAACGGGGAACCTCATTGTATGGTGAGAGCAATTCTGTAACAACGCTAAAATCCGGGCCAGACGAGTTCAGCGGGATTTTCATTTTTAGTTTGTGTTGGTTCAAGAGCGGTGATTTTGCGAGTGAGTCGAATCAAGCGCGCTGGGTGGGCGAAACCTTACGACACGAATGCCCGTATTCTTGTCACACTAAATATCCTCTGGGTACTTTGGTCACGACTCGTTGCGCTTGAAGACTCACGCCCCGAGCCATCCCCTCGTATCATAAAATGACTCGGTGCAGGCTCGTTTTTTATGGCCCTTCTCCATCCCAGCGGAACCGATTGCAGCATAGATTTGCATCCTACGCCGGTTACGGTCGAGTTGCTGACGAATATCTGCCAGTCGGTTCTCAAACGGCCAGCCGTGCGGCTTGACGACGATTTCTTCAAGATCGGTGGCAGCGTCCGATTGGCGGACTTGGTTTTTGCGGAAATTGCTCAGAAGCTAGGCCGTGAACTTCCGAGCGCGACCATCTTCCACGCTCCTACGATCGCTGCGCTAGCTTCTGTTTTGGATCAGGCTGTACTCCCACGCTTCTCGCCCTTTGTTCAACTGAAGGCGGGCAGACAGCATCCCCCGATTCTGATCGCTCCTGGGCTGGACGGCCGTGCGAGCTTCTCGGGTCTTGCTCAACTGATTCGGAGCGAACATCCCATCTATGGGATCCAAGCCAAAGGGGTTGACGGGTTGGAATATCCTCTGGATTCGATTGAGGAGATGGCGCGGTTTTATCTTGAATCGCTTAAGGATCTGCAGCCCGAAGGCCCTCACATTCTAATCGGTTACTCATTCGGCGGTTTGGTGGCTTTAGAAATGGCCCAGCGACTGTTGAAGCAGAGAAAACAAATCGCCTTGCTGGTAATGATCGATGCTTACCCGCATCCGCGATATTTATCGCCGGCCCAGCGGCTCCAGCTGGGCGCGCAACGAGCCAAGCGCCGTATCCTGGAACTCAAGCGAAGGCGGATAGGTGAAGGACTTTCCTATCTAAGGGAGGGAATTGAACGGCGATGGCACATTGCAGGCGTTGGCACGCGCAGCCAGGCCTCCCACCTGTCGCTCGAGCAGACGACCGTGCGTGTCAAGCGCAAGGCGTATATGGCCTTAGGACGGTACCGTCCGCGGCCCCATAGCGACAAAATCAAGTTCATCAAGAGCGAGACCGACACATATTTCCCCGGAGATCCCGTTCCAGTTTGGGCTCATCTCGCAGGCGCTTTCGAGGTTGAGACCGTCCGAGGAAGTCACCTGAACATGGTTACGACTCACTTCGAAGGCCTTGCGGCTGTATTGACGCGTTACGTAACTGAAGCAGCGGGTCGGAAATAATACCGTTTTCCGGGCGCATCATCCGTGGGTGGGCGGCGTCCAATGCCAACCTCGCAGATTCCAGCCTTTACCCTCCGCTACCACCGCCCCCACGTATTGAGAAGCGGGACGCAGAGAGCGTAGAGTCCAATCCAGTCGGTCCGAAGTTTCAAGCCGCGCAGGTTCGTCCGGAGTGAGAGAAACGTGAAAGCTTTTGAGCGGAACGTGCAGCCCTTCGCCTCCCGCTTTGATATACGCCTCCTTTCGCGTCCAGCACAGAAAAAATCCTTCATCGTGCAAAATCGCAGGCAATCGGCGTAATTCCATAACCTCTTGCGGGGAGAAGTAACGCTCGGCGATTTTTTCCCCCGCGAAAGGACGGATCTGTTCCACATCCACTCCCAATTGGCGTCCGATGGCGAACGCCAGCAATGCCATGCCATGCGAATGTGAGACATTGAATTGAACAGATGGCTCGCCGCGTAAAGTTGGTTTGCCTCGCGGGCCGTAATCGAATTCCAGATGTGTGGGAGCGCGGTTTAGATATCTGCCCAGCAGTTCCCGCAAAATTCCGCGAGTGTTCGCAAAATGATTCCGGTCTCGTTGAAAATGGAACCGGCCCGCTCGCGCCTTCTCATCGGTCGAGAGTGTTTCTTGGAGATGAGGAAGAATGAGATTTTCGTCATCGAGATAGGCTCGCCAAACGTGGATTTCCTGAGCCGTAAGTTTGCACCGTTCGGGGCGAGGTTCCCAGGAGTCGAACTCGAAAGTAGCATGACTATTCTGCATCGCAGCGTTTTTATCATACCGAACGAGTACTGCAACACGACCGGACCTTTCAAGGAGAATCAATGAGAGGAACATATCTGTGGCTGGCGGCGGCGATGATGACGGCGTCGCTCGCCTACGCGCAGCAGGCGACGATCACCAGGCTCGACGGCAGCAAGATTTCAGCCCTCGAAATTGATGGGACGATGACGCGACTGATGAGTGCTGCTGAGGTCACGGGCGCAGGAATTGCGGTATTCAACCACGGGAAGATCGCATATATGAAAGCCTATGGATTTCGCGACAAGGCTAAGAATTTGCCTCTGACCGAGGATTCGGTGATGTCGGCGGCCTCACTTTCCAAAGTGGCGTTCACCTACGCAGTGCTGCAACTGGCAGATGAAGGCAGGCTTGATCTGGACAAGCCGGTGTACCAATATTTGGCCAAGCCACTGCCTGAGTATCCAAATTATGTCGACTTGGCGAACGACCCGCGCTACCAGCGCATCACCGCGCGCATGTTGTTGAGCCACACCGGCGGGTTTGCCAATTGGCGCTGGTTTGAGGACGACCGTAAACTGAGAATCCATTTTGAGCCGGGATCGAGATATGCATACTCGGGTGAAGGAATCAGCCTTCTCCAACTGGTAGTGGAGACCATCACGAAAACGCCGCTGGAAGAACTTATGCAGCAGCGCGTCTTTCAACCCTTAGGCATGAGTCGAACCAGCATGGTCTGGCAAGAACGCTTCGAAGGCGACTACGCGAATGGCTATGACGAATACGGACGCTCGCTGGGCCCGCTGAAATGGCACAAGGCGGGGGCGGCGGGCTCCATGGTAACAACGCTTGCCGATTTTTCGCGTTTCATGCAGGCAGTGCTGGACGGTCGACTGCTGCGCCCTAAAACGCGAGAGCAGATGCTCAGCCCGCAAATTCAAATTGTGTCGAAGCACATGTTCCCCACGCTCAGCGAGGAGACTTCGGATGAGAATAAGGCCATCCGGCTCAGCTCTGGGCTCGGGTGGAGCCTTTACTGGACGCCTTATGGCGAGGCGTTTTCCAAAGGAGGCCATGACGATGGGTGGAGGCATTACACGATTTGCTTCGACAAGCCAAAAACTGGAATTGTGATCATGACCAACAGCGGGAACGGAGAAGGCATTTTCGAATATCTGCAGGAAGCGCTTCTGAAAAACACCTTCGCTCCCATCGCATGGGAAAACTACACGCCATACGACAAGCTGCCTCCGCGGCCGCCACTCGAACAGCATAAGCAAGTTGAGGTAAATGGAAAGATTTTGGACCGATATGTCGGCCGCTACGGATTACCGCCGAATATTGTTCTGACCGTTCGCCGCGAGGGCGATCATCTTTCGGTGCAGGAGAACGACGAGCCGAAACAAGACCTAATGCCGGAAAGTGAAACGGACTTCTTTTCGACCGTCTCCTCTGATACTTACACCTTCGAAATAAATAGCGAGGGAAAGGTGATTACGATGATTCTTCACGCGGATGGGAAGGACATTCCGATCAAACGGATCGAGTGACGCCGCTATGTGTTTTCACTCGAGGTGCTAGAAGAATCTAGTCACGCCCTCTTCCATCACCACCACGCGATCTTTGGTTCCAGCGGCGCGGGCTTCCTGCTCAAGGAGCTGCAGCGGCTCGTCGACGGGTTCGTGGGACAGACGGAAAGTGCCGTAGTGCATGGGGACCATCCAGCGGGATTTGAGATCGAGGAAGGCGCGCATGGCGTCGGCAGGATTGGTGTGAACGTTGCGGAACTGCGGCGGATTGTAGGCGCCAATGGGAAGCAGGGCGAGTTCAGGAGCGAGACGCCGCCCGATTTCGCTGAAACCTGGAAAGTAGGCGGTATCGCCAGCGTGATAGACGGAGTGTTTGCCGGCCTTGAGGACAAACCCGCCGTAACCGCGATGCGAATCTTTCAAAACACGGGCGCCCCAGTGGCGCGAGGGCACGTGCGTGATCGACAAATTGCCGTGCCGCGAACTCTTCCACCAATCGAGTTCAATGATTTCCGAGAAGCCGAGATCGGAGATCAGATCGGAAACGTGCGCCGGGATAATGATGGCGGGGGCTACGCCCCGCGTGCGCAGATTGTTCTGCACAATGGCGCGCAGCGACGGACGATGCAGATGATCGAAGTGAGCGTGAGTAACCAGCACCACATCGATGGCCGGAAGATCGGCAATGCGCAAGCCGGGACGACGGAGCCGCTTCAACACAAACAGCCAGCGCGCGAAGTTAGGGTCGATGACCACGCTCCGGCCTCCGATCTGCACGAAGAAGCTGGCATGGCCGATGAACGTGACACCGAGTTCTCCGTTGGTGGCCAGCCGCGGCTTGTGAGTCTCACCCGAGCGCGGAGTTACTGCCGAGCGACGCACCAAACGCCCGAACTGCGTGGCGCGCTTGCGAAGGGCCGGATTGCGAAGTGTCTGCTTAATCATTCTGCTGCGGAGCCGGGGCTGGATCGGAAGCAGCCTGTACTATTTATATTAATCCTCATTCAGCCAGAACAGAGTAATAAGAGCGATCCAGCGAGTTTATTTAACTTTACGAATGTTAGATGAAGACGAGTAAGTGCGGGCCGCTTTTTGGATTGGGGCCGGTAACGGCAGTAATGGCGGCAATATAGCCTTGATTATTCGTGATTTCGCGCGTCCTTGCTTGACCTTGATCGAGTCGGTCATATCTAATCCGAAAGCGTTGGTTTGTTTTTCGCGACGAAGGAGATGGCGGCATGCGAGTTGCGTTTGTGGGGTTGGGAATCATGGGACATGCCATGGCGACGAACCTGGTCAAGGCCGGCCATGAAGTGACGGTGTGGAACCGAACACCGGGCAAACTGGTGGAGGGTGCCGGAGTAGCTCCCACGCCCGCGGCGGCGGCGCAGGGCGCGGAAGTCGTCTGGATGTGCGTGGCCGACACCGATGCGGTCGAAAGCGTGATCTTTGGGACGGATGGTGTGGAGGGATCGCTCGCGGAGGGAATGATCATTGCAGACTCGAGCACGATTTCTCCTTCGGCGACGGTGAAGTTCGCGGCACGTGTGGGGGCAAAAGGCGCGGCCTGGGTAGATGCGCCGATGACGGGATCGAAGATCGGAGCGCGGGACGGGACGTTGGTGTTCATTGTCGGAGGGGATGAAGGTGTGGTGGAACGGTTGAAGCCATTGTTCGCCGCCATGGGGAAGAAGATTTTTCGGATGGGTGACACGGGCAAGGGACAGGCCACGAAGCTGGCGATGAANNCTTGGCGTGGACACGCAACAATTGCTGTCGCTGATTGATGCCACGATGGTGCGCTCGGGAGTAGTGGATTACAAAGGTCCGTTCATTCTGCAGCGCGACTTCACGCCAAACTTTCCACTTCGGCTCATGCACAAAGATATCCGGCTGACGCTGGAGGCGGCAAAAGAGGCGCGAGTGAAGTTGCCGGCGCTGGAGACGGTGGAAGAAATTTACGAGATGGCCGCGGAAGAAGGGAATCAGGATCTCGACTATGCCGCCACGCTCACGCTGTTGGAGAAGTGGGCAGGTGTGCAAGTGAAAGGCAAGGCCGCGTAAGGAGCAACCGTGCGCTGGTATCACTATTTGGCGTACTTCTTCGGAGGCGCGTTCCTGGCGAACGCGCTGCCTCATCTTGGGAATGGGATCTCCGGGCATGCTTTCCAGAGCCCCTTCGCATCGCCACCCGGTGTAGGCTTGTCCTCCTCGACGGTCAATGTTCTGTGGGGCCTGTTCAACCTCGCCGTCGGCTACCTGCTTGTCTGTCGTGTCGGCAGTTTCAATCTGCGCAAGACGCAGCACGTCCTCGTCCTGGGGGCGGGCATCCTGATCATGTCGCTCATGCTTGCCCAGACATTCGGAAAACTTCACGGTGGCCGCTGAGGCTTGCTTCAACTGAGTCCGCCACGACTGCCTCAGTCCTGCAGCGCTTCGTCGGGGACGCGGCAGGCCAGCAAGAGCGCCGAGTACCTTCCCGTTACTCCGGTAATGGCGGAAAAATCGCTATTACACAAGTATTACAGTCACCCTATCCATTCCCTTGGTACGGTAGATGACAGGGGCAGAACGAACTCAAATTACCATGAAATGGGGACCTTCCTTGGATATGGAACTGCAAGATTTGGAAAGACCACAAGCGGCAAAAGATGAAGTGAACTGGATCACGGCGGCTTTTATGGCAGCGTTTCACGTGGGCGCCATTGCCGCACTTTTCTTTTTCACCTGGCCGGCGTTATTTGTCGCCATGTTTTTGTGGTGGGTTTCGGGCAGCCTGGGTATCGGGATGAGCTATCACCGTCTGCTGACGCACCGTGGGTATAAAACTCCGAAGTGGGTGGAATATTTTCTGACGATTTGCGCCACGCTTGCGCTGGAGGGTGGACCGATTTTCTGGGTGGCGACGCACCGCATTCATCATCAATATTCCGATCTGGAAGGCGATCCGCACTCGCCCATCGACGGCAAGTGGTGGGCGCACATGGGCTGGATTCTCATGGGCAAATCGATGCACCATGACACGACCACGCTGGCGCGCTACGTCCCCGACTTGGCCAAAGATAAGTTTCACGTCTGGATTACGAAATATCACTATGTTCCGCAGGTTGTTCTGGGAATTGCACTTTTTGCCATCGGCGGCCTGCCGTGGCTTTTGTGGGGAACGTTTCTCCGCACAGTGGTTGGATTGCACGCGACCTGGCTGGTCAATTCGGCCACGCACTCGTGGGGTTCGCGGCGTTTTGCCACGCGTGATCTTTCCACCAACAGCTGGTGGGTTGCACTGCTGACCTTCGGTGAAGGCTGGCACAATAATCATCATGCGCATCCGACGGCAGCGCAGCACGGCTTCAAGTGGTATGAAGTCGATATGAACTGGTACGGAATTTGGGCATTGAAAACGCTGGGACTGGCGTGGGACATCAAGCGGGTGAAGCTGGACGAAGTGGAGCGCGGATTAGTGCCGACGCCGAATGGACGCCTGATTACAGCAGCCATGCCGGAAGTCTCGGTTGCGGGAGACTAAGAGGCAAAATCCCTTCAGCTCGATTCGTTTCAGGGCGAAACATCGGTATACCTCACGCCAGGCCTTGTGATCGGCCGATTCCGGATAAAGAACCGTCTCGCGTTGACCTTCGGCGGCGGATTTGAAATCGCTCCGACCTCATTCCATCCTACAGACCACATTCCTATCTTCTCGCTACGCTTGCCGTTCTGAAGTTAAGAAGCGCGTGCCGGATTAGAGACACCCTCACTCGGTGTTTTCGAACGCGCGGCCGCGAACGCGGTAAAATCGGTGCGAGAACGGTATGCGCATCTCGAGCCGCCGCGGAACGATCGTATTTTTTCTTTGCCTGGGCGTTGGCCTGGTGGCGCTGGCTGTTGCCCTGAACGTCGGATGGATCATCCTGAACTGGCGCGAAGGGGTGCTGCTGTTCTTCGGCATCGTCTTTTTCGCGCTTATTATTGCAGGCATGGTGGTAAACACGATTTTCCTGGTGCGGGAGCTGCGGCGCAGTGAACAGCACGACAGTTTTATTAACGCAGTGACGCACGAATTGAAAACGCCGGTCGCGTCGATCCGGCTGCATCTGGAAACTCTGCAGCGCCGGGAGCTGCCGGAGCGCCAGAAGCAGGAGTTCTATCGATTGATGCTCAGCGATACCGACCGCTTGACCGATACTGTGGAACAGGTCTTACGTGCTGGCCGGGCCGGAGACAAAAAGACCGGACGGGAAAAGGTGCAAGTCGATTTTGGCCAGTTGGTGCGCGAGTGCATGGAGGCCACGCGATCGCGCCATCATTTGCAACCTGAAGTCATGCGTTACCAGGAAGCCGCGAACGGCGGCGAGGCGCTGCGCGTGCGGGGTAACGCGGAAGACTTGCGCACGGCTGTATCCAACGTGCTCGACAATGCCGTGAAATATTCCGGAGAAAACGTTGACGTGCGCGTGCAGTTGGAAACACCGGACGAAGAACGCGTTGTCCTCCGCGTGCAGGATCAGGGCGTGGGAATTCCACCCGACGACATGAAACGCATTTTCAGGCGCTTCTATCGGGTTCCCCACCGGTCGTTGGCGCATGTAAAAGGAACGGGACTGGGTTTGTTCATTGTGAAGGCGATCGCTGAAAAGCATGGCGGCAAAGTTTTTGCCGAAAGTGATGGCGAAGGGCACGGAACTACGATCGTGATGGAACTGCCGAGGTGGGCGGAATGAGCCGTGTGCTGGTGGTGGAAGATGAAGCTCATTTGGCGCAGGGATTGCGGTTCAATCTCGAAGCGGAGGGTTATGCGGCGGAAGTGGTTGGCGACGGCGAAGCGGCCACCGATCGTCTGCTCGGCAGGAAAGAAACTTTTGATGCTGTGGTGCTCGACATCATGCTGCCGGGAAAAGACGGATTCAGCGTGGTATCGGAATTACGCGCCGCGCGAAATTATGTGCCGGTCCTGATGCTGACGGCGCGGGGACGCCCGGAAGATGTGCTGAAAGGCTTTGCCTCTGGAGCGGACGATTATCTTGCGAAGCCCTTTGAGCTTTCGATTTTGCTGGCGCGCTTGCAGGGACTGCTGCGGCGCAGCCAGTGGCTTCGCAGCGGGCAGGAGTCGGTTTCCGGGGAGTCGCAGGCCGATTCGAGTTCGACCGAGGACTTCGGAACATTTTCATTCTATGGCAAGACAATCGACTTCGGAGCGCTGGAGCTGCGATCTGGGGAAAACACAATTCATTTGACCCTCATGGAGTCGGAGCTGCTGCGGCATTTGGTGCGCAACGACGGCCGCATTGTCTCGCGCAAACAAATTCTGGAAGAAGTTTGGGGATTGCACGAGGATACCGACACGCGCGCCATTGATAATTTCGTGGTTCGGCTGCGTCGCTATCTCGAAGACGATCCGGCGAATCCGCGACACCTGTTGACCGTTCGCGGGGTAGGATATCGGTTTACGGCGCGACCGGAAAAAGAACAAAAGATGTGAGACAGATACGAAGAACAGAAGACGAGTTGACTCACTCACTCAGGCGCGGCACAATTCAGCCACCAGCGTTTCCCGGCGCTCAATCGCGATTCCGTCAATATGGCGGAGAACCATAAAGTAAATTGGAATCGTAACCGCTGCCAGCATCAGGAACAGCGGCGTAGCCAGCCATGGATTTTGGTAGAGCCGGGCGAGCATGAAAATCGCGACGCCGAGGCCCACCGTCACGATCTGCAATCCGAAGCTCGCCAGCACCGTTGTTTGCGAGGCATTCTGCCGCCCGAAGGTGGAAAAATCCCGCTTCTTAGGCGCGTAAATCGAAAGCAAATTCCCTGCGGCAAAGTTCAAGGGCGCCGCGAAGAGAAGTCCGGCGATAGTCGCAACCGAAACGGCAAGGTGCGGACGGCCGTAAAGATAGGAAACTGCAATCCACGCCAAAGCCGTGTTCACGGCGAGGATGCTGGCATGGGTTAAGTTTTTCGCCAGCACAATCTGGCGGAAGTTGATAGGAGACGCGTAGAAGAATTGAATGCCTCCGCCATCGCCGCCAAAGCTGTTGAAGAGCAAGTTGGTGAGGACCAGAATGGCGTAGGCAGCCACGCCGGGAAACGCCATGTCGGGCGTACGGCTGAACGATCGGCTGAAGGCACTCGAGTGCCGCAGAGAGTTCATCGGTCCCAGGCGAAAGATCAATAGCATGAGAATGGGCATGATCAGAGTGAGTAGCATGGGGCCGCTGCGGGCAAGGTAGCGCATCTCTTTCTCGAATACGGCTGCAACCGGCTGCGAGAATCCGGGCAGGTTCCATCCCACTCGCAATCCCTGTGTCTGCACCGAAGCGGGGCGAGCTGCGGCTTCGTTGAGATTCTCGCCGCGAAACTGCGCGCGCAGCCGCAGGTGCAGCAATATCCCGATGGCAAGTGTCAGTGCTCCCAGAAACGCAAGCGAGGCGAGCCCAGGCAGAAACCGTGCGTGGGAAAATTGTGCGATAGCACTGCCAGCCAGACCGGGTGGGAAGAAGGCCTGCACCCGTGCTCCCATCTCGAACGCCTGATTCAATTCGGGATGCGGTTTTCTTCCCAAGCGTCCCATCAAGGGACCGATTAACTGGAAGCTGAACATTGTCAGAATGAAAAGCACGCTTATGATTTCGCGTGTGCGGCGCTGAGCCAGCCAGCGCTCCAGCCAGGCGAAAATTGTCTGCATTAAAACCAGGTTCAACAGCGCAAAGGTGAAGAGAACCAAAAGTGTGTAAGGAAAGAGCAGGGGCCGCGCCAAAGTAATACCGAGCAGAATCCCTGATAGGCCCACCGTTCCCAGCGCGCTGGCAGGATCGAAAAATCCGTAGGCCAGACGAATCAGAAAATACGAACCGTAGGTAATCGGAAAGCGCAGCAACTCTGCCGAATCAGGATTGTTGGTGAAGGCAGTCGCCATTACGGGAAAAAGCTGCCAGAAGAGGAAAACGGCCCACAATAAAATCGCCAGATACTCGGCTTTGTTTTGTGAAACAAAGTACCAGGCAAAACCCGTTGCGAGGGTGAAGGCAAGCAGTCCGCCAAGCGAAAAGGCGAGCGTAACCAGGATGCGCGAGGCCAGTTCCATTTTGCCGCGCTTGCTGCGCAGGCCGTTGAGGAACATACGCCAGCGCAATTCGGCGATGGCGATCAACTGGGACGAAACTTCTGGACGTATCATTTCGTTCGGACTCGATTCGCCTACAGCTGTGGATTCATGCACGGAGAAGATAAGATATTGAAATCACGCTAACCTTTTCTCGAGATGCGCCGAAAATATCCGCGAAAGCTTCCTGGCGGGCACAGGCTAGCTGTCGTGATTGAAATCACAAATCATTGTAATGTAGCTCACGGTTCCTCTAATCCTTGCCGTTAGAACCTTGAGACGTCAGAATCAGGTGAAGATCATGGCATCTAAAGGAACTCCGTTATGGGACAGCGTTACGCATCCGTTAGCCAATGCGTTCGATTTTGCCTTCGGCTGTCACCATACGAAACTGAGTCGTGTTTTTACCCTCGAAGGCCACAGTTATAAAGTTTGCTGTGATTGTGGGGCACACTTTGAGTATTCGCTGCGAACCATGTCGATCGTGTCTCACAGTAAAATGTTCCCGGCTTTGAGACGGCTGCGCGCCGGTCGTATTCACCGCCGGAGGAAATTCCTGCGCGGATTAAACTCGAACTTGATGGCAGGTCTCGATAAATAGTTGCCAGAGGGATTCCGTTCGGCGACTGGCGCAGTAAAAACTGGCTAAGAGGAAGAAAAAACATGTCTTTGAGGTCCTTTGTGCCGGGAACCCCGAATCGACTTTACAAAATGTTCCTTGCGGAACATGTTATGTACAAGAATGTATGTACATTTACACAATTGTACGTACGAGAAAGAACTGGCATCGCATACAGAGCATTAGCCGAGCCAGGAAAGTTCCTGTTCGGCATGACCCGTTCCGCCCACGATGCGCAGGAAAAGCTGTTCCAGCGTGAGCTTTTCGCCGGCTGTTGCGGTGCCCTCCCTGGCGCCGGATGTTTGCGCTTCAACGCCCATGCGAAGTTCCTCGAGTGATCCCTGCGCGACCAAGCGTCCCTGATGAATAATGGCGACGTGACTGCACAGGCGCTCCACAATCTCGAGTACATGCGACGTGAGAAAAATTGTAGCGCCGCGAGCGATCATCCCTTGCAGCATGGATTTCAGAGTGCCGGCGGCGATCGCGTCGACGCCTTCGAACGGTTCATCGAGAAATAGTACTTTCGGACCATGAATGACGGCGGCGGCCAGCGCCAGCTTCTTCTGCATGCCGTGCGAATAGTCGGTGACGAGTTTTTTGGGCTGGTCGGCGAGTTGCATGAACTCAAGTAGTTCGGCCGCACGTTTGGCTGCCGTCAGGCGATCGAGGCCATACATCCGCCCGGCGAAACTGAGGAACTCCGCGCCGGTGAGGCGGCCAAATAGCGCCATGCCCTCGGGCACAACTCCGATCTGACGTTTCACGTCGACGGGGTCGGTGTTGAGATCAAGGCCCAGAATCTTGATGCGGCCGGAACTCGGCGCCAGCAACCCGGTGAGCATTTTTATGGTGGTTGATTTACCCGCGCCGTTGGGGCCGAGAAAGCCAAAGAATTGTCCCGGCGCTACGTTTAGGTCAATGCCGTCCACGGCTACAAGATCGCCGAAACGGCGTGTCAAAGCCTGCGTGGAAATCGTGGGTGCGAGGTCCATCAAACTTTCGAATCTAGCACACTTGCAGAGATTGGTCGCGCGGCTACCGCTTGTCGTCGAAGGGATCTTGGCTGCGAGCAAAGCCGGACACAGAACGGGAGATTCCTCATCCGGCTGAAGTGCGCCGGATTTCGGAATGACGCCCCGATAAAATCCTTGTACACAGAACCCTCAACATTCGCATTGAATCTTGGCCGGAGGCAAGCGCTTAGCGAAATCGAGTGGTCCGCCAAAGCGCAACTCCGCAGCTCGCCAGCAGAGCGACCATAGCGATCAAAAGGGCAAAGGCCCAACCCAAGGCAATGTCCACACGAGGAAGTCGTGCCATGACGGCGAGGACAACGAATAGAGCAGTGGTGCCGAGAATGAGCAGCCAATCCAAGAGCGTTCTGTTTCCGGGATTGGCGCCGAAATGCTTGCCTTCCATTCCTGCGCGCACATATTCGCCTTCGACGCGATAGCGTTGGCCCTCGCGCGCGGCGGCATCCTGCCAGTACGAATGTTCTCGCGCATTCGCAGATGATAGGGCGATTGCCACTGCGCCCAAGGCCATGAGTAGAGAACCTCCAGCGACTTGTGCGTAAATGGTTTGACTTCCTCCTCGTAATTCATGAAAAACCAGAATGCCCCATAACAATCCCCAGAGCTGATTGGTATTGGAAAGCGGGATGCCGCGACTGATGCCGACATATTTCGTGGCGTATTGCTGGAACAAATCTCCAATGACCCAGACGAAACCGCCGATCATCAGCCAGAACAGAACTGCGCGGGCGCTGATGAGTTCATGCCAGAGCGGCGTTGCTCCACGATACGCCAAGGCCACTGCGATCATGGTGGCGAGTTCACCCACGGTGAAAAAAGTAATGAACGACAGGGGATTCATGCCGGTGAGATAGGCTTTGCGGTAGGGAATGTACATGGTTCCCCAGAGAACGCCCGCGCCCAGAGCCGCGATGATTCCAAGCCTGGCCTCACCTGCCGCGCCCCGATGCGACAAAGCGACCGCCAGCAGTGTCGCTCCCGCGAACATGAATACAGCCCCGCCCAAAACGCCGAGCCAGCGCCTCCAGCCGGCATGACGCAATTCGTTGAAAAGCAAAAAGCCCCAGAAGATGCCGAGCAGGCTATTCGTGTTCCACAGCGGAAACGCGATGCTGAGGCCGACGTTGCGGATGGCGTAAATGGTAAGCGTGTTGGCGACGGCCCACATGCATCCGGCGAGCACGGCCCAGACGATGAGGTGCGGAGCCTGTCGTACGTCGTGACGCACGTGCGATGTGCCGCGGATAAGAGCTGGCACGCTCCAGCGTGCCAGGAAAACTCCAAAGACCATAATGAGGGAAATGGTGACAGGAGAAATATCGGGATTGACGAGCTTGATGGGAGCTTCGGCCCCGCCTAGCCACGCTCCGGCAGCGAAGCCACAGAAAATGCCGAGCGCCTGCAGGGAGCGCAGGCGGGTGGCATGCATCGGACTCGGTTCGGAGGACGGCACCGTCTGCACGATTGCTGACGATGAATTCAACGGAGCGTATCCAGGAGGATGAGACCGCCAACGAGGACGATCAGCGGAATCCAGAAGTGGACGTCGGTGGCGATGGCGCGAAAAAGATTTAGAGAAGCAATGCTTTCGTTTGGGCGCGACATCGGCACCTCAGGCTGTCCGGCGATTCTGCGGTGTCATCTTAGGGTCACTCGAGTCGGGAGTCAACGTTGCCCCGGGCTTTTTTGATTGCGCGCAAAAAATGCCCCGGCTTTCGACCGGGGCGATTGGCAGCACTGCAGCAATCTAAAACAGATTCCACAGAAACTGGTTGTAGACTTCGTGGTGAAACTGGACTTCCTGGGCTTTGATTAAGGTTCCAAGGGCGCGGGGACAGCGATCGGCGGAGGCTTGTTTCAAGTCTGCGTAACGGCCTTTGACATCTTCGCCCAGCAGGGTTGACGTCCACTCTGCCTTCTTGAAGTTTGCCAGCGCGTCGTAAATGTTGTCGGGAAGATAGCGCTCCGCCTGGCGTAGGTTCTTGATCTTCGCGGTCTCACCGTCCAGGCCGGTCTTGAAGATCGCGAGCATCACCATGTAAGGATTTGCGTCAGGCGCGACGGAGCGAACTTCGACGCGCATGCTCTTTTCGTTGCCGATGGGAATGCGGATCATCGAGCCGCGGTCGACCGCCGACGCCTTGATCTGGTTGGGCGCTTCGAAATGTGGATCGAGGCGGCGATAGGCGTTCACGCTGGGATTCAGCAGCAGGCAAATGTCGTTCCCGTGGGTAAGAATGCGGTCGACGAAGGACCACCCCATCTTGCTGAGTTTTTCTTCGCCCTTCGCGTCCCAGAATAAATTCTTGCCACCTTCGCTGATGGAAACATTGGTGTGCATTCCGCTGCCGTTCACGCCGATCACCGGCTTCGGCAGAAACGACGCGGTGAGTCCCATGTTGGTTGCTACCTGACGGCAGATCAGCTTGTAGAGCTGAATCTGGTCGGCGGCGGCTACGACTTCTCCATAGCCGTAGTTAATTTCAAACTGCGAGGGCGCGACTTCCGGGTGATCTTTTTCGTTCTGAAATCCCATCGCGCGTTGCACTTCCGCCGTGGTGTCGATAAAGGTGCGGAGCGGATCACCGGGCAGAGAATGGTAATATCCGCCGGTGTTGACGTATTCGAACTTTCCCGTCTCGTGGTAGTGGCGCTCGGCATCCGGTCCTTTGAAAAGAAACCCTTCAATCTCGTTGGCGGCGTTGAGCGTGTAACCTTTTTTCTTGTTGAGCTCTTCGGCGTAATTCTTAAGCACGCCGCGAATGTCGCCGGAATAAGATGTTCCGCCCTTGTCGATGACTTCGCCGAAGACCAGCACCTTGCCGGAACCGAAAACATCTGCCGGAGCCCAGTAGAACGCGCCCCAATCGATGCCCAGCCGGAGATCGCTTTCGCGCTGCGCGGTGAAGCCGCGGATGGAGGAACCGTCGAAAGTGAGATTGTCCCAACTCTTGAGCAGGAACTTTTTGTCGTAGTCGAGCATGTGCAACCGGCCTTCAAGATCGCTGAAGAGCACGGTCACGGCTTTGATCCGCTTTTCGTCGGTCAGATACTTGAGGCGGTCTTCCTGCACCTTGTGAGAGGCGACGCGGTTCCTGCGCTGGTCTTTGGCCTTAATGTTCAGGTCTTCCAGTTCATCGTATGAGAGTGCCAGGAAATTGCGCAGTTCGGTGGGCATGGATATCTTTCAGTCTCCTTCGGATAGAAACCTATGATTTGGGCAAAGCTGTTTCACGATACAGGGAAGTTGAAATGGCTGGTTTCAACACGCTGATTTTGGAACACGAAGGATAGCGCGTGACTCCTGCACCCGCCAATCGAAAAAGCTGATGAGACGCATAAAAGAGATTTATTCAAGAACGGGCTTGGAGGACGTGAATCATACGTTCGCGGGAACGACTGAGGCGACCATCCAATCGTGCATGGGACGCAACGCTCCGCAGTCCTGGCACTTGGTTTGAGTGAATTGGGTTCTGCAGTTCGGACAAGCCGCTCCGGTCTGGAAAGTATCGAATTGCTGGCCGCATTTCCCACATCGCCAGAACTCGCCAATCGGAGGTGCGGTTTTGCAGGTGGGACAGACGAAACCATCGCGGCGCGGAAGCTTTGCAAAACGCAACAGGACTAGCGCGTGTTTCAGCCCGCCCCAGCAACTCATCAGCATAAACAGCGCGATTGCCCCCAGCCAGAGGTCTTGCTTCCATACGGCGAGGGCAATGAAGGCGACAACTCCGAACAAACCGAACACCGTTGCAACAATTAAGCTGTGCGCGCGCCCCAGGACGAACCAAAGCAGCGAGCGAAGGATCTGACCGCCATCCAAGGGATAAATAGGCAAAATATTAAAGATGAGCAGGCCCAGATTGATATACGAGATAGCTCGCACTAACTGATACAGATTGGGCATGGTGTCGGGCCATCCCAAGGACCGGCCAACCATGACGGCGACAAACAAAACCGGGATGAGCACAACATTGACCAGCGGTCCAGCGGCGATGCTCCACAGAGTTGCGCCGGGTCGCTGGGGAGGGTCTACGTACGCTACGCCGCCCAGAGGCCACAGGACGATTTGATTGGCGATGCCTCCGACCTGACGACACGCGAGAGCGTGTCCGAACTCATGAATTGTCACAATCAGAAACAGCGCCAGATATTCGAATACGTTCCAGGTGACTGATGAATAACTTCCTTTCCGCATCTGGATTTCGATGGCGGCTACCAGAAACCAGGACCAATGCAGGAACACATCGATTCCAGCGAATCGAAACAGTCGAATCGATCCCTGGCGAGCGCTGGGCATGTGGGCAGTTTAATTCATAATCCCCACCAGCGTGAGAGGAAGAATTACTGGCGGTGTGCGGAGGCGCCTGCGGCCAATTCCCGCAAAGTAGTGAGGAATCCGGCGGCGGTCTTCGGATCGTAGAGTGCGTCGAGAGAAATGGTTGCGGAGAATTGTGGAGATTCCGGCCGAAAGTGAACCTGCAGCACATCCTGTTGACGCACCGTCATCAAGGTATTGATTTCTGGGGAGGAATCCTCTTTCCAATGAGTGCGCGTGGTCAGAACTACGGGGCCGGGTTCATAGACGTCCCACTGGCGTTCATCGCGGCGAAGCGCGGTGACTCCGCGACTGTGAGCGCACCAGCGATGCCGCACAACCTCAAGATGGAAACTGGGTGAGCCTCCCAGGTCAGCTTCGAAGGTCAACGTTTCTTTCTGTTTGTGCCAGCAGCTCAACAGCCAGTGAACCGGCATGGCCCGCGGCCGGAGCTTCACAGTGACGTGAGCGTTTTCAAAGTTGCGGGAAGGGAATTGAATACGAGCGTGAAGCCGGTAGCTGTTCAGCCATCGCCAGTCAAGGATGCGTCCTTTGCCGGCGCACGCTGACTGTACCCAGCGGAGTGCCTCGGTTCCTTTGCGGCGGTTATAGGCGGCGAAGAGAAAATACCAGATCGCCAGGACCGCAACCGCGCCGACGACGTCGATGACTAGAAGGCGTCCCACCACGTCTTCACTCAGTCCTCTGATGCTGATGGTACGTCCGAGGTTGCGACCCGAGCAAGGGGGCAATCACGGCAAACTGAATTTTTTCTGACCGACCACTAGCGGGCTGTGGAAAAGCAAGTCCGAATCGTTCCGCCAGCTTCGCGATGCAGCGGCGATCCCTCACCCCACCGCTACAATGTGGTCGTGCCCTTTGTCATTCGCGACTTTAAGCCCGAGGATTTCGAGCCCCTTTGGCGGATAGACCAGGAATGTTTCCCCCCGGGAATTTCCTATTCGAAACCGGAGCTAAAATCCTACATCCGGCGGCGAGGCGCGTTCACGCTGGTGGCCAGCGATGCGGAAGGTAAAGCGGCGGGTTTTATCGTCGTGCACTCAGGTTCGACGGGGCACGTGATTACGATTGACGTGGTTGCCGCGGCTCGCCGTTTTGGAGTGGGGTCGCTCCTGATGAACGCCGCGGAAGAGCGCCTCCGGGCGGCTGGATCTACCGCTGTTGGTCTGGAAACGTCGGTGGATAACCTATCGGCTTTGTCTTTCTATAAACGCCACGGCTACAACGTAATCCGGACCCGGCCGCGCTACTATAGCAACGGCGTGGATGCGCTGGTCATGAAGAAGGACTTATAGCGCTTGCAAGGTGTCAGCGCGCATAAGTTCATTTGCGCAGAGTTGCCCGGTGAAGTACCTTGCCCTATTCAGAAAAACGCATGAAGGTTGCGATCATGAAAGTTGCGATCCAGGGGGAACTCGGCTCATTCAGTCACGAGGCGGCAGAGGGGATGCTGCCCGGCTGCGTAGTTGTGCCGTGCGCCCGTTCAGCAGGGGTGTTCGACCGGCTAGAACAGGGATCCGTGGGAGCGGCGGTCATTCCCATTGAAAACACGCTGGCCGGAACCGTCGCCGAGCACGCCGATCTAATGCTGGCGCGGCAGGTTTTCATTCAAGGCGAATATCTGCTGCGCATCGTACACAACGTAATCGCTCCGCCCGGGGTGCGGCTGAGCTCGCTGCGGCGCGTGTTATCTCATCCCGTAGCCCTCGATCAGTGTCGCGACTTTTTTCGCCGGCATCCGCGGATCGAAGCGGTGCCGTTTTACGACACGGCCGGCAGCGTAAAGCACGTGATTGCAAATCAGCTGAAAGATGCGGCGGGAATTGCCAGCCAGCACGCCGCTCGCGAATATGCGGGAAACATTCTTCAAGCCGGCATTGAGGACGATAAGCGTAACTTCACTCGGTTCTTCTTGATCCGCAAGCTGGGCCGGACGAAACGAAGCAAGAGTTCCCGCTTGTCGGGCACGGCCAAAGAAGTTGCGGGAGCCGACTTTCATCACCTCGTTCCACGCGGAGCGAACAAGACCTCCATCGTTTTTCAGGTGAAAAATGTGCCGGGCGCGCTCTTCAAGTCGCTGAGCGTATTCGCTTTGCGGGATATCAGCCTGAGCAAGATTGAATCCCGTCCCATGCGCGGCCGGCCGTGGGAGTATGTCTTCTATGTGGACTTTCTGCGCGGTGACGACGAGCCAGCGCGTAACGCGCTGCGCCATCTGGGCGAAGTGGCCGAGTTCGTAAAAGTACTGGGGATCTATCCGGCCGTTTGAATCCTCGAAGTCGTTGCCCGTTGAATTTTTGATAGAAAGCTACGCTTCCCAATTTAGGGCTTGGCAGCCATGGTCCTTCGGGGTTAGCCTCGGCACGTCAGGATTATTCAAGATCGTAAGCTACTAGAATCCAATCTGTTGCGGGAAGCCCGCAGCACTTCTGAAACCTTTCTCGGAAGAGTAACATCTAAACTTGAGCGAGTTACACTCAAGGAGACATAATGAGTCAGCAGCCGCTAGTCGAGCGCACTCCTAAGAGCAAGGAAATAAGTGATCAAAAGCCCCTGCCGGTGCTCCCGGTGCGGGATACTGTTTTGTTCCCGCATGCCGTTCTGCCTCTGACGGTGGGCCGGGAAAGTTCTGTTCAACTGATTAATTCTCTTGGGGAAGACAAGACCATCATCGTCGTGGCCCAGCGCGAAGCCCGGGTCGACTCCCCCCAACCGACCGATCTGTACACGGTAGGAACGTCCGCTGTCGTACACAAAGTTGTCAAGATGCCCAACCAGAGCCTGTTCGTATTCGCCGAAGGTCTGGAACGTGTAAAGTTAGGCGAGTTCACGCAATTGGCGCCCTTCATGGTCGCGCATCATTCCCCGCTGCCCGAGGGTACCACGCCGATCGCGACCTCGGAGATCGAAGCGTTGCAACGCAATGTGCTGACGCTGTTTCAGCAGATCGTTGCCGGTTCGCCCACACTTTCCGATGAACTCTCGACCGTAGCCATGAACATCGACGAGCCGGGCCGCCTCGTGGACTTCATCGCGTCGTCGTTGCCTTCGTTGTCGACGCCCGACAAGCAGGACACGCTGGAAACTCTCGACATCCATGTCCGCTTAGAAAAGATCAATCAGCATCTCGCCAAGGAACTCGAAGTCCAGCAACTGCGCAACAAGATTCAAAGCGAAGTGCAGGACCGGGTGCAGCAGACCCAGCGCGAGTATTACCTGCGCGAGCAGATGAAGGCCATACAGAAAGAACTGGGTGAACAGGATGAAGGCCAGCGTGACGTCGAGGACCTGAAAAAGAAAATCGAAGAAGCCGGCATGCCCGACGAGGTCAAGAAAGAGGCGCTCAAGGAATTGGGCCGGCTCTCGCGCATGTCGCCGATGGCGGCCGACTATTCGCTGACCCGCAACTACATTGAATGGCTCGCCGTGCTGCCGTGGGCGAAAACGTCCGGCCAGGAAATTGAGATTCCCAAGGCAAAGGAAATTCTGGATGCGGATCATTACGATCTCGAGAAAGTCAAAGACCGCATTCTGGATTATCTCTCTGTCCGGCGCCTGAAGCCGAATATGAAGGGGCCGATTCTGTGCTTCGTCGGACCTCCGGGCGTGGGAAAAACTTCGCTGGGCAAGTCGATCGCGCGCGCATTAGGCCGCAAGTTCGTGCGGCTCTCTCTGGGCGGCGTCCACGACGAAGCAGAAATTCGCGGTCATCGTCGAACTTACATTGGAGCGCTGCCGGGGCAGATCATCCAGGGCATTCGGCGCGCGGAGACGAAAGATCCCGTCTTCATGCTGGATGAAATCGACAAGGTCGGACGTGACTTCCGCGGCGATCCAGCTTCTGCGCTGCTGGAAGCTCTTGATCCCGAACAGAACTCGACCTTCCGCGACAATTATCTGGACGTGACCTTCGATTTGTCGAAGGTCCTGTTCATTACTACCGCCAATATGCTCGATCCGATTGCGGAGCCCTTGCGCGATCGCATGGAGATCATCGAACTGCAGGGCTATACGGAAGAAGAAAAAGTTCATATTGCCTTCCGGTACCTGATACCGCGGCAAATTGATGAGAACGGCATCACTGCGGAACAGATTGAGTTTCCCGAAGAAGGTGTGCGCTACGTGATCCGGCATTACACACGCGAGGCCGGCGTGCGCAGCCTGGAGCGCACCATCGGCACGATCTGCCGCAAACAAGCGCGGCGATTGGCCGAAGGCAAGACGGAGAAACTTGTCGTCAACAAGGAAATCATTCAGGAGTTCCTTGGCGGCATTAAGATTCGCAGTGAAGGAGAAATCGCCGAGCGGACCGAGCGGCCGGGCGTGGCCGTGGGTCTCGCCTGGACTCCGTCGGGCGGCGACGTCCTATTCGTCGAAGCGAATGCGATGAAGGGCAAGGGAGGATTCACCATGACCGGGCAGATCGGCCAGGTCATGCAGGAATCGATGCAGGCCGCGCTCACCTGGGTGCGATCCAATGCGGATCGGCTGGGAGTTCAGGAAAGCTTCTTTGCCGATCATGATATCCACATTCACGTACCGGCTGGAGCGATTCCGAAAGATGGACCCTCGGCAGGCGTGACCATGGCTACGACCCTGGTGTCGCTTCTGACCAAGCGTCGCATCACTCCGCTGCTCGCGATGACGGGAGAAATCACATTGAGCGGCAACGTTCTTCCTGTGGGGGGAATTAAAGAAAAAGTGCTGGCCGCCAAGCGAGCCGGGGTTCGAGACGTGATTCTACCTGCGGAGAACAGAATGAACGTTGAGGAGGATCTCTCGCCGGAACAGTTGGAGAATCTGACGGTGCATTACGTGAAGACCATCGACGAGGCGTTGAGAGTTTCATTGCCCGCCGTGGCCGAAGGGTCGGAAGCGAAAATTCTCTCCACGCCACCGAAGGATCCGAAGCAGGATTACCATCCTACGGAGCCCGTTAAAGAACCGGAGCCGGTTCACGATAAGGTGCTCACGTAAGTCTGAATGCGTTACAAGCTCCGATGGCCAGCCTCGATTGAGGCTGGCCATTTTTCCTTTGCCCGCCTCTCGAACACGTCGAGCCCCGCCACGCGGCTCAACTCAGGGTAAACTGAATGCCTGATGCGCGTGCGAGTTCTCTTCTTCGGCGTTCTGAAGGAAATGGCGGGGAAATCAGTGGACTCGATTGACCTCCCCGAGCAGGCTTCGCTCCGCGATTTGCTCGCCCATTACCAATCGAAGATTCCTCGCCTGGAAGAATCGCTGGCGTCGGTGGCCTTGGCGGTAAATCAACAATATGCCCGACCCGATACGGTTTTGAGAGCTGACGACGAAGTTGCACTGCTGCCTCCGGTGAGCGGAGGAACTTCGGAAACTCCCGCCGTTGCCAGTTCAATCGGGACAGGTTCTCAGCCAAAACAACGCCGTCGCCGCGCGTGGATCGTTCGCGAACCCATTGACACCGCGCGAACTATGGCCAGCGTCAAGCGCGGAGAAGATGGGGCTGCCCTTGTCTTTGAGGGCATCGTGCGCAATCAGACCCGAGGCCGCAAGACACTCTATCTCGACTACGAAGCCTACGAAGAAATGGCGCTCGATCAGATGGAGTCGTTGGCCAATCAAGCCATGCAGCGCTTCCAAATTCGCGACGTTGCCATCGTGCACCGGCTGGGTCGGCTGGAAATCGGCGAGACCAGCGTGCTGATCGTGGTAGCGTCCGCGCATCGCGCGGCCGCCTTTGATGCCTGCCGATGGCTTATCGACACTTTGAAACGCACCGTGCCAATCTGGAAGAAGGAACATTTCGAGGACGGCGCGGTGTGGGCCGATGGTGATCCCTTCCCTCCGGATATTCCCCGCGCAAATTCGTGAGCTAGAGGCAGCCCGGCATCCCAAGCCGCATCTAACTGCACGCGGTTCGAAGGTCGTTTCCGCGTCAGCGGAAGATCCTGAATCGTGCAGTTCGCCGTGAAGAAATCGTAGGAAGAGAAAGAGAAAGACAGAATCAGCGGCGCATCTGCGGTTTTGACCTTGCGCGCTGGGGGTGAGAACTCGTGCTTCGACTGAAACTACTGCTGGCAAAGGTATAATTCCATCACTCGATGAGAAAATCCGCCACGATTCTGCTCCTCAGCGGCTTGCTGGTTGCTGTCTGCGGCCTATGGGCGCAACAGCCATCTACCGCACAGGCGCAAAACCCAGTTCAGCAGAATTCAGCTCACTCAGGACGACAGTCCCAACCCAGCACCACGCTGCGCGTCGATGTCAATCTGGTCAATGTATTCGTGACCGTGACGGACGCGCATGGCGCTCCCATCGACGGCCTTACCAAGGACAATTTCGTTTTGATGGAGGATGCTCAGGAGCAGACAATCAAAATCTTCGATAAGGAATCGGCGTTGCCTTTGTCGATCGCCCTGGAGATCGACACCAGTCTCAGTACGCGTCATGACTTGCCCTTGGAGCAAGCCTCGGCCAAGCGTTTCGCACATGCCATTCTTCGCCCGGTCGACGCACTTTCCGTCTTTGGTTTCAGTGAGGTCGTTTACGAATCGACGCATGGCTATACTTCCGATCTCCACAGCGTTGACGAGGCCATCGACCACATTCGCGTGGGAGCTGCCACGGCGCTCTATGATGCGATTTATTTTGCTTCGCGCTCCCTGGAACGCCGACAGGGACGAAAAGTCATCGTTCTGATTACCGACGGGGGGGACACCTACAGCAAGTTTGAGTACAAACAGGCCGTACGCGCGGCGGAAGAAGCGGAAGCTATCGTCTACTCGATTATCGTTGTTCCCATCGAGAGCAGCGCCGGACGCGAAACGGGCGGCGAGCATGCGCTGATTCAACTTTCGGACGATACCGGAGGCAAGTACTACTATGCGACCTCCACCGGGGACCTTGACGAGGCCTTCCACAAAATCAGCGACGAACTGCGGACGCAATATCTGCTCGCTTATTATCCTTCGCAGCGGACATCATTCTCGGACTTTCGCCGCATCGAGGTGAAAGTGGTGGGCGTGCCTAATGCCGCCGCCTACCGCGTCCGTCATCGCGCCGGTTACTATACAGTGAAGTCTGATTTCTGACCGCTCTTAGACTGGGTAAGAACGTAGCTCAAACTTATGTGTTGTCGGGTTAGCTATACATCGCCACATACTTCGTATCCCGCCGAGCAGCGATTCTCGATATTCTGCTCTAACGGTTTTTAAAATCCTGTTTTTTAAAATCAATGCGTTCCTCGAACGAGAGCAAAACATTCATGAAGGTTTCGAAAGAAAGGTGGAAGATGCCGAACCTGAATTTCTCCCGGAGGTCTGCCGTGGGGGCGGGTTTAATGCTGGCCACGCTGGGAGTGCTATTGTCCGCGGCGTTTGCCCAAACCACCATCGCGACGGGCAGTATCGTGGGGATCGTGACCGACGCCTCCAACGCTTTGGTGCCGGGTGCCAAGATCATGATGACCAGCGCCAGTGGCCAGACGATTCAGGCCACCACCGGCGCAAAGGGAGAATATTCCTCCGGTTCGCTCGTTCCGGGAATGTACCGCGTGCGTGTCGCAGCCAAGGGCTTTAAGACCGTAGAGATGCCTTTAGAAGTTAGGGTCGACAATATTACCAACGGCAATGTGAAACTGGACGTTGGCGACGAAAAGACGCTGGTGAAGGTAGAGGTAGGCAGAATACCGCTGAACACCGACCAGGCGATCGTGCAGGAAGTTTTCAACGCCGGCCAACTCGAGAATTTTCCGCTCAATGGCCGGAATTTCCTAGACATTGCTCAGCTCGAGCCGGGCGTTCAGATTCTGGACGGAGTGAATATCGACCCAACGAAAGCGGGTTATTTTTCGATCTCGTTTGACGGTCGCTTCGGGCGAATCACACGCACCGAACTGGACGGCATTGACGTAAGCGACGAAACCGTCGGCGCCTCCACCGAAAATATTCCTGTTAGCGCGATTCAGGAATTCTCCGTCGCGCAGTCGAACCTTGATCTTTCCAACGAATTAAGTGCTTCCGGGGCAGTCAACGTGGTCACGAAGTCGGGCACCGACTCCTATCACGGGGAGGCATTTGGCATTTTCCGTGACCACGGAATTGGTTCCGCGAGCCTGCCTCATGCGACGTCGCTGCCCTCGCCATATTTCCAGCGCAATCAGGAAGGCGCCAGCCTGGGTGGCCCGATCCTCAAAGACAAAATGTTTTTCTTCGGCGACGGGGAACGTACCCTTCAGCATCTTCAAGCTCCAGTGCTGATATCGGGACCATTCTCCGTCTATTCTGGCTCTTTTCCCGCTCCCTTCACCGAGGATGACCTTCTCGGCCGATGGGATTACGAGTGGAGCAAAAGTGTTCGTATATTCGGTCGTGCCAACTATCACAAAAATTCCACCGAGGCAGTATTCGCTCCCAGCAGTTTTCAGGTCTATAACAATCGGGATCATGTGCGGAACGCCGTACTCGGCACGAACTTCACCAGGGGCGATTACACTCACAGCATTCGCCTTTCGGATTTAAGGTTTCAGAATCAGCTCACGGACGGAACCATTGGCACGAGCCTTCCTTTCGCTGATTATCCGGTAAGTTTCAATATCAACAGTTTTAGCGCCGGATCGAACTTTGCTGCGCCGCAGAGCACGACGCAGTCCGACTACCAGATTACTTATGACGGAAGTCGAGTCATGGGGAAGCACATTGTTCACTTCGGCGCGAACTGGAACCATATCGAGGTTGCCCGTTTCGCGCCACTCTATGGAACCTCTCCGGATGTTTTTGGCAACGGCACGATTTATCCAGGTTGCGCGGGGGCGAATACTTCTAACTGCCCGCTAGGTCCGGACGGCACAACCGCCTCGAACCCGCTGGATTATGAGATGGTGCGGGCCGTCGTCAGTAATGGCCAGGGCTACTCGACCGCAAAATCAGCTCTTGGACTTCCCGCCGGAGGACTGGGTCCGGATAACCGGCTCGGAGTGTATGTAGGCGATTTCTGGAAGATTCATCCCAACGTGACCATGTCCCTCGGGCTGCGATGGGTCTATGACACCGGACGCACCGATAGCGACTTGCCCGCGGTAACCGCCATCAATAATGCTTTTGCGGGAATGGGAAATCAGGTCCGCCAACCCAACGCAAACTTCGCTCCGCAATTGGGTTTTGCCTGGGATCCTTCAAAGAGTGGGAAAACGGTTTTCCGTGCTGGCGCGGGACTTTTCTATGAGGATCTTCTTTATGGCAACGCTCTGGTCGATCGGCCGCTGCGCCTGCAGAATGGAAATTTCTTGTACGCTCCGTCTGCGTGTTTGAACAGCCAGGCGCAGCCCATTGTTACACCCGCCGGTCTTCTCTCCAATCCCAACCCCACCTGCATTGACGGCTCTGGAGTTCCACTTCCGATCTTCCAGGCGGCGCCAGGCATCGCGACGCTCGAGAATTCACTGAAAGCAAGTTATTCTTCGTCGAGTTTGTCTTCCCCCAACCCATCGTATTCCGGCAGGCTTCTGGCCGCGGGCATGAATCTGCCACTCGGTCTGCTCGCGCCGAACTATCGCACGCCCCGTTCTTTGCAATTCAATGGCGGAGTCGAGCACGAAATTCGGCCCGGGCTCGTGGTGAGCGTCGATTATCTGCGCAGCATTGAAACGCACGGATTGCTGGGAGTCGATGCCAATGATGTCGGCGACCCTCGCTACTTCAGCCTTGCCTCTGCACAGCTGGCCATTCAAAACACCATCATCGCTTGCGGTGCCACTTCGCTTCAGGGGGCGATAAGTTCTTGTCCGGGCCTCAACAATGGTCAGGCCATCGGGGCGACGATTTCTAACTTCACCGCGTTTGGCTTGGGCTCTGCTGAAGACACGGGTGCCAGTTGCCTGGATTCTCCGAATCCGCTCACGAGAGGGACCTCGACGCTCGGATACCAATGTGCCTTCAGTGGAAGAAATGGTAACTACGGCACTGCTGAATTTTTGCAGCCGGTGAGCCGTTCGGTTTACAACGCGGCCCAAGTGAAGATTGTGCAAAACATGATTAGGCCCGCACGCTGGATCAACGCGGCAAATTTCCAGCTGTCCTATTCGTTGTCCCGCTTCGAGAGTCCGGCGACCTTCGCCGGAAATGTTCCAACAACAAATCCGGTTGGCGTCAATGATCAGGACTCTATGCTTCAGGCCGCGGACAATAACGAACCGCTTCGATTCATGGGGCCGTCGTTGCTCGATCGCAGAAATCAAGTTTCCTTTGGCGGCAACTTCGATCTGCCTTTCGGTTTCCGCCTGGGAGTTATGGGACATTTTTATAGTCCGCTCTCAAGTCCGGCGATCGTCGGGAGCAATGGAACGGGAGGTCAGATCTTTCAGACTGATTTTACCGGAGGCGGCGTGTACAGCCAGCCGATGCCCGGCACCAACAATGGCGCTTTCGGTCGCAACGTCAGCGTCACTGCGATGAATGAGGCGATCAGCAAATACAATACGCGACTAGCCGGCCAGCCCACGCCGGCGGGACAGGAGCTGATGAACAATAATCTGTTCACGACGGCACAACTGGCCCAGATCGGTGCGGTCACTCCTACGGTGAGCCCGGTTCCGGAAGATCAGTTGGTATTCCCGTGGACCAGAGAGATGGACTTTAAGATGGCGTGGCAGCACACGTTCCGGGAACGATTCACCATCGAACCCAGCGTCAGCTTCTACAATGTCTTCAACTATTCAAACTTTGACCAGCCCCCCGCCGGAGTGAGCCCGTGGCTGACCGCGGGCAGCGGTGCTATCAACAGTACCCACACCACCCTGCAGCCTGGCCAGAGCACTATCCAAAGCGATGCGTTTCGCACCGGCGCAGGAACCGGCGTATTTGGATTGGCTTCGCCCAGGGTTGCGGAATTCGCGTTGAAGTTGACCTTCTGACCTTCGGACGAAATTTCTTGCCTGTCCCTGGGGCTCCGTGCACGAGCGCAATCGCCGATGAATGGGCTTTTCAGGGGGTCAATTCGCTGCGCAATCGCTTCGAGAGCTTTTCGATCTGCTTCAGTTTTTCAATTACATCTTTCGGAAGCATTCCCTTGCGGACGCTGGCTACATCGGACGGAATGGTTTGCGCAGTACGCGCCAAATCATCCGCTTCCTTCTGCAGTTGCACCAGGTCGACGCGCCGCGACGGAGTGGATGGGGCTTTTTCGCTGCTCGTGGAATCAAGTGACTCGGGAGGCTTGGGAAAGTTACTGCGAGACTGCGAAACGCCTAGCGTGACAGACGCTCCCAGCACAATCGGGAGCAACCGCAGGAAAGATTTCTTCACATATGCCTCCTGCTGGGAGAAAAGTTCCCAGCATTGTACTCCGCTTGTGCTCCGCTACTTGGCTTGGCAGCCGTTCTTCCGCCCGGCGCTTTGTGTACAATGCCTGCATGTCGTTCCCCCGCCCTCCACAAGGAAATCCCAACAACTCCAAGCGCAGCCGCACGCCTCCTCCCGAAGATACATTTGAAGAGGCTGCTTTTCTTAAGGCTCTGGGAGAAAAGCAGAGGCCCGTTTCCGTTAAGCTGATGGACGGGCAGATCGTTCACGGATGGGTCGAGTATTACGATAAAAATATGGTTCGGTTGACTCGCGAGCATGCCCCCAATTTATTCATTTTCAAACACGAGATTATGTACATCATGGAGGACGGAGGGAAACGGAAGTGAGGCGGCTTCCGGCTTTCGGCTTCCGGAATGTCGTGTCACTCCAGCATCTGTTTGTCGATTGATCAATCCTTGATTGATCGATCCCTGATTGATCGATCCTTGAGACGCCCTGTTATTCACTAGGAGAGGAAGTCCGGAAGCCGGAAGCCGACTGGCCATGTCATCCACTGCATCCCATCCCGATAGTTTTCTTCCTGCCATGTCAGCCATCGCTCGCGAAGCTGGCGCCCTGCTGCTTCCGTATTTTCATCAGGGACTGAAAATTGAGTACAAAGGCGATGCCGATCTGGTGACCGCAGCCGACCGCGCCTCGGAGACGCTGATCCGGGAGCGCATCACCAAACAATTTCCCTCTCATGATGTGCTTGGCGAAGAACAAGGGCTGAACGATCAGGGCGGCGAGTACCGGTGGTACGTCGACCCGCTGGATGGCACAACAAATTTTGCCCATGGATACCCTGTATTTTGTGTGTCCGTGGCTCTCGAGTACCGTGGAGCGGACCAGGCGAAACGCATCGCGGGAGTGGTTTACGATCCCACGCGCGATGAATTATTTACGGCGGAGCAGGGAAGAGGCGCGCAGCTCAACGGCAAACCGATTCGTGTTTCAAAAGCCAGGGAATTGAAGGAATGTCTGGTGGCGACCGGTTTTCCCAGCCACAAGCGCCATAAGAATCCGAATATTCATTTTTATCATCAGATCACGTTGCGCACTCACGGAGTGCGGCGGGCAGGATCGGCTGCGCTCGATTTGTGCAATGTGGCCAGTGGTCGCTTCGACGGTTTCTGGGAATTCAATCTCAATCCCTGGGACACTGCAGCAGGCGTGTTAATTATCGAAGAGGCAGGCGGCAAGGTCAGCCGCTTCGACGGATCTCCCTTTGAGCTGGACAGTCGAGAGACGCTGGCTTCGAACGGGCTGGTGCACGACGCGTTGTTGCACGAGTTTGAGGAAATCTTTGCGGGAAGAGGCCTAAGCCCTCTGCCTGACCCGAAGGAATACAACGGTAAGAACTGACGTACAAGAAAATGACGCACAAGAAAATGACGCAGGAGATAAAGAATCGAAACAACAAGTTCACGCTGGCGGCAGCGCTTGTCGTGCTTCTCTCGGCGTTGTTCGTGTTGGGTGCGGCGAGACCTGAGGCGCCCGATGCCGCCTATGTGCAGTCGTTCGAAAAATGGAAGGCCGACGAAATCGCCGATTTGAAGGAGAACTGGTTGCCGCTCGTGGGATTGTTCTGGCTCAAGCCCGGAGTAAATACATTCGGCAGCGATGCGACCAACGCCGTCGTCTTTCCGAAGGGCCCGCAGCACGCCGGTGAATTTGATCTAGCTGGCAAAGAGGTTACGCTCAAACTTCTGCCCGACGTCAGGGCGACCACAAGCGGCAAGCCGGTGATTACTGCCAAACTTGAGCCAGACACTTCTGAGAACGTCACGCGCGTCGACCTGGAAAGCCTGCGCTTTCACGTCATTGTGCGCCGGGAACGAGTGGGAATTCGCTTGCTCGATATCGATAGCGCTGCGGCGCGCAATTTCAAAGGCATGATCTTTTTTCCTCTCGACATGAGTTATCGAGTCACGGCGTCGTGGCTTCCCGGAGACGGCAAACAGACCATTGCAATTCCCAATGTGCTCGGCGACGTTACGGCACAGCCGATTCCCGGAGTTGCGGTATTTAAGGTAAACGGCGCGGAATTAAAGCTGACTGCGCTCAGTGGCGATGCCAAGACTGGGTTCTTCTTCGTATTCAATGACCTGACGGCGAAGAGCGATACTTATCCCGGCGGCCGATTTCTTCACACAGGGCCGGTCGTCGATGGACACGTCGTGCTCGATTTCAATCGCGCCTACAATCCTCCCTGCGCGGTGACGCCGTACGCCACATGTCCTCTAGCTCCGAAGGAGAACCGGCTGGCGATAGCCATACCGGCAGGAGAGAAGTTCGATTAGGCCGCGCACGACCATCACTAACGCGTCTCGGCGTCCAATACCTGTCTTCGCGACTGGCGGCTAGCTAGTCGCTCCTCAGCATCCCAGCCTTGTTACAATGAACATGTGGGACTGTGGCCCTTCCGCTCCGGCCGCAGCTAATTCTGATTTCCTCAGGTTTGCCGTGATCAATTCTCTTCTGGAACGCAAAATTGAAAAACGACCGGACAAAGTCCGGTTGCAGGGACGCATTCTGTTTCTCACCGAAGATCCGGAATTGATCCGGCGGCAGCTTGCGGGCGAAGACTTGCCCTGGGATACGAAAAATCCGGCGAACAATCCCAAACTCCGCGACGATATCTCGACTGACGAAATTACTCCCGCGCATTACTGCTTTTATTTCGACGAAACGCTTGGCGAGATTCCATACATGGGCCTGAAGTGCGGCAGTGAGACCCCCATCGGACGCGGCGCCGTGAAGCGCGGAGGATTTGTGTGCGCGGTGAGCGGCAAGCGGCGCGGCAAGGGATCGAGCCGCGAGCAGTCTCCTTATGCCGAGATGTGCGCGGGCATTCAAGTGGTGATCGCCGAGAACATCGAACGCATCTACAAGCAGAATTGCCAGAACCTGGGTCTGCTGACTTCGACTAATTTTTCTCTCATCGACCGCATTCGCGGCGGAGAAGAAATTGCGCTGAGCGAATTCACAGCCGGGGAAGATGAGATTACACGGCAGGTCATCGAATATGGCGGGCTGTTTCCATTCAACGTGGCGCGCATGCAGGGGAGAGCATTTCTGCCGCCGATCAATCAAAAGTCGGAACTAAACATGGCCGGACAAACTCGGACGTATCGGGCCGCGCCAATGACGCTGGCGGAAAAAATCTTTGCGCGGCACATGATTCGATCGAGCGAGAAAGACCATGTGGGGACGGGCGCCCCCGCCCGTCCGGCCGAGCGCCGCTCGGCGGATCCCGAGGTCGGCGTTGAATCCGTGAAGCCCGGCGACACCGGGTTCGCCCGGGCTGATCTGCGCTTCAGCCACGAGTACGTCACGCCCATGGCGGCGATTTTCTTTGAGCGCTACGTTGGCAAGGACGCGAAGGTCAACGATCCGGCGAGCATCATCTTCTTCCGCGACCATCTGACATTTCTCGACGAAGTAATTTCCGAAGAGAAAAAGAAACTCGGACTGCTTGATCTGGCGACGCAATTGAAGCTCAAACAAGAGGATTTCGCCGCCAAGCAGGGAATCAAGCTCCACGGAGAGTTGAAAGACCGCAAGGGATCCGAGGGCATTTGCCACTCGATCGTTCTTGAAAGCTATGCATTGCCGGGACAATTAAATATCGGCTCCGACTCGCACACACCGCATGTGGGCGCGATCGGCTGCGTGGCCTTCGGTATCGGGACCACCGACGTTTTCAATTCCTGGATTACGAAAGACGTGCGGGTGAAGGTTCCCGAGTCGGTGAGGATCGTGATTCGCGGCAAGAAGCACGCCAACGTAACGGCGAAAGATTTCATCCTGAAGATTCTGAGCCTGGACTATGTGCGCAGCGGCCAGGCGCTGGCTAAGGTCATGGAATATTCAGGCGAGGCGATTGAAGCCTTGAGTGTAGACGAGCGCGCCACCATGACGAACATGGCCGCCGAAATTGGCGGTTTCACCGGCATTGTTGCACCTGATCGAAAGGCGGTCGATTTTCTGGTCGAACGCCGCGGCATGAATCGAAAGAAGGCCGAAGCCATGATCGAAGGTCTGTACAGTGACCCCGGTGCCGAGTACGCACACGTGATTGAACTCGACGCAGCCGAAATTACGCCGATGGTCGCGACCCCGGGCGATCCCGGAAATGGCAAATATGTGCGCGACCTGAATACGCCGGTTCCGGTCGAGATCGCATATGGCGGCACTTGTACCGCAGGCAAGAACGAAGATATGGATATGTACGCGCTGGTGCTTGCCGAGGCCCTCAAGCACGGCAAGCGTGTCGCAGATTCGACGAAGTTCTACATTCAGTTCGGATCGCAGGAAACCCGCGAGTACTGCCTGCGCAAGGGCTACATCGATATTTTTGAGAAGTCCGGAGCGCAAGTGATCGAGCCGAGTTGCGGAGCGTGCATCAACGCCGGTCCCGGAGTTTCCACTCGACCCGACCAGGTCGTGATCAGCGCGCAAAATCGTAACTTCCCCGGCCGCAGCGGCCCGGGACAAATGTATCTGGCTTCGCCACTGACGGTGGCCGCGAGCGCGGTTGCTGGTTACATTGTGGAGTACGAACCCAGCGAGAAGAACCAGTTGGTAGGTGCCTAGGGCTCACTTCACCTTGCCCGAACGCTTTAATCGGTAGTATCGCTTCATGTATTTCCGTCGGTTTGCCCTAAATCGGTCCGTTTGCTCGTACAGTCTGTGTCTGCACGTCGATGAGCATGATTTCTGAGTTTTTCTGCAGGCAAAAAACCACTTTTTACAAAGGCATCTCCGCAGCCAAATCAGCTCGTTCACTTCTGCAAGACTCATGACAGCAAGCGCGGCTTCCGCTTCTTCCTGCTCTGCTCGCTTGAGGTGATGGGAAAGACGGCCGAAACTTAGGTTTCCCTCTTTATCCCAGCCGAGCACGGGCCACGAGGGATACCTGCGCATAAGCTTCTCCACAAATCTGATCGCGCTAGCCGCTTCGGTTGGGATTTGGAGGGTGAGGCGAGCGAAACCATTGGTCGACGGGTATCGCTTAACCGTTTTGAAGGAGCGCCTAAGCTCGATGAGCGTTTGGAGAACTGCGATGAGGCGTTCGATTCTTCTGCGTGCCGGCTCGGAGTAGCAGCGCTTGGGCAGCTCTCCGTTAAGCCAGCCGAGGGCATTCCGCCTCCAGTTTCCAACATACAAAGTATCTCGTCTGTATAACACACGCTTGCTTGACATGATGTGTGTGTTAAAAAATATTAGGCGCGTCGGCACCCTGTCAAGCACAATCATGAGGGGTTGGAAGAATGGCAAAGTCGGGCAAGAAACCGGAGACGCGGAAGGATGAGCTGTGGTGTGAGTGCGAGTGTGCTAATTGCGAGACTGGCGCTCACGAGCGCTGCCACTCGCCCCAGTGCCACATGCCGAAGTGGAAGGACATCCAGAGCAAAACGCCCAAACGCGACCGCTAGCGCAGCTTCTTCTGCGCAAACTGGCGAAACTGGAACTCGAATTCCTCAGGCGAATAGATGCCCTTCTGAACGAGCAGAGTATTCATGGCATAAACCGTGGATCGGAAACGTTCTTCGCCAGAGAGCCTCTCCATAGCCTCGTTGAAGCTGATGAGTTCCTTTTCCTGAGATGTCGCCCGCTCGGATCGACCCACCTGTGTAGTCGCCATAGGATCCCCCTAAGAATAGTATTCTATCCCTGTCATACCGTGTTCTGCTAACCGTGACTGGACTCGGGAGTCTGACCATCGAGGAGAATCCACATGAACCGCTCCCGCCTGCTTCTCATTACTTTTATCACAATTAGTTTCGTCCTCGCCGCAGTTGCGTTTCGAGCCAGCACTTCGACTGCCTCCGCAACAGCCTCGTCTTTCGCCGGTTCGCTCATTCCCTCAACCCCAATGCTCGAGCCGCGGTCGGGTCATACCGCGACTTTGTTGCCAAATGGTAAGGTTCTCATCGCGGGAGGGATGCGTGGAAATCAGGATTTCTATAGTTCCGCCGAATTGTACGATCCTGCCACCGGCAAGTTCCAGCCAACGGGAGACATGCATCAGCGTCGGGTTGGGCAGATCGCGATGCTGCTGGCGTCGGGAAAAGTATTGGTCGCGGGAGGATGGGTTGGCTACGGCGGAACAGATTCCGCTGAATTGTATGATCCTGCGACCGGCAGGTTCACCGTAATTGGGAAGATGACGGTCCCGCGAGGGAGGCCGAGCGCCACGCTGCTGAGCAATGGAGACGTGCTCATTGCGGGCGGGGAAGAACGGAACAACGAATCCCTGGCCACGGCTGAGATTTTCCATGTCAAGATGCTTTCCTTTCAAGCGACGGGTTCCATGCACCACGCGCGAATCTCACACACTGCGACGCGCTTGAAAGATGGCCGCGTCCTGATCGCCGGCGGCTATGGTGACACCATAGCCTCCAGCGCGGAAATCTACGACCCGAGCACCGGTACGTTCTTAGAGACCGGCAATATGGCCACAGCGCGCTGCAAGCATACGGCGGGACTTTTACCCGACGGCCGAGTGCTGATTGCCGGCGGTTCGGATTCGCGTGACTGGAACGGGAACCTGAACAGCGCAGAGATCTATGACCCAGGCACGCGCAAATTCACAGCGGTCTCGTCCATGAATGACAGCCGTTTCAAACTTCCGCATGAGGCCGTGCAATTGCCTTCGGGCAAGTTGCTGATTGCGGGCGGAAGCAAACAAGTGGAAGTGTTCGACCCCGCCAGCGAAAAATTTCTTCTCGCAGCTGGCCAGATGAGCGACCCCTGGCATTTCATGACCGAAACGAAACTCCTCGACGGCAGTGTGCTGCTCACAGGCGGGTATCCGAATGATTCCAAAGCCACGTCGAGAGCTTGGATTTACCATCCTTAATCGTCGTTTTTACCTCTAAAGTCCCGCATGCGTGGCCTTCTGTAAGTGGCTGATTTAAACCGGGATGGCTGAAATCAGCCACCCCGATCTCCGCAACTTTCCGCGCCGATCTGCGTTCAAACAACTAGAGGCAGTGGTCAGGGTGAGAGGTTGAAGGCAAACCCCAAAAGGCCCAAGTCCTCAATAGGTTTCCGGATCTGATCGGAGTCATTGACAGTTTTCTGGAGCCAAGGGGGGTTCTTATGCGTTATCTGAAATATGTGGCGTTGCTCACAGTGCTGATGTTGCCCTTTGCTTATTCGCAAGCTCAAGTTGGCGTGGGAGTTGCGGTAGGAGCCGGCCCGATAGGGGTTGGCGTGGCGACTGCGCCAGCATACGTCGATGGGCCACCGGCTTGCGCGTATGGATACTATTCTTATTATCCTTACGCTTGCGCACCTTATGGTTACTACGGTCCGCAGTGGTTCGCGGGCGGAGTATTTATCGGCGCCGGACCCTGGTATCACTCGGGATGGGGTCATCTTGGATTCTATGGTCGCGCAGGCTACGGATATTACGGGCACGGCTACGTTGGGGGCTACGGACGCGGTTATGTCGCTCGGGGTGGGTATGCGCGCGGTTATGTTGGGGGCGGACGCGGCTATGCCGGCGGTGGACGCGGCTATGCTGGCGGTGGATTTCATGGCGGGGCCGTCCACGGTGGTGGTGGTGGTTTCCACGGTAGCGGCGGTTTCCACGGTGGCGGAGGACGACACTAACGCCGAATGAGTTGGACGTTGACGGCTGGCAGCATGACGCTGCCAGCCGTTTTCATTTACTGTCTCTCGTTTCGATTTAATCCGCAGTCGCCCGCTCCAACTATGGCATCTGCGCGGCGCGGGCTCGGCTTTTTTGCAATTCATTCAGTGACGGTAAGGAACTTGGAGCCACCAGCGTGCGTACTTGAGGTTGCGAGCCGGCCTTCAGAGCCGAAACCATTAACTGCATGGCGTCACCCATCAGAGGCGGACACACCACCGTTGCTGCTAGCCGCCCTTGGCGAACCCATTCCTGGCCGGAACGGGGTACTCCGTCGCATCCCGTGATAGGAAGCCGAAGCCAGGCATCACGATCGCGCATATCCCCCAGTTCTTCAAAAGCGCGCCGCGCCCCAATGGCCATGTCATCGTTTTGGCAGGCAATCATGCCGACGTTGAGCTGCCGCGACGTGCTTAGCGATAACCACGATTTTATGGCGTGATATCCGCTATTTTGGGTCCAGTCACCCTTCAGAGTTTTCACGTCGACCCGCGTGGGCTTGGTCGCCATCATGCCGCGGGTGCGGATTTTAGCCACGTCGCGGACGGAGGGGCCCTCGATGTAAAGAACGCAGCCCTGTTCGCCGAGGATGCTGGCAATTTGCTGACCCTGAATCTTTCCAATTGCCTCGTGATCTGACACAACTGCGAAAGCCGGAACGAGGGCATGTCGTCGTAGTTCCGCTATGTAGTCAACATCGCTGTTAATGATTGCCCAGGCGATACCGGCAGCAACCGCCGCCTTGGCGATTTGAGGCATTCCCGTGCCTACTGGTTCGGCTAGTATGGCGTCGGGACGCTTGGATGGGTCCTGAATGAAGCGCAGAAGTTGCTGAGTCTGCTGCACGGCATCATTGCCGGAGTAAATGATCTGCACACTGGCCCCAAGCTTTACCGCCGCCGCTTGAGCCGACGCAGCCTGTTCGAGTTGATAATCGTTGTCTTCTGTAATCAGAGAAACCAGAACGCTGAGGTTGTTCTTCATGGAACCGGGCCTTACGCCCTTGGGTTGCACCGCACATCTGCGAACATTAACTCACTACTATGGTTTGCTTTCAAAATTACTTCCGTAATGAAGTTCAACGCACCGCCTGCGGGAATTCGAAAATCGAGCAGGCCGGTTGCTGACGTGGGACTGCGGCTCTGTACCAGCCGCCTGCGTTCTTGCTAGAATGTCCGGTCACAAAACCGCCGCAGTAGTAAAATGATGGGAACGATCTCAGGAGACTGATACCCTTATGACCTACGTGATTGCTGAGCCGTGCATCGGAACCAAAGACACCGCCTGTGTGGATGCGTGTCCGGTGGANNCTCGACGATCTGCCGGAGAAGTGGAACGCTTTCACCGAGCGCAATGCCAAGTACTTCGGTCGGTAAGCTGCTTTAGTTTTTGACTCGTGGCTGTGAAGGAATCAAGGCGCGCGTCCTGGCAGGGGCGTGCGCCTTATTGTTTAGCATGGAATGTGAGGATTCTTTAAGTCTCGCCTTATCGCTTATCCGCGTTTCCTAAAACTTCAGCGTCTTTTCCGGTATGGTCCTTCACCGCGTCGAGGATGTGAATGTAATCACGCTTATCCATGCGCAGCACGAACGACTTCGGGACATCGCCTTCGCGATAGTCGATCTCCAGCCAGTGGCTTTTGGATTTGGTCAACATCACGACCGCGCCTACGCCGATTGCCGCCGAAAAAATTGACTCCTCATTCACCCGGTGCCTCTTGGTGTACTCGTACGCGAATTTGTAGATCTCAGCGTACGGAATGCTCACCGTGGGACCCTTGACGGGTTCTACTTCCACAGCTTGGTGGGCATCGCTAAAAGTCAGGACGGCCTTGATTTGTCGTCCCTTCGAGTCGGGGACGTCGATGCGGCTAAAGGAGGCATCCTCAGCGAAGCTGAGGATAATGACGCTCAAAGTAACGAGAAGCAGCAGAATTATTCTTTTCACGGTGTTGAAAGTATATCGAAAGCCCTCCCCGCGTGTAGAACTTCGTCCGTACTGACGATCAAGTTTGCCGCCGTGAAGCTGACAGCCGACGGCTGACGGCTGAAGGCTGACGCCTGCAAGACCTTCCACTAGAATCAAGATTCTATCTTCGAATTCCCATGGCCCTTAGAGAGTCGGAAGCCATCGTGCTGCGCAGCTATCCTCTGCGCGAAGCAGATTTGTTGGTCACTTTGTTCACGCGCTTGGAGGGTAAAGTTCGTGGCGTGGCACGGTCTGCGAAAAGATCGAAGCGCCGATTCGGCGGCGCTCTCGAGCCGCTGACCTATGTGCGCGCATTTTATGACGTGCGCGAGCGCCAGGAGTTGGCGCGGCTCGACTCCTGCGAAGTGCTGGAGTCTCCCATGGCATCAGAGGTCAGCTATGCGCGGGCGGTTGCACTGGGCCACATCGCCGAATTGCTCGACGAATTGCTGCCCGACCACGAGACCAACGACGCCATCTTTCGTTTGACGCTTTCGGTGCTGCACGTTCTGACTGGCCCGGAGGTGTGGATGCCGGTTACATATTTCGAATTGTGGCTGACGCGGCTGGTCGGTTTTCTGCCTGAATTAACAGAATGCATCGTCTGCGGGCGCAGCCTCAACGGCAGCCGTGCTTATTTTCATGCGCTTGCGGATGGGCTGATGTGTTCCGACGACAAGCGCCTGGCGTCGTCGGAGATTTCGAGCGAATCGCGAATGCTGGCGGCACAAATGTTTCGCGCCCCGGTCGAAAGTTTTGCTGGAATGCCGTGGCCCAAGTCGCAGGGCGCCGACCTGCGTAAATTCCTGATTCAAATTCTGCAGCGGCATATTGAAAAGAAACTTATTACCGCGGCCATGCTGGAAAAGAGCGGATTCTAGCACCACCCGCGCTTCGTGGTATAACTTCACGCCGTGAGGATTAGGTTATGACAGACAAATGGGGAAGACGGCTATTCACGACCGGGGCGGGGGTACTGATTCTGCTGGGGTTGGTACATTCGCTGTCTCTGTTCGAAAAGATGGTTCCAGTCGATGAAACCGAGAGGCAATTGCTGGGCCTGATGGCCAGCTACAAGTTGAACCTCATGGGGTCGATGCGTAGCATGGACGATCTGCTGCGCGGCTTCAGCATTTCGTTCATGCTGACGGCGTTTGTAATGGGAGCGATCGATCTGGTCCTGTGTCGCGAACGCGCGGGACTGCTGAAGCGGCTAGCGCTGGTCAACATGATCTGGCTGGGTGCGACGATCGCCGTGTCATTGCGCTACTTCTTTGCGGCGCCGACCTCGTTTCTAATTGTGGCGTTTCTGATCTTCGGGCTGGCGTGGCTGAAACTTCCGCAATCTGTTAGCTGACGGCTGCGGCCCGCTTCCATTACAATCGTGAATTAACCTGCTGAGCTCCGACTGCGCTGTTAGGAGTTCTAACGTCCACTCGCATTCTGGGGTTTTGAGCTAAGAGCCAAAAGCTAAGAGCTGATTCTGTGAACCCATCCTCGTCCAATCCGCTGACGTTTCAGGAACTCATCCTGCGCCTGCAGACATTCTGGGCGGAGCGGGGATGCGTACTGCAACAGCCCTACGACGTGGAGGTCGGCGCCGGGACTATGGCGCCGGAGACGTTTCTGCGCGTGCTCGGACCAAAGCCGTATAAAGTCGCGTATGTGCAGCCCTCGCGCCGCCCCGCTGATGGGCGCTATGGCGAAAATCCGAATCGGCTTTTCAAACACATGCAGTTACAGGTGATCTTGAAACCTCCGCCGGAGAATGTGCAGGAACTCTATTTGGAGTCGCTGGCTGCGATCGGCATCGACCTGCGCCTTCACGATATCAAGTTCGAAGAAGATAACTGGGAAGCTCCTACGCTGAGCGCCTGGGGCGTCGGCTGGCAGGTCATGCTCGACGGACTGGAGATTACACAGTTCACTTATTTTCAGCAGTGCGGCGGAGTTGACTTGCTCCCGATTTCAGCGGAACTGACCTATGGTCTGGAGCGAATCTGCGCGTTTCTCCAGGATGTGGATTCGATTTACGACATCGTTTGGGCGCGTGATCCGGAAACTGGGAGCGTGGTGAAATATGGCGACATCCGTCTTGCCGACGAGTTGCAATTCTCGGTTTATAACTTCGAGGCGGCAGATGTTGAAAAGACGTGGGAGCATTTTCGCCTCTATGAAGCGGAGTGCAAAGCGCTGATCGATCGGCTGGGAGTTTCAGAAAAAGCTTGGCAACCGGAGACGGGCGCAGGCAAAGAAGTCGCTGCGAAGACGAAAAACGTGCCTGAATTGACGCGCTTTCCGGTCCTTGCCGCTTATGACCTTTGTTTGAAGTGCTCGCACCTATTTAATATTCTCGACGCGCGTGGCGCCATTTCGGTAACCGAGCGCGTTGGCGTGATCGCGCGCGTGCGGGCGCTGGCCGTGGGCATCGCGAAGGCCTGGGTAGATCAGCAGAAGGCAGATTTGCCGGCGAGCCCCGATGAGCCTGAACCCGCTCAGAAGAAACCGCAGAAGAACGAGAAGCTGGTGCCGGCGGCGATCTAACCCTTCAGGGTTTATTTTGTCATCCTGAGCGGAGTGGGAATTTCGCGAAGCGATGTTTTCCACGCAGTCGAAGAATGACACGGATCCTCGGACGTGTGACAGGTGATCTGATGGCAGTCACTATGGCACATTTTTGTTCTTGCAATAATTAGAGAATTCTCGAATGCCAGACTTCTTATTAGAAATCGGCTGCGAAGAGATCCCGGCGCGAATGATCGATGCTGCATCGCAGGAACTCCGCGATCGCGTCGTTGCTCTGCTGAGCCGGGAACGCCTGTCGGGCGGCGAGGTCACGCGATTCGATACGCCGCGGCGGCTCGCCGTAATGGCGGCCGGCATCGCTGCTTCCCAGGCCGACATAAATGAACATCTCACCGGACCTTCGGTCAACGTCGCTTACAAGAATGGTCAGCCGACGCCAGCGGCGCATGCTTTCGCAAAAAAGGCTGGCGTGGAAGTCGCAGAGCTGGAACGGATCACTACGCCAAAAGGCGAGTACGTTGCAGCGAAGGTCACAAAAAAGGGCCGAAGCGCGGCCGAGATTCTCGCCGAGGGATTGCCCAAGGAACTCTCCACCATTTACTGGCCAAAGAATATGTATTGGCGCAAGCCCAACGAGCGCTTCGTTCGTCCCGTGCGCTGGCTGGTCGCGATGCTTGACGAAGAAACGATTCCTTTGGAATTCGACAGCATCCGCGCTGGAAAAACTTCCCGTGGGCACAGAATTCTGAGCAATGTGACGGTGACCATTCCTGCGGCGGGCCTTGTGTACGTTGACTCTTTGCGCCGGGCACATGTTTTGGGGCGAGAAGAACGCGAGCACCAGATTCGCAAAGGGCTCGATGCGGCGACGCGCACAGTTGCGGGCGCCCGCTGGCGAGAGGACAAGGCGCTGCTCGATACTGTCGTGAACCTGACGGAATTCCCCACCGCAATTCTGGGAACGTTCGATCAGCAGTTCCTCGTTCTTCCCGAAGAGGTGCTGGTGACGGTCATGCGCGATCACCAGAAATATTTTGCCGTCGAAGACGCAAACGGCAAACTCGCGCCGCATTTCCTGGCGGTGCTCAATACCAACGGCGACCCTCAGGGATTGATTCGCCACGGACATGAGCGTGTGTTGCGCGCGCGCTTCAACGATGCGCGCTTCTTCTGGGAGACAGATCAGAAAAGATCTCTGCTCGAGCGCCTGGATTCCCTGAAGCATGTAACTTTCCAGAAAGATCTGGGCAGCTACTTCGACAAGACGCAGCGCGTGCAGCGCTTGTGCAGTTGGCTGAGCGAAGTTCTCAAGCAGGGCGAAGTGGCGGTGCGCCCTGGAGTGATTCACAAGGCGGCTTGCCTCGCGAAGACCGACTTGACCACGGAACTGGTGAAGGAATTCACCGAGTTGCAGGGAATTGTCGGCGGACTCTACGCGCGCGCACAGCAGCTCGATCCCACTTTGCCGGAAGCGACGCGATTGGCGATCGCGGACGCGGTTTACGACCACTACAAGCCCGAGTCGACGGAAGACGATGTGCCCCGATCGCTGGAAGGCGCAGTGCTTTCGATCGGCGATAAAGCCGACACTATTGCCGGAATGTTTGCTCTCGGATTGGTGCCCAGCGGATCGAAAGATCCGTTTGCGCTGCGCCGGCAGGCCAACGGAATTGTCAAGATTATTGCCGAAAGGAAGTTGCCGCTGCGCTTGAGTGAACTGATGCGCGATGCACGCTCGGGATATCACCGCTCCCAAGCAGAGAAGAAGTTTATTGCGGGGGAGAAGTTTTCCGAATCCATTGCGACGTTCTTCCGCGAGCGTCTCGAGTTCTACCTGAAGGAAGTGTGCGGGTATGCGTATGATGTGGTAAAGGCCGTGATGAACGCAGATGCAGATGATGTAGTAGATGCGGTGCAGCGCGCCGAGGCGCTCAAACAAGTGTTGCACATGCCTGAGTTTCAGGCGATTGGCGCCGCCTGCAAGCGTATGCGGAATATACTAAGACAAGCGGCGGAAAAGGGAATTGAGCCGGCTGCCCGGTTTCAACTTATCCCGCAATCTGCCGATGAAGAGAAGATGTTGGCAGCTTATTTGGAACGGACGGGACCCCGGGTCGAAGCAGATCGCAGCCGGAAAGAATACTTGCCGGCATTATTGCTGCTCGCCACGGCTCGGGAACCCATCGACAGATTTTTCGACAAGGTTATGGTGATGGTCGAGGATGAGCATGTGCGAGCGAATCGCTTGGCGCTGTTGCGAACGGTGTTGAAGGAATTCTCCACCATTGCAGATTTTTCCGAGATGGTTACCGAAGGCAAGGCCTGAGCCCGGCGCATCTGCGCTCCGACTAGCGCCGAAGCGGTTGTTTTCGCAACGGCTCGCTGACTGGTTTTGGCGCGCAGAAATGGAGAATGCTTGGCCGGTATCAGACTAGAGCCGTCGTTTTCCCAAGTTTAATGAACAAGGTTGAATGAAATCGAATCTACGCAAAGGAATCATACATGGCGACGATTACCCTCCCCGAAGTTGAAGCGCAGGAAAGCAAAAAATCCACCACCAAATACGTTTACTTTTTCGGCGGCGGCAAGGCTGACGGCAACGGCAAGATGAAAGATG
>PKXU01000023.1:0-11337 GCA_003132445.1 Acidobacteriaceae bacterium | reverse complement strand
AGCGTGCGCTCGGGCGCGAAATTTTCCATGCCCGGCATGATGGACACGATTCTCAATCTGGGATTGAACGACAAGAGCGCGGAAGCTCTGGCCAAACGCAGCAACAATCCACGGTTTGCGGCCGACTCCTACCGGCGGCTGATCCAGATGTTCGGCAATGTTGTGCTCGACATCGAAAAATCTGCGTTCGATGAAGTGTTCGACGCCAAGAAGAAACAAAAGAAGACCAAGCTCGACACCGATCTCGACGCGAAGGCGCTGCAAGAAGTAATCGTTGAATATAAAAAGGTCGTCAAGAAGCATGCCAAGCGCGACTTTCCGCAAGATCCGCGCGAACAGCTCGTGATGGCCCGCGATGCCGTGTTCCGCTCCTGGCAGAACGATCGGGCCAAGCACTATCGCCGCATCAACAACATCGACGACATGCTGGGCACCGCTGTCAATGTGCAGGCGATGGTATATGGCAACCTCGGCGACACCAGCGGTACGGGCGTGGGTTTCACGCGCAATCCCGCAACCGGAACGAAAGAGTTTTATGGCGAATTCCTGATGAATGCCCAGGGAGAAGACGTCGTCTCCGGCGTGCGCACTCCGGTTCCAATTCTCGAACTGCAAAAGGTCATGCCCGACGTCTACGACCAGCTTCGCGAAATCACCACGCGCCTCGAGAAGCATTACAAGGACATGCAGGATTTCGAGTTTACCATCCAGGATGGCAAGCTCTACATGCTGCAGACGCGCAACGGCAAGCGCACGGGATTGGCCGCGGTCCGAGTTGCGATTCAGATGGTGGAAGAAGGGCTGATCACGAAAGAAGAAGCGATCTTCCGCGTCGAACCGAACCAGCTGTACGACTTCCTAGTGCCGCGGCTTGACGAGAAGAGCACCAAGGTGGAAGTCCTGGCCACGGGATTGCCGGCATCGCCGGGCGCGGCCGTGGGGCGCATTGTGTTCACCGCGGATGAAGCGGTGAAGATGGCGGGGCATGATACGACAAAGAATCCTGTGATTCTTGTGCGCGCGGAAACCACGCCTGAAGACATTCACGGCATGGAAGTCGCCAAAGGTATTCTGACTTCTCGCGGCGGCATGACGAGTCACGCAGCGGTTGTGACCCGTGGCATGGGCAAATGCTGCGTCGCTGGTGCGGGCGACATCGACGTCAATGAAAAGTCTCGCGAGATGAAGGTGAAAGGCCAGACCTTCAAAGAAGGCGACTGGATCTCGCTGGATGGAACCACGGGCCGCGTGATCAAGGGCAAGCTGGGTACCCTTGACCCCTCGCCAGATGATCCAGAGCTGCAGAAGTTTATGCAGTGGGCCGATCCACATCGCAAAATGAAAGTTCGCGCCAACGCCGATATTCCTCGCGATGCCATTCAGGCGCGCGCGTTTGGAGCGGAAGGAATCGGGCTGTGCCGCACCGAACACATGTTTTTCGGCGAAGACAAGATTCGACACATGCGTGCCATGATTCTGGCCGATAACGAGAAGGACCGCCGCGCCGCGCTCAAGAAACTATTGCCTCTGCAGCGGGCCGATTTCGTCGGCGTCTTCAAGGCGATGGACGGCTTGCCGGTAACGATCCGCACTCTGGATCCACCTCTGCACGAGTTCCTGCCGCGTCGCGAAGACTTGATGGTAGAAATTGCCATGCTGCCGTATGCGGACGCGAAGGAGAAAAAAGCGCTGGTAGAGAGATATTCCGATTATGGCGCGAAGAGTGTCGGCGACCTGAAGAAGCTGTTATCCACGCTTCTGGCACGCGTGGAGCAATTGCACGAATTCAATCCCATGCTCGGGCACCGGGGATGCCGGCTTGGCATCACCTATCCCGAAATCACTGAGATGCAGGCGCGCGCTATTTTCGAAGCTGCAGTGGAGGTTTCGAAGAAGGGCGTGAAAGTTCTTCCCGAAGTCATGATTCCGCTGGTAGCCACGGTGAAGGAAATGGCGAACCAGGCTGCGATCGTTCGCCGCGTGGCCGACGAAGTCTTCAAAGAAAAGGGAACGAAGGTCGAGTACATGGTGGGCACGATGATCGAATTGCCGCGCGCGGCGCTGGTTGCCGACGAGATCGCGAAGGAAGCGGAATTCTTCTCGTTCGGCACGAACGATCTAACGCAGACCACGTTCGGCTTCTCGCGCGATGATGTCAACAAGGTGCTCCCGACGTATCTGGCTGAAGGCATTTTGAAACAAGATCCATTTGCTGTTCTCGATCAGGACGGTGTGGGACAACTGGTTAAGATGGCCACCGAACGCGGCCGCAAAACTCGGCCCACGCTCAAAGTAGGAATTTGCGGAGAACACGGTGGCGAGCCGTCGTCGGTAGAATTCTGCTATCGCACTGGCTTGAACTATGTATCGTGCTCACCCTTCCGAGTGCTCACGGCAAGGCTGGCCGCAGCGCAGGCTGCGGCTGTTGAAACTCTGAAAGTTGAGGGCGGCAGAACGAAATAGAAATCGACGCTACACAAAAATGGCTCGGAGCTGTCTCCGAGCCATTCTCGCTGCAGCAAAGACTGTTACTGCTGGTTTGCCTTCACTTCTGGCGCGATTCTCTTGGCTTCCTTTAAGTGATCTTCAAGCGTTGGCAGCGTTTGCGTTGCAAAATCCTTAATCGCCGGATCGGTCGCAGAAGCGCTCTCGTTCCGGAATTCGGATACGTCCTGAGTATGATCCGTCACCATATCCGACATGTAAGCGCGATCGAATGCGGCGCCGGAAAGAGTGGAAAGCTTCAGTTTCGTTGCCTGGTCCTTAGCATTTAACGATGTTGGTAAACTGATGTTCTTGGAGCTGGCCACTTCCTTCAGTTGGTCGTTGGCCTTGGTGTGATCGTCGCCCATGCGCTGACCGAATTGTTTTACGTCAGGATTGGAACCGCGCTCTGTCGCCAGCTTCCCCAATTCCACTTCCGCCATTCCCCCCTGCGCCGCTTTTTCACGAACGTCTTGTCGGCGGCACTCGCTCCCGAAGACATGGACGCGGAACTCATTCCCACGCCCGATGCCGTGCCGTTGCTGGAGTTGCCGTCCTGAGCGATTGCGCCCACTGCACACAGACCCACAATCGCCACACTCAAACCGAATCTATTTAAAGTTGTGTTGACCTTCATCATCCATCTCCTGTTGCGCGGGAAAACAAGCTCCCAGAGATCGAGGGCCAGATAAAAAACCCCAAGCTCGGCCCATGAAAAACTTTGCCTTTTCACCCTCCGCATACCACTTGGATGCCTTTCGGCTGGATAGGTTGGCGTCCCCTTATCTTCCTAACAGTTTCGTTTAGGAGAATGTGTCTGGAAACAAATCTTCGGACGTAAATGCGACGGCGGAAGGGATAAAACATTGCGGAGCAGGAAAAAGATTAAGGCTAAGAATTAAGAGATAAGTCCTCACTGCACTCTTTGCAAGCGCGCGAGCAATTTTTGCGGCAGGCTCTCTTCCGATTCCGACCATAGCCGGCGCGAGGTGGCGCGCGTATTCATCTCCGCCTTTTTCGTAAACTCGACGAGCTTAGCCAGGTTGTCGCGGATTTTCGCCTGCGTCTCTTCGGTGAGTTCAATATTTTCCTGAACGAAAAGCGAGTCGAGCCCGAAATCAATTTCAATGTGGCCCGTCTCCTGATAAGTTCCCTCGTCGAATTCTTCTCCCTGCACAATAAACTTTACCAGGCTCGGAATCAGCCGCCATTCTCGACCATTCTCCTCAGGCGTCCAGAGATCCCAGTATCCATCAAAGATGTAAGCGTAATCGTCGTGAATGAGATCGGCTGCAACCACAACGGCTTCTTCTGGGGCAATCCCGGGCGAGAACCGGCGTTCGAGCACACTGGCCTCATTCCATGAGACCGGTTGCACAGCGGCGTAAGTAATGCCGGGACGCTGCTGTGAAAAAGGGAACTGCTGCAAGACGGCAAACATGTGCGGCAACATTGCGGGCCCGGAAAAATCAGGAAACCATAGGCTGAGATAAAGAGGATCAGACATAGAATAGAGCAGAGGCGCAAGCCACTACGATGCAGCGCTCACAACTATATATTGTAATGCGCGGGGTTGTAATGCGCCGAGCGGTATGCACTGCGTAGCGCGAGAACGCTAACGATTCGCTCGAAGGCCCGTCCCGCCCTGTTAGACGAGAATCGAAACAAATTCCAGGAAGTCGCGATCGGGCAACATCGATTTTTGCAAAAGACCCCTCAGCGTCATAAGGTCTTCAAACGGGATAGTGTGCAGAGCTGCTTTTTTGACACTCGCATCGGTGGCTGATAACATCAAAAGCTCCCGCATTCATCTCTCAAACCCGTCCCCGTCGTCTAGCCTGGCCTAGGACATCGCCCTTTCACGGCGGTAACACGGGTTCAAATCCCGTCGGGGACGCCAAAAGTTTTTGTGAATTCGGGATGCCTCTGGGATGGCTTCGCAAGGACTGTATGGCTTGAGCGGTGTTAAGCCATCGAATTGAGGAGTTTAAGCCATTTGAGTGACAGTCATAGCTAACCGCTTAAGCTTAGACTTTATCCTCTTCGCCTTCATCCTCTTCAACTTCATCACCCTCAACCTCAGACATCGAGGTCTCAAAATCTCGCATGTCAATCATCGATTTTAAAATTCGGAGTTGTTCCTGCAACTTTGCAATTTCGTCTTCGAGGGCTGTCTTCTCTTGCACCCGCACGTACAGATCTGTCAGTTTGATTAGCACGTTCGCCACTGGTGGTTTAATCAAGCCGATCTCGACGTCATGATAGAGGGACTCAATCCTGGCTGATGCTGAAGCACCCTCCAATTTGGGCGCAGGATGCGCGTTCTCCCCCTTGGGTCGACGATTTCGTCGTCCACCAATCCTGCCCAACTCTGAGGCCTTGTTTGGGTTGCTGTGGAAGAAGCACAGACCAGTAGCAGTTGGCGCGGCTCCGCATGGGTTCCCGCTTTTTGTGACTGCTTTACAGCGAGGCTTTGCAGGTTTCATCGTGTTTAAACTCCGGATTTCGGTAAGTGACGCAGCGCCGGCGATACTCGCGCAATAGTTCAGCAAGCCGCTGGTCACGAGGGTCGCCATTGCTGGGATATCCCATGACCGAAACGATTATGCCGAGTCGGCAGGGGCCGTGGATGGGGCACGGGATGCTCATTTTGGCCTCGAACTCTTCCCAGCACGAGCTTTCGGCCACCGTGATCTGCTGGCAGTTGCACACGGAACGGGCTTCCCTCCGTGTTATCCCGGTAATTTCTTCGCGTATTCTCAGCAGCCGTCGCTTGCGATCTCTGGGGGTGTGATTTGCAAAAATCGATTCAGACTCCAATCCTTGAATCAGAGAGCGCAACTTTGCGACAGTCTCGCTTTCCGAATGATTTGATTCCTTCGTTTCTCGGCGGGGATGCTGATCGGTACTCATATTTCTCCGAATTTCAATGAAGATGGCCTCGCGGTTACAGGTTCAGGAAATCCGCAGGCGGCACGGTCTCGCACTTTGTCGTTGAAACCAGCGATTGACTTCGTGAAATCCTGCTCATACGACGAGCGACGATTTGCGGCATCGTCGAAGCGGTCGCCATTGCAGCTGCAAGCGACGCACAAGGTGTCGACCTCAAATCGAACGCTATGTTTTGCCGTGAGCCCAGACTTCCCGTCCGGACGAAGGTAGGGTTACTAAGACCAGCATCCCGCTGGGGTGGAACCGCCAAGATGCGCGGAGCTGTTCGAGACGTCCAGTCTCGGAAAGGCCCGGGGGCTTCCCGCCGCCGAGGATATATTCGACCTGCTGCAACCGTTTTGGCAAGTAACTGCTGTTGTACGTGGCTGGACGGCATATTTGCCGGTCTAGGACTTACCCGCGCTTTCAGGAATCTTGCATTGCAAATCGGTGATCCTTTTTCCTATTGGCGTAGTCCGGTCCGAACCGCTATAATTTAATCAGCATCAGGAGAGATCGGCTTCGACCGATCCGGCAACCTGCGTAGGAGACGCAAGGTGCCTGGAGCCTAAAGGCTCGATGTGGCGGGNNGAGTATCGCCGCCTGACGCAGGCGGCTTTTCTTTTCTCGGCCTTTCTCGGTCCTTCCTGATGCCTGAACTCTGTCCTTAGGAGCCAGGCGTGAACGCTCAACAGAAAGTCATTTCATCACCACTGCACGACGTACTTGTACGAAAGCTGCACCCCGATAAATTCCCTCGGCTGTCAGGCGTCATGGCGGCAGTCGTGGTATTCGTTCTGGACACGACTTTCATAGAACCACCAATCGTGGAGATCAAGGTGGAGCGTGGAATCGTCTTTGCGCGGGCTCATGGCGAACTCGCGCCTAAGCTTCCCATTTGCCAATATGCCGACTTGTTACGCAATTGGCTGGGTCTGATCGCCGCCGCAGATCTCACGGACAACGAATTCATGGAAGCGCATGCTCTGTTCGCCGGCAGGGTCGGTTTCTTTAGTGGCGAAGCAACGACATAACGGCAAAAAGAACGAGCCGAGAGATGGAGTACGAGATGACACTGTTCAATGATGGCGCTGACGAGAGACTTGCGGAGAGATTGAGAATGCAAGCCTCTGCGGATCAACACGGGCTAGGAAAATCGGTATTGATTAGAGAACTGGTGGAGCATTTTCGCGAACACGAATTGATCGATCTCGGTGATGAAGGCAAAGCGTATTCCACCAGAACTCGCTGCAACTCAGTGCTAAACAAGTGGGTGCTACCTCGATGGCAGGCGTACAAGATAACTGAGGTTCGTGCGATCGACGTTGAGAATTGGTTGCGAAGTCTGAGCCTAGCCCGTGGGACAAAGGCAAAGATCAGAAAAACGTTAAATCTGCTCTTTAATCATGCCATACGGTGGGAGTTCGCGAGCCGAAATCCAATTTCGGGTCCCGTACGAGGTTCAGGGGTTCGGCAGAGCGCAAAAAGACAGCGAATTCCTGAAGTTCTAACTCCCGAAGAATTCCGCAGATTAGAGGCTGCTTTACGACCGCGCGAGCGCGTGCTCATTTGCCTAGCACTGTCCTTGGGCTTGCGACGCGGCGAGTTGGCTGCGTTGCGCTGGCGAGATATCGATTTCGAACAACTGACACTTTCGGTCGAGCGCTCTTTGGTGGATCAGGTCGTCGGCCGGACAAAAACGGAGGCATCACAACGGCCGCTTCCGATGGACTCACGAATTGCAACGTTACTTCTGCGCTGGCGCTCGTTGTCGAACTACGTGCATGCCGAGGATTATGTTTTCGCGACGGATTCGAACCGCGCCGGCCGAAAACGGGGCAAACAGCCCGTTTGGTTGGCAAAAATCATGCAGTATCACATCCAGCCCACGGCGCGTGCGGTGGGCATCACTAAAGAACTCGGATGGCACGTGCTGCGCCACTCTCTTGCTACCTCGCTCCACAGAAATGGGGAAGAGGTCAAGGTCGTGCAAGAACTGCTTCGGCACTCGTCCTGCAAAATCACTTTGGATATTTACGCACAGGCGGTGAGCGTCGATAAACGAAGGGCACAGAGCAAAGTGGTGGCGGAGTTCATACCTGAACTTTCCAGGGTGTGACTGTCAGTCAGCGCTGTGACCGCTAGATATTGGGCGGCTGATTGCCCCTCACCCATCTCCTCCCCTAAGTGATTGATCGTAGAACGTCATCGGCGCCGGCAGTGTGCCAGTGGTGTGCCAGATTTTGGGAGTTTCGTTGGCTCGTAAGACGGGACAAATCGTGGGACGCGGACGGCACCGCTGGCTGGTCCGCGTGTTTCTCGGCCGCGACCGCGAGACCCGCCGGCGGCGGTACCTTAGCCGCACCGTGCACGGTCCGGTGCGGCAGGCTCAGTCCTACCTTAATAAGGTGCTACGCGAGCGCGATCTCGGCCGCAGGGTGGAGGGAGTCACGGTCACGCTCGACGAGTTCCTTGATCGATGGCTCGACAACGCCGCCAAGCCAAAACTGCGCGACAAGAGCTATGAGAGTTACGAGAGCTTGTTACGGCGCTACATCCGACCTGTGCTCGGCGAACGAATACTATCCGCAATCACCCCGCTCGACGTGCAGGACGCCTATCAAAGGATGATTGACCGCGGTCTGTCAGCTCGCACCGTTCGCTACACGCATTCTGTGCTTCGCTCCGCCATGCGGCAGGCCATCCGGTGGCGACTCCAGGCGCAGGATCCCACCGACGGCGCCCAGCTACCACGGCTTCGACGACGGGAGATGCGGGTTCTCAGTGCAGACCATTCCAGGGCATTCCTGTCGGCGGCTCTCAAGACTCACTACGGGCCGGTTTTTGCAGTCGCTCTGACTACCGGCATGCGCCCGTCGGAATACCTCGCGTTGAAATGGCAGGACATCGATTGGGATCGAGGCACTGTAAGCGTCGTGCGCACCCTGGAGAGATCAGCGGGCTGTTGGCGTTTTGCGGAGACGAAGCGAGCGCGCAGCCGACGCATCATTAAATTTCAGGATTGGGTGCTGGAAACACTCAAGGATCTGCAAGGCAGAACGACGCAACGGATCGGAAGTAGCGAGCCTGACGCCGCGGAGCTGGTCTTCACCTCCGCTGCTGGTCACCCCATCTACTCCGATAAGTTGGCAAAAAGGTTCAAAGCAATTTTGCGCCAGGTTGGATTGCCCGTGATCCGGCTGTACGACTTGCGCCACACTGCCGCGACCCTTGCGCTATCAGCCGGCATTCCGCCCAAGGTCGTGGCTGAGCAGCTTGGCCATGCCAGCGCGGCGTTCACCCTGGACATCTACTCGCACTTATTGCCCCATATGCAATCCGAGGCAGCTGAAAGGGTCGAGGCATTGTTGTATCCAAGTTCGGGCCTGATTGTGAAGGCAACGAGTCCGAATCAACGAAAGCCGGCGAAATCTTCTCGTTTTCAGAAGCCAGCTCGTGTAACGAGTGCGTGAGATCACTGGCTAATCAGAGGGAAGTTTGTAGACTGAGCTGTTTTCAAGGAAGCCGAACTAGGAGAGGTGGGAGCGCATGTCAGTCGAAGGTCAAAGAACGCAACAGCCGATGGTCGAACCGGTTGTTATGTGTCCCAGCTGCAAAAAAGAAATCAGGCTAACCGAATCGCTTGCCGCGCCCCTGGTGGAGGCGACTCGCCGCCAGTACGAACAAAAACTGGTAGACAAAGATTCCGAAATCTTCCGGCGCGAAGCCGAGATCCGCAAGCAGGAAAAGGCAGTTGCGGACGCGCAGAAGGCGATCGAGGAAGAGATCGCGCAAGGAATTCGGAAGGAGCGGGAGAAGATCGCCGCCGACGAAGCAAAGAAGGCTCGGCTTCTTGTTTCCGACGAGCTGCGGGGAAAAACCAGAGAGGTCAACGATCTGCAAGAGATCCTGAAGACGAAAGACGACAAACTGGCTGAGGCCCAAAAGGCGCAGGCTGGGCTGGTTCGGAAACAACGTGAGCTCGATGATGCTAAGCGCGAGATCGATCTCACCGTTGAGACCCGTGTGAGTCAGTCTTTGGTGGCCGTGCGCGACAACGCTAAGCGCGAAGCGGAAGAAGAACTGAAGCTTAAGCTTACGGAAAAAGAGGAAACGATCGCGGGAATGCAGCGTCAGATCGAGGTGCTAAAGCGCAAAGCTGAGCAGGGTTCTCAGCAACTCCAAGGCGAAGCGCAGGAAGTGGAACTGGAATCGGTGCTGGCAGCGAAATTTCCGGCAGATTTAGTGGAACCGGTTCCGAAAGGCGAGTTCGGCGGCGACATTGTGCACCGTGTACTGAACCATGCCGGTCAAAGTTGTGGAACGTTGCTTTGGGAGTCCAAAAGAACCAAGAACTGGAGCGATGGGTGGCTCACGAAGCTGCGCCAGGATCAGCGGGCAGCCAAGGCTGATTTTGCTCTCCTGGTTTCTCGTGCGCTGCCGAAAGGCGTCGATATGTTTGATCATATCGATGGAATCTGGGTGCTCGACCCGAAATGTGTCATTCCGCTCGCCATCGCACTTCGCCAATCTCTGATTGAAGTCGCGGCGGTACGCCAAGCGGGCGACGGCCAGTACACGAAGATGGGAATGGTCTACGAGTACCTCACTGGTCCGCGCTTTCGGAATCGCATCGAAGCGATTGTCGAGAAATTCACCGACATGCAGGAAGATCTGGATAAAGAACGCAAGACCATGACCCGGCTCTGGGCAAAGCGTGAAGAGCAGATTCACGGAGTGCTCGATGCGACGGCCGGCCTGTACGGTGATCTCCAGGGAATTGCGGGAAAGAGTCTCGATGAGATTGACGGCCTTGAGATCACGATGCTTCCCGCAGGCAACGAAGCGCTGTGAACGCTCGCGCCTCGCTACTAAACGAACCGTATTCTTCTGTTCAATCCTCTTCGATCGAAGTGCATGTGCCTCGGAGGTGAACTGCCCAACTCGTGTGGCAAAGCGGTGAAAGCCAAGCAGGACGCTGTTGCGACCGAGTAGTGAACAGGCTTATCCACATTTCTTGTTGAAAAGGGGAACGGTACGGCGAACAATCCGCGTCAGATTTGGGCTGTCTAGGGGAATGCAGATGGCCGAAAGATTTGTGCCGGAAAATAGGAAAGGCTGCGACATTGGTTATGCTCCAGCCATCTGCTCCTGCGAGGAAGCTAACAGNNTCACTCAGCCTACTTCGGACTGGCAAGGTTTATTTCGCCAATCCTTTCAGCCGTCGACGTGAGACAAAGTAAATAGTTGCTTGATCGGTGTCAACGCAATTCTCGGCGTGAAAACGAAATATCTGTGCACGGAATTGTGGAAAACGCGACCCCAATCTGCTCACTTGCTGCGGCGTGCGGCCTTCCACTTCGCCCATCGAGCACGCTGAGCTGCCGCAATTTTCCTGCGTGCAGTAGCTGAGAGAGGTTTCCGTCTCTTGACTGTGCCGACTCGTCTCAATCCTCCGCTCTGACTCCCGAGATTTCCCAAAGCCATCAGAGCTGCGCTCAGCCGTTCCACCTCCCTCTGCGCTCGATCTCGCTCTGTCTTCAACTGTTGGACTATCCCCCTCAAATTAGGCATCGTGTTCCCCCTCGGGCGAGCATTGTAACAGCGTGCATGACGATGACGCGGCGTGCCGAATCACAGAGACGGCGGGCGGCGATCAACCGGAATGGACTACTGACGGCCGATCAGCCGGACTCTCTCTCGTCTGCACGCGAAACCGAATCATTCGAGTTGGCTGTGCGTCAGTTGTGTGCCGGATTTCAGGTTCAGGCATTCGCAAGGCGGTACTCAGGCGCATCCGGATCATGAATGATAAAGGACGCTATCGCCAACATCCGTGTGTGTTGAAAAAGTCCCGTGGCCGCTGCGGTTTTCCTTCGGTACTTTCCTCTGTGTGTTTCTAGTTCTTTAGTTCTTTGGAGA
>PKXU01000070.1 GCA_003132445.1 Acidobacteriaceae bacterium | reverse complement strand
TCGGAAGCCGCGTAGCTTTCGCTCATTGCCGCTGTCGTCCCAGCCTGCGGCACTGCTCGCACCGCCATTATCGCGATCGCGAAACATACACCGAGCATCACGGCGTGCACCAGCCATCCGGAAAGCTTTCCACCCTTGTGCGCTACTGTGTTTACCAGCTCAAGTGCGATCGCCATAGGAATGACGAACAGCATCCCGACCGTTGTGCCTTGCAGCCAGAACGGAAGCCGGCTCCATTCGCTCCCGCCATGAAATAACTGGACGTAGGGTGTTCCTGACTTTATCGCGAGGAGGAAAGCACTAATTCCATATATCGCGAGCAAAGCGCCCACGACCTTCGCCCACCACGGCAGAAGTCGCACCCGAACCAGCACGATTCCGGAATACAGAATCGCGGCAGTGCTGATGATCGAAAGGAGGATTGACGTTGGCTGTCCAGCGAGCATAGGCACGTGTTCAGAACCCCCTAGAAGCCGCCGCGCCACGTCTAACAGACCGGACGGAATGACGAGCGATGCTACCCCCTGAGTGGCCAAGCCCGGCGCTCTGATACCTTGATTGGCCTAGGCTAAGCAGAAGGTAAGTGGCCGCTGCAGGAACGATCAATAATCGCAGGACGCGCTCATCCAGCTTTCCGCCGCGGCGTCGACCGACACTACATAAGAAAGAACTGTCGCCGCCCAGAGAAGCACAAACAGTGATCGGTCTTGAATGGTAGATGACGTTGTGAATTTTTCGCTTCGATGGCACTCCGTGCATTGGTATTATTTTGTTGGCATTGCTTCCCATCCAATCACAGTGATAAACATAGCGATGATCTCATAGGGCTCCCCCCCCTCGAAGAATCCGCCTAGGCCCAGCCCTCCTAAGACCGCCGCTGTAGTGGTGCAACCGACTAGCTTTGCGAACTCACTAGCGCCTTTATCAGCAGCAAGACGGTAATCATTGAAGCAAACAGCACTCGTGAGCGCTACAATAGTAAATTCTTGGTATTCAACCATTCCTTGCCCGCGCTCCCCCGGCATCACTCCTACGATCTGACCAGACGCAGGTTCAAAGCGCCACCACGCGACCTGCTGTCGCCCATCCAGCAGCACCGGCCTTGCGGGTATTACCACGTCGTCCCCAGCCCGTAGGGTCTCCGATAATTCCGCCTTTACTGATTCAGGCACCGATGTGCCGGCAAGCCTCTTGAGGCCGTCGGTGCCTGGCCGCAGTACGACCGCCGGAATGCCGTGCTCCTTCGCAGCCGCAAATATCCGAGTCGCGTTGAAGCTAGGGGGCCCCGTCGCGCCGCCCTCGGAAGCGCTCGCCATCAGTGCCCATTCCAAGCGGGTTGCCAGAACTCCTTTTAGAATATGCAGCGATGAAGAGTCCTGGAGGAGCTTGCCGGAACTACTCGCCGCGCTCCCGACGATGCGGGGACAGAAGGTGGTAATGTCATAGCCCTGCTTAAGATATGCCCCGCTGGATGTTTCGTCTGTTGCCGTTTCGTAGGCAACTAAGCCTGGTCGCCCAAAATAGCTCTTCAAGATGGGGAATTGAGTTCGGACGAGGTGGGTCGTTAGCTGCGTTGCTCCCTCTGCAAGCAACAGATTAGTCACTGGAGGACGGTTCGATGGACTGGCGCGCCCGCTGGCATCCGACAGTCCAGACGCCCTCTTGGCCAACATGTCGACCGACGCACGATTCTCCGACAGAGACCTAACTGCCAGGTATCCTGAATAGTCCACAGCAATCGCGCCCGTCACGGGCAGCAATTCCGCGGACCAGAACAGACGCTGGCGGAGAGCATCGTTGCCGAGCTTGGCCAGCGTCGTCTGAGGATTATCCGGATTGCTTGGTGACCACGACTGGACCACCGACGGGGCAACGATGTCCCGATGGAAGCTATGGATTTCGGGTGAACCGCCCGCCGCTGCCGGGGAACTCAGTTTATACTCGGCCCATTCGCCGACGATCCGGGTCGTGGACATTTGCTGCGCGCCGCCGAGGGCATTCCCGGCACTGCCGCCGAGTCCGCCGAAAGCTCCTCCTATACCGCCCGCATTGTTCGCAACTTCTGCTTCAGGCGCTCCCGATAGCCGTTGCGACACTTTACCATCGAGATCAAAATGCTTTCCCGCCGTAGGTTTGTCGCCAACTTGAAGGACAGCTTGATATCCACGAATGTTAGCCAACGCATCGTCGAGGCTCCCCGTCCCTTTCATGAAATCCGGCATCGGATCGGGAACGTTGGCGACAATGATGTCTTTTCCCTGTTGCTCGGCAACCCGCAGTTCCTGATCGAGCAGCACGGTGTCTGCGGTTTCACCATCGTTTCCATCGTTGACTTGCGCCACGCGCAGCGTGAGCGTGACTCGCAGGTGATGGTAAAGCTCTTCGGGAACGGAGTCGGGGGCAAAAGTGTTTGTCGCTTGAGCGTTGGTTTTGCCCGGCTCGGCATCGGTGAAGGAAGAATCCAAGTCAATCCACTGTCCGTTCGAATTCTGATATTGCACCCAGTAATGCTGGCTCGCTTCTGCGATTAGTTGATCGTTCGGGGTGATCACGCCGGCATCGACTCCGGCCTTGCTGAGCAGGTCCGACAAATACTTGGACTCGGAATCCACGTAATCCATTAACTGCTTTTTCTGTTTCTGACCATACTCCTGCATTTGGTCCGAAAGTTGGAGCAGCTTTGCTTGATCGACTCCCATAGCACGGCTGATTTCCGGCGCCAGTTCGGCGATGCTCGGGACGGCCTGCGGCACGGGTTTCACTGGTTCGAATAGCCGGTTCACAAGCGTCTGGGCCTGCTGAGAATTCAGATTTCCGCTTGCGATCTGAGCGGTGAGTCCGGCCTTCTGCAGCAAAGCCGCCAGCAGCAGGCTGCGATCCAGCGAATTACCGGCGCGGCAAAGTAACGTCCCGAGCGGGCCGCGCAAGACTCCGACGTAGGGTTCGTATCGAATCTCATCGCGAACGAAATGGAAGATTGTCGCCGGATCGGAGCCTAAGCGATCTGCCAGCGCGTCGATCTCGAACAGGGAACGGTCAATCTTGCTGTTCACTACGTCTAACGCAGCGTACATGCGATTGAGCTTTTCGCTGACCTGTTTGTAACCCGCTTCTCCCTCCGGCAGCTTTTCGTTGCTGCTGGTGCTGAGCCATGGCGGAGGCTCGATGACGTCCGAGTCATAACCAGCCACGCTTCCCATGGCGGCGTCTGCAGGCATTCGAATGGCAGCGGCAGTGATCACCAGGCTCATGGCAAGAGCGACCACCCTGAAGGCGAAGTCTGACATCTTGTCGCGGGTGATTTGCCGAAGACCAGTAACAATTTCCAGCAGCAGAGCAAGAGGAACCAGGAAGAGGGCGCCGACGGTAGCACCCTGCAGCCAGAATGGAAGGCGCGTCCATTGACTCGCGCCGTGAAACAGCGAGGAGTAAGGCGTTCCGGCGTTCACGGCCAACAGGAATGCCGCCACCCCGTAGGCCGCGAGTAATCCCGCAACGATCTTCCCCGCAAGCGGAACGAAATGCAGACGAGCCAGGAA
>PKXU01000137.1 GCA_003132445.1 Acidobacteriaceae bacterium | reverse complement strand
TCAACAATCAACAATCAACAATTGCCTCATGAAAGCCCATCTCACCCGCCGCTATCATTTCTCCTCCTCGCACCGCTTGCACAGCGCCGAGATGTCCGCCGAAGAGAATCTCGCCACCTATGGCAAATGCAACAACCCGCACGGGCACGGCCACAATTACACGCTCGAAGTGACCGTCAGCGGCCCGGTGGACCAGAGCACGGGCATGGTCTGCAATCTGGTCGATCTCGACAGCGTCGTCGAAAGGGAAGTGCTCTCGCGGTATCACTTGCAGAATTTGAATACGGTGCAAGAATTTGACCAACTTGTGCCCACCACGGAAAATCTCTCTATTGAGATCTTCGAAATATTGCAGCGCGGCTTCCGACTGGCGCATCTTGAACGGGTGAGACTCGAAGAGACCATGATGAATTCCTTCGAGTACGCGGGCGCAGCGGAGCCAAGAAAATAGCCGCACCGAAAGAGCGTAAGAGAATAGCCATACCGAAAGATTGAGAGAATTAGGATTCGTATCAGGGCATGGCTTCGGCCATGCCGTCAGGCGATAACAATTGAAAAGCGGCTTTAGCCGCTGAGGCATCAGGGTCCACTCATGAAACCAGCCACCGAAGCTCCAACATTAACCAGCGCCACTTTCGAAGACCTAGTCCACGAAATGCTAGTCCGCTTGGGCGAAGATCCTAATCGCGAAGGGCTGGCCGCCACGCCCGAGCGTGTGCACAAGGCCATGAAGTTTCTCACCAAGGGTTATCAGGAGGATCCCGAAGCTCTGCTCAAGGGTGCGCTGTTTACTGTCAACTATGACGAAATGGTGATCGTCAAAGACATCGAGGTCTTCAGCCTGTGCGAGCATCATCTGCTTCCGTTCTTTGGTAAAGTGCACGTCGCCTACATTCCCAACGGCCGTGTCATCGGCCTCAGCAAAATCCCGCGCCTTATCGAACTGTTCTCACGACGCCTTCAAATTCAGGAGCGCCTCACCACCCAGATCGCCGAGACTATTCAAAAAGTAATTGAACCGCAAGGCGTCGGCGTGGTTATCGAAGCGCGACACCTTTGCATGATGATGCGCGGCGTGGAGAAACAACATTCCGCAGCTGTGACTTCATCCATGCTCGGCTGTTTCCGCAACGAAGAAGAAACCCGCTCCGAGTTTTTGTCATTAATTCGTCAGCGGCCTAACGGCGTGTAGGATGCGTCTGGGACGCAAGTTTCTGTCGAGTTGCTTGGTCTTCATCTTTGACAGTAAATTTTCGAGATTCCGGAAATCAGGTAAGATCAAGCCACGCTTGAGGCCGCCGTTAGCCTGATGAAACAACCTTCAAGTAAAACATTAAGAGTGTCGCCGTCGCGCCTCCGCGGCCACACCGCCCTCATCACGGGAGCGACTCGCGGCATCGGACTCGCCATCGCTCACGCCTTGGCTGCTGAACGCTGCAACCTCATCCTCACTGGGCGCGACCAATCCGCGTTAACCCGCGCCAGCAGGGAACTGGCGCCCGCAAAAACTAAGATTCTTTCGCACCCCTGCGATGTTCGCGATCCCCACTCCGTCGATGGGCTATTCCGTTCGGTGCGAAAGCAGTTCACGACGCTCGATGTGCTCGTCAACAACGCCGGCATCGCGCACCCGAATCTGCCAGTCGAGGAACTTCCATTTCCCGTCTGGAAGGATGTTCTCGAGACTAATCTCGACGGGATGTTTCTGATCACACAGGCCGCGCTGCCCATGATGACTCGCGGCGGCGCCATTGTGAACAATCTCTCCATCGCGGCAAATCGCGTCTTCACCGGCTCCGCCGCCTACAACGCGTCTAAGCACGGAGCGCTCGGCCTCACCAACACCCTTCGCGAAGAACTTCGCCCGCGCGGCATCCGCGTGATTGCGCTGCTTCCCGGCGCCACCGACACCGACATCTGGACCACGCTCTGGCCTCGGGCTCCGCGCCTCAAAATGATGTCGGCCGCCACGGTCGCAGAAGCCGTCGTCCAAGCCATTCTCCTTCCCGCCAACGCCACGGTAGAAACCATGGAAATTCTCCCAACCTCGGGCCCTCTCTAGGATGCTCGCTTCCGCTGATCGCCTTTCTTCGCTCCAACAGTCCAAGTACAATGCTGGATTCAAATCCTTCCCGGGAGGAACTTTCCATGCTCGAGTCAGCAACGATCAAGTCTCGGCTTCTCGCCGCGGCCCTGCTTGCTGCAACCCTGGTGCTTCCCATGCACGCCCAGGACGCCATGAAGAAAGACACACCCATCAAGCCCCCAGACCGTCCCTCCAAGGTCGTACTCGACTCCTGGAACGACATAGGACGAAAGCTCATCGCCATGGCAGAAGATTTTCCCGAGGACAAATACGATTTCAAGCCCACGCCCGCGCAACGCAGCTTCGCTGAGCAACTGCTGCACATGGCGGGAGCCAACTATTACTTCACCAATCCTGTGATTGGACAGAAGCCGCCGACGGGAGACCCCAAGCGCGATCAGTACAAGACCAAAGCCGATGTGGTCGCATTCGTCAAGAAATCATTTGCCGACGGAGCCGCCGCCATCCAGGCCAAGGGCGACACGGGGATGTCCGAACTTGTCGTGGACCCCTTCGGCCATCAGCAAGACCGAATCAGCGATCTCGCCTACGGTTTCATCGAACACGACGGCGAACACTATGGCCAGCTCGTCGTCTACTACCGCCTGTCCGGACTGGTGCCGCCAGAATCGCGCCCCAAGAAATGAACTGTCGTGTTGAGCGCTGATTGAGATTTCGCCGAATTTCATCGCGGGGCGCGCCCCACTTCCCGCCTCTTTCGCGAGAGTGGGGCATTTGCATCAGCCGCTAACGATATGCGTAAGGCGAGCGCCGCGGACGCTCGGGAAAAAGCTTGACCATCGCCAGCCCAGCCACAAATCCTCCAATGTGGGCCCACACCGCCACGCCACCAACCTCTCGCCCCATTCCCGCAGCCGGCAGCGTCGACGCCCCCGCCATGAAATTCAGCACGAACCATTCTCCGAGCACGATCCATGCGGGAAGATAAATCACGAATACGAAAAACCACGTCAACACCCGCGCCCGCGGATAAAGAATGAAATATGCTCCGAGCACGCCCGCAATCGCCCCGCTTGCGCCGAGCGCCGGAACGTTCGAGTGTGGATAAATGGCCACCTGCGTACCCATCGCGATCAATCCTGAGGTTAGGTAAAACACCAGATAACTGAAATGCCCCAGATAATCTTCAACATTGTCTCCGAAAATATACAAGAACCACATGTTGCCGAGTACATGCATCCAGCCACCATGCAAAAACATTGAGGTAAAGAAGGGGATTATCACCTGCGGCAGTGAATACCTCTGGGAGCCCGCCAGAAACGCCGCCAGATGCGACGGAACTTCGCCATAAACTCGGGCAAACTGGTCTGCGGCGCGCGGATCTGTCGTCCACTGAAGCCACTGGAACAAAAAAATAAGAATATTCAGACCAATCAAAAAAAAGTTTACGTATGGCGTGCTGTATCGGGGTTGGTCGTTTTTGATGGGAAACATGAGAGACTTGGTAAGTCAGGCAAATTGGGTAATTGGGTAATTGAAAAGCGAAGCCCAAAGACCGCCACACTCCGATTTTAAAATTATCAAATTACTCAATTACCAAGTGACTCAATGATCTCATGAATGGCGTCCTCATCATCGACAAGCCTGCGGGATTGACCTCGCACGACGTGGTCAATCNNGACGTGGTGGACATCGTGCGCCGCGCTACCGGCGAGCGCTCCATCGGCCATCTCGGCACGCTCGATCCTATGGCTACCGGAGTTCTTCCGCTGGTGGTCGGCACACTCACGCGGCTCGCGCAATTCTACACAGCGTCGGAAAAAACTTACGAAGGCACCATAAGATTTGGCTTCGCCACCGATACCTACGATGCGGAAGGCGAACCCACCACAGAGCCGCAACAAATCCACCTGCGCACAGAAGAAATAGAAAATCTGGCGGCTCGCTTTCGTGGAGTCATCGAGCAGATTCCGCCAGCGTTTTCCGCCAAGAAAATTCATGGCGTCCCGGCCTACAAACTGGCGCGACGGCAGAAAGAAGTTGTGTTGCAGCCGGTCCAGGTGGAGATCAAGGAGTTTGTAATTTTGAATGTTGGGCTCGACCGCGTCTTCTTCCGGGCTCGCGTAGCTTCCGGAACCTACATGCGTTCCGTCGCTCACGAAATGGGAAGGGAACTCGCCTGTGGCGCGCATCTGGAGTCGCTGCGTCGGACTTCCGTAGCGGAATTCAATCTCGAAGACGCCTGCACGTTGGAAGAACTTGCCGAAGCGGCACGATCCGCCGCGCACCCTAAAACTCTGGAAGACTTATTCGTGCATCCCCGCAGACTGTTGCCTAACTTTCCCTCCGTCACTGCCGACGAGCCTACCGCCGCCCGCATTCGCAACGGAGGCACCGTCAATCTGCCTGAACTTTCTCGTGCCCGCCAGGTCAAAGTTTTCGGCAATCAAAAGGAACTCCTCGCCATCGCCACTCGCGTCGCCGGCACGCTATTCCATCCCAAAATCGTTCTCTGTGGAACGGACACTTGTCGAACGGCAAAACGTGAGGCGGGCATTCCCGTCCACCGCCCTTGATCTTTCCGTTCCTGTGCTGACCATTGTCATGCTTCCAATGTGTTCCACGCCTTGACGCGTTCCCTTCGTCCCTTTACTGTGACGCTTACGCAACCCATGAAACTTTCCGTAGTCATGCCCGTCTACAACGAGCACGGTACGCTGCGAGAAGTAATCGCTCGCGTGCTGGCTGTTTCGCTCGACATCGAACTTATTTGCGTTGATGACGGATCCACCGACGGTTCCCGCGAAATCCTGACGGAATTGCAAACGAGTTCGCCACGGATCCAGGTCCTGCTTCAGCCCAGAAATATGGGCAAGGGAGCGGCGCTTCGTCGGGGGATTCAAGCGGCAACCGGAGACTTCGTTATCATTCAGGATGCCGACCTCGAGTACGATCCCACCGACTATCCCATCTTGCTTCGCCCGTTAATCGAGGGGAAGGCCGACGTGGTCTACGGATCTCGCTTTCTCGGCTCTGGCCCGCATCGCGTCCTTTACTTCTGGCATTTCGTCGCCAATCGGGCGCTCACCCTCATCTCGAACGCGCTGACAAATATGAATATGTCCGACATGGAAACCTGCTACAAAGTTTTCCGCCGGGAGATCCTCCAATCCATTCCAATCGAAGAGGACCGATTCGGCTTCGAGCCCGAGATCACCGTCAAAATCGCCAAGCGCCAATTGCGCGTCTACGAAGTCGGCATCAGCTACTGGGGACGCACTTACGAGGAAGGAAAAAAGATCGGCTGGAGAGATGGCTTCCGCGCCCTGTGGTGTCTGTTGAAATATACTGTGACCGCAAATTAAGCGGCCAACGTAACAGTCCCAGTCACAATGTCCGATAATAGATATTATGTAAAGCGATGAGAACTTCTGCGAGTTGGGATCGCCAAGTCTATATCCGCTTTCGCTATCGGATTAGCCGATGTCCTGTGAACCGTCCTTCGATTCTTTTCAGCGACTCCGGAACCGAAATCGAATCTGGCCAAAGGCGATGGCTTGGAAGCTTTAGATTGTCTTCCAGCACGCGCAAGGCGCTCTGGGGTGCCAAAGCGTTGGCGGAGAACGCTGGATTGGATAGGATCCTGACGAACGCCGCTTGCATAAAAGGGCAAGTCGCCCAACCAGCATAGGAGTGGAGGGCGAACCATTGACCGGCGATTGCGTGGAACTCGTGTTCCGGCCAGGCCAATGCGATGAGCACATTGGCGTCCAGCAGGAACGGTCCCACTTAGATCTCATCCTCAAGTAAGTGTTGGATCGTCTCGGATGTGACTTTCGGGGAGTTCGGCTGCAGCAAAACAGCGTGAAAGCCATTGACCAGCCGCGTCTGTACGGGGACCGTCAGGCTGCGGCGCAACAATTCTGAAGCAGCCTTACTCAGACCCACTGATTGCTGTTCAGCGTAAGCCTTAAGGAGTTCAAGAACGTCATCATCAAGATTGAGAGTTGTCTTCATCTGAAAGAAATGCTGATGTATTCATCATCTGATATCAATTTGCCCTACGACACATCAGGGTCGGGGCATAGAGCATCAATCCTTCTACATCTTGTACTTGCCCATATCGTCGTCGTTTAACCCTTCCAGATACTTGCGCAACTCTTCGCTGCTGACGCGATCTGTCATGTTCGCCGCCAGTTTCGAGGTTTTCAACACGGTTTCGTCCACAAAAATCGGGCAATCCACACGCAAAGCCAGGGCCAGCGCATCCGACGGACGCGAATCGATGCTGATTACTTCACCTCCACGCTCCAACCAAATAACCGCATAGAAAGTATCCTCGCGCAACTCGGTCACCACCACTTTGTGCACGCGAGTTTCCAGCCCGGTCAGCACGTTCTTGATTAAATCGTGTGTCATCGGCCGCGGCGTGGTGTGCTTCTCCATCTCCAGCGCAATCGCCTGCGCCTCGCAATTCCCCACCCAAATCGGCAGCACCGTGTCTCCGCCCACATCCTTCAACACTACGATAGGCATTGAGCTAACTGGGTCTAGTAAAAGGCCGCGGATTGTCATTTCTACTTCCATGGGAAGCTCCTGCCTAATTGCCTTTCTTATACCACCAATTCACCCAGGAGGCTGTTAGGAAAACTACCGGTTACATTCACCGCTGCGTAACTTCCCAGCCTGGGCTTGGAGGCTGCGGTGAAGTTCAGGGTTTTGTTGTGCGAGGTGCGGCCGACCCACTGGGCGCGGGCTTCGTTCTTGGCTTCAACCATTACTTCACATCTCGTTCCGATGTACTTCTTGTAGCGTATCGTTTGTATCTCTCGCTGCTTTGCCATCAGAACTTCCAGGCGGCGCGCTTTTTCGTCGTCGGGAATCGCGTCCTCCATGCGGAGAGACGGCGTATTTGGCCGCGGAGAATATTTGAAGGCGAAAACTGCGTCGAAGCCGACTTCTTCCAATAGGTTGAGGGTTGCGGCGAAGTCGAACTCGGTTTCGCCGGGGAAGCCCACGATTACATCGGTGGTGATGCTGATTTCGCGTTTCGCGGCTTTCATCCAGGCAATGCGCTCCAGGTACTGCTCGCGAGTGTAAAGGCGCTGCATGGCGTCGAGCACACGCGTCGAACCGCTCTGCACGGGGAGATGAACATGGTCGCAGAGCGTAGGCACGGCGTCGATGGCTTCGACAATGTCGCGTCCGAAATCGCGGGGGTGCGATGTAGTGAAGCGGACGCGACGGATGCCGGGAATTTCTCCTACCGCGGCCAACAGCTCCGCAAATGTTTTCCTGGCGCCCGGCTTCCCTTCCGGATCTTTGTATGAATTGACGTTCTGCCCGAGCAACTGAATTTCCGTGTAGCCGAGATCGGCCATTTGCCGCGCTTCGGCGAGCACCGAGTCGGAAGTGCGGCTGCGTTCTTTGCCGCGCGTGTAGGGAACGACGCAATAGGCGCAGAACTTGTCGCAGCCTTCGATGATGGTGATGTATCCACGATGCGGGTTGGTGCGGGCGGTGAACTCGGTTTCGAAGCATTCGTCAGTTTCGCGGTCGTCGAGTCCGGTTACGCGCTGCTTCCCTGCTTCAATCTGGATCAGCATGTTGGGCAGGTTGCGGTACGAGGCCGATCCGCAGACCAGCGAAACGTAAGGCGCGCGCTCGAAAATCTTTTCGCCCTCCTGCTGGGCGACGCAGCCCAGCACGCCAAACGTCTTGCCTTGCTTTTTGTATTTCTTGTAATCGGCGAGCCGGTTGAAAACCTTTTGCTCAGCCTTGTCCCGGATGGAGCAGGTATTGTAGAGAACCAGGTCGGCCTGCTCGACCGTCTCCACCTGCCGATAGCCTTCCTGTACCAGCGTGCCGACGACCTTTTCGGAATCGTGCACATTCATCTGACAGCCGAAGGTTTCGAGGTAGAAGGTCTTCTGCGCGGCGTTCTGAGGGACCTCAGACATATAGAGAAAGTATAACGCGGGGACAGCTTCTAGCTTCTAGGTTATCCTGATCGGAATGATCTCCAAGAGGTTGGAGGACATCGGCGAAGTCGAGCTAGACTCTCTTATTGCCAATGGTGTGCCCGAAGGAAAGACCATCGAGTACAAGAAAGTTCTACCCGGTAACTTCGACGGCGACAAAAAGGAGTTTCTTGCTGACGTCTCATCGTTTGCTAATACCGCTGGTGGTGATCTGATATTTGGAATCGATGAAACTCACGGTGCACCGACAGCAATTCCAGGCCTTTCTCTCCCTGATCCCGATCTGGAAGTCCGGCGATTGGACAGCATTATTAACGACGGGTTGGAACCTCGCATCAGGTTCGCAACTCGCGTCGTCCAGCGCGGAGGAAAGCTCCCCGTGCTGGTTGTTAGGAGCGAACGGAGTTGGATCGGACCGCACCGGGTCGTTCTTAAAGGCCACGATAAATTTTATGCGAGGAATTCTGCGGGGAAATATCCCATGGATGTTTCAGAGCTTCGATCCGCGTTTACGCTTGCGGACTCCGTAACGGAGCGAGTCCGCCAGTTTCGTGACGACCGAATAGCCAAGATTCGCGACAACAACACTCCCGTTGCGTTGGTCGGAGGGGCCAGCAAAACGATTCTCCATTGCATTCCACTGGAGTCGTTTTCGCGTGCTGTTCGGTATGATGTGCTGAAGTACCCGCTGGGAGCACAAACGAAGTTCCCGCCGATTGTCATAGGCGTTGGTTGGGATGTGCGGATCAATCTAGACGGGTCCCTGAGCTACGGTGGGTCTGATAGTTCGGTGTCTTACACTCAGTTGTTTCGGAACGGTGCGATCGAAGCCGTTGAGGCGTACTGGCTGAACCTCAGCCGCGGCAGCGGCGCGCGAACTATTCCGCACCTCGCGGTCGAGAAGGGCATGGTGCAATATCTGGGGACATTGCTTGGAATACAGAAGGAGTTAGGTGTTAACCCGCCGATATTCGTGGCGTTGGCCCTAACCGAAACGAGGGGATTGGAAATGGCCTCGGCCTTTGGCGACCCGTTCAATCGTAGGTCTCAGATCAGAGAAGATAACCTTATCCTTCTCGAGATTGTAATTGAGAGCTTAGATGAGCCCGCGAGCAAAATTCTCAAACCGCTATTCGACCTCGTCTGGAACGCATGCGGTTACTCGAGCTCAGTGCATTTCGACGATAAAGGCAACTGGATCGGGTAGTGAGTGGAACGTTTCTTGATTTGAGATCGCGCAAGGTCGCGGCGATGTTGTCGCACATCAAGATTCGCGCGACCTCAGCGGCTAAAACCGACTTCGCATAGCGGATCGGTTGGCACGACTGAAGTCGTGCCCTTCCCTACCCCTCACGACTGAAGTCGTGCCCTTCCCGGTTCGCTGTGGGATGGCTTTGAGCCCCCAGATTCTTCGCGCAACGAACGGGTTCGGAATGACAAACGCAAGGTACGCGTTGGCGTCAGCGAGTACACAGGTCCTTCGCTTCGCTCACGATGACAACTCAACGGTGTGGGACATTGTTAAGCGTTTCGGCTGCGGCGGCTTGGGGTGTTTGGGCTGGTAGATGCCTAGCCTGGCGCCGCTGGGGAGGGTCAGGGTGGCTAGGCTTCCCCAGCACTGTTCGTTCGCCTCGGAGACTGAGACGTTTTTTGCGTGGAGATCGCGGAGGGTTGTGGCGAGGTCGTCGCACATCAGGAAAAGTTCGTGGCGCACGGGCGGATTCGATTTTTCTGGACTGGCATCTGTGTGCCGGGTAATCGCGGGCGAGGGCGCCCGCGCCACATTTGCATCTTTGTTCTATGTCATGAAAGGCAGCTTCGGCGGGGAGGCAGAGCGAAGATGAGCCAACCGTGCCCGGCATCTACAGACGGAAACTTGAGAATGTCGCGAAAGAAGGCGCGGTCGGCTTCTGCGTCGGTGGTGTAGAGAACAATGTGGGCGCCATTAATCATAGCGGCCTCCGATTCCAGGAACATGGTCGCGTTCTGCGGTGGAGTTCGCAAGGTTCACGCCTACGGCTGGCATTCGCGTTCGTGGAATCGCATTTTCACAAGGAACGTAAGGAAGTAACGCCTGACAACGGTTAGCTTGGCCGCCGACGAAAGGTGCGTTCAGCGCTCTTTTTCGTTCGAAACCAGGTCGAGGAATGCGCGGTGAATGCGAGTGTCGTCCGAGAGTTCGGGATGGAAAGTAGCGGCCATGGCAATTCCCTGCCGGACAGCTACCGGATCGGCTGCGTCACCCTCAGTAGCGATGACTTCGACGCCGGGACCGACACGCTCGATTTTCGGGGCGCGGATGAAAACCATTTCCAGCGGCGAATTCGCCAGCTCTGGCTGAATGAACCGGCCCTGGCGGATGGAGCTGTCGATCTGACGTCCGTAGGCGTTGCGGCGGATACGAATGTCTAGAGCGCCCAGCCCGGCTTGTTTCGGATTCTCGACTTCAGTGGCTAAAAGAATCGCGCCGGCGCAGGTGCCGAAGGTGGGCTTCACACGAACAAACTGTTTGAGCTTTTCGAATCCGGCGTCGCCCAGAAGCTTGAGGAATGTGCCGGATTCGCCGCCGGGAATAATCAGGCCGTCGATGGCGTCGAGTTGCTTGGGATTCTTGACGAGCACAACCTCGGCGCCGAGTTCCTGGAGCCGTCGGCGATGGGCATCGAAATCGCCTTGCAAAGCCAGAACCCCGATTCGCAGGGGGACGTTCGCTTCGGAATTGCGAATTGGATCTGCCTGGTTCAATGTTCGGTCTTGACTGGAGCGTAAATTACCCGCCCTCACGACTACTGATATTACCGGATATTTCTCGTGGCTCGCGGTCTGATAAACCTATTCCTAGGAAACGGAGATTCACACATGCCAAGCGCGAAGCAAAGAACGGCGGCGAAACGAAACATTAAGAAGGCGGCAGCGGTTGCGAAGAAAAAGAAGACGATCTCTCACCTTTCCAAGGCGACACGCACCGCTTTAGGCAAACAAGGGGCTAAAGTCGCAAGGCAGAAGCGAGCAGCGTAGAGGGCTCGGGCGCCGGCAATAGTTGTTAACTTAACTAGTGTCATGAACGTGGCTGGTATCGCAAATCATGTTATCGCTCAGCAATCGCAAATATGAAAACAGCTTCTCTCACAGTCGGTTCTTTGGCGTTCAGTGGAAACGATTCTGCGGTCTCATACGATGCCCGCCGCGCGGAAGCGGGCGGCAATTGGGCTGTCACGAGCAAGGTTCCGCAAGTGGCGCTGGCCTTTTGGATCATCAAAATCGCGGCTACCACCTTGGGTGAGACGGCCGGCGACGCGCTCTCGATGACGATGAACCTTGGCTACGCGGTGAGCACGCTGATTTTTCTCGTGTTCTTCTTGGGCGCGGTCGCGGCACAGATCAAAGCGAAATCGTTTCACCGGTTGTTGTACTGGACGGTGATTGTCGCGACCACGACCCTGGGCACGACGATGGCGGATTTTGCGGATCGCTCGCTCGGTATAGGATACGCGGGAGGTTCGCTGATCCTGTTCACGGCGCTGCTGATGATTTTGGGATTGTGGCGAGTGTCCGCGGGATCGATTTCGTTTCGCGATATCGTCTCGCCGAAAGTTGAAATGTTTTATTGGACCACGATTCTGTTCTCGAACACTCTGGGAACGGCGCTGGGAGATTGGCTCGCCGACACTCAAGGCGTGGGCTTTGAACGCGGGGCACTGGTATTTGCGGGAGCGTTGGCGGTGGTGGCCGCGGCTTATTTTTTTACCAGCATTTCGCGCACGCTTTTATTTTGGACGGCCTTCATCTTGACACGGCCGCTGGGCGCGACACTGGGCGATCTGCTCACCAAGCCTCGCGCGGATGGCGGGCTAAATCTCAGCCGCATCATTTCGTCTTTGGTTATTGCGGCGTTCATGGTCCTGTGTATTTTGTTGACGTCGCAAAACGCGGGGAAACATCCGGGCGAGGATGAAAAACGTCGCGCGTAGGCTGGGTTTCTGTGCGCCCACACAGAAATTTAGCGTCGGATCTCGGCGTTGGATTTCAAACGCTGGATCTCAGCGTTGAATCTCGACCAGTAGAACCCAGGCGCCGAAAATGCCTGCGCCAAACGACAGCAGGATACCCGGGACGATCCAATAGACGCCACTGGAGCGGCCAGCGATCAGCATCCCTCCGGAGATTACAAAGGGAAGCGGAGGAATCTGATTCACCAGAAGCCGAGGCACGAATCCAACATACTGACGATCGAATTTTCGGGAGCGAATTAGTGCGATTGTATGCTCCGTCCAAATGAGCAGACCGGTCGCCCCGACCTCGATGCCGTACGCGATGGAGGATTGCCGCGGAATCAACGTGAAGGTGGTGACGACGAGCACAGACAGAAGCCCGAGCAGGGCCTCCGCCGCCCGCGAGGGTAAGTGCGGAAACTGCAGAATGCGCGCCAGATTGATGGAAACTGCCACGAACAGGAGACCGGCCAGCGCGGCGGCAGCGCCTAGCTCGGCAACAAAAAAGTTGCCCCAGCCCTGCATGATATCGGTGGTCATGGAATTTCGGTCCGGCTGGATTGTAAAGGATTACCTTCCCTTCAAGAACACGGCGGCATCAGATCGAAACACTTTCAGAGTGCGGGCTTCCGCAGGGCCGCTCCCAGGACTTTGCCGGGGCCTGACTCTTGCACCAGAGCGACGAGACGAATGTTCTTTGGATCTGTACCAGGCTTGAGTTTGAGCTGTACTTCTTGTGCGAAGCTTTTTCCCTTCGGCAGCTTTCCTACTTTTGAAAGTTCCTGCACGACGGCGACATGGATTAAATGTTTGCCGCCATTTTCTCCGCGCAAGACTTGCGACTCCACGTGGTCGAGGGCGACAGCGACGTAAACGTCGGCATTGCGTTTTTCGGAATTGGAATCGGTTTCAATGTGTGCCCGCAACACGGTTGGGTTTGCGGGATCCACGATCACGTCGCCGATTCGCACGGAAATGGTAGGGATGGATGCGGCTTTCTGTAGGGTCTCCAATAAGTGCTTCGCATCGCCCACCCGCACCTGCTGGGTTCCATCCACGATCATTTGGGGAGTGAAGACGGTCTTCTCGCCAAGAAGACTTTCGTAGGAGTTCTGCCGGTCGGTCAGCGAGGGCGAGGAGTTGGGATCTTTCCAGCCATCATGATCCCAATAGGTGACGTGCTCGCTCAGGACAATTAGCTGCGCGCCGGGTATGGGCTGGGAAGCGTCCAAGTTTTTGAGAAGAACATCCGCGGGAGGACAGCTCGAGCAGCCCTCAGAAGTGAAGAGCTCGATGAGAACTGGATTTGAGTTCGTGGGATTGCTCGTCGCCGTTTTGTTATCGGATTGCGGAGCGCGTCCGTGGGCGACGACTGCCGGCTGCGGTAATAGGCAGAAGAATAAGAATGCTGCAGCGCAAGACCGCATTGAATCGCCTCGTGACCTCGATTTAATTTTACCAGCCTTCCGGCAGTGCCGACGGGACCGACACGCAAGATCCCTTCGGCTTCGCTCGGGGCGGTTCTCTCTGCGCCTGAAAATGTCAGGTCAGAAAACTCCCGCTAGGGAACGGAGTTTTCGAACCTCTCAAAATGCCTGAATAGGATCCTAATCTTCTGTCTTCCCCTTGTATCTTACCTCGTGTATGATGTAAGCATGGTACGACAGATTACTTCAGTAAGCACCAAAGGACAATTCGTTATCCCTTCCGAGATGCGGGCTTCGCTGGGCATAAAACCGGGGACACGCATCGCGGTCACGCAAGAGGGATCGCGCATTGTTCTGGAACCGGTTTCCGAGGAACTGGTCGACAGGACGCGCGGACTTTTCTCGGGGAACCCTTCCCTTTCAGAAGAACTCAAGCGCGAGCGGCGGCGAAAAGATAAATGGTAACGTACGTCCTCGATTCGAGCGCGATTTTGCGCTATCTCGACAACGACGCGGGCGCGGAGCGGGTTGCGGAGATCATCAAGTCGCATCTGGCCGGGAGATGTGCGGCAATGATTTCGGCGCTGCATTGGGGTGAGATCGCCGGGATCACCTGCAAGGGGCACGGAAAGGGTGCGATGGAGTTGGTCCTTTCACGGTTAAGCGCGTTTGGATTTGAGGTTATCCCGGCGGATGCGGAGCGGGCAGTTGGGGCGTCGTTGATCAAACTCAAAAGACAGATTTCCTATGTGGACGCGTTTGGAGTGGAGCTCGCAGCGGAGGCGCGCGACCGCGTTTTTGTGACCGCGGACTTCGACTTCAAGCCTGCGAGTCGCGACGCGAAGATCGAATTTCTGCCGGCGAAGTAAGAACGTGCTCCGCCGCCGGGGATATTACAGTGGGAGAGCGCTCGGAAAGAGCGCTTGGAAATCCAGTAGCCCGACCCATTCGGGCGTGATGGTCACGCGCACCATGAATGAAATCATCTTTCCCAGGTTTGCCACCCAAGCTTGTCCCTGCTCGCGTCCGAAGTAGCGCTCGGCGGCGATGGCGTATTCGCGCACGGTATAACTCCGATTGTCGGCATGAGCTTTCAAGGTGGGATAGCGCGTGCAGCGCCGTCGGCCAAAGTTAGTACGCAATGGTAGTATCTGGGCGAACTTCGCAGCAGTCGAAACGCGACTGGGAGGTGCATGTGGCAGGCGCATCGATTCCGATTAGGAGAGCGGAAGACAGGCGGTTGGCGCGCATCGCAATGGTTGAGCGGCACGTGCAACTGGAAAACGAGCATGACCTTGAAGGCGTTCTCGGCACTTTTGGCCCTGCCGCTCAGTATGAGGATGAAGCGTGGGGCGAGCACTACAAGGGCGGGAACGGAGTGCGCCAGTTTTATGAGCAGCTGATGAAGGCGCTGCCGGACTTGCAAATCGAGGTACAGCGACGGCATGCCACGGACGACGCGGTTGTGCTCGAGGTCATGATTCGCGGCACGCAGCTCGGAGAGTGGCGTGGCCTTCCCGCGACCGGGCGACGAGTCGAGATTCCGCTTTGCGGCGTGTACACGTTTGACGCCGATGACCGGCTGGCCGGGGAAAGAATCTATTACGATCGCGCGACGGTGTTGCGGCAACTCGGTGTTTTCCACGAGCCGCAGAGGTTGTTAGGACGAATGTGCACTCTTGCGACTCATCCGGTCACGATTGCACGGGCGGTGGCGAGGAAGATGCTGGGCAGGTAAAAGCTTCGGTCCATCATGACGCGAATCGGGCGCGGGTTACAAAGATGTCGAGTCGCTTGCGCCGTGGACGACGCGGAAACCAGCACCTGCCCTTCCTCGAAACGATAGAGCAGGAGAGCGTTGGGAAAGCTACGCCAACAGCGAACTCCAACAGGTGTAGGGTCGCGAATGCCCACCCTTGCAAAGAGGCTGGGATGGGCCACCCAGAGCAACAGGTGTCAGCCTTTGACCAAGGGGATCGACCACTTCTTCGAAGAATACTCCTTGTAGTGTTGCGGTAGTTCCATCTCTAGTGCCGAACGAGTAAGTCCGACGTGCGTAAAGAACACCCCATCACCGACGCGTTCTAGTCGGGTTAGAGAGTTAGGATTCTTTCGCTCCTCCGCCACACGAGCAGCATCCTTCGAGAGCACCGAGTCGCGCCATTTCGAGATCATCTGTCGAACAGCACCCGGCGTTGCCACACCCAGGGCATTCAGGTCCGTCAGAAGGTCCGCATAGTCTTCACCGTTCTGATCTTTGTTGCCGCTGGGCCAGCTCGAATCCAGCACCTGCTGGAGCGTTTCGACATTTAAAGGCTCTTCGGGGAGGGTAGTCTGCGCCACCTCAGCCTTATAGCTGTCTCGATCCGAAAGGACGCGCTCGAATTCCAGATCCACGGTCTCCAGCAACGCCGAGACGCGGTAAATTGAACGTTTCAGTTCCTGCGGAACCGCCCTTTCGTTCTTGTACTGTAGCGTCTGGGACGCTTCAGCCCAAATGTGTTGCGCCGTCGTTCGTACTTGGATCTCAGCTCTTAGATCGGCGAGCCCGGCCATTGTTGGAACTGCTAGCCACTCAGCCGGCAACTCAACTACGAAGTGGACAGAGGAATACCCAAATTGATCCTCTCTCAGCCGTGTAATCGTGTCGTATCGATTGACGAGCTTGAATGTTCTTTCAATCAGCGAACAGACCCGTTCCACGTCGCGCCTGAACTGCAGGACGATCCGAAAACCTACTAGGTCCTGCAGATCTCTCAAATCCTTCATGGATAGCCGGACTCGCTGCAGTTTCGCTGCGATGGAGGACCAGTCCTTGACCCGATGTTGAACCGGGAAAGCCAGTGCAACACTTCTATGAAGGAGCTGGGCAAGCTGGTGGTCTATTTCCTTCTCGAGCTGGGCCAGTACGGGCCGTAGCGAGTTATATTCCGCGTCTAATTGGACGACGTCATAGCTACGTTTCGCGCGCGTGTTTCGCTTTGCCATTAAGCGTAGGCCTCTCGATGCGAGCCTTGCTCACGATCTGGTCAAGTCAGAAGACTGCGATCCCCGACCTACCATCCTCGGGTCTGCAACATCTGAGCCTCATCCATCCCCGAAACGGCCAAGCCTTTCATCGCCCCAACGAGGTCTTCACTTACTTCGAGTAGTACTTTAGGGTCGTTGAAGTGGGTGGCGGCTTTGACGATGGCTATCGCGCGCTTCTCGGCTTCTTCGGGATCGGCGAAAGTCGTGCTGTCTTTCATGAAGATGCCGCTGCCGACGAAGACGGCTTCGGCGCCTAGCTGCATTACGAGCGACGCGTCGGCGGGAGTGGCGATGCCTCCAGCGCTGAAATTCGGGACGGGAAGCTTCCCTGCTTTGGCGACCATCTTGATCAGCTCGTAGGGCGCGCCGTGCTCTTTGGCTTTGGCGTAGAGTTCTTCTTCGCCGAGGACGGTGAGGATTTTCATCTCCTGAACGATCTGGCGGATGTGTTTGACGGCGTGGACTACGTCGCCGGTGCCGGCTTCGCCTTTGGTGCGGATCATGGCTGCGCCTTCGGCGATGCGGCGCAGGGCTTCACCGAGATTGCGCGCGCCGCAGACGAAGGGGACTTTGAAGGCGTGCTTGTCGACATGGTGAGCTTCGTCGGCGGGGGTGAGCACTTCCGATTCGTCGATGTAGTCGACGCCGAGTTCTTGGAGAATTTGGGCTTCGGCGAAGTGCCCGATGCGGCACTTGGCCATGACGGGGATGGAGACGGCGGCCATGATCTCGCGAATCTTTTTGGGCGAAGCCATGCGGGCTACGCCGCCCTCGGCGCGGATCTGCGCGGGAACGCGTTCGAGCGCCATAACGGCGACTGCACCGGCCCTTTCGGCGATGGTGGCCTGCTCGGCGTTGGTGACGTCCATGATCACNNCGGCGTTGGTGACGTCCATGATGACGCCGCCCTTGAGCATCTCGGCGAGCCCGGTCTTGAGGCGGAGGCTGGTGGAATTACCGTTGTTGTTTGACATGGGTGGACTCTTTTCTGGAGCAGCTATCAGCTGTCAGCTATCAGCTATCAGTGAGGCTCTAACTATTTTACAGTGCGTTGAGGATTCGCGGTACCCCCGGAGGAGATTGCTCTCAACACTCAGCTGTCAGCCGTCAGCTATCAGCAAAAAGCGGCCGGGCTGTGCACATTTTTGTTTGGGCTGAGAGCTGATAGCTGACAGCTGAGTTTCAACGCTCGACGAACTTGGCGAACATTTTTTCTGGGTCGATGGCGATGAAAGTGCCTTTGCTTCGCGCCAACACTTCGTTTTTGTCGTTCAAGATTTCGGCGGCGTTGATGTGGATGCGGCCCTGGACGCTGACTTCCCTGCCCTCGACGTGCAGCGGCTGGTGCAGCGGCACGGGCTTGAGGTATTCGACGGTCATTTCTTTGGTGAGTGCGACGACGTGGTGCAACTTGTTGACCTTGCCCATGGCGTCGTCGAGGATGGAGGCGATGATGCCGCCGTGGCTGTGGCCGGGCGGTCCGGTGTAGCGCTTGCTCAAGCGGAATTTGCAGACGAAGGTCTGGCGAGCTTCGTCGAGCGTGAATTTGAGGCGCATGCCGTCGGGATTGTTCATGCCGCAGACGAAGCAGTAGTTCTTTTGCATTTTTGTGTAGCGTGTATCGTGGCCGTGGATTTCGGGCTTTCGGGGCATGGAAGATTCTAACCTGAGCGCAGGACCGAAGACCGATGATCACGTCGCACTTCTAAGTTGACAGCAAATCCTGTATACATATCGCTTTTGCAAATCTTTTCACCGCCGAGAACGCGGAGAGCGCCGAGTTATCCATGTGCGATCTGTGCGTACCCGGCCGGATTGGAGCGTCGCTTGAAATTGCGTCTCAGCATTCTTCTGATTGCGTTTTCGTTCTTCCACGTTTCGATCGCGGCACAAACTGCGGCGCCGGTTTCTACGGACAAGGACGCGGACAAGAAAAATCCGTCGGTGGCGAAAACTCCGAAGAAGGATCAGAAGAAGCAGGAGCAAAAAGAGGAGCCGAAAAAAGAAGAGAAAAAAGGCGGGATGACTGCTGAAACTTTCGCGGGGCTCAAGTTTCGGCTGATTGGGCCGGCGGTGGCTTCGGGGCGGGTGATGTCGATCGCAGTGAATCCGAAGAATAAGTTCGAGTACTACGTGGGCGTGGCGTCGGGCGGAGTCTGGAAGACGGTGAATGATGGAACGACGTGGACTCCGGTGTTCGATGGCGAGGGATCGTATTCGATTGGCTGGGTGACGCTCGATCCGAATGATTCTTCGGTGGTGTGGGTGGGATCGGGCGAGAGCAACTCGCAACGCAGCGTCAGTTACGGCGATGGAATCTATCGGTCGGAGGATGGCGGAAAGAGCTGGCAGAATCTGGGGCTGAAAAAATCGGAGCACGTTGGGCGAGTGGTGATCGATCCGCGAGATTCGAAAGTTGTTTATGTGGCGGCCGAGGGACCGTTGTGGGGCCCCGGCGGGGATCGCGGGCTTTATAAATCGGCGGACGGAGGCCAGACCTGGAAGGCGGTGCTGACCATCAGCGAGAACACGGGCGTGGTCGATGTGCAACTCGATCCGGCGAATCCGGACATTATGTATGCGGCGGCTTATCAGCGGCGGCGGCATGTGTTCACGCTGATTGATGGCGGCCCGGAAAGCGCGATTTATAAATCGATCGACGCGGGAGCGACATGGAAGAAGTTGAAGTCAGGATTGCCCACGGTGGACATGGGGCGGATTGGATTGGCGGTTTCACCGGCTGATTCGAATGTGGTTTACGCCACGATTGAGGCCGCGGACGGGAAGGGCGGAATTTTTCGCTCGAGCGATAAGGGCGCGACCTGGGAGCGGCGCAACGAAGTTGATCAGGGAGCGATGTATTACTCGCGGGTAGTAGCCGATCCAAAAAATGCGGACCGCATTTTTGTGATGAACGTTCAGCTGCGCGAGTCGCTCGATAGCGGCAAGACGCTGCGCAAGGTGAATGAAGTGAATCATCACGGGGACAATCACGCGATCTGGATCGATCCCGACGACACGAAGCATTGGCTGCTGGGATCGGACGGCGGGATGTATGAGACTTGGGACGACGCGAAGAGCTGGCAGTTCAAGGCGAATTTGCCGACAGTGCAGTTTTATGACGTCGCGGTGGACAATGCGACGCCCTTTTACCACGTGTGCGGAGGAACGCAAGATAATTTTTCGTGGTGCGGGCCGGCGCGGACGCGCAATGTCAACGGGATTGTGAATTCCGATTGGTATGTGACGACCGGGGGTGATGGCTTCCATTCGCAGGTGGACCCGGTCGATGCGAATACCGTTTATTCCGAATCGCAGTATGGCGTGCTCGTGCGGTATGACAAAGCAACCGGACAGGAACTGGTGTTGCAGCCGCTGGAGGGCAAGGGCGAGGCGCCGCTGCGCTGGAACTGGGATTCGCCGATCATCATCAGCCCGCATGAACACACGCGGCTTTATTTTGCGGCGAACAAATTATTTCGCAGCGACGATCGCGGGGATACGTGGAAGGCGATCAGCGGCGACCTGACGCGGCAGATCGATCGCAACAAGCTGCCGGTGATGGGCAAAGTGTGGGGGCCGGATGCGGTCGCGAAAAATCAGTCGACTTCGTTTTACGGGAACATTGTGGCGCTGGCGGAATCTCCGAAAAAGGAAGGCTTGATTTATGTCGGCACTGACGACGGGTTGATTCAAGTCACCAGCGACGGCGGCGCGACGTGGACGAAGTATGAAAAGTTTGCGGGCGTGCCAGAGATGACGTATGTGAGCCGGCTGGCGGCTTCGAATCATGATGTGAATACGGTCTATGCGGCATTCGACAATCACAAGAATGAGGACTTCAAGCCTTATCTGCTGAAATCGAGTGATGCGGGAAAAACCTGGATTTCGATTGCGAGCGATTTGCCGGAGAATGGGCCAGTTCTGGCATTTGCGGAAGATACGGTGAATCCGAATCTGTTGTTTGCGGGAACCGAGTTTGGCGCGTTCTTTACGATCGATGGCGGCCATCATTGGGTGCGGCTGAAAGGCGGATTGCCGACGATTGCGGTGCGCGACATGGTGATTCAGGCGCACGAAGGTGATCTGGTGATCGCTGCCTTTGGGCGTGGATTTTATGTGTTGGATGACATCACTCCGCTGCGGCAGATGAAGGCGGAATCGACCGAGCAGGCTGCGGCGGTGTTTCCGGTGAAGGACGCGTTGCTTTATGTACAGCCGCATCCGTTGGGAGGAAGGAATAAAGGATTTCAGGGCGACGCATTTTATGCGGCGGAGAATCCGCCGTACGGCGCGGTATTTACGGCTTACATGAAGGAGAAGATTAAGACGAAAAAAGAAAAGCGGCAGGAAGCGGAAAAAGATGCGGCCAAGGAAAATCAGACGCTTCCCTATCCGACGAATGACGAATTGCGCGCTGAGGCAGAGGAGGCGAAGCCCGAACTTTATTTTCTGGTCTACGACGAGAGTAGGGCGCCCATTCGTCGGGTAGACGCGAACGTCGATGCTGGTTTTCAGCGGGTTGCATGGGATTTGCGGTATCCGGCAGCGCAGTTGAAGAGACATTCGGATAACGAGGAAGAAGATTTTCCGCGGGTGGGAGATCAGGGGCCGTTGGTGCTTTCCGGAAGCTACTCTGTGCGGATGTTTAAGAAGGTCGATGGCGTGGTGACGGAACTCGCGGGACCGGAATCGTTCAAGGTAGTGACCGAAGGTTCGGCTGGCATGAGCGCGGCTGACCGCGCGGCGCAGGAGGAATTCCTGCGCAAGGTGACGCGTTTGTATCGGGCGGTTTCAGGATCGCTGCGAACTTCCGACGAGGTGGAGTCGAGAGTGAAGGCGATTCGTGAAGCGTTGCGGCAAACGCCGGCGGTCGAGAAACAGTTGGAGGCTGTCGCCGATAAAATCGAGCAGCGGAATCGCGAGATCCTGCGAATCCTCCGCGGAGATGAGGAGATTGCGAAGCGGAGCGAGATTGTGCCTTTATCCATCACTGACCGGGTGAACTCGATCATGGATGGCGAGCGGTTTTCCCTGGCGAAACCAACGCAGTCACATCTTGATTCCTACAACATTGCGGCGGCGGAGTTTGCGGAGCAGTTGGGCAAACTGCACACGCTAGTGGAAGTTGATTTGACGAAGCTTGAAAAAGATATGGAAGCGGCGGGAGCGCCTTGGACTCCGGGGCGGGTACCGGAGTGGTCGGAGAAATAGGAATGGCCACGGAGTTCTGCGGATTGACAGGGATTAAAGCCGGGGCTTTCGGGTAGGGATCCTTCGACTGCATTGTCGTTGCTTCGTCGCCGACAACTTCGTTCAGGGAGACCACTTGAGAATCGGTATTAACGCGCGACTTTTTCTTTCCTGAAGAGTCCCAGTTCTTTTCTAAACACTCCCTTGATATTTCCACGTGAGCCTGTGGTACACTCGCCGCCGACTGTTGCTTGCGGTGTGGGCTGCGGCGACGGTCGTGGGGAAATCCTTTCGTATCGTCCTTTGTCCTTTGGGTTCAGGCTTTGGGTTCAGGAGGGCTGTGGAATGGGCCTCGCGTTATTGTTGTTGATCTGGCTGATCACTCTGGCCAGTACATATTTCTTCGTCGCCAAAACCTGGTGGCTGCCAGCGGGCGCCTCTGCCGCTGCAGGCTGGATCGATCATCAATTCGCGCTCACCTTCGTGATTATGGGGATTGTCTTCCTCGCGGCCCAACTTTTGCTGGGATATATCGTCTGGCGATATCGCGAAAGTCCTTCCTCTCCTCCAGTGGAGTATTCGCACGGAAACACGACGCTGGAAATTGTCTGGACGGTGCTGACCGCGGTGATGTTTATCGGACTGAATCTGATGGGCAGCAATGTGTGGGCGAGCCAGCGCTTCGATGCCGCCGAGCCGGGCGCGGTGCAGGTGGAAGTGACTGGGATGCAGTTTGCATGGTATTTCCGCTACCCGGGACCGGACGGGAAATATGGTGCGACGAGTCCGAAGCTGATGGATCCGTCGGCGGGCGGCGAAGCTGCGGTGGGTCTGAATACTTCCGACCCGGCGGCCAAGGACGATGTGGTGACGGGAACGATGTATCTGCCGGTTGACCGCGAAGTCGATGTGAGCCTTCGTGCCGTGGACGTGATTCACAGCTTCTTTGTGCCCTCGCTGCGCTTCAAGCAGGATACGGTTCCAGGGCTGAATATTCACATGCACTTCAAACCAACGGTGATTGGCGAGTATGAAATTGCCTGCGCCGAACTTTGCGGGCTTGGGCATTACAAGATGCACGGCATGGTCCACGTCGTCAGCCAGGAGGATTTCGACAAGTGGCTGGCGGCACGGGAGGCGGAGAAACAATAAAATGGCGACCCCGGCTTCGGTTCACGCGCACGCTCCTCAGGGTTTCATCCGAAGATATATTTTCAGCCTGGATCACAAAGTCATCGGCCTGCAGTATTTTTTCCTGGCGCTCACGGCGGTGTTTGTCGGGATGTTTCTGTCGCTGCTGATGCGCATTCACCTGATCTGGCCGACGGCGGTGCTGCCGCTGATCGGAACGATCCAGCCGGAGACTTATCTCAGCCTTCTGACCATGCACGGCACCATCATGGTGTTTTTCGTGCTGACGACGGCGCCCCAGGGCGGATTCGGAAACTACTTTCTTCCCATTCAAATTGGCGCGCCGGATATGGCGTTTCCTGTCCTGAACATGCTTTCGTTCTGGACTACGTTTGTAGGATTCGTGGTGATTATCTGCGCGTTCTTCGTGACGGGAGGCGCGCCGCTGCATGGATGGACGGGATATGCGCCGCTTAGCGCGCTACCGTCGGCTGGTCCGGGTGAACAGCTTGGCGCCGATCTGTGGATCACGAGCATCGCGATATTTTGCATAGCGTCGCTGATGGGCGCACTGAATTTTCTGACGACTACGCTCGACATGCGGGCCAAGGGCATGACCTTGATGCGCATGCCGCTGACCGTGTGGTCGTGGTTCATCACCGCCATTCTCGGGCTGCTGGCGTTCGGTGTGCTCCTCTCGGCAGGAATTTTGTTGTTGATGGATCGGAATCTCGGCACCAGTTTTTATGTGCCGCTGGTGGTGGTGAACGGAGTGGTGCTGGGCCATAAAGGCGGGTCGCCGCTGCTGTGGCAGCATCTGTTCTGGTTCTTCGGACATCCCGAAGTTTACATCGCGATTCTGCCGGGGATGGGCGTGACGTCGCAAATTCTTTCGACGTTTTCGCGCAAGCCGATTTTCGGTTACCGGGCGATGGTGTACGCCATGCTGTCGATCGGCTTTTTGGGATTCATGGTGTGGGGCCACCACATGTTCATGAGCGGGATGAGCCCTTACTCGGCGTTTGCATTTTCGATTTTGACCATGTGCATCGGCGTGCCGTCGGCCATTAAGACGTTTAACTGGCTGGGTACGATGTATAAGGGGCGCATTCGTTTCCAGACGCCGATGCTGTACGCGATTGGGTTCGTGTCGCTGTTTGTTTCGGGAGGGTTGAGTGGACCGTTCCTGGCGCAGCCAGTGCTCGATATCCAGTTGCACGATACTTATTTCGTGGTCGGGCATTTTCACTTAATCATGGGCGTAGCCGCGATCTTCGGTATTTTTGCGGCGACGTATTACTGGTTCCCGAAAATGTTTGGCCGCATGATGAATGAGACTCTGGGCAAACTGCATTTCTTTATTACATTGGCCGGAACTTACGCCATCTTCATGCCGATGCACTATCTCGGTATGGCGGGGCAGACGCGGCGGTATTCCCAGTTCACCGAAGTGGCATATCAGACCAAGCTGATTCCGCTGCAGACGTTCATGACCTACGCGGCGTTCGTTACGATCGCGGCGCAGTTTATTTTTGTGATCAATCTGTTCTGGAGCATGTTTAAGGGACCGAAGGCCAGCGACAATCCGTGGGAAGCGACCACGCTGGAGTGGACGACGGCGACTCCGCCGCCACACGACAATTTTGGCGGGGTGACTCCGGTGGTGAATCATGGACCGTATGAATACGGAGTTCCCGGCGCGGCGCGCGACTATGTGATGCAGACGGACCCGGCAACTGCGGCGACGCATTGAAGCACTAAGCAGTTATGGCGACCTATACTCCAAGCACTCCGATTGATCACATTGGCCACGGCCACAAACCGCCCATGCCGCCTGCGGGTGGAGGCGATGATGGGCGCGGCGGCGACGGTGCGAATTCCGGAGCTCCAAATTATGGGGCGCGCCTCCGGCGAGCGCGTCTCGGCCTGATCTGCGGGCTTGCCACCGTCTGCATGGTCTTCATTTCACTGACCAGCGCGCGCATCGTGCGGCGTGGGTTGCCCACGTTCGACGGCGCGTCGAATAGCTATGTTCGCGATTGGGGCCGGGTGGATTTGCCGTGGCTGCTGCTTGCGATTAACACGGCGGTACTGCTGGTAAGCAGCGTGACCATGGAATTTGCGCGGCGACAAGCGGCGCGGGAGGCGGCCCTGGCTCCGGTGAAATCGATTCCTGGAGTGTCGCTGGGGGACGAGCGATCTTTCCCATGGCTGGGAATTACGGTGTTCTTGGGGATCAGTTTTCTGGCGGGACAATGGCTGGCTTGGGGCGAGTTGCACGCTCGCGGATTCTTTGTAGACACGAATCCCAACAGTTCGTTTGTGTTTTTGCTGACCATTGCGCACGCGGTGCACCTTTGCGGAGGAGTGATTGCGCTGCTTTGGGCAGCGAGCGCTTCCCTGCTGCGGAAGCCAGTGGAGGCGCGGCGAATTGTGGTGGACATCACGGCATGGTACTGGCATTTCATGGCCGTACTGTGGGTTTATGTGTTCGCGTTGTTGGGGTTTGCGCGATAGGTTCGCGCGTCAGGAGCTCGACGCTTAACGCCAGTTGCATGGGTCCTTCGGCTGGCAAACTACGCCCGCCTCAGGATGACAAGCTTAGTTCGAAAGGGGAACTTGAGGAATGGCTAACGCCGCGCTGGAGCATGGTGCCGTGGAACACGGGCTGTCCGGAGTTTACGAGGCGCCGCTGTTTGGGGCTTATTCGAAGAAGGTGGGGATGTGGCTGTTTCTGGCCTCGGACTCGCTGACCTTCGGAGCTCTGCTCTTCGCCTTCAGCTATAACCGCATTTCGACGCAGGGCTGGCCGACGCCGTTCGGCAAAGACAGCATTGCGAATGCGACGATCATGACGGCATGCCTGCTGTCGAGTTCGCTGACGATGGTGCTGGGAGTGTTTGCGGCGCAGCGACGCGATCGGGCGTGGACGCGGAATTGGCTGCTGGCCACCATGGTGTTCGGCACGGCGTTCATTGTGCTGCACGGGATGGAGTGGAGCAAGTTGATCAGCGAAGGGCTGACGTTGCCGGGATTTCCCAAACCCGCAGGACAGGCCGGCGAGTTCGCGGCGGTTTCGGCGGCGGTGCCGCAGTTTCCCGCAACGTTTTTCGGGCTGACGGCGATGCACATGCTGCACGTTACGATTGGCGTGATCTATCTGGGCGTGGTGGCATTTCGTAAATGGTTTTTGCCGGTTCTCGGCGTGATTTGGATTGCGGGATATTTTCTAATTCCTTCGGACAATGTTTTTCATTACGGGATTCATGCGCTGGGGCTGGGACTGCTGGTTTCGGCGGTGATTTTATTTCTGAAGCCGAAAGATTATGACGCGCACGATGTGGAAGTTGCCGGGTTGTATTGGCACTTTGTCGACCTGGTGTGGATGTTCATCTTCCCGCTGGTATATTTGATGTCGACTAGGATTTGATCGAGCACGATTTGATTGAGCAGGATCTAATCGGATTCGAGAGAGCGGCTTGCGCCGCCTGAATTATTAGCGAGGGAAAACACGATGCACGATGCCGGGACATATGCTGCGACGCATGATGACAGCAAGGGGCAGTATTTTTGGGTATGGGGATGGCTACTGGTTCTGACGGCAGTCGAGGTCGTGCTCGCTTACCGGCAGGTGTTTCAGCCGGTTCGCATGCTGGAAGTGCTGCTGGTTCTGTCGATCGTCAAGTCGGCGCTGATTATTGGATATTTCATGCATCTGAAGTTTGAGACTGCGCTGATGCGATGGATGCTGGTGACGGCAGTGGTGGGATGCTTCATCATCATGTATTTCTTCTTCTTCCCGGATGCGGGGCGGATTCTGCGGCTCGGGGTGCACTGAAAAGCAATGAAGATTGCAGGGAAATCTCGTGCGGCACTTCTGATGGTGGCGCTCGCCCTGTGGGCTGCGCCGGCGTTTGCGCAAGGGTGCGCCATGTGCTATGCGAACGCGAAGGCTACACCCAAAGAAGCTCAGCGCGCCCTTAATCGCGCTATTTTCGTCATGCTGGTGCCGCCGCTCGGCATCATGGTCGCGGGATTCGGATTCGCGCTTCGCTACGGAAAACGGCGGGATCAGGAGAACGACGGCAAGGATTCTTAGCGTCGGTTGTTTTCTTCTCTCTTAGCTTCTTTGCTTCCGCGTTGCGACTGTTCCGATGTTGACAAAGGCCGCGGGCGAGGCGCCCGCGCCACACCTTCCCTGCTTATACACACCTCGACTGCTTTGTAATAGCGGCGAAGGAGAAAACAAACCGCCCGCGCGGACGCGCCGCGCGGATTGGAAGGAAATTTTCGCCGGGGAATCCGAGCAGTAACCGCCAGTGGAACCGAGTCGAAGGCCCGCAGATCACGGCTAAAGCGGCAGATCGCCGCTAAAGGCGGCACCCGGGGGAAGGATAACGGCGGACTGTCTCACCGTTTCAGAGCGCGACGTGATGGTTGAGTCCGCTGACCGCGACCGCCGTCGTGGACCTCATCGCCGAGTACTCCATGCTCAGGTCGGCGATGTGGCTTCGGCACAGGCCATCTTTCAGCGACGGATAGGGACAGCCCCTCTCCTTGCACCTGGTGCTGGCGCTGGCGCTGGCGGCGTCGACTTTCTGGCTGAGCGAGCGGACGAGACGGGATGATGGGAACAATTGGCGCAGGCGGCGCGTGGCAAGATCATGCAGACTTCGCGTGGACGGCGATGGCATCGGTTCACCTCGTCGGAAGGCGATTCGGTCAGATCGGCTTTTTTCTGTCGCCAATGAGTTCCGCAGCTACGTCGAGCATCTTCTGCACGTCGTCCGCAGTCATGTCCAGCGCCTCGCCGCGCGCAACCTTGGCCTCCGACTCCTCCAGCCCGTGAAGCGCGAGCCGCTGCATTCGCATGCCGATCTCCGCATGGCGTTTCCTCATGTCGAGAATGCTTTGTGGGTCGTCAAAACCAGGCGTGCTCAATCAGTTGACCTCCTTCCCTTCCTCGTCGTCGTTTTCGTCGCGTCCGACGCTCGGGTCCCATTCCTTGTACTGCTGCGGCTCGCCATAGCCTTCCTCATCGGGATTGAAATGCGTGCCGATAAAGACTCTTATCTCGCTGTACCTGTGATCCCTCTCGGCTCCCAAGGACGGCGCGCTCCAGCTTGATGGCCTCCGTGAGAAAGTTTTCAGCTTCCGTGGGCGACAAGTTGAGCGCCGTGCCGGCCGCGATCTTTGCCTTCATCTCCAGCAGGGCCCTGACGCCAATTTCCTGCATGCTCTGCGCGATCTGCAGGTGCCTCTTGCGTGCCGCGCTTCGCGACCTCGCCTCTTCCTCCTGCTGCTTTCGATCTTCTTCCTTGTCCCACGCGAACGCTCGCTGCTGCCCGCAGTGGCGCGAACTCCAGCGTGCAACATTCGGGACAGAGCACGCCGGGACTAACGTCTCGGCGACCTCCGCGAGACGCCGCGTCGCCGAGTTCCTGTAGATCAGGAAGGCCTCGTATGCGCGACGGGACTCGTCCGGCTTGCGCTCCCAGGCGGGCGCAGACTCAATAATTTGCGGCGCGAGCGGTGATTCGTCCTGCTGGAACATCGGGCGACTCCTCGGGGCGGTTTGCGGGCGCGAAAGGTGCATGTTAGCGACGCACGCCCCTGAACGTCCGGAGACGGCGGGGGTTGGCCGCCGCCTGTTGCGTCAACGGTCGCAGTTTGCGCCGAGGACGCGTCGCTAGTGATTATGATAGACCCTCATGCAGAGCCTGGGTGTTTGGAAGGTAGGTGCCCTGCTCGCCCGCGGACTCCTGTGACCGGTTGCTTGATCGTCCAGCTTTCCGGGACGAACGTGTCCATGCGACCAGCGGTCAAAACGTGTAAATGATTCCATGACAATGTCGGCTCCCGGCCCCGGATAGACTTTGGTGGTGCCAACCAACCAAGGCCCGGAGAAAGGAGCCAACATGATTATTGTAGGGTGCGATTATCATCCGGGCTTTCAACAAATTGCTTTTGTGGATACCGAAACTGGGGAACTGCAAGAGCGGCGAC
>PKXU01000089.1 GCA_003132445.1 Acidobacteriaceae bacterium | reverse complement strand
CGTTCTCCACCTGCAGGCTGCCAGCCGGGACCACCACGCTGGAGTTCGTTACTGCCGGCCGATCTGTTGCGATTGGTCCCGCTGCGTCAACGCTCGAAGGCTGATCTTGACCATGCAATGGCACCATGGTGGCCAAGATGAAAGCCGTTACCGCAGCGGACGTACCAGCGAGCATTGGGCGAATGGACAATCCCGTGTTGTCCTACGAGCACGGTAGCACACAGCGGTTACTTCCCCACATTTACGGGGTGGCTTACACGCAACTTCGATTGCGCTAGTTCCTCGACGTCCAACTGCCCTTTCTTGTCCTTATCGAGTCTGTCGAACTCAGCTTCCATGAACTTCATCCACTCTTGCTTGGAGATTTTGCCACTCTTGTCGGTATCCATGAGGAGCAGCAACTGCGTGACCTCGGGCTCTCCGAGTGCCAGTTTATCCTGCGACTTCGGAACTGCTGCCCTTTGTGCGACCGCGGTTCCTAGTATGGCCCAAGTAGCGACCAGCATTGCAATGGCTACGATGACCCGTACGATGTTCGTTCGCGTCGACATAATTGGCCTCCCGCAATGCCTTGTTCCGATCCGTGTCTTGTTCCATCCGTTCTCATGCAGCGCGAGTCACTGGTCTTATCCGCTTCGGCAGTTCAGCGAGCGTGCCTTCACCAGAGCCGAGTCTCAGACGCACCCAGTAACCGCTCGAACGAGGTTTGCTCTCCTTGCATAGTGCCACTAGGAATCGGACGTAAAATGTGATGCCTGCCGCGCACAGCAGCAACATCACGGTTTTGAGCAACATGTCGGGCCTCCGGGCTCGGGTCCCAGTGCAGGGACGTTGCGTGGAATTACTCAACCCAGATCATTGAGCGCTAAAATCCGTAAAAGTCGACTAAAAAACTCATAATTTCTTCGTAAAGGTGCCACGCCCCATCGCGTAGGGAGTGTTCGCGCGGTGTCAAGAATCAAGTGCTCCGGTAACGGCGGACCCTGATTCTGGTTTGAAGCCGAACGACGTTTCGGAGCGCAGTTGAACAGCGGTGTCCACGGCTGCATGGGCCAACCGAGCGTTGACCGGCCTAAGTTCCTGGCGACTCTGACTTGCTGGCAACCAATCACAAACTAAGGCTTCCTACTCCTTCCCCGCTTCTCCGCTTTTCCCTTGTGCGCTGTGATTAACTATGGTTAACTATCTACAATCATCTCTGGTTAACATAGCGCAGCGGAGCAAACGCTGCCGCCTCAGGCCAGATGAGTGGGGAATACATGGTGCGAGTAGTTCGCTTTGCCCTTCTTGTGTTGTGTGTCGCGTGTCTTGTTCCGGCGGAGGCACTGGCACAAGGCGAAACCACCAGTGCAATTGTTGGCCAGGTTCGGGACACAACGAACGCCGTCGTGCCCGGCGCCATTGTGACGATCACAAACCCTGATACCGGACTGAGACGCAGCGCCAAAACAGATGATTTAGGCCGATTCAACTTCCCCCAACTAAAACCGGGCACTTACTCGGTCAAAGTGGAAGCGCCGGGCTTCGAGCCACGGCAAAACAACAATGTCGTTTCGGCCCTGGGTCAAAAGCAAACCGTGGATTTTACCCTTGGTGTGGCCCGATCCCGTGAGACGGTGGAGGTCAGCAGCGAAGCGCCTATCCTCAATCCGGAGAACGCCAACACATCGACCACCTTGAATGCCCCCGCCCTGGAGGATCTGCCGAATCCAGGCGGCGATCTCACCTACCCATTGCAGTTCGCTCCGGGCGCCTTGATCAACACGGCAGGCAGCGGCAATGATTTCGTTGGCGGCACAAACGGCTACGGCAATGTGGAATTCAACGGCTTGCCCGCCCTCTCCAACGGTTACATCGTTGACGGGCTGGAAACGAACGACCCACTTACAAACCTCAACAGCGGCCTCTCCACCAATCTCGTGCTGGGGCTGAATTCGATCTCAGAGGTGACGGTCAATACTCTTTCCTATGCCGTGGATCAGGGACGGTATGGAGCATCCCAGGTCAACTACGTCACCAAGTCGGGCTCGAATCAGTTTCACGGGAATCTCTATGAACTGTGGAATGGTGCTCGGCTGAATGCAGCGGACTACTTTACCAACGCGACGCCGGGGAATCACAAGCCCGGAGCGACCGTCAATCACTTTGGAGGCAGTCTGGGCGGGCCGATTGCGCACGACAAGCTCTTCTTTTTCTTCGACAGCGAATGGGTTCGGATCGCGCTGCCCATCGTGACGCCCACGACGGTTCCCAGCACGGCGTTCCAGCAATACGTGGTGCAGCAACTCCCGCTGGGTGGAACGGACTCCGTAACCGGATCAACCTATTCGCCGGCGCCACAACTGGTCCCGTTTTATCAGAAGATGTTTTCCCTGTACGGGAACACCGGCGGAACGCCTCTCGCGGTGCTCGGGTGTCCTTTGAACTCGGACGGCACGACCCCGTCGGGCAGTCCACCGAATGGAAATGGTTGCGCGAACCGGCAGAGCGTGTCGCATTCCAGCGATGACCACGAACAGGTACAGACTGTCCGCGTCGACTACAACATCAATCAGAGGGACACTGCCTGGTTCCGTTTTCAGGCTGACACGGGCGTGCAAGCTGCCTACACAGATCCCATCAACTCATTGTTTGATGCGGTCTCTCCTCAGCCCCTCTACTCGTTCGCGGCGGGTTACACCCACGTCTTCTCACAAAATCTGGTGAACTACTTCAATCCGGCGTTTTCGTGGTACGAAAGCTTGTTTGGGCCTGCCAACTTGCAGAAGACGCTCGCGGCATTTCCGATTGTGTTGCAGGGCAGCGGTGCCAATGCACCCTTCACCACAATTGGAGGGCTCGACAATACGTGGGTGCAAGGCAGGCGAGCGTCCCGCTTTTTCATCAACGACAACCTCGCTTGGAGCCATGGCGCTCACGAACTCCGGTTTGGTACGAACACCCGAATCTTTCGCTTGAATGACTATGACTTCGGGCAGGGCACAGTTCCAACCGCGGCCTACACGACGTTGCCGCAGTTCATCTATGGTGTAGCATCTACTGCAACCCAGACTTTCCCGCTGTCGGCGAACGAACCCTTCCGCTTTCTCAATCTCGATTTATATGCCCAGGACACCTGGAAAGTGACGCGGAAGCTTACTTGGACATTCGGCGTGCGCGACACCTTCAACTCAAACCCGCTCAATCCCCACGACCAAATCGCGCGTCTTGGCGGTTCTTTCAGTTCGATCTTGCATGATGTGAATCAACCGTTAAATGCGGCGATTCAAACGCATCTCGGGAATTTGTTTTCGTCCATACCGCTGGCTATTCTGCAGCCGCGGACCGCGATCGCATGGCAGGTCGAGCCAAAATCTGTACTGCGAGCTGGTTTCGGAATCTTCAGCGACATTTTGCCCGGCAGTGTGGCCGACCTGATTGGCACGAATCCTCCTTACGACAAAACCTTCCAGGGAGGTCTGCTGGGCACGGTGGGCGGGACTGCCATCGCTCCGGGAGTGCCGAACAGTGCAGTGGATGCAACTGTTGCCGCAAATCAAAGATTCAGTTCGGGATTCCCTCAAGGACAGCTTTCATGCGCATCCCCGCAGGCAGATCCCGCAACGTGTCTCCCACCCGTCGCAATCACGGCGGTGCCCTCCGGCACCCTGCATGCGCCGTACTTCATGGAGTGGAGCCTGGGAATTGAACATCAATTCGGAACCACGGCGAGTTTGCTGGCGCGCTATGTGGGAACACGCGCGGTGAACCAGCCCTATCTAACCCAAGTGAACGGATACCAGACGGTGTGCCAGGGATGCTTTGCGCCATTCCCCTACATGCGGCCAACCGATCCACGGTTCAGCGCGGTAACCCAGCTCGCCACCGGGGAGAACAGTCATTACAACGGCCTGCAACTCACCGCGATGAAGCGCCTGGGGCACGGTCTGCAAGGGCAGGCCAACTACACGTGGAGCCGTTGCATGGATACGGTTTCAAACGGAGGATTCCTTCAGTTTTCTGCGGGCGGGATTCTTTCTCCGCTGCCGGGAGAACTGGCCCGCGATTACGGTCCTTGCGACTATGACATTCGGCACAACCTCAACGCGCAATATGTGTATCAGTTACCCATCCACGTACGGAATCACCAGTTGGCGCGCGCGCTAAACGGCTGGCAGATTTCCGGAACCATGTTTTGGCATAGCGGGGTCCCGTTTTCGGTCCTGAGCACGCCCTATTCGGCGACCGGAAACGGAATTGTGCAGGGTAGTGGACCACAGTTCGCGAGTGTTGTTCCCGGCGTCCCGCTATATGCGCACCATCCTGTCTCTGGCGTGACGCAGCCGGGCACGATTCAGTGGTTGAATCCGGACGCCTTTGCATCGGCGGTTGATCCGAGTACAGGACAGTGCTATGGCGGCGACAGCTCTCAGAATTGCCAATTCGGAAACCTGGGCCGTAATGCACTGCGCGGTCCCGACTTCTTCTGGAATGACTTCTATCTTACAAAATGGTTTCCGATGACTGAACATGTGAAGCTGCGGCTAGAAGCTCAGTTCTTCAATGTCTTCAACCATCCGAATTTGGGACTTCCAAGTATGGTGCTGGCCGGCATCCCAGGAAAGCCTTCCACGCAGACTGGCTTTGGAGCGCTCACGTACACAACTGCTCCGCCGACCGGCTTGCTGGGCGTCGGTTTGGGTGGCGATAGCAGTCCACGAATGATCGCGTTTCAGGCACGTCTGGAGTTCTGAGCGTGCCGCCGATTCCTGGTCGGTTTGTCCGCCTGATCGGAAGCTATCCCACGGCGGGATTAGTCCTGAAGTCGGCTCGTAGGAAGTGATCTCTGCATTTGGCATCGATTCTGATCGGATTACATGCAACCCATTAGTTACGAGAGCGCAGGCTGGCGTAGCGAGGAAACGGCAACTCGTTGCCTTGAGGTATGGGAGGAAGCTTGGGCGTTTTTTCTCGATCCAGCCCGGCGAATCATGGGATACTGTGGTTGCTATGTGGGTCTGGAGGACTCCAGAGCGAAAGCATTTTCGTACAATAAACGTACAATGGATCGGGCAATGGGGCCTTTTTAGCCGTTGTGGCAATTCCTAGAATCAGTAACTTACGTGCTATCAACACGCTGAATAGTTC
>PKXU01000113.1 GCA_003132445.1 Acidobacteriaceae bacterium | reverse complement strand
AAGTCGGCTAGTATTTACCAATGCGATTGCGGGCCCGGGATTCCGACTGTCGGCGTCGTGCTCACCCATCCGCTTCGATCTCGTCTTCCCGAGGGTTGCCTCTTCATCCGGATAGTGAATGATATAGGACGCTATCGCCAACAGCCCGAATCGACTGCGCTTGAAACTTTCAAGCGGTCTCACCTGCGACCGAGATCCCGAGTCGATCATTCACTGCATCCTGAAGTTTTTGTTTGCTCCCGATGTAGCGCTCAGTTGTTTGGACAGAAGCGTGGCCAAGCAGAAACTGAATCTGTTCCAGTTCGCCTCCTGAACCGTGGCACAGGCGGGCGCAAGTGCGGCGAAGGTCGTGTGGCGCCAGGTTGTTTATGCCGGCTTGTCCGGCGCACCGCTTCACCGCGTACCAGACTACGTTTGCCGTCACACCTGAGGGTTGCACCATTCCTCCCTTCAGAACCTGCCTAAATACTTTACCGTCGGTCACTCCGGAATGCCGGAGCCAGGCATCGACAAGTTCCTTGGACCACGATGGCACTGGTACGGTTCGTAGCCGTGCTCCCTTGCCGACCAAATTCACAATGACCCAGCGACCCTCTCTCGACTGCAGCTGATCGAGGTTCAAACCCACAACTTCCGAGCGCCGCAACCCACATCCCAACAGCAATCCGACCATTGCTCCATCTCTCCAACCGCGTAGATTGGTCTTCGAAGCAGCATTCACTAGCTCTTGAGCCTGGTTGCGGGTAAGCCAGTTGCCCATTTTCCGCCCGAGCCGCTTCACTCCCTTTACTCGCCTGATTCCGATCGCCAGTTCCGGGCTCAGCCAACCGCTCTCGGCGGATTCATCTGCCAGCCTCCGGATCGCAGAAAGGTGCAGGTTGATCGTGGCCGCGGATAGGGAGAGGCGCTCAAGAAATGAGCGGTACCTCACCACGACGGAACGGTTGAACGTCAGTCGGGGCTCGCTACAGTACCAGGCGATAAACCTCTCGATGGCGTATTCATAGCTCCGCCGCGAGTGTTTGGAAGCGAGTGTATTGAGTACGGCCGTTTTGGATTGCTGCAGTTCAGGGATGGTGGCGGTCGCAGAGAGACCGACAGGATTGGACTCCGTTTGTGGAAACATAGGAAGCGGCTCCTTTTAGCCGCCTCCACAGTTTTGTACTCACGGGATATCGCCGCAGAGTAGCCAGCGGACGCCGAGGTCTCTTCTTCCAAGAAGGCGATCCGGGATCATTGAAGCAAACCTCCTTTATCATTCACTACTTCGGTTGGCAAGCCCGCAACAGGTTTTGGGTCAATTGTCCGAGATGGCGACGATTTTCTAAAGTGGATTGCCGCCATGAAATGCGCCCAATGACATTCCTGGACACTGGCGCGTTTCTCGGTACCAATCCAACTGATCGTCTACTTTCGGCTAGCCCGTCATTCGGGAACAATCCAATTGAACGGAGGTGTGGACCGGGAGACACCGGCTGTTCTTGCGCAGGCGTTCAGAGTGGGCTTGCGGTCTGTGCCAGTTTGGTGAGGCGTGGCTCCCTTTCGAGGTCTACAATCTAATGTTACCGATTGAGGATTTTAGCGAGTGGCTACCCGGACACCGGCGCTTCTGACTCTCGAGCAGATTGAGAGGCTCGTGCTGCTCCTGCACGGTCGTGGGTACCAGGTTGTTGGACCGACCGTGCGCGACGGAGCGATTGTTTATGACGTCGTCGAGAAACTCTCCGATCTCCCGGTGGGCTGGACGGACGAACAGGAAGCTGGACGCTATCGCTTGCGGCGCCGCAACGATGAGGCGCTGTTCGGCTATGTCGTCGGTCCTCAAAGCTGGAAGAAATACCTGCATCCTGCCGAAGTTCGCCTGCTGACCGCGGAGCGGAGCGGCCATACCTTTCGCATCTTGAACAATGAACCGGCTCCGCCGCGGCGTGCCTTCCTGGGTGTTCGAGCATGTGAACTAGCCGCCATCGCCGTGCAGGATCGCGTCCTGCAGGGTGATCGCTATGGGGACCCCATCTATGCCGCGCGCCGCGAGGGAATCTTCATCGTGGCCGTGAATTGCACGCAAGCGGCGCCCACTTGTTTTTGTACTTCCATGGGCACGGGGCCGCGAGTGCGGGGAGCATTTGAGCTGTCCCTCACGGAGCTGGTGGGTCTCGGCAAGCATGAATTTGTAGTCGAGGCAGGCAGCGATGCTGGTGCCGAGGTGCTGGCGGAACTGGCGCCTGCGCAAGCCGTGGCGTCTCAAGCGACGTGCCAGGAAGCGGAAGCGGCGGTAGAGCGCGCGGCCTCCCAGATCCAACGCCGCTTGGACACCACCGGCATTCGGGACTTGCTCTATAGCAACTTCGATCATCCGCGCTGGGACAATGTCGCTCAGCGTTGCCTCACTTGCGCCAACTGCACCATGGTCTGTCCGACCTGCTTCTGCACGACCGTGGAGGACGTCAGCGATGTGACCGGCACGCACGCCGAGCGCTGGCGCAAATGGGACTCCTGTTTCACGCAGAATTTCTCTTACATTCACGGCGGCAGTGTCCGCAGCTCCGCCAAGTCGCGCTACCGGCAGTGGATGACCCATAAGCTGGCCTCTTGGATTGACCAGTTTGGCAGCTCGGGCTGCGTGGGCTGCGGCCGTTGCATCACCTGGTGTCCCGTGGGTATTGACATTACAGAGGAGGTCCGCGCCATCCGGGAATCCCCAGCCTCTTCTTCTCAGGTCCGGAAGGAAAGCAGCCATGGAAACCCTTGAACATATCATCGCGGAACACCCGTTCTTCGCCGGTCTCGAGTCGTATTACACAAATCTGCTTACTGGTTGCGCCACCAACGTGCGCTTTGACGGAGGCACCTACATCTTTAAGGAGGGCGAGGAAGCCAACGAGTTCTACCTGATCCGGGCTGGCAGAGTCGCACTGGAGATCTTTGCGCCACAGCGGAAACCAATCATGCTGGCAACTCTGGGCGAGGGAGAAATCCTGGGATGGTCGTGGTTGCTGCCTCCCTACCAGTGGAAGCTTCACGCACATGCCCTCGAACCGGTGCGCGCAATTGCCCTTGACGGCAAGTGTTTGCGTGCGAAATGCGAACAGAACCACGATCTCGGATATGAGGTATTGAAACGCTTTGCCCGGATCGTGGAGCAGCGTCTGGAGGCGACCCGTCTCCAGTTGCTCGATGTTTATGCCGTCGGACGATCATGATGGCCACCGCAGCCACTGTCGACCCCATGCTCCCACAGCCGTATTCTGTGCGGCAAGTGGTCAAGGAGACTTCCGATACTTTTACCCTGACGCTGGAACCGCCAGCGTTGGAACCGTCGAGCGGCGTCTATCGAAACCGGTTCCAGCCGGGCCAATTCAGCATGCTGTGGGTGTTTGGCGTCGGTGAGTTGCCAATTTCCATCAGCGGCGACCCGGCAGCGCGCGACCGGTTGGTGTACACCGTGCGCTCCGTCGGTCAGGCCACCCAAACGCTGGTGAGTTGCGAAGTGGGCGACGCGGTCGGCGTCCGAGGTCCTTTTGGGACAGGCTGGCCGATGCAGCAAGCCCAAGGCCGGGACGTGATCGTGATAGCCGGTGGAATTGGCTTGGCCCCGCTCCGGCCCGTGATCTACGAGGTTCTACATAACCGCGAAAAGTATGGGCGTCTGGTGATTCTTTACGGCGCGCGCAGTCCCCACGACCTGCTCTATCGCAGGGAACTCACGGCCTGGGCCCGGCAACGCGAGACGCAAGTGCTGGCGACGGTTGATTATGGCGGATTAAATTGGCACGGTAATGTGGGAGTGGTCACCACGCTGTTCAAGTATGTACGGCTGCAACCGACACGCTCACTGGCTTTCGCGTGCGGACCAGAGATCATGATGCGGTTTGTCGCCCGCGATCTGGAAACGAACGGCCTGGCCCGGGAGAATATTTACCTTTCCATGGAACGAAACATGAAGTGCGCGCTCGGCTTCTGCGGACACTGTCAGTATGGCCCGCACTTCATTTGTAAGGATGGCCCCATCTTTTCCTATGACCGGATGCGGCCGCTACTGGAGAAATATGAGCTCTAAAGTCAGACGCAAGCCACGGATGGCAGTCTTCAAGTTTGCTTCCTGTGACGGTTGTCAGTTGAGTCTACTCGATGCCGAGGATGAACTGCTGGGCGTGGCGAGGGCCCTCGATATCGCATATTTTCCCGAGGCCTCCAGCGCCATGTTGAAGGGACCTTACGACATCGGATTGGTGGAAGGTTCGATTACCACGCATCACGACGCCCAACGCATCCAGGACGTTCGGCGGCGGTGCAAGACGCTCATCACCATTGGGGCCTGCGCCACCGCGGGCGGCATACAGGCCCTGCGAAACTGGAAGGACGTGGATGAATTTATTCGCGTCGTGTACGCAACCCCGAAATACATCAACACGCTGAAGCTTTCCACTCCCATCGCCGAACATGTGCCCGTGGATTTCGAGCTGCGGGGCTGTCCCATCAACAAACACCAGCTTATCGAGCTGATCACGGCCACCCTGGCGGGTCGCAAACCGAACGTCCCCACGTACAGTGTTTGCCTGGAGTGCAAGCGCAAGGGCAACGTCTGTATTGCTGTAGCCCAAGGCGTCGCCTGCATTGGACCTGTTACCCAGGCGGGCTGCGGCGCTCTGTGCCCGAGTTTTGACCGTGGTTGTTACGGTTGCTACGGTCCCATGGAGAGCTCCAATACGGAATCGCTCAGCCATCAGCTTCACATCCTCGGCCAGAACAACGCGGAGATCACACGTGCCTTTCGCAGCTTCAATGCCTGGGCCTGGCAGTTCCGAAAGGCCGGTGAGGAAAGTGAGCGCACGTGAGCAAGCAACAGACGCGCACGATCAAGGTAGATGTTCTGGCGCGAGTCGAAGGGGAAGGTGCGCTTTACATCAAGCTCAAAGGGGATCAGGTTCAGGACGTAAAGCTGAACATCTACGAACCGCCCCGTTTCTTCGAGGCCTTTCTCCGCGGCAGGCACTTCTCGGAACTTCCCGACGTTGTCGCCCGCATCTGCGGAATCTGTCCCATCGCGTATCAAATGAGCGCGGTACACGCCATCGAGCGCGCCCTCGGTGTCGCGATCGATCCGTCCGTGCGGCAGCTGCGACGGCTTTTCTACTGCGGAGAATGGATTGAAAGTCATGCGCTTCACGTATACATGCTGCATGCGCCGGATTTCCTCGGCTATCCCGATGCCATCGCCATGGCGCGTGACCATCAATCGATCGTGCAGCAGGGCCTGCGCCTGAAAAAAGCGGGAAACAGGATCGTGGCTTTGATGGGAGGCCGGGAAATTCATCCGGTTTCGGCTGCAGTCGGCGGCTTTTACAAAGTGCCCTCCAAGAGCGCACTGAAAGACCTGGTAGATGAACTCAAATGGGCTCTTGATGCCTCACTGGCCACAGCCCGCTGGGCATCAGGGCTCGACTTTCCCGAGTTCGAGCAGGATTACGAATTCGTCTCGCTGTCTCATTCGGACGAGTATCCGTTCAACGAAGGGCGGATCGTATCCAATCGGGGGCTCAATATTGAAGCGTCTGAGTATGAGGAGAATTTTACGGAGCAACATGTACAGCACTCGAATGCGTTGCACTCCGTCCTGCGCGGCCACGATTCGTACATGGTCGGTCCGATGGCCCGCTTTAATCTGAATTTCGACAAATTGCCGGACGTGGCCCAACAGGCAGCCCGCGATTGTGGACTGCAAGTGCCCTGCTGCAATCCGTTCCGCAGCATTGTAGTGAGAGCGATCGAGCTGGTTTTTGCCTGCCATGAGGCACTGCGCGTGATCCGCGGATACGAGCCTCCTCCCCTACCTCGCGCACAAACCCGCGCGCGGGCCGCGACCGGGCAGGCCGCCACGGAAGCGCCGCGGGGCCTGCTCTTTCATCGCTATGCACTCGATCAGAACGGGCTGATCACTTCCGCGAAGATCGTGCCTCCAACTTCGCAGAATCAGAAACGAATCGAGGAGGATCTCCGGCACTTTGTCAGTCAGATCGCCACCCGGCCGTCCGAAGAGATCACTTTGAAGTGTGAGCAAGCCGTACGCAACTACGATCCCTGCATTTCTTGCGCGACCCATTTCCTCCGCCTTCATTTGGAGCGCGACTAGACATGGCTCTTCGCATTATTGGCTGCGGCAACTTCCACCGTGGGGACGACGCGGCGGGTCTGCTTGTCGCACGCCGCCTGCATGCGCTTGGTGTAGAAACCCTCGGTGTCGAAATCATCGAGCAGAGCGGCGAGACTTTTTCTTTGATGGACTACTGGGCAGGCGTTGAGCAAGTCATTCTAGTCGACGCCACTGCTCCCAATGGAACTCCCGGTCAAGTTCGAGTATGGAACGCAAACGCCGGCGGGCTCCCTGAAGCGAACTTTCCTTGCTCCGCGCACGCTTTCGGCGTGNNGAGGCAGTTGAGTTGGCGCGCGCCATGAATCAATTGCCGCCGATCCTGCTGATCTACGGTATTGAGGGCGCGCAGTTTTTCTTGGGCGCCCCACCGTCCCCGGAAGTCGAGTCCGCGGTTGTGTCCGTGGCGCAGCAACTCGTGATGCGCGTTTCCAACTCAGTGGTGCAACTCCACTGGCTGCAGGAACTTGAGAAATAGAATGTGCTCTTTCGTGCTGGAGCTCCAGGCTCGAGCCACACGAGGGAGAGCTCCCGGTTTGTCGGCAATCCACACGTAGTCCGGTCCCGCCATCACGAGATTGGTACCGGAAAGTCTTAGGGCTG
>PKXU01000121.1 GCA_003132445.1 Acidobacteriaceae bacterium | reverse complement strand
GCCGACGATACGTCCAGTGACACCGATTCGGGTTCGAGTGCTTCGCCAGAACAGGAGTGAACATCCTGGGACAATGTTTCCAAATAGGACTCGCGTCATTCTCAATGTCCCGCAGGCCGACTTCTCATTAAACGGGTGGCTCGGTTGACGTTACCGAATTCTCAACGGTATTATCGAAGTTCGACTATCAATCGATTTGTCGAGGCTCCGCTTGAAGAAGCATTCCAATAAATCCAGCCATAGGGAGTTGTATTCCGGCCTTATTCGGCTCCACGTCCTCTATCACGCCAGCAAAGAACCGATTTTCGGTTTGGAGATGATCGAAGAACTTGGGCGGCATGGCTACAGGCTCAGTCCGGGCACAATGTATCCATTGCTGCATGGATTGGAGAGGAAAGGTTTGTTGCGCTCGTCCCGTACCGGGCGGCGGCCCAATTCGCGGCTTGTCTATCGTGCCACCGCTGCGGGGCGGACTGCACTGACCATAACCAAAGACAAGGTCCGAGAGCTTTTTAGCGAGCTGTTTGAAGACCTGATTAACGCAGCGAGTTCCGCGCCGGTGAAACGGAGAAGACGCAGTTGAGAAACGACAAACGTCGTTTTGTGCGGCCCGTTCTGCCCGCCGTAGGGTAAGGATGAGAATCATGACAGCGAGTTGTAGGCGGCATTATCGAACACGCGCGACCATTCTGTTGGTTGTCCTTCTCCTGCCATCCTTGTCCGGAGGGCAAACGAACGAAGCTTCGCCCAAAGTCCTGACGCTGGAAGATGCACTGAACTACGCACTTCAACACTATCCCGCGGTTCGTGCTTCCTTGGAACAGATCTCCGCCGCAAGGGCAGGGATCTCACTGGCGCGGTCCCAATATCTGCCGGTGCTAAATGGTGTGTACCAGGACAGTCGAGCCACTCAGAACCAGGTGCAAGGCATCTGGCTTGGAACGCCGATTACCCCGACGGTAGAGGGGCCGGTTGGGGCCTCTAGTGGGCAGAGCTACTGGGGCAGCCAGGCTATTGCCTCTTTTTCCTGGGAGCCGGTTGATTTTGGGCTACGTCCTTCCATCGTGGGGCAGGCAAAGTCAGCAGCGGACAAGGCAAGTGCTGACTTGGCAGTGACCCAGCTTCAAGTGGCAACGGCAGTCGGCAACGTTTTTCTGACGGCGGTCGCGGCCCGCCAGGCGGTGGTTGCGGCGCAGGCCAACGTGGACCGCTGGCAGGCTTTTGATCAATCGATTCACAGCCTCGTCGACGCTTCATTGAGGCCGGGTGCCGATGCTTCCCGTGCCGATGCGCAACTAGCACAGGCGAAGATTCGCTTGTATCAGATACAACAGGCGGAACAGGCGGGCCGAGCAACGCTGGCATCCCTCATGGGAACGGCGGGAACGGAGATCAAATTAGATGCCTCCGGTTTGCTTGATCTGCCGCCCGCCGAATCATTGCCGGATCTTGCCCTTGCGGAGAATCCCTTAGCACGCGACCAAATGGCCACGGTGCGCCAAATCCAAGCGCAAGAAAAAACGTTGAGCCGGAGCGATTATCCCCGGATCTTTCTTCAGGGGAACGTCTTCGCTCGTGGCAGCGAACTTCCGAACAACGGAACGATTATTGGCAACTGGAATGGTTTAGCGCCGGCGAGGGGAAATTGGGTGGCAGGGCTGACGATTACTTTCCCGAATGTCTTCGATTTCAAGGCGCTGGGTGCGCAAAAACAGGTTGCGAAAGCCAACGAACTCTCGCAAAAGGCCCTGTATGATAAGACAATTCAAGACCTGACGGGCCAGGTCCAAACCGCTCTCACTCAGCTAAAGAGTGCACAACTCGTGGCACAGCAAACGCCGATCGAGTTGGCGGCAGCTCGCGCATCGGAAGCTCAATCGCGCGCCCGCTACAATGCCAGCCTAGCCACTCTGGTCGAGGTATCTGACGCCGAGGGTCTTCTAGCTCAGGCGGAAATCGATGACGCCATTGCTCGGCTGAATGTGTGGCGTGGACTTTTCGCGGTCGCAGACGCGCAGGGTAATTTGCAAAACTTCTTGCAAGTCTTGCACGGTGCGAAAGCAGGGGGACACTAATCATGTGGCTCATTCGTGCAGCGCTACGGCGTCCGATTTCGGTGATCGTCATTGTCGTTGCGCTCGCTCTGACTTCGATTCTTGCCTTGTTGCGCACCCGCATTGATATCTTTCCCGAGCTGGATCTACCGGTCATCTACGTGGCGCAGCCGTATGGAGGCATGAGCCCGCAGCAGATGGAGGGGTTTCTTGCCTACTACTACGAGTATCACTTCCTCTACATCAACGGCATCGAGAACGTCGAAGCCAAGACGATTCAAGGTACGGCGCTGCTCCGCCTGACTTTCCATCCGGGCACGGACATGAGCCAGGCGCTGGCCCAGACCATCTCGTACGTAAACCGCGCACGCGCTTTCATGCCACCGGGCACTGTCTCACCATTTGTGATCCGTTACGACGCGGGCACGCTGCCAGTCGGATATCTCGTCTTTAATAGCTCGTCGCGCACTCTGGGAGAAATCCAGGATTTCGCACTGAACCGTGTGCGGCCAGTATTCGCGACCTTGCCGGGCGTCTCTTCACCGCCGCCTTTCGGCGGCAACCAGCGCACGATCGTGATTAACGTAGATCCAGCGAAGCTGCATGCGTATGGACTTTCGCCGGAAAATGTCGTCCAAGCACTGATCTCTGGGAACAGCATTGAGCCGGCCGGCAACGCGAACATCGGCGACTACCAGATGCTGGTGACCACGGATTCTACGGTGCAGCAAATCACTGGCTTGCTTGATATTCCGCTCCACACTGGATCGGGTCCTGGCGTCTACTTGCGCGATGTCGGGAGCGTTTCCGACTCCTCGGATATCCTCGCAGGGTATGCGGTGTTGAATGGGAAGCGGACAATCTACATTCCAGTCACCAAGAGACCCGATGCGTCGACCATCACCGTTGTGAATGAAGTGCGCAACAGCCTGCCGCGTTTCCAGTCGCTGATTCCAGAAGACATCAAAATCAGTTATGAGCTAGATCAGTCGCTATACGTGCGCGAGGCGCTGTCGTCAGTGTTGCACGAAGGCCTGCTGGGAGCGCTACTCACGGGACTCACAATTCTGTTCTTCTTGCGCGACTGGCGTAGTTCGCTGATTGTGGTCATCACAATCCCGTTCGCGCTGCTGACCGCGGTGGTTGCACTCTGGGCCACGGGGCAGACCATCAACATCATGACGTTAGGCGGGCTTGCACTCGCGGTCGGCGTGCTCGTGGATGAAGGCACCGTACTGCTGGAAAATGTCCACGTCCACCTGACACAAGGGGAACCGAAGGCGCACGCCATCCTCAACGCAAGTCGCGAAGTCGCGATTCCGCGATTACTGGCTATGCTTTGCGTTCTGGCTGTGTTTTTGCCGTCGTTCTTCATGACCGGCCCGGCGAAATCGCTGTTTCTGCCTCTAGCTCTGGCGGTCGGCTTCTCCATGGGAGCTTCCTATTTGCTCTCCAGTTCGCTGGTGCCAGTGCTTTCCAATTGGCTGATTAAACCTGAGACCGGCCACGCGGAGAATTCGACGGAGACGGGATTCGACCGGTTCCGTAAGCGATTCTTGGCTGTCTTAGACCGGGTGACGAAAATCCCTGCCATCCTGCTTGGCAGCTACGCTGTGGTTGCTGCCCTGGTGCTCCTGCTGATTGGACCACGGTTGACCCGTGAGATTTTTCCTTCGGCTGCTTCCAGCCAATTCCGACTGCGTATTGACGCGCCCGATGGAACAAGAGTACCAGTGACCGAAGAAATGACACGAAGAGTGCTCGATGTCATCAACCGCGAGGCCGGCCCCGGCAACGTGGATCTCACGTTGGGTTATGTCGGCGTCCAGGGCTCATCCTATCCAATCAATACGGTGTTCCTGTGGACGAGCGGACCGCACGAAGCAATTCTGAATGTCGCCCTCAAGCCAGGCGCCGTCATTTCTGTTCACGACCTGGAAGAGAAGCTGCGGAAGACGCTGCCGCAGGAGATTCCAGGATCGCACTTCTCTTTCGATCCTGGAGACCTCGTTAGCCAGATCCTCAACTTCGGGACTCCTTCTGTGATTGAGATCGCAACGACTGGTCCGCAATATAACGATGTGTTGAGCTATGCCGGGAAGATGCAACAGGAACTCGCAAAGATCGCTGAACTGCGCGATCTCGGGTACGAAGAGCCGCTTCATTATCCGACAGTGAACGTCAACGTCAACCGGGTCATGGCAGGACAGCTTGGCACCACTGCCGATAAGATCGGCCAAGCGGTGGTTTCCGCTACCGGGTCGAGTCGTTTCGTTTCTCCCAACTACTGGAGAGACCCACGATCCGGAGTGAGCTATCAGGTGCAAGTACAAGTGCCGCAGGCTCAGATGACTTCCACCAAGGACATTGAAACCATTCCAGTCGCAAGCACGACCGGCGCACATCCGCTTTTGAACCAGGTGGCTTCCGTGCGTTTGGGAACGGTGCCCGGAGAGCTCGACCGTCAAAACGGACTTTGGCTGATTGGGCTTTCCGCCAACCTTGGCAGGAATGATCTGGGAACTGCAAGCCGCGAGATCAATCGGGCAATCGCGCGAGCGGGGACACCACCGCGCGGAGTGGCCGTCCAAGTTCGCGGCCAGATAAGCGCAATGAGTCAGATATTCGGGAATCTCGCTGTCGGGTTGGTGATTGCCATTGTCGTGATCTTGCTGCTGCTGGCCGCAAACTTCGAGTCGGTTCGTCTTTCGCTGATTGTCCTCTCCACTACGCCCGCGGTTTTGGCCGGTTCAATTCTTATGCTCCTCATTACGGGAACTAGCCTGAATCTGGAGAGCTTCATGGGCACGATCATGGCGATTGGAGTGGCCGTCGCGAATGCGATCCTGCTTGTGACCTTCGCCGAACAGAACCGGAAAGCTGGCGCAGACGCCAAAACCGCGGCTCGAAATGCTGCGGGCGAACGCCTGCGGCCAGTGCTGATGACCAGCCTCGCGATGATCACTGGCATGGTCCCGATGGCGCTAGCTATTGAGCGAGGTAGCGAGGGGACGGCGCCGTTGGGCCGTGCGGTGATTGGGGGACTGCTGTTTGCCACCTGCGCCACGCTGCTGGTACTGCCCACTGTCTTCGAGATCGTGCAGCGCCGCGCCCCGATAGCCTCGGCAACGCTTGATCCCGATGATCCTGATTTTGAACAGACTGATTTCGCTAGTTCGCCGGAGGGCGCGCGATGAAATTTCTTTCATGCGTTGTACTCGTATCAGCCTTAGTGTTGGTAGGTTGCGCCGCACCATCGTCATCGCAAGCTGGCGCTCCGGTGCAACAGGCTGCGTCCGGCTCCCCGCAAGCTGTGAATGTGGTTGCGGTCGAATCGCAGAAGTTGAACACTGTACTTGCTCTGCCGGCGCAGATCATTCCATATGAAACCGTGGACATCTATCCGAAGGTCACGGGATTCATTGACACGATTCGCGTGGATCGGGGATCGCACGTTAAAGCTGGCGAAGTCATTATTCGCCTCTCTGCGCCGGAGCTGGTCGCACAGCGCGCCCAGGCGGAAGCCAGCCTTCAGGCTGCCCAATCGCAGCTATCGGCAGCGCAAGCGAAGCTTGCCTCTGACGAGGGAACTTATCAGCATCTGTCTGCTGCGGCTAAGACTCCGGGCGTTGTCGCGGGTAATGACCTGCAGGTTTCCGAACAGAGTGCAGCGGCGGATCGTGCGCAGGCAGAGGCCGCAACGAACAACGTCCGGGCCGCGCAAGATGCACTGCGCAGCGTGAAGCAGCTTGAGTCATATCTCGAAATTGCCGCTCCTTTTAGCGGGGTGGTCACGTTGAGAAACCTTCATCCGGGTGCGCTGGTGGGACCTGCGTCCGGAACACCGGGTGCGCAGCCGATTGTCCAAATCGAAGATCTCGACCGCTTACGGCTTGTGGTTCCAGTTCCGGAAGCATATGCAGCCGGCATCCGGGAGGGCCAGCAGGCCGCGTTCAGCGTGCCGGCATATCCAGGACGCACGTTTCACGCCCCCATTGCCCGCATCGCGCACGATGTCACGCAAAATACGCGGACCATGGCAGTCGAAATGGACGTCCGGAACGGCGATGGGCAGATCACGCCGGGAAGCTTTGCCACCGTCGAATGGCCGATTCAGCGCTCCTACCCCACGATGCTGGTTCCATCCACCTCCGTTACGACTGACCTTCAGCGGACTTTCGTGATTCGTGTGCGACAGGGCAAAGCAGAGTGGGTGGATGTCAAAACCGGTCTCACTGTCAACGGTAAGACGGAAGTATTCGGCGAACTCCAGCCAGGCGACATCGTGGTGGCAAATGCCACCGACGCGATTCGCCCCGGAACCGCCTTGTCTACCCAACAGCTATCACCTGCGCCGGGAAGCTAGCAATATCTGGTTGTTGCTGTCTCAATCACGAAGACTTCCGGACCGCGAATCGAGGAGCGGAGCTGTGGGTTTACGAAACGCGGGATTGCGAAATGGAAGAGGACTTGCATTTGGAAGTTCCTTGGGAGCCGTTGACTCCAGGAATCCGTGGGTAGTCGTAATGTCTGTTGCAATCGAAGGCCTTGGCGGCAGTTCCTTTCTGACGGAAGGAGGCGGTGTGAACTACGAAGTCTCTTTCGGTCCGCATTGGTTACGTTGCTCAGAAACAAGATGCGAAGCGTTCTGAAAGCATTTCCGAGTGTTTTAGGGGGCTCAGGGAGCCATCCGCACCGTCTTGGTCAAGCGGCGGCTCGGGCGCCGCCGCCACACCTCGCTAGAATGACTGCGAGAACCTCGTCTCCAAGAATTGTCCCAGTTTTGCTGTCGCCTTGAATTGCGGGATGGGATCTAGCTCTTTGAATGCCGACGTGAACGCATTCGACAGACTCCAAATCGTCCGCGCCGGAATTCCTCGTATTTCGCCTCGAAATAAAGGTCATGAACCGTCCGGGCTAGGTGCTTGGGAGCTTCCAGTTTCCCCTCGAGGAAAGCCTCGTAGATGACCACCTTCGCGGTCACATCCGTGAGTTCACTTCGCTGCCAGACTTCCACATGTTTTCGCATCGGCTCAAAGTTGCGCTGCATCCGGTCAACACCCACAGAGATGGAGTCACTGAGCGAGAACGACTTCGAGTGCTTCGCCAGTACGGGAGTGAACACGCCGTCGATGGGCCAAGATGACGGATGACGGGCAAACCGGAAGTTGAACTATTTTGTATAGAAGAGCCAAGGGGCCAGAAGCCCGTTTCTGGGGCGACAGGTCCGCTTCGAACGCTGCTGACCTGCCGGCGAAGCCGACCGTCCACCCGTTTTCTGTACAGGCTGTGAACTAGACGCCTACAATGCACAAGCCAGAGGTCCGAATCTGGAATTCTGGTTCAAGAGCTACAGAATTCGGTTCGCATTTCAGATCGAGCCGAAGAAGGAACGGGCATGCGACCAGCAAAAGTGATTTCGTGCATCGTCAGCATTGTTGGCATCTGCACCCAGGCGCCTCGAATTCCTTCACAGACGCTTGCCTCGCCGCATCCCACAGTAATTGCCGCGCGCGTGGTGATCGATGGCGAGGGTCACATACTTCATGACGTTCGGATCGTGATCGAGGGCTCAAAGATCGTTGCGATAGATCCTAAGGTCGAGGGGCCGGTGGACTATGACTTGCGCGGCCTGACGGTGTTGCCCGGCTGGATCGACGCGCACGTGCACATTACATGGATATTCGGCAAGGACGGAAAAAACGCGGGCACGGAAGGGACAACGCCGGACGACGCCTATCAAGCGGCGTCGAATGCGTGGGTGACGCTGATGGCAGGTTTCACGACGGTGCAAAGTGTGGGCGCGCCCAACGACATTCCACTGCGCGATGCCATCGCGAAAGGAATACTCCCCGGCCCGCGTATCCTGACGGCGAACGAACCGCTCGAAGGGCGAGGCGAGGCGACCGGCACGCCCGATGAAATCCGCGCTTACGTGAGGAAGCAAAAGCAAGCCGGTGCGGACCTGATCAAAATCTTCGCGTCGAAATCCATTCGCCAGGGCGGGGGAATGACTCTTTCGCAGGAGCAATTGAACGCGGCTTGTGATGAAGCAAAGAAGCAGGGACTGCGCACGCTCGTGCACGCCTACAAAGAGGCAGTCCGCGCCGCGACTCTCGCGGGCTGCACTGAGGTTGAGCACGGTACGCTGGCCCCAGACGACGACTTGAAATTGATGGCAGAGAGGGGCACCTATTTCGATCCGCAATGCGGGCTGGTCATTGAGAACTACTTGCAGAACAGGGAAAGGTATCTCGGCACACAAGGCTACACTGCCGAGGGATTTGCTGCGATGGAGAAGATCCTGCCGATGGACCACGAGATCGTGAAACACGCAGCAAAAACTCCGGGGCTGAAAATCGTCTTTGGCACTGACGCCGTGGCCGGTGCTCACGGGCGCAATGCCGAGGAGTTCATCGATCGCGTGCGTGACTGCGGTTTGGACCCAATGGCAGCGATGGTCTCAGCCAACTCGCTGGGCGCTGAAGCGCTAGGCTCGGGCGATCAGATTGGCTCGATCGCCCCCGGCTTTCAAGCGGACATCATTGCGCTCGATGGAGACCCGTTGAAAGACATCACCGCCGTTCGACGCGTTGTATTTGTAATGAAGGGCGGCGTGGTTTACAAGAACGCTGCGCGCGGCGCGATTCCTGCCTATGCAGGCGTCCAGCCCTGATTCGACCTGTTCAGCTTAGCTTGGCTGACGATCGATAATTATCGTCACAGTCTGCTTTAAGCCAACGCGTAGAGATACTCAACGAAGGATCGCACAGCCCCATCAATCCCCGCCACCTTCGCATTCGTGGAGTCGATCAGATAGTACTCATTCGGAGCGTGTGCCCCGGTCCCGTGCCCCAGTCCAAAATGCCCGGCGGGAAGATTCAGAGGTTCAGAAGTGAAGATGTATCCCGGCCAGGAGCCAGCGGATCGAGGCCACAACACGGGATCCAAACCCAGCTTGCGGTAAGTCGCCATTTGCGCCTGGATAAGCTTCGAATCCTGAGAAGTCTGCGTCGGATCGTAGCCACCACTCATATTGACCTCGATATCGCCGAAGCCGTGTTTGGCAAGATGATCCTTCAGAAGCGCCAGCGTACCGGCAGCCGTCATATCAGGCACCAGGCGCATGTCAATCTTCGCGACGGCGCGGTGCGGCAGGATGGTCTTGCCCCCGGGACCCGTGTATCCACCCACCAGGCCCTCGATGTTGATCGTGGGCTTGGATTCGAGCAGCACCAGCGAGTCCAGCCAGTTTGTGTCGCGCACCCAATGCTCAACGCCTAGCTGCTTCTTAACCGTGGCTTCGCTGCGGCGAGCGGCCGCCTCCTGAATCATCTTCATTTGTGCGGGAGTGAGCGGCTTCTCCTTGTCAAAAAAGCCCGCCACAGCGGGCGTGTGCCCATCGGATTCGATTAGCGTATTGAGCGCTTGCACCAGGTGCCACGCGGGGCTGTCCACCTGTGCCTCAAGGCTCGAGTGAACATCGTGTTTAGGCCCTCGTCCCCATCGCTCTCCACTGGAAACCAGTTCGAGCTCAACTACCCCCTTGGCGCCTAGTGATATCTGTATGCCCCCATCCGCGTCCTGGCCAGCTTCTGGCATGAACACACCCATGCATTTCTTCAGCGCATCGGTGATCCTGGGTTGGCGAACAACCTCCGGAAAGTGGGTCGAGCCAATCTCTTCTTCACCTTCACAGACGAGCACGAGATTTACCGGCAACTTTGTTCCCGCTGCCTTGAAGGCATGAAGCGCGCCGAGGAAGGCCGTTTCAGGACCCTTCTGGTTCACAGCGCCACGACCGACGCAGATCCTGCCCAGCCCTTCCTTGTCGTCGATCCGGCCTTCGAGCGGTGACGAAGACCACTCCGAAGGGTCAAACTGTTTCACGTCGTACATGAAATAGATGCCGACGGTGGTTGCCGCACCTGCATCCAGAATGCCGAAGACCCCAGGCTTGCCCGATGTTGGCACAATTTCAACGTTCGCGAATCCTGCATCGCGAGCGAGTCGTGCCATATAGTCAGGGCCCTCCGGATAGTTGCGGTTCTCAGCCGCGATCGAGGGCAAACCGATCCAGTCCTGCAGCCGCTTCACATTCTCGTCATGCATCTTCGGTATTTGGCTCAGCACTGACTGGAGGCCTGGACCGTCCAAAGAGAAAGCAGAAATTGGCAATGCGGCGAAGGCGGCTACAGTAAGCGCGCCGTGGATGAACTCGCGACGATTGAAAACGTTATGGCTCGAATCAGTCAATGCGTCCTCCATTGGCCGAAATTGAAGATGACTATCCTTGGTTGGCCTCAGACTCAATCCGGAAAGAGAACCATCTGGCTTTTGTCGAACGCCATCATACCAGTTGTGTCCCCACAGGCCAGCGATCGTTTCTAATAAATGCAGCGACACACACCTCCCGGTCTGCCGGGCAACCCGAAGCTATCCAGAACCTGGCTCGCGGAAAGCGTCAGATCATGTGTGGGCTAGTTCTCCCAATCCCGAAGTGGTTCGATCCCGCTATCACCGGATCAGTACCGGAAAGTCTTAGGGCTGTATCTGGA
>PKXU01000152.1:2043-157485 GCA_003132445.1 Acidobacteriaceae bacterium | reverse complement strand
GCCTTTTATATTGCGTGCTATGACGATAATTGCGACGACCATGCAGGGCCGACAGTTAGCCCCCGATTTCCGGCCTCGCGGTAATGGCACGTTGAGGGGCTTTCTTGTCCAGCTTGAGCCTGAGTTGCAACGGGTTGAATAGCGCGTTATCGAATCGGAGGTAGTACACACTTTTGCCGCGTTGCGAGGAAAAGCGAAAACGCCCATTGCTGTCCGTTGTCGTGGAGCGTAGTACCGCAGCCCATTCCTCGCTGCGATCCGTCACTGTCATGCTGGGGATAGGAGCGCCCGAGGGATCAAGGACAACACCCTCGACTTGCTGAGCAGGCTGGAGTTCCTCAATGGTGACAAGTTCTCGAACTGCCTTCGCAGACGAGACGAAGAATGCGCATATAACCGCGATCGCTACCGCACGATGCACGGAACGATTATCGGGCATCCGTTCCCTCCCAGCAAGGGACGGGGTCAATCAGTGCAATCGCGATGTTACAACAGCTAAGGGATAGGACGGTGCAAGGTTTCGCCTAGACCGTTTCTTTTCCTTCGCCGCAGAGTCGCACAAACTCGTTCACATCGAATGGTGGGTGCTGACGTACCACTCCCACTCCCATCCAGTCAGTCGGAACATTGGCTGCAGCGCGTAAGACCGCGTCATTCGGCTGGCCATCTCGCATAAATCGCGCTAATTGTTCTGGCGCAATCTGGGTTATTAGCCATGCCAGGCTTGCGCGATACCAGATCGCCTCAATGTCGGCTCCCGGTTTGCATGCGTGCTTCATTGACTCGACACCGACGGCGAGATTCTTGCCCGGATGATTGGCTTGAGCGTCAATTCCAATTTGCCAAACAGTCTTCACGTCCTCTGGGTCAACTGCTGGCACAGGCTCTCCAGGCTTCCCGGCGAACATCGGCGGCGGCGCCTGTAGTCCCTTATCTAGCGTGTTTCTTAGCGCCTCATCGACATTGCTCAAGAACTTCTCATCATCCATAACGTGCTCCATTATCACGGACTATGATATGGCAAGGTAATTATTGTAACCAGGCCGATAGCGCTCATGGACCGCTCCTGTACTCCGGAGTGCCGATAGCAACATTCCTTCTACAACGCAAATGCTAGACTGACTCCGCGCCGGTCTTTGGCGTGTGGCGTCGACTTCATGCATTCGCAAACCGAAAAGCTTGGCCTGATCGCCGGCAATGGCAAGTTTCCCTTTCTCGTACTCGACGCAGCGCGGGCGCAGGGATACGAGGTCGTGGTGGCGGCGATTCGCGAAGAAACTTTTCCGGAGATTGAAGCGCACGGGGCGGTTGCAGTTCACTGGCTCTCGTTGGGGGAATTGTCGAAGCTGATTGAGACCTTTCAGCGCGAAGGTGTGCGGCGCGCGATCATGGCCGGACAGGTGCGGCACAGGCAGATTTTTTCCAGCATACGACCGGACTGGCGTCTGGCCAAGCTTTTGCTCTCGCTGAGCACGCGCAATACTGATTCGCTGCTGGGTGCGATTGCGAAAGTGTTGGCCGATGAAGGCATTACGCTGGAGAATTCAACGTGGCTGCTCGATCCGTTGCTGGCAAAAGCTGGAGTGTTGACGACGCGCGAGCCGAGCGAAGAGGAGCGCAAGAATATTCAGTACGGCCGCGCTGTAGCCTCCCGACTCGCGGAACACGATATTGGCCAAACTGTCGTGATCGCGGAATCTGCATGCGTGGCGGTTGAAGCGATGGAAGGCACCGACGCGACCATCGCGCGTGCGGGAGAGATCATGCGCTCGTTGGGCGGTAATGCATCGGGCGTCAACAGTTCGGGCGTTAATAATGAGGGCAGGGACGCTTCCACCCTCAGCCGAGCGCTGACCGTGGTGAAAATTGCCAAGCCGAATCAGGATATGCGCTTTGATGTGCCGGTGGTTGGAGTGAAAACGATTGAAGTGATGCAGGCGGCGGGAGCGAGTTGTCTCGCTTTGGACGCAGGCAAATGTCTGCTGCTCGACGGGCAAAAAGTGATTGATGCAGCGGACGCAGCAGGAATTGCGATTGCCGCAGAAGAAGTTTAAGTTTGTCGAATGAAATCGCGAACTGCGCAAACCGGATCCGAAGCCGCTCGCATTGCCGATCAGCTTCGGCGGGCCTTCGATGGCAGCGCCTGGCATGGGCCCGCGCTGCTCGAATTGCTGGCGGATGTCGACGCCGCTATGGCCGCTGCCAAGCCACTTCCTGAAGCTCATAGCATTTGGGAGCTTGTTCTGCACATTGCCGTGTGGGACGCGGCGGCGACGCGCAGGCTGGGCGGGGAAAAATGTCAGCCGACCGGGCTGGCGAATTTTCCGTTAGTGTCCAAGGCGAGCGAGGCGGCGTGGCGGAAGACAATTGCTCAGACAAAACGTATACACGAGACCCTGGTGAAAATTGTCGCTTCACTTCCCGACTCTCGCCTCAGTGAGCGGGTTCCAGGAAAACGGTACGACTTCTATCATCTGTTGCATGGGGTTGCGCAGCACGAGCTTTATCACGCTGGGCAGATTGCGATTCTGAAGAAGGCGACCCTCAGGGGCTAAAGCCCGCATTTAATTGCCGCTGACGGCACGGCTGAAGCCGTGCCCTGATACAAAGCGCCCGATACACAGCGGCCTGATACAAAACGCGTGATACGGAGCGCCCGATAGAAAGCGGCCTGATCCAAAGCCAGACTTCGCGAAAGCCGTAATTGATGCGGAACCAAGATCTGCGCAGGTTTTCTTTAGGCCGTGCGCTGCCAGCAGCGATCGCGTGCGGGGCGCCCGCGCTGCATAAATCTGCGCCACATAAAATTTCGGGCGTCACCATTTTTTGAAGATCACGGCCACGGCTGCAACAATTAATGCGAAGCCTGCAAGGTAATTCCAACGCAGCGGCTGCTTCAGATAGAGCACAGAAAACGCGGCGAAGACGGTCAGAGTGATCACTTCCTGGATGGTCTTAAGTTGAGCGGCAGTGAATTCGTAGGAGCCGATGCGGTTTGCCGGAACCTGGAAGCAGTATTCGAAGAAGGCAATCAGCCAGCTCACCAGGATTACTTTGTAGAGCGGCACGGAGCGATACTTCAGATGTCCATACCAGGCGAAGGTCATGAAGATGTTGGAGATGGTCAGCAGCGCGATCGTCCTCATAGGGCGATTCAATCCTTTCTGCGATTGGTTTTTCCATTATGCGGGAAGCCCTCGCCAGCGGCGCTAATCCAGATGCTCTTTCGCCGGTTTACGTTTACAATTTCTTTCGGCAACTGGCCATCGAGAATCTTTCCTGCCCTCGCAAAATTCGATTTCTGTCGCTGTCGTTGGCGTGGGCGTCTTTGGGCGCAATCATGCACGAGTTTACAAAGAACTCGAGCAGCAAGGGGAACCGGTGCGACTGCTCGCGGTGGTCGACGCCGACAGCAACCGAGCCGAAACAGTGGCGCGCGAATTTGCCTGCGAGGCTTTCGCGTCGGTCGGCCAAATGCTGGCCAAGCATCCCGGGCTGAAAGCCGCGTCCGTTGCCGTTCCTACGCTGCATCACCTAGCCGTGGCGAGCGAGCTGATGCAGGCTGGCGTGGACGTGTTGATCGAAAAACCGCTGGCGGCAACGCTGGCCGAAGCGGAAGAGTTAGTTGCGCTGGCGACGGCACACGAGCGAGTCGCGCAGGTTGGTCATCTCGAGCGCTTCAATCCTGCGGTGCGTGCCACCCTTCCTTTACTGACTCATCCCATGTTTTTCGAGGTGCACAGGCTCAGCGTCTTTACTCCGCGTTCGCTGGATGTGGACGTCGTTCTCGATCTAATGATTCACGATCTCGACATTGTGCTGGCTTTCGCCGGATCACCGGTGAAAGAAGTACGCGCAGTGGGTCTGCCGATTTTGTCCGGGAAAGTGGACATTGCGAACGTGCGCCTGGAGCTGGAATCGGGTTGTGTGGCGAACTTCACGGCCAGCCGGGTTTCGACCGAGCGAGTACGCAAGCTGCGCTTCTTTCAGCCGAGGCAATATGTTTCGCTCGACTACGGACGCCAGGAGGTTCTGGTTTTCACCGTCGGGCAGGACGGAACATCTTCGGCAGACATGGCGGGAATGCCTTCGGTGAATCCTCAGATTGGGGTTACGAAGCCTCCAGTGGCTTCGGAAGAACCGTTGCACGCGGAGCTAAAATCGTTTCTTCGCTCGGTTCGAGAGCGATCGGCGCCCGAGGTTCCTCTCGAAGATGGCCGTCGCGCTCTGGCGCTGGCGCTGGAAATTGTTGCAGCGATTCGCGACCATGGCAAGAGAGTGGGGCTTGCGGGGATAGCCCACCGACGCTGATCGCCCGTCGTCTCGAAACCGAATCTGGTTCAGGCGGATCTTGCTTGCACCCGAAGCGCTTTCCACGGGAGATCCCTCGCCCCGCTGGAAAAAGCGCGGCTTCGGCGTGACGCATTCGTTTGTAAACTTAAAAGCGCTGATCTGATCTGATACTCCGAATCTGATCCAACACTCTTGTTTTACATATGTTTACACACCGAAGTCGTGGCCCATTTGGTGGGAGAGCATAATCCCACGAAAGATGCGAAAATAGAGGGAACTTACTTGTAGAGCATCGCGCGCGCATGTACGACTTCCTAGAAGGCCAGGATGCAACGCCGCGAGTGTATTCGGTGTCTAACGACTGGCGGATACAGCTAAGCGTTCACCGCTTAGCTTTTACAGTTAAGCTCAGCTAAAGCCCAGCGCATGCCGATCACGCAAATTCCATTCCAGGACCCGGTCGCCCCACCCGAAAAGCCGCAACCGGAACAGCTTGGCCTTTACGATCAGCAGGACTGGGAAACCGCATATCGCGATCTCGACGCCCATGTACCCCACCTGCTTATTCAGTTGCAGGACGACCTGGAGCGCTCCCGCTGGCGCGAAGCGATCTGGATCTCGATCATCGTGCACCTGGTGTTGGCCATTGTGCTGTGGAATTTTAACCTGATTGAGAAGACGCTGGGATGGCACACCGTGGTGGTTGTACCCATGGATGCGAGCAAAGACAAGAACGTCACGTTCCTGGCTCTGCCCCCGGATCTGCAGAAACCCACGCGTCGACCGAACACGAACATCGCTTCGGATAAAGATCGCATCGCGATGTCGCGCCATCCCGAACTGGATCCCAAGGAACTACGGAAAACTTTGCCGTCGCCTCCGCCGGGAGCACCTGGAATGACGGCTCCGCGCGCGTCGCAACCAGCGCCATCCGCGTCCCAGCCGCAGCCGCCGTCTGCGCAGCCGCAACAGGGCCAGCCGCAGCCGCGTCCGCAGTTTCAAAGCGATCAGCAGGCGCAGTTGCAGATGCCCGCTCGCCCGACAAATTCATTCAGCAAGTACGCTGAGGGAATGACGCCGGGGCAGGCGATTCAGCAGGCCGCGCAAGGAGCGGCGGCGAACCGTGCGGGCGGGGCTGGGCAGGAAGGCGATTTCGGCCTGGGGACTGGAGCGCACGGCCGCCAGCTGGGCGCACTCGATATTCTCAGCGACACGCAGGGGGTGGATTTTGGTCCGTACCTGCAACGCATTCTGCAGGACGTTCGGGAAAACTGGTACCACCTGATTCCGGAATCTGCGGAGATGAAAAAAGGGAAGCTCGCGATTGAGTTTGCCATTACCAGAGACGGTAAAGTTGCAGACATGCGCTTGATCGCAAGCTCGGGTGACGTTGCCCTGGATCGACCGGCGTGGGGCAGCATCACGGCTTCCAATCCTTTCCCGCCGCTGCCCAGCGAATTCACGGGACCTTTTCTCGCGCTTCGCTTCCGCTTTTATTACAACCCAGACAAAGGTGAGCTTCAATAGAGTTCGCCAGAGTTCGTCCATCACTTTATCCACAGTTTGACCGCCAGGGCTGGACACAATCTCGTCTGACATCCTAACGATTAGCGGCCGCGACCAATCTCAGAGCTTCCTCGTGAATTTGCGGATCGTCGCCGAAACCTCTTAGCCATTGCACCGCGGGTTCGCGACGGAACCAGGTCATCTGGCGCTTGGCATAGTTGCGATGGGCCTGCTGAGCGGCTTGAATGGCTTGCTCCCTCGTTATTTCCCCATGCAGAAATTGAACTGCCTGTTTGTATCCGAGCGACGCGAGTGGCCGAGCTTCGGCTCCGTATTTCTGAAGCAGTTGATGAGTCTCTTCTACTAATCCGATTTCGAAGATTCGCTGGGCGCGCTGGTTGATTCTTTCGTAGAGTGCAGCGCGATCGGGATCGAGGCCGAGGCGAAGAATGCGGAAGCCGCGCAAGGGATCGCGCCCCATCTGCCAGAGTTCAGATATTTTTTGTCGCGAGGCCAGGCGCACTTCGATCGCGCGAATCAGTTTCGGGGTATCGTTGCCATGAACTTTTTCCGCGGCCGCCGAGTCGAGACGCCGCAGCATTTGGTGCAGATGATCTGCACCGCGTTTCGCGGCACTCTCACGCAAGCGTTGGCGGAAATCTTCGGAGCGCTGCGGGCCGGAAAACAAACCCTCCAGCAGAGCCCGCAAGTACAATCCGGTGCCGCCGACAATAATAGGCAGACGCCCGCGAAGGTTGATTTCTTTGAGCACTTCGCGCGCCAGGCGGGCATATTCGCCGGCAGTCACGTACTGGGTTGGTTCGACGACATTCAACAGGTGGTGCGGAACAAGCCCGCGCTCGGCAGCACTCGGCTTTGCCGTACCGACATCGAACTCACGCACCATGGCGAGCGAGTCGCAATTGACGATCTCACCGCCGAATTTCTGCGCGAGCGCCAGCGATAGCGCGGTTTTCCCGCTGGCGGTCGGCCCTAGAATCACCAACAGCAGAGGTTCGTTCGGGGATAGCTCGCGGCGCTCTGGATCCAAGTTCAGCGCAGGCTCCAGTGGATGTCGTGCCCGTAGCGAACCAGGATGAGGATCAGCAACACAAGTGCGATTAGCAGCAGGCCAGTCGCCTCCGACGCGTAAACCGCATGCCGACGATGCTTCAACTCAGATTCGGTCTGTGACTCGGGCGAGGGCACGCGGATATTGTAGCGCTCTGAGTGAAGAACAGCTTGTACGGGCCTGGTCGCTGCGCCGCGCCTGCTTGACCCTGCGTATGGTGCTACACTACGGCGTCGTCCATGCCTTTGCCGCGAAACAATGCGAGAATCGCACGCTTTGGAGTGTTTGAGCTTGATCTCAGCGCGGGCGAACTGCGCAAGAGCGGCGTCAAGTTGCGTCTGCAGGAACAACCGTTTCAAGTGCTGGCGCTTTTGCTGGAGCGCGCGGGCGAGGTGGTGACGCGAGAGGAGTTGCAGCAGAAGCTTTGGACGGCCGACACATTTGTCGACTTCGACCACAGCCTGAACACCGCCATCAATAAAGTGCGCGAGGCACTGGGAGATTCGGCTTCCAGTCCGCGGTATGTGGAAACGGTGGCCCGGCGAGGATATCGCTTCATCGCTCCATTACAGAGCCCGGTCCAGACTGACGTGGTGGAATCTGCGCAAACGAACGGCAGCGCGATGCCCGTACAAGGAGAAGCCTCGACCACGAGTTCAAACCATTCTGCCGACGCCAGTGTGTTGCAGGTTCACCCCGACCTGCAAGTTCCCATTCCTCGGCGAGCATTCACTCGCGGGCTCTTCGCATTGATCCAACTGATGTATCTGATTTTCTATCTGACGGCTCTGTTTCGCCTGCATGAGGTGCAGGCGGTGGCGGATTCGTTTCTCAGCGTGCGCGCCGCTACTTTTCTCGCGGGAACTGTGCTGGTGACTGCCGGCGTCGGCATTCCATTGCGCTTTTATCTAATGTCGGCGGTGGGATTCGACTATCGCCGCCTGGGCGAGACATTCCGGCAAATCTTTCCTTTCGTTTTGGCGCTGGACCAATTGTGGGCGGCAGCTCCGTTTCTGCTGATCCAAGAGATTGGGTTGGGGGCGGCTTTCGCGGTATGCGCGGCGCTTCTGTACGTTCCGTTTTCGGAGCGAACCCTGATTCGCATGGCGTATCTTTAAACTGCAGAAGCAACCAAGACACAATCGTAGTAGAGGCAGGTCGATATTTTGATGGAACTATCCTCACCGTTCGCCCGTAAGCACGTCTAACAAGCCGGGCGAGGTGTGCCCGCAGAGAAACGAGGAACTATGAAACTTTCACGGCTGAAGAGCCGAGCGCTTTTACTGTTAGCAGCCAGTGCCGTTGCCGTGCTTTCATCAGCACCCGCTCTTGGCGACGAATGGACGAAGACCTACACTCTCAGTGGCAAGCCCGAGCTGCGCATCGACACGTCCGACGCGAATATCCGCTTGACGACTTGGGATCAAAATACGATTGAAGCTAAAGTCATCACCACCCACTACAAGATCGGGGAGGCCGGTATTCGCGTGGAAGAGCACCAGAGCGGGAACTCGGTCGAAATCGACGTTCACTTTCCGCACCATGGCTTCAATGTCGAATGGGGCAATCATCGAGTGGATATCATTGTCCAGATGCCACGCGAAGGCCGCATCAATTTGCGGACGGGAGATGGGAAGATCGACGTTGCCGGATTGAAAGGGGAGATGGATCTGCACACGGGCGATGGATCGGAGAACGTGGAATCGGTGGATGGAAAGCTGCACGCCTCAACCGGAGACGGGCACATCACCGCGCAAGGACGCTTTGATGAGCTCGAACTGAAGACCGGAGACGGGCACATGGACGTGCGCGCTGCCGGTGGATCCTCGCTGGCTGCGGGCTGGCGGCTGGAGACCGGCGATGGCAGTGTTTCTCTAGAAGTACCGAGCAACCTGGCGGCCGATGTGGATCTGCATACCAGCGACGGGCACATCGACCTGGACATGCCGATCGTGACCGAAGGCCAGATTCGAAAAAACGAAATCCACGGCAAATTGAATGGCGGCGGCAGTTCGCTGACCATTCGCACGGGCGACGGTTCGATTCATCTGCGGAAGAGCTAGATCTGGCCTCGGGTTTTCGGCTTCGGGCTTCCGGCCTCGGGAGAGCTTATGTCTGACATTTTATGGTATACTGTCTGACACTATGGCGTCCGAGCGCATCACAATCCGCGTCCCGAAGGCTCTGGGATCTCTTCTGCGAAGCCGTACCCGCGCTCGGGGACAAACTTCTTCCGACGTAGTGCGTGTTGCACTGGAGACCTACCTTGGTGGCGGGAGCGGTACTTCCTCCGCTTATGAACTGGCAGAGGAGGCCGGATTAATCGGTAGTGTGAAACGCGCACCGAAAGATCTCAGCACAAACCGCCGCCACCTCGAAGGCTTCGGAAAGAGCAAATGAAGCGGATTTTGGTGGATACGGGACCGCTCGTCGCCATTCTCTCGCGCCAAGACGAGTATCATACTGCCTGCGTGGATGCGCTTCGAGAAATGCCGGCTCCGCTGCTTTCGTGCTGGCCGGTGATCACCGAGGCGGCTTGGCTTCTAAGAAGGTCTCAGCGTGCAGTTCAGCAGCTGTTGCGGAGCATCGACGGGCGTTTTCTTGAGCTACTGCCTTTGGCAGGGGCGGAGGCCGAAGCAATCGCGGCGCTCATGAAGCGGTATGAGGATATTCACCCTCAGCACACTGATGTAGCCTTGGTTTATCTTGCGGGCCGCGAGAAAATTGAAACGATATTTACATTGGACCGGCGAGATTTCTCCATTTACCGATCTGGACGTAGAAGTTCTTTTCGTATTGTCCCAGAAGTGGCGTAGCGTTGGACTCTGCATTCGTTACCTCCTGTTGAAAGAAGGATATTTTCATGCCAGTCAAATTCAGCGGCCTGTTTGCGATTATTCTGGTTTCGTTCCTCTCCATGATGGCTACCGCGCAACAGCCGGGCGTGGCGAAACCTGAGCCCGCGCTGGATGTCACTTCCATGGACCGCAGCGTGGATCCGTGCGTGGATTTTTTCACCTATTCCTGCGGTGGATGGATCAAGAAAAATCCGATTCCTCCCGACCAATCCTCGTGGGACACATATTCCAAAATGCAGGACGAGAATCTGGCGCGCTTGCGCGGGATTCTGGAAGTGGCTTCGGGGCCAGACTCCACACGCAATGCGGTTAACCAAAAAATTGGCGACTACTATGCCTCCTGCATGGACGAGAAAGCGATTGATGCCAGGGGAGCGGAGCCGCTGAAGCCTTCGCTGGAAAGAATTGCCAAGATCAGTAGCAAGGCTGAAATCGCCGACGTGGCCGCGGCCATGATTGACGACAATGTCCTCTTCCGTTTTGATTCCATTCAAGATTTTCGCGATTCCAATCAGGTCATCGCCGACGTCGATCAGGGAGGGCTTGGCCTGCCCGATCGAGACTACTACACCAAAGACGATGCCAAGTCCGTCGAACTGCGCAAGCAATACGTCGCGCACGTGCAGAAGATGGTTGAGTTACTCGGAGACAAGCCGGAAGACGCCGCAGCTGAGGCGCAAACCGTCATGCGGATCGAGACGGCACTCGCCAAAGGTTCGATGACACGGGTGGAACGCCGCGACCCGAAGGCACTGGATCACAAGATGACTAGCGCAGAGCTGGAAAAGATGTCCCCCGAGTTCCGCTGGCAGGTTTATTTCGCGAAGGTGGGCGTGCCTTCGCTCGCATCACTAAACGTCACCGCGCCAGCCTTCTTCAAAACGCTGAGCGAGGTACTGGAAAAGGAGAATCTGGCTGACTGGAAAACTTATCTGCGGTGGCATCTGGTGCATGCCGACGCCAACTTCCTGGCTGCTCCGTTTCTGAATGAAAATTTCGCATTCTACGGAAAGATCTTGCGTGGACAGCAGGAACTGCAGGCGCGCTGGAAACGCTGCACGGAATCGGTCGATCGCGATTTGGGCGAAGCGCTTGGCCAGGCCTATGTGGAGAAATATTTTAGTCCCGAGGCCAAGCAGGAAGCGCTGAAGATGGTGAAAGAAATCCAGACGGCGATGGACCAGGACATAAAAAGTTTGGCCTGGATGTCGCCTGCGACCAAGCCACAGGCGCTGGCCAAGCTGCAAGGCATGGCCAATAAAATCGGCTATCCCGATAAGTGGCGCGACTACAGCAAACTTGAGATCGTGCGCGGAGACGAGCTGGGCAATGTGGAGCGCGCGCGTACATTCGAATTTGACCGGCAGTTAGCCAAGATCGGCAAGCCAGTAGATCGCGGCGAATGGGATATGACGCCGCCAACCGTGAACGCCTATTACGATCCGCAGATGAACGACATTAACTTTCCCGCGGGCGTGCTGCAACCCCCGGCCTTCGATCCGACCTCGGACGCTGCGCCGAACTACGGCGACACCGGAGGCACCATTGGCCACGAACTGACGCACGGCTTCGACGATGAAGGCCGCCAGTTCGATGCTAAGGGTAATCTGCGCGACTGGTGGACGCCGGAGGATGGAAAGGAATTTGTAAAGCGCGCCAGTTGCATTTCCGATCAGTACTCCACTTACGTGGTCATCGATGACATCAAAATCAACGGGAAGCTCACGCTGGGTGAAGATGTGGCCGACCTGGGCGGGCTGCTGCTGGCGTACAAAGCATGGAAGGATGACACCAAAGGCCAAACGCTGGAACCGATTGACGGGCTCACGCCAGATCAGCGCTTCTTCGTGGGATACGGGCAAAGCTGGTGCGGTGAAACTCGCGACGAAACCAAACGGATGCGCGCCACTGTGGACCCGCATTCTCCGGAAAAATATCGCACGAACGGCGTAGTCTCGAACATGCCGCAATTCCAGGAGGCTTTTCACTGCAAGGCCGGCTCGCCCATGGTGAATCAGAACCGTTGCCAGGTATGGTAAGCACTTTGGGTCGAGTGCGGCGTAGGAGTCTTCGTCCGCTTTAACTCCAAGGCAATGTGCAGCGGATTATTTTAGGGCGAGCGTTAAGGCCGGCGGCCGGAGCCCGCGACCGCAGACTCTGATTCTGCTATCGTTCCTGCATGCCGCGAATCTTCCCTGCGCTATTCTTGCTCCTGAGCCTTACGCTGCCCGTATTTTCTAAAGACAAGCATCCACATCCTGCTGCTTTCAATGCCGCGCGCGGCGATAAGTGGGCGGAAAAAACGCTGCGCCATCTCTCCGTGGAAGAAAAGATCGGGCAGGTCTTCATGATCTGGTGCCGCGCCAGCTTTCTCAATGTGGAGAGCCCCGAATATCTGCAATGGCTCGAGGCCATGCAGAAATACCATGTGGGTTCGTTCACCATGTCGGTGCATGTCGACGGGCCGTTTCTGCTGCGAACCGAGCCTTATGAAGTGGCTGAATTGCTCAACCGTCTGCAAACAAAATCCAAGCTGCCCTTGCTGTTTGCGGCGGACTTCGAGCGCGGTCTTTCCATGCGCATGCTGGGAGCCACCAATTTTCCTCATGCCATGGCGTTTGGGGCCGACGGCAACGTGGAAGACGCGGAGACTTTCGGCCTGATCACGGGCCAGGAAGCGCGCGCCATTGGCGTGCACTGGAATTTCTTTCCTGACGCCGACGTGAATTCCAATCCCGCGAATCCCATCATCAACACACGCTCCTTCGGAGAAGATCCCAAACAGGTTGGAGATCTGGTTACGGCCTACATCAAAGGCGCTCACGAGGCGCGGATGCTGACCACAGTAAAACACTTCCCCGGGCACGGCGACACCGCGACCGACTCGCACCTGGGCGTGGCCAGCGTGAACGGCGACCGGGCTCACCTCGATTCGATCGAACTTCCGCCTTTCCGCCAGGCCATTGCCGCCGGCGTGGATTCGGTGATGGTGGCTCACGTCACAGTGCCGGCGCTCGATTCCGATCCCAACCATGTGGCTTCAATCTCGGCGCCAGTCGTTTCCGATCTGCTCGAAACGCAGATGGGATTCAAAGGCCTCATCGTGACCGACGCGCTTGACATGGCCGGGCTCACGCATCTTTTCGTCGACGATATTGGGCGCGCCGCAGTAGAGGCTTTCAAGGCTGGTAACGATCTGCTCGTCATTCCGCCCGATCTGGGCGCCTCCTACAATTCCATGCTCAAGGCCGTACGGTCGGGCGAAATTTCGCGACAGCGTCTCGACCGTTCCGTGCTCAAAATCCTGAAAACAAAAGGAGAGTTGGGGTTGGACAAGTCGCGCACGGTCGACCTGAGCGCCATTGCCACGCTGGTGGGAAAACCCGGCAACATAGCTTTCGGCCAACAAGTCGCGGAATCCGCCATCACTCTGGTGCGCGACAATGGAAAAGTGCTTCCGCTGAAATCCAATGGAACCGCGAAGGCCAGTCTTCCGTATATGACGAAAGAGGAGACCCACAACCAGGTCGTGGCCGTCCTTTTTTCGGACGACGTTCGCACTGACTCCGGCCGCGCTTTTGGACGTGAGTTTCGCGCCCGCATTCCGGACGCGCGTGTGATTTATGTGGACCCTCGCATTGCTGCCGGCATGAGCGATGAAGTTTTGAAAGCAGTCGACGAGGCACAGACTGTGGTCACTGCAGTTTATGTGATTCCGACGGCGGGCAAGATCGGCAACTCGATGGCCGACGCTACCGGCACGCTACTGCAGCAACTACTCGATCATGTCGCGGAGAAAACCATGGTCGTCGCCATGGGCAACCCTTATCTGGCCGCCGATTTTCCGAAGATTGAGAATTACATGTGTACTTTTTCCAACGCGAGCGTCTCGGAAGTGGCCGCAATCAAGGCGCTCTTCGGGGAGATTCCAATTCGCGGCCATTTGCCCGTCACCATTCCCAATGTCGCCCAGCGCAGCAGCGGGCTGGAACGCCCGGTGCACGCCGAAAATGGAGGGTCTCCTCATGTGCAAAACTAACAGGCCAATTTTCAGCATGCTCGCTCTAGCACCTGTGGCGATCATCATACTGATCTCCATTCTGATCTCTGCCGCTTGCAGCGTGAATGTGAAGAAGGAACAGAACGGAGAAGACAAGCAAGTCGATATCGACACGCCCATGGGCGGCATTCACGTGAGCAAGGGCGCCAACGTTAGCGATGTTGGCCTGGCTGTCTACCCAGGAGCGCGACTGAAACAAAAAGGTACTGACGGCGAAGACAAGAGCGCCAACGTGAATATATCCAGCTTCGGTTTCGGGCTGAAAGTCGTCGCCCTGGAATATGAGTCCGACGACCCGCCTTCGAAGCTGATCGCTTTTTATAGAGATCAACTTCATAAATATGGACATGTGGTCGAATGTCACACCAGTCACTTCGATGTGAATACCAACATGGACAGGCACGATCACTCTCCGCGCGAAGTGACCTGCGAGGGAACTAGCGGACGCGACATTGAATTAAAAGTGGGCACCGACGAAAACCAGCACATCGTCGCGGTGCAGCCCGAGGGCAGCGGATCAAGCTTTTCGCTGGTTTACGTGCGGACACGCGGCAAGCAAACGGATATTTAAAGTCTGCGCTTTATTGTGAGGAGTACAAACATGTTTCGAAATCTGACATTTGCGCTAGTTCTAACGCTCGGTCTCGCCTTGCCCCTCGTGGCACAGGATTCGGACAATAAGAACTTCGACGTCCGCAGTTCGGTTGGCGACCTGCATGTCGGCAGTGACGCCGACGCTCGTAAGACAGGACTGCCTCTCTACCCCGGCGCTCGCATCAGAACGGACGATAAAGACAAGAGTCCGGCCAATCTCAGCCTGCTGACCGAGAGCTTCGGAATCAAGCTGGTGATTGCTCAATACGCCTCCAACGACAACCCCGCCAAGGTCATCGACTTCTACCGCGACAAACTGAAGAAGTACGGCAAGGTTCTGGAGTGCCATTCGCAAAAGCATGGCGGCGATATTTCGGTGGAGGAAGACGACAAAAACTCCAAAGACAACAAGGATTCCAAAGACAGCAAAGAATTGAAATGCGACGAGAACTCCGGACCTGTCACCGAATTAAAAGTAGGCACTGAGGATAATCAACATCTGGTCGCTGTCGAACCTGGCGATGGCAGCAAAGGTTCAAACTTCGCCCTCGTTTATCTGTACACTCGCGGCAAACGCGGAGACATTTAAAGTAGGCTGATTTTTCTTCTCTCTGGAGCAGTTCCGTCTCCGTGTCCTGACGGGAATCGCTCCCTAGCGCAGGAATGGCGCTCGCGTTAGAATCGCAGCACATTCCGCGACAACCCTCCCGCGGAGCTTCGCTGGACACTCGGAACGGCACTTTCAAAAAGAGTCGCGCCATAGCCATGTGCTCCCTTCCCACGCGCTGTACGTGCGATACTTTAACGTCATTGCGTCATCCCAGATGGAACAACCCTGCTACAAGTGCCGCCAAGTAGTGGAAGAGGGCGTTGCCTTCTGTCCGCATTGCTCGGCCCCACAGATCCGCGTAATCGTCGCTGAACCAGCTTCGCCTTCCCCCGCTTATGCGGCAGCGGCGATCGAATCTTCAGTCTCGTTTCCCCACTCATCCTCAGGCTCATCTTCAGTAGCGTCTTCAGCATCATCGGGGCTGTCCGCTTCGGAAACAGTTCCCGTTCTGGCCGTGCCTATGCAGTGGTCCCAGGGGCTGGGGCCCTGCGCTCTGGCCGCGCTGGTAGCGACTTTACTCATGGCGCTGGGACTGAACCCTTTCGTAGCCATGCTCTGTGTAGGGTTTCTTGCGGTTGTTTTTTATCGTCAGCGGCACCCAGAGTGGAGACTAAAAGCCGCCGCAGGGGCAAGGCTTGGCGCGCTGAGCGGAATTTTCTGTTTCGGTTTCACATCGATATTGATTGCGTTGGCATCCACTGGTTCTGACTTCCGGGCGAAGATTCGGGAACAATTCATCGACAATGCGCAAAAGTGGGCTTCCTCTCGCCCGGCTGATCCGCAGATTCAAGCCGCGCTTGATCAACTGAAAACCCCGGAGGGCCTGATCATGGCGCTCATTGTGGGGAGCATATTTCTCTTCGTGATATCCATCCTGTTAGCGAGTGTTGGGGGAGCGTTAGGAGGAACAGTTTTCGGTCGACGAAACCAGCAGTAGGCAAGGGAGTCGTATTTCTTCAGGTGAAGTGGTTCTCGAACTAGGCAGCAGACCCTTGCCGCGAATGTCCCCGCCGTTTATGATGCACCGTTTGCACTTTTTCCGATGAATATTCCCGCTCGCGGTTCGCTGCTTGGGATCGAACGACTCGAAGCGAAGGAAATCCTGGGCCTGCTGAAGCTGGCTCGCCGCATGAATCCGCAGAAGGCGCGTCCGCTGCTCCGCGGCAAGCGCATCGTGCTGTTGTTTTACGAAGCCTCCACGCGCACGCGTTCTTCGTTTGAATTCGCCGCCAAGTCTCTGGGCGCCATGACCACTCTCGTTCAATCGTCCGGATCGAGCATCGAAAAAGGCGAATCTCTGCTCGATACCGGCTACACGCTACGCGCGGTGGGGGCGGATTGCATCGTCATTCGCCATCCTTCCGCGGGCGCTCCGCACCTGATGGCGCAGCATCTCGATATTCCGATCATCAATGCCGGCGACGGCATGCATGAGCATCCCTCGCAAGCTCTGCTCGATGCCTTCACCATTCTGAAGCACAAGAAAACCCTGAAAGGTCTGCAGGCCACTATTATTGGCGACATCTTTCACAGCCGCGTCGCCCGCAGCGCTTGCCACTTGCTGACCAAGTTTGGCGTGAAGCTCACTCTCTGTGGCCCGCCGGAATTCGTCCCGGAAGTTGCGGCCACGCTGGTTCCAGGGCTGCGCATCACACGACACATTGAAGACGCACTGCGCGGCACCGACGTAATCATGTTGCTGCGCGTACAAAAAGAGCGCCTCGCCGGCCAGAAAATTCGCCTGCAAGACTACATTGCGCGTTATCAAATGACGACCGCACGGCTGAAGCTAGCCAAACGCGACGCCATCGTCATGCATCCCGGGCCGATTATCCGCGGACTTGAGCTGACGGCGGAGGTTGCCGACGGCCCACAATCGGTGATTGTCGACGAAGTTCACAACGGCGTGCCCACGCGGATGGCGATTCTGGCGCGAGCTTTGGGAAAGGCGAAATGAGCCACGGATTTGCACGGCTCGACAGGGATTCGTGTATCAAGTGCGTGAACCGAATGCCGAGTGCTGAATGCTGACTGCTAAAAGCCAAAAACGCGACAGCGCTAGCCTGCTCATCAAGGGCGGCCACGTGATCGATCCCGCGGCGAAGATCAATGCTGCCATGGATATTCTGCTGCGCGATGGGCGCGTGACCGAAGTGGCTCTGCCCAATAAAATTCGCGGTGGCGCCGACCAGAAGTTCGACGCGCGCGGCCTCATCGTGGCGCCTGGATTCATCGACCTGCACGTTCACCTGCGCGAGCCCGGTCAGAGTTACAAGGAGACCATTGCCAGCGGTACGGCCGCTGCGTCCGCTAGCGGGTTTACTTCCGTTTGCACCATGCCCAATACCCAGCCGGTGGTCGATACTGCGGAGTGGGTCGCGTGGTTGCGAAATCCCGAGCGCGGCGCCGTCGTCAATGTTTTTCCTATTGCCGCTGCTACGCGAGGCAGCCGTGGAGGAACTCTTACCGACTTCGCCGCCCTGCAGCGCGCGGGAGCTGTCGCCGTCACCGACGATGGCAAGCCCATCCTCGACGACGACGTGATGCGCATGGCTTTGCGCCTGGGAGCTGAAGTCAATTTCCCCGTGGTGCAACACGCGGAAGATACGCGCCTCACCGAAAACTGTTCGATGCATGCCGGTCCCACGAGTTTTCGACTCGGCCTGCGCGCCATGCCAGCCGCTGCTGAAGCTGCCATCGTGGACCGCGATGTGACGCTGGCGCAGCAGATTCGCGAATCGCGCCTGCACGTGGCGCATCTTTCCACCGCCGACGCGCTCAAGTCGGTGCGGCGCGGCAAGCGCGCCAAGGCCCGCGTGACCTGCGAAGTCGCGCCGCACCACTTCACTTTGATTGACGAGAATGTCGGCGAATACGATACGAATTTCAAGATGAATCCGCCTTTGCGTTCTGCCGCGGACCGCGAAGCGATTCTAGTGGCGCTCGCCGATGGCACTGTCGACGCCATCGCTACCGACCACGCTCCGCACGCGGCTCATGAAAAACAAGTGGAATTCGAGCGAGCATCCTTTGGCATCACCGGCCTGGAAACCGCGCTGGCGCTGGCGATCACAAGGCTTCATCGCGAGCAAAAAATTCCGCTGACGCGCATCGTTGAACTTTTCACTGCCGGCCCGGCGCGAGTCTTCGATCTTCCCGGTCGCGGATCGCTCGTGCGGGGCAGCCACGCCGACGTAACCATCTTCGATCCAAAGAAGCGTTGGACATTCGAAGCGGCGAAGTCGCATTCGCTCTCGCACAACACTCCCTTCGACGGCTGGCAGTTCACGGGAAGAGTTGTGGCGACGATCGTCGGCGGCAAAATCGTGTACCGGATCGAATAAACGAGAACTTGCGGCCTAAGCATAGCGTATACTCTCGCCAACTCGGGGAGGCTCAAATGCTTCGCGCGGCGCGCTTCGTTCTCCCACTGGCTCTGGTAGTGATTTTCTTCATCTCACGTTCAGCAGTCAGCCTTGCTCAAGCCGGACCGGTGGCCGCGAATTCATCCCAAGCACAATCCTTCGACATTAACGCCGCGGTAAACGCATATCTCGCGAAGATGCCGCCCGCACAGCGCGCGCGTTCCGACGCTTATTTTGAAGGTGGCTATTGGCTGATTCTGTGGGACTTTCTTTCGACTGTTTTCGTGATGTGGCTGCTGCTTCATTTCCAGTGGTCGGCGCGCATGCGGAACCTCGCCGAGCGCATCACTCGCCTCCGCATTCTGCAGACCGCTCTCTACTGGATTCAGTTCATTATCGTAACGTCGGTGCTCACTTTTCCTCTTACTGTGTACGAAGGATATTTCCGCGAACATAAATACGGGCTGCTGAATCAAAACTTCAACGCCTGGATGCGCGACCAGCTCGTGGGTCTCGCTATCGGCCTGATTCTGGGTGCGATCCTGATCGTGCCGCTTTTCGGATTGGTGCGACGACTCGGCCGGAAGTGGTGGGTGTGGGGCGCGGTTGTGATGATCATATTCGTCGCCTTTGTGAGTCTCATCGCTCCGGTTTATATTTCTCCGCTCTTCAACCAATATAAAAAGCTCGAAGATCCAAAAATCAAAGATCCAATCCTTAGCATGGCACGCGCCAACGGAATTCCCGCCACCGACGTGTATGAGTTCGACGCTTCCCGACAATCCAATCGGGTCAGCGCCAACGTCAGCGGCTTCGGCGGTACGCAGCGAATTTCGCTGAACGACAATCTGCTCAAGCGCTGCACTCTACCCGAGATCGAAACCACCATGGGACATGAGATGGGGCACTACGTTCTCAATCATGAATACAAGGGCCTGGTCATGATCGGGGTGCTGATCGTGATCGGTTTCGCTTTTCTGAACTGGGGCATGGAATTTGCCCTGTCGCGCTGGGGCGCATCCTGGGAAGTTCGCGGCATCACCGATGTTGCAGTTTTGCCGCTTGCGATGATTATCTTGTCGCTTTACTTCTTTCTCATGACGCCAGTGACCAACACAATCACGCGCACTATGGAATTCGAAGCGGATATGTACGGCCTGAATGCAGCCCGCCAGCCCGACGGAGAGGCAAATGTAGATTTGATGTTAGGAGAATATCGCAAGCTCGATCCCGGCCCAATCGAGGAGTTTATCTTCTTCGATCATCCCAGCGGCCGCACCCGCATCACTGCCGCCATGCGCTGGAAAGCCGAAAATCCGGAATCCGCGTCCTCTGAAGAAGTGGCGAGGCCAGTGTTCAGCGCTCCTTAAAGCAGAAAGCCGGGAAAGCGGTAAAAAGCTATGCGGGCAAAATGCCCATGCGCTTCCCGACGCTCTTTAGCACCTCCAGCGCCTGCTCTAACTCTTCTTGCGTATGCGTCGCCGTCATGATGGTGCGGATGCGCGCTTTGCCTTCGGGCACTGTGGGGAATGCGATGCCCGTGCCGAGCACGCCTTCCTTGAACAGTTCGCGCGAGAAGTCCATGGTCAGTTTGCCGTCGCCAATAATGATCGGCGTGATCGGAGTTTCACTTGGTGGCGTGGCTCGCCCGCCAATATCGAAGCCCAGCAGGCCGAGTTCTTTCTTCCAGAAGCGCGTGTTCTCCCAAAGTTTTTCCATGCGCTCCGGCTCGTTTTCCAAAACGTCCAAGGCGGCGATGCACGTAGCCGCCACCGACGGCGGGTGCGATGTGGAGAACAAAAACGGCCGCGCCCGGTGATAAAGAAAATCGATGAGATCGCGCGTTCCGCAAACATAGCCGCCAAGCGCTCCAATCGCTTTGGATAACGTGCCGACCTGAATATCCACGCGCCCATGCACGTTGAAGTGATCGATGGTTCCACGGCCATTGCGCCCCAGAACGCCGGAAGCATGCGCGTCGTCGACCATCATGATGGCGCCGTATTTTTCGGCCAGATCGCAGAGCGCGGGCAGCGGGCCAATATCTCCGTCCATCGAAAACACGCCATCGGTGATCAGCAGCTTCTTTCCCGGCTCATTCTTAATACTGGCGAGTTGCTCTTCCGCATGTGCCATGTCTTTGTGGCGAAACACCAGAATCTTGGCCTTCGAAAGCCGCGCGCCATCAATGATTGACGCGTGGTTCAGGGCATCGGAGACGATGAAATCATCTTTGCCCAGCACAGCGGAGACCGTCCCGGCATTGGCCGCAAAGCCCGATTGGAAGACCACGCACGCCTCCACGTTCTTGAAGCGCGCGATCTTTTCTTCGAGTTCCATGTGGATCTTCATGGTGCCGGCAATCGTGCGCACCGCGCCCGATCCCACGCCGAATTTACGAGTCGCTTCCAGCGCGGCCTCCCGCAACTTGGGATGCGTAGTCAGTCCCAGATAATTATTCGACGCCAGATTGATGACCTTCTTGCCGTCGAATGTGCACACCGCCGCCTGCTCGTCATCGAGCACGCGCAGCTTGAAGTGCGTGCCTTTGGCCTTGAGTTCGTTGAGCTGCTCAGTGAGATAAGAGAGCGGATTCGTTCGGGTGGAAATAGTCATAAAAATCCTTGCCACGGATCAACGCGGATTCACACGGATTAAGGCAAAGTTTAAGTTTAAACCCGCGCGAGTCCAAGAAACCTAACCAGTCCAGAAGGAGGCGCTGAATCGAAGTCCTCCGTGCGGATCCATGCAAATCCGTGGCAAAGAAGTTGATTTCAAAACATAATCGGATTGCCGGTCGAAATGCTGGCTTCGCACAATCGCTTCATGCTTTCGAAGAACTCTTTTTCGCCCTCGGTCAAAATATCGCTGGAGCCGAGAACCAGTTCCACTTCCCGCAAAAGTCCCGGAGAATCTTTAACAGGAATCCAGTCGCCCGTATGCGTGCCATCGTAAACAACCTTCTTCAATAAAATAGGAAATTTCGGTCCAGGGTTTCCCTGCAACCCACGCAGAAACTCGCGCACGTGCTGTGCCCTGGTGATGTTCCCCAGGCTCTCCGAAACCAGATATCCCTCGTGCTCGCACGACTCTTGCACCCACAGATCATGAGCCTCCCACTCTTCCTCGGTAGGGTCGCCCGACAAAGACGGCGACCCAGCCTCGTCCCACATGAACCTGTCAGGGAACGGATGCGGCTTGGCCCGTCCATCGCGTATGCAAGTGCAGCGAACAAATGCGTCGAGACTCATGGCCTTCCTATCTTGCGTTGAGCCCGCCCTTATCTACGTTCCGCCGCGGAATTATCGGGGCTTCCGGCATCCGGCTTCCGGGAAATCTTCGATTGGCAAATTTCGGGAGCCGGAAGCCGAAGGCCGGATGCCGATCGTACCTAGCGGCCGCCGTTCGGGTATACCAGAATTTTGCTCGCCTCTCCAGTTTTCAGCCGCTCCATCGCCAGGCTGAAATCCTTCATCGGAATGCGATCCGTAATTACCGGATGCAAATTGAGTTTGCCGCTCTTGAGTAATGCCGTCATTTGGTACCAGGTCTGGTACATGCGGCGTCCGTTAATGCCCTGCACGGTGATTCCCTTGAAGATGATGTCTTCGGAAAAATTCAGCGAGATCGGTTTCGAAGTCAGCCCCAGCAGCGAAATCCGTCCGCCCCGCCGCACGATATCAAATGCCATTCGAATCGAATCGGGATGTCCGGCCATTTCCAGCACTACGTCCACGCCCAACCCGCCCGTCTTTTCCATCACAAACGCGCGAACATCTTCTTCCGCGGGATTGAGCACATAGTCAGCCTTCATTTCACGCGCGATGCGCGCTCGATGTTCGTTGACTTCAATGGCAAACACCGACGTCGCGCCGACCGCTTTGGCCACGGCGATGGAGAACAATCCAATTGGCCCGCATCCGGTGATGGCCACGCTTTTGGCGGCGATCTCCCCAGCCAGCACCGTGTGGACCGCGTTGCCCAGCGGGTCGAGAATCGAGGCGTATTCCTCCGGAATGGCAGGGTCGAGCTTCCAGATATTCGACTCCGGAATTACCACGTACTCGGCGAATGCCCCATCGGCGTCCAGGCCAATAATCTTCACGTTCTGGCAAATATGCGCTTCGCCCGTGCGGCACAGCAGGCACTTGCCGCAGGCCACGTGCATTTCGGCGGAAACGAAGTCGCCTTCCTTGACGCTGGTTACCTCATCGCCGAACGCCGCCACTTCCCCGCAGAACTCGTGCCCGGGAATCAGCGGCGGATGAATCCGATTCTGGGCCCAACGGTCCCAGTTATAAATGTGGAGATCGGTGCCGCAAATGGACGCGACCTTTACCTTCACCAGCACGTCTCTGCGTCCGAAGGCCGGAATTTTTACCTCTCGAATCTCCGCGCCCGGTGCCGCCTCTGGCTTCACCACCGCCAGCATTGTTGTCGCCATTCTGGCCGCCTATCAAGTACGATATCGAACGCAAAACTGACTAAAGCACAAAACATATGATTCTAGCACCGCGAGCCGAATCACTTCGGAGGCCGCATCTATTTAGTAGGGAACTGCGCAAACCGCTGACACCGCAACCGCATCGAACGACCGGCCATCTTCCGCCGGAGGTTCGAAGCCTTGCGCACTTGTCGTATCGCCGCTCTCCTGTTTTTCATTTTTAGTTTTGTCCTCGGCTGCGCTTCGCTGTCTGCCTCTCCGATCGCGGTGCGTTACCGGGAGGGTATCCTTCACGGTTTTGTCGTACTCAGCACAGTGGACGGCAATCCCCTAGCGGAGGGCGACCTCACTCAGATTCCTCAAGGCAATCGGATTACGAGTCACCTGGTTCTTCGCTTCAAAGATGGTTCTCTCCAGGAAGAGACCGCCACTTTCTCGCAACGCAGTTACTTTCGCCTGCTTCACTATCACCTGGTGCAAAAGGGACCCGCATTCCAGCACGCAACAGAAACTTCCATTGATTGCGCCTCAGGGCAAGTAACGGTGCAGTACACAGATAACGATGGCAAAGAAAAGACGGCGAGTGAACGCATGAAATTGCCGCCCGACTTGGCCAACGGCCTGGTATTCATCTTGTTAAAGAATCTGCCCGAAAATGTTTCATCCACTGAACTGCAGATGGTAGTGGCCACGCCGAAGCCGCGGTTGGTGAAGCTCGCGGTCAGCAGTGCCGGCAAAGACCCGTTCTCTCTCGCCGGCGGACCCCGCGAAGCCTTGCATTACGTCATCAAAGTCGAGATCGGAGGGCTTGCCGGACTTGTAGCGCCGTTAGTGGGCAAGCAGCCGCCGGATGGGCACATTTGGATTCTCGGTGGCGATGCTCCGACCTTCGTCAAGTCCGAGAGCATAGCGTACTTGGGTGGACCGATCTGGCGGATCGAACTAGTGGCGCCCGTATGGCCCAAATCCGCCACTCCAGAATCCGCGCCAGAATCCCCGCCAGAATCGAAGAACGGCAGCACAAGCAAACAATAATCGGCGACGTAGAATCGTTGGTGAGGAGATCCGCGGCGGCTCTGCGTTTTGAGAAGCGATAGGCCGAGCCATCATGCGTCAACTTAGATTTTGGAGGTCGTTTGCGTAATCGTCTTCGGCGCGATCGTTTTGAACTCTTCCGACTTTCCACGCGGAATGGTTAGAGTCTTCCACTCGCTCGACCGCAAATGCTTGGCCAGAAATACGATTTGACCAATGTGCTGCGCGTAGTGTGCAATCTGTCGATTAATGGCCTGCAATACGGTGTGCGGCTCTCCTCGAATCGTAACCGTTCGCATCACGTCTTCCGGCTTGAGCGAATCGATTGCGCCCAAAATGCAAGCCCACCCTTCGTCCCACCAGCGCATCACGTCGCTCCGCCCGGTCTCGCCGGTTACTTCGAACTCGCGATCCCGAAAGCGATCTGGTTTTTCGCCGTCGCTGCTCAAGAAGTCGGTAAAACGCGAGCGCATGTTTCCCGCTAAATGCTTCACCAGAATCGCAACTGAGTTCGATTCCGGATCGAGCGTCAGAAAAAAATCGTCGTCCCTAAGTTGTGTCATCGCGGCTTCGCCCATGCGCTTGTGGCCGCGCAACTGTCGCCGCGCTTCCTCCAGATAATGGCTCGCCAGGTCGATTTCCATTCGGTCTTTCTCCTCTTCGACCATCAATCTCTAAAAAATCAAATCGCCGGCGTCGGCGGAGGAATGATCGGATACGGCGCCACCAGCTGTGTCGTCTGCGCTTCCAGTTCCAATTCAAATCCTCCCATCCATTTCGCCAGCAAGTTATAGACAAGCGCTCCCAGCGCGCCAATCACAAACCCCATGACTCCGTACAGCACCGGCATCGCAACAGCGAACACAACTCCAACCACCCCGGCAAATGGATTCTTTTCCTGCCCAGCGAACGATCCCAGGAAACCAACCAGCAGAAAGAACGGCGCGAAAAGCAATCCCATACATCCATAGGTCAGTCCCATGATTTTCGCCACCGACATAATTCCGACCGACTTGAGCATATACATCAATATTTCTCCTTTCCGGCCCGGTTCGATCCCAACTAGGCTTTTCCCCAACCTCCGCCGCCCGGGGTCTCAATCGTAATCCTTTCGCTCGCGCGCAGATGTGTGCTGAACTTCCCCGGCATCGGCTCGACCGACCCGTCGCGACGCGTGATGGAAGTCTTTCCCGGCGCGCCGTCCGCTCCTCCTGCCAGTCCCCAGGGTCCGCGACTGCGGCGATCGGCCAGCAGAGTCACCTCGCAATCGGTAAGTACCTCGATCTCGCGGATAATTCCGTCCCCGCCGCGAAACTTTCCCTCGCCGCCGCTGCCTTCTCGCAGCGCATAGCGGCGCACGCGCAGCGGAAACGCATACTCAAGCGCCTCGGCCGGAGTGTTCAGCGAATTGGTCATGTGCGTGTGCACGCCGGAAACGCCCGGTTTTCCGGGCCGCGCCCCCATGCCGCCGGCAATCGTCTCGTAGTAAGCAAAGGGCTCGCCTCTGCGCTGATCGTTCGCCCCAGGATCGTTGGCCCCAGGATCGTTGGACCCGGGACGCATGCCGCCGATGGTGAGGTTATTCATCGTTCCAGCGGCTGCTGCAGGAATGGAATCCGGAATGGCCTGAGCAAGCGCTCGCAAAATTACGTCGACGATGCGCTGCGATGTTTCTACGTTCCCTCCGGCCACAGCCGCGGGCGGGCGCGCGTTGACGATCGTTCCCAGGGGAGCGATAACTTCGATTGGCCGCATCAAACCCGCGGCGGCGGGAACGTCCTCTGCCAGCAGACAGCGAAATACATAGAAGCAGGCCGAGTAGGTGATCGCCGCAACTGCATTCACACTACCCTCAACCTGCGGATCGCTCCCGGTAAAATCGACCGTAACCATGCGGGCGCGGGCGACTCGTCGGCGCTGCCTGGCGGCGGGGGAACGAACTTTAATTACCACTGCAATTTTCACCGCCCGGTCGCTGATCCCATCCCCGTCCAGAAAATCTTCTGCGCGATATTCGCCCGGAGGAACGCGCAGCAAAAATGCCCGCATCAATTCCTCCGAATACTCCAGCAACTCGCCCGCGGCGCGCTGGGCCCGCTGGATGCCGTAGCGCGAGCACACCTGGCGAAGCCGGTCGGCACCCGTATGGCACGCCGCGATCTGCGCTCCGATATCGCCTTTGCGCTCGTCCGGCGTGCGCACGTTGTTGAGGAGCATCGAAAGTACATCTGCATTCATCGCTCCCCGGCGCATCAATTTAACCGGAGGAATGCGCAAACCCTCCTGATAGATTTCGCGGCAGAGTCCCATGGACCCGGCATAAGCCCCGCCGACGTCCGCATGGTGGGCGCGCGCAGCCATGTAGAAATCGGGTTTAGTGTGGCGCGGGCGCCCCCGCCCGCGGACCTTGCTCCCGCGAAGATTGCTGGGATCATGTTTCACATATACCGGCGCCACCAGCGTGATGTCAGGTAAATGAGTGCCGCCGCGAAACGGATCGTTGAGCATCACTACATCGCCAGGCTCCATTCTGCCGCCCTCAATCGCCGCCTGCACCGACATCGGCATCGACCCCAGATGCACCGGCATGTGGTCGCCCATGGCAATCACATTTCCCGCGCCGTCGAAAACTGCGCAGGAATAATCCCGCCGCTCCTTGATGTTCGGAGAAAACGCTGTACGCCGCAGCGCCGCCCCCATCTCCTCGGCAATGGAGTGAAACAAGTTTTTGAAGATTTCCAGTTCGATGGGATCGCGTGACATGGGCCGAAGTGTACTACTAATCGGTACGTCCGCTCGGCGGGTCATTCGCTGTCAATCGATGGTCGTCAGCGTTGGGGTTGGTCGTTGGTCGTTCGCCGTTCGCGGGGGCCTCGCAGCACTGAATCTTTCGCGAACAATGAGGAAGGCGGGAAGAACGAACAAGAACAACTAGCAAGAAGAGCGAACGCCTCACGACGACCGAAGACCAACGACAAACGACGAGTCCGCCGCCGTCTCTCAGAAATTTATTCGCACCAAAATGCAAAATTATGTTGACACTTTGTTAATACTGCCGCAATATCTTGTGACATAGGATCTTCCCATACTACAAGTAGGGTTGATCCTCCAAGTACAAGGGCCCGTAGTCGAGAACCTTTGCAAGGGAAAATCGTTCACGGAGGAACCTTCATGGCAACGAAGAAGAAGGCAAAAAAGAAGAAACACTAACCGTCGGCGAGACGATACCTCGCAACCACCACGAATTTCACTGGCCTCTTAAGAGAAGCACCTCTTAAGGGGCTTTTCCTTTTCAGGAAAAACCCGCTTCATGAGAGGAGTGAGATTTTCTGAACTACGCCCGCTCGTAAAACCGGAAGAAGAGCGACTGCTTCGCCACTGGCTGCGCCTTCTCGGTGAGCGCCGCCATTTGCTGCTGATTGAGTGGAGTGAATTCCCGCGCCAGCTGAACGTTCTGTTCCAGCTGCAGAATGGAATCGCATCCGATGATGACCGTGCTCACTGGCAGCGACAGCGAGTAATACATCGCCTGCCTCATATCCAGCGTGCCCGCGGTCGGCGCCAGCACCATCCCTTCCCACATGTGTTTCTGCTGTTCGATGGGCGGAGGTGTCCAGGACGAAAGAATGCGTCCACGCGCTGGAACTTTCATTCCAATGATGCCCATCTGTTTCTCCACAGCCAGCGGCAGCAGTTGCTCGGAAAAGCTGTAGTGATGCGGATCGGCGGCATTCACCGCCATCAGAATCGTGTCGAACGGATGCCGATGAATCGCTTCGATCAGCGCGTCGGGCCGGTAGTGTCCGGTGATGCCGAGATAGCGCACAATCTTCTGGTCGCGAGCTTCGAGCAATGCTTCCATCGCTCCACCCTTGGCGAAAATCTCGTTGATATCCGTCATCGTGCCGATGTCGTGCAATTGCCATAAGTCGACGTGATCGGTCTGCAAAAGCTTGAGCGAGGTTTCGATCATCCGCATCGAACCGTCGCGCGTGCGCTCTTTCGTTTTGGTCGCGAGAAACGCGTCGCGGCGCCGGTGCTGCATCACATTGCCAACGTATTGCTCGCTCCAGCGCTCGGGGCCGCCATAAATCGAAGACGTGTCGATATAGTTCACGCCCAGGTCGAGAGCTTTTTCGATGATCGGCACAGCGACGGCCTCGTTGTTCGCCTTCTCGAGCGCAGCCTGACCTCCCAGGCTGAATATGCCTACCTTGTATCCGGTCTTGCCGAGGTTTCGCGTAGGCATGGCGCTCGGCGTTACCGAGTTTGCGGGCGCCGCGTGAGGAGACGCATTGGACTGGGCGTGCGCCACATTCGGAACAGCGGCCGAGCCTAGAATGGCCGCAGTTGCTAGTCCACCTGCTTTAAGAAAACTTCGGCGATCGCTGCCAGATGGCGAGTGCGATTTAGGTTTGCTCATAAAGACCTCCGAATTCTGAACGCCTCTACAATAACGCTAATGTCTGCCGGAATCCACGACCAGAACCGGACTTCGGACCTCGGACCGCAGACCTCAGACTGTGGACCTCGGATTCTAGTAGGCAGATGTCAGGGGCCGAGGCCTGAAGTCTGAGGTCTGAAGTCCGAAGTCTGACGTCCGCCTCTAATGCGTCTTCTGCGCCGCATTCAGATACTGATCGACTGGGATTTCGAAATACATCAGTTCGTTGCCCTTGGCGTCGTTTACGCCAGTAATATCGATGTTCGCCCCAGCTAAAGGCGACGTAATGCCGCCCACGTCAAAAAACAGGAAACCCGATTGCGTTCCATGGGGCTCGACTGCCTTGGCAGCGAATTGCGAGGACTCGATCTCTTCCATTTCTTTTTGACTGACCGTGCCTTTTACTTTACGGGGCAGCGGAAGCGGGTTCGGCCGCGTGCTGGCTTGCGGATTCGAGAGCCTCCGGTATAAGTCGTTCGCAGGAACGGGAGTAAGCTTGGAATGATTGGCGGTGATGAACGTGATTTCCATATTGGCAATGGAAACGGGCTGATCGCCATCATTGGTCACGACGAAAAAGATAGGAAGAAAGCCGTGCGCCGCAAAGTCCACCGAAAAGATCTTTGCCTTTTCCGCCGTGTCGTAGGGGTCGGCGGCAATGGCAACTTGTGAGTCGCGATGAAAGTCGTGCGCGGGATAATTAATCGCTGCCTTCGCCACCGGCTTCACGAAGTTCTTGCTAGCCACGACCACTGTCGAAAAAAATAATCCCAGGCACAGAGTCGCAAGCACAGAATGGCGCGCTGAACGAAGGACCGAGCGGCGGAGGAATCGTGAGGCCAGGAATGGCATTTCCGCAATTATAGAAGCCTCCGCCAATCAAGACATTCCTCATTTGCAAAGAAGAAGAGTGGACACGCAGTGCCAACCAGTCGGTTTAGAATGGCTCAGCTTGAGCTACTTCCTCTACAGTCTGGTGCTGGCGCTGGCAATGGTATTGAGCCTGCCTTACTGGCTCTATCAGATTTTGCGGCGCGGCAAGTATCGCAGTGGACTCGCCGAGCGAATGGGCAAAGTTCCGCCGCGATTAGGGCCGCGACCAGGAAAGATCCGCGCCAGGTCGGAGCCGTTGCCCCGCGTCCTCTGGATCCATGCGGTTTCTCTCGGCGAAGTGCTCGCCGTCAGCGGATTGGTGGAGCAGATGCGGCGAAGTTTCCCGCAGCATCGAGTGCTGGTTTCGACAACCACCGATACGGGGCAGATGCTCGCGCGCAAACGCTTTGGCGAAGAAAATGTGTTTTACTTTCCCATGGACTTTGCCTTCGCGATTCGGCCATACCTTCGAGCTTTGCAACCAGAGTTAGTCGTGCTCGCCGAAACTGAGTTCTGGCCAAATTTTCTGCGCCTGGCCCACGCCAGCGGAGCGCGCATCGCAGTCGTCAATGCGCGTATCTCCGACCGGTCCTGGCCGAACTATCGCCGCTTCCAATGGGCTCTTCGAAAAATGCTCATGCAAGTCGACCTGTTCCTGGCACAGACGGAAGATGATAGCGCTCGTCTGCAGGCGATCGGCGCCGCAGCCCAGCGCGTGCAGGTCACGGGAAATCTCAAGTTCGACCTGAGCTTGCCCGCTTCCCTGCCCATCGTGGAGAGCCTTCGCCGATCTCTGGACCAGCAGAGTGCCGGGCCCGTATTGGTGTGTGGCAGCACCGTAGAAGATGAGGAACCGCCGCTGCTCAAGGCTTTTGAGAATTTGCGCGTCGGGCATCCGCGCGCGGTGATGATTCTGGCGCCGCGGCATCCTGAGCGCTTCGATGAGGTTGCCATTCTTGTGCGGCAGTTGGGCATCCCATTTCTCCGACGCTCTCAGTGGCAGGGGGAAGCGCTGCCGGGAACCGTGCTTCTGCTGGATTCCATCGGCGAACTAGCAGCACTCTATGCTTTGGCCGACGTGGCCTTTGTAGGCGGTAGCCTGGTGCCGCGCGGCGGACACAATATTATCGAGCCGGCGCAGCACGGTGTCGCCATTGTGACCGGAACTCACACGGAAAATTTCCGCGACATCGTGGAGTTGTTTCGCAGCCGTGACGCCGTTCGGATCGTAACTTTGGCCGAGCTGCCTTTAACACTGATGCAACTGCTCGCCGATGACGCCGAAAGGATGGCTCTTGGCCAGCGTGCACAAGAGACCATCCGGTCGCAAAGGGGCGCTACAGTGCGTACATTGCAAGCGCTGAAGACGTTGATGGCTGAGCACGAGCATCCTCTGGCGGCTTCGGCGCAAGCCGCGCATCCCGATTGAATCCTCTCTCAACCATTTACGGCGGCGTAGTGCGGACGCGCAATGCGTTCTATGATCGAAACCTTATCCGCTGCCGCCAGTTGCAAGGCCCGGTGGTAAGCGTGGGCAATCTTTCTGCGGGAGGGTCCGGAAAGACTCCGTTCGTGCTGCTCTTAGGCGATCTGCTCGAGGCACGCGGAATTCGTTTTGATATTCTGTCGCGCGGCTACGGGCGCAAATCGAAAGGAGTCCGCCTGGTCGATCCCGCAGGCCTGCCCCAGGAGTTCGGCGATGAGCCGCTTTTGCTGGCGCGCAAGTTACAGACGCCCGTAATTGTCGGAGAAGATCGCTACCAGGCTGGCCGCTTCGCCGAATCGAAATTCGGTCCGCAACTTCACCTGCTCGACGACGGGTTTCAGCACCGAGCCCTGGCCCGCAACTTCGATATTGTTCTGGTCACTCCGCAGGATTCGAGTGACCAATTGCTTCCCGGCGGCCGGCTGCGCGAGCCGTTGAGTTCGTTGCGGCGGGCCGATGCTGTCGTGCTCGCCAGCGGTGCTGCGGCGGATTCATTTCCGCTCGAGGGAAAAACCGTGTGGCGGGTGCGGCGTGGTATTGTGCCGACCAATATTCCGCCACAACCGATCGTCTTCTGCGGCATCGCCCGGCCGCAGAATTTTGTCTTGCAACTTCGTGCGGCCAATATCGAGCCGGTCGGCCAGGCATTCTATCGCGATCATCATGCTTACGGCGAAAAAGACATTCGCGAGTTGCTGGATCTAAAGCAGCGCAGCCAGGCTGGCGGCTTCGTGACTACTGAGAAAGACGCTGTGAATCTGGGAGGATATCTCTCTGCGCTCGAACCTCTCGCGGTGGTGCCGGTAAAAATGGAATTGCAGGACGCGGCTAACGCAGTCGATACCATGCTGCAGAAGATCGCCGAACGAAGACGCCCGGCGTGAGAGAATTTGTCTTCGTCGCGATGTACCAATGTCTGACGCGCAGCGATGACCAAACATTTCAAAGAAACCGAACGGCTGAAGAAAATCGTCGAAGCGTTCCCCAATCTCACCATCACTGTATTGGGAGATCTGGTCGCTGACGAATTTGTGTTCGGGGAAATTTCGCGCGTTTCACGCGAGGCCCCGGTTCTGATTCTGAAACACCGCGAGCGCGCCGTGGTTCCCGGCGGCGCGGCGAACGCTGCGAATAATCTTGCCGATCTGGGAGTCAACGTTCTTCCGGTCGGCATTGTCGGCGACGATGAGCCTGGCCGGCTATTGCTGAAATATTTTCGCCACAAGCGCATCCCCGTCAGTGGCGTGCTGAAGGACAAAACCTATACCACGGTGACGAAGACCCGCATTCTGGCAGGGATGACGCACACTGCGCGTCAGCAGGTAGTGCGCGTCGACCGCGAGCCGCAGCAAGCGCCCAATGCTCATCTGACCCGTGAACTGTATCTGGCTGCGCGGAATTATGCGCGTGCATCGGATGCGCTGCTGGTTTCCGATTATGGTTACGGCGCCGCTACTCCGGCGATCGTGACTGCATTGCGGGAAAAAGGAAAGCTGGGATCGACCCCAATCGTGGTTGATTCGCGCTATCGCCTGTTGCAATATTCCGGCGCAACCGCCGCCACTCCCAACGAGCCTGAAGTGGAAGAGGCGCTCGGGCTTCGCATCGGGCAAGATTGGGACCGGGCTGTTTCCGCCGGGCAAGAGATCATCACCCGCATGAAGCTGCAGTCACTGCTCATCACTCGCGGGCGCGACGGAATGATCGCCTTCGATCATAAGCACAAGCCGGTTGACATTCCGATTGTCGGCTCTGACCAGGTTGCGGACGTGACCGGCGCGGGCGACACCGTGATCGCGGCATTCAGTGCAGCGTTAGCCGCCGGGGCAACCACGGAAGAAGCGGCACAAGTGGCGAACTATGCGGGTGGCATTGTGGTGATGAAGCGCGGCACAGCAACCGTCTCGCGCGAGGAATTGTTGCACGCCCTTGAGCAGACGCCGCCGGCCACAAGAACTCATTGAACTTTCTCGGGAAAGCGACGTTGCAAACTAAAATTCTGAGCCGCGAAGAACTGCGCCAGCGCGTACAGGGATGGCGCCGCGCCGGCGAACGCATCACGCTGGCCAATGGCGCCTTCGATCTGCTGCATGTGGGCCACGTGCGCTACTTGCACGGAGCCAAGGCGATTGGCGGTAGATTGGTCGTCGCCATCAACTCCGACGAATCGGTGCAGAAACTGAAGGGTGAAGGCCGTCCAATCATGCCAGCGGAAGAGCGCGCCGAGATTGTGGCTGCGCTCGCCGACGTGGATGCAGTCGTCATCTTTTCTGAACTCGACGTGCGCGCGATCATTCGCGAGATTCGCCCAGACATTCAGGCTAAAGGCACGGACTACACGGCCGACTCCGTTCCCGAGCGCGACGCGATGATGGAGTGTGGCGGGCGAGTCGAGATTGTCGGAGACGCAAAACACCACTCCACCAGCGCGATCATCCGCGCGCGGCTTTCGCCGAGGAAATCTTGAGCGTGGCAGCGGAGGGCGCGAGAATCGAAAGATTGCTCATTGTGCGCCTGAGCGCCATGGGCGACGTGATCCATACGTTGCCTGCCGCACAGGCTCTGCGCGATGCATTTCCGCAGGCGACAATTGGATGGCTGATCGAGGAGCGATGGGCGGAACTTTTATGCGCTCCCGGAACCCGGCGGCGCGGACCACGATCTGCGCAGAGGCCTCTGGTCGATTGGGTGCACATGGTGAATCTGGCTGGCTGGCGGAAGTCGCTGTGGACGATTTCGACATTGCAGCAGATCGCAAAAACATGGAACGATGTTCGCGCTGCGCACTATGACGTGGCCGTCGATTTGCAGGGAGCGATTCGGTCGGCGGTACTGGCGCGCTGGTCGGGCGCGAGTGTAATTTATGGCGCCGCAGAACCGCGTGAATCGCCGGCCAGTTTGTGGTACACGCGTGCGGTGATTGCGCGGGGAACGCACGTGATCGAACAGAATCTTTCCCTGGTTGAGGCAATCACTCAGACAAGGATGAAGGTGCCGGTAGTGCAGTTTCCCCGCTGCATCGAGGCAGAGCAGCGTATTGCTCAGCAATTGATGGCGGCAGGCATTGGCGAGTTTGCGATTGCGACTCCCGGTGCGGGCTGGGGAGCGAAACGATGGCCAGCGGAACGCTTTGGCCAAGTGGCGAAGGCACTGGCTCGCGACGGCGTCNNTGACGGTGCGGCCATGCCATTGAAATGTTCAATCACGGAATTGATCGCGCTGACACGGCGCGCAAAGATATTTGTTGGAGGAGACACCGGGCCGCTCCACCTGGCGGCGGCACTCAGAGTTCCGGTGGTGGCGATTTTCGGACCGACGGATCCCGCGCGCAACGGGCCATATCCGATGGGCAACGCTACACGCAGCATTGTGTTGCGCAATCCGGAAAGTCCAACCACGCACGCGCGTCGATCGGCGCCCGACGAAGGAATGTTGGAGATCACTGTCGATGCGGTCGTGGACGCAGCGCGCACACTGCTGTCGGATGCCCCAACAGAAGGTGCGCATGGCTGAGTGGTCTCGCATCGCGCGCCGCATTCGCGTGCCGCTCGGATTTGTGTTTGCGGTGCTGTATTTCTGGCTGGCGCGGCCCACGTGGCGCTTCATCGCCCTGGGCGCGATTCTGATTGTGCCGGGACTTCTGATTCGCGCGTTGGCTTCGGGGCACGTGCGCAAGAACGAGGCACTTGCGACTTCCGGCCCTTATGCTTACACGCGGAATCCGCTTTATCTAGGGTCGCTGCTGATCGGCATTGGCTTCGCGGTGGCTGCGAGGAGCTGGTGGGTCGGCGTCGCGCTCGTCGTAATGTTCTTCGCAATCTATCTTCCCGTGATTCGCGATGAAGAGGCGTTCCTGCGGCAGAAATTTCCGGAGTTCGAGGAGTACGCTCAACGCGTTCCGCGGATGTTTCCAAGGCTGCTGCCAAATTCGAATGGCGGAGACAACACCGCGGGTTTCTCGCTCGATCTGTACTTGAAGCATCGCGAATACAACGCGCTGCTGGGAGCGCTGGGCTTGGTGGTCGCACTTGCGGTAAAGATCACGCTGTTTCCGAGTTAGCGTCAAGGATCGGATCATCGGGCAGCGAGAAGATGTCGCTCCAACCATTCCTTTCGAGTCAGCAAGTCGAATGACTGCGCCAGGACAAGGCACGATCCCCCGTAAGAGGGATTGATTTCCAAGAGGCTTAATTTCTGTTCACGCGCCCTTACCAACCGCACACTTGTTTTGCTTTTGTCTATCATTTGGAGCTCTGGTAGAGCCGCAACGTCGTCCTCACTCCATTCGTCGTTCGCTTTTGTTACTACCTCGAAAATGATATTGCCCGTCTTGAGATCATCTACGTATAGCCCCGCGAGCCCTTCGGCAACCATGGTGAAACGTTCCTGGTCAGTCGTGCTAAGGAAGACATGGACGCGTTTGTCATCGATCCATAGTCCTTCAAACAGGCCATCATGGAATTCGTGATAGGTTTTCATTTCGATCTACTTCTTAGCCAGCAACTTCCTCGCCCGGTTCAACTCCGGTCGCGACGAGTTTGAGCCGTCGCAATCTTTCAGCAAGAGCGCGTAATATTCATTCGCCTCGCTCTGCTTGCCGGCAGCTTCGGCCGCGCGCGCCGCACCATAGAGCCCGTTGAAGCGGTTGGGATTGTATTTCAAATCCGTCTGATATTCCGCCAGGGCTTGCTGCGGGCGTTTTGCTTCCAGCAGTATCTCCGCAATCATCTCGCGGGTGGGAATGCCCTGGGGTTCGTCGCCCAGCGCATCTTCTTTGTCGGCCATGGGGCGCAGAGTTTCGACGGCATCGTCATACTTGCCTTCGGCGAAGGCCAGCCACGCTTGCGCCTGCTTCAGATCGTTCTCCGTGCCTTCGGCAAAGTCTTTCTTTTTCTCGGAGACGAATTTCTGATGGATGGCCTCGATCGCGGCGACATCTTTCTTCACTTCCTCCGGTTGATGCAGATGCGCGGCGCCGATCGCCTTTGCCCAATAGCCCGTCGAATCTTCCGCAGTGCCCGGAACCGCAACCGGGGTGAGCGACGCCGCGGCAGCCCAATCCCGCATTTCGAGCGGATACAACGCGGCAAAGTTCGCCTCCGTGGCCAGGTGCGGATCGAATCCGACGCCATACATGTCGTGCATCTCCGGCATGGCGTTGACTTCATCCATCAGCGCGCGGGCGTCGGCTTCGCGGCCGCTCTGCAGGTAAGCGTAGAAAAGAAAATCCATGGCGTGGAACTGGTGGCCCTCGCCGCCCATTCCCATAGCGGCAGTCTTGCGCGTGGCGGCGACGGAAGCCAGGTTCGACTTGATGTCGTCCTGCCAGAGACCGACCCGGGCGAAAATGTGCGAGGGCATGTGCAGAGCGTGCGGCGCGGCGGGCGCAACTTGCGCATAGCGGCGCGCCGCGGGAATGCCGAGCTGCGCCAGTTGTGGCTTGTCGTAAGCATGAATCAGATAGTGCGCCACGCCGGGATGGTCGGGCTCGCTGGCGAAGAGTTTCTCGAGGATCGCGGCTGCCGCTTTGCGGTTGGCAAAGGTCGCATCATCGTGCGGCCCGGAAGCAAGCAACGAAAGCGCGTAGAACGCGGCCGCCTCGTGATCGTCGGGATAGGACTCGTACACTTTCTTCATCGCCTCGGAGTAGNNCTTTGGCGCGGGCTTCGTGGTCCAGCTTTTGTGAGTCGCTCTGTTGTGAGTCGGTATAGAAGGCAGCGATGGCGGCGATGTAAGCATTTTCCCGAGGCGTGGCTTTCTGCTCGAGCTTTCTGGCTGCGTTCACTTCTTCCTGGCCGCGCGCGATTATCTTCTCCTCAGGCTGGTCCCAGAGTTGATGCCAGATGCTCATGGCGATGCCCCAATGGGCCATGGCGCAGTTGGGATCGTCTTTGGCGATTTGCACAAATTCTTTTTCCGCTTCTTCGTACCAGAACGAGTGCAGCAACGCGACTCCGCGGGCGAAAGGCTTTTGCACCGATGCGGCGCAGGAGACGGGGAAGTGAACCGTTCCTAGTTGAGTCTCGGTGAGATCTTCGTGGTGATGATGGTCTTTGTCTTTCTCGTCGTCGGCGAAAACGAGCAGTGAGAGCAGAAGCAGAAGGCACGCTACATGTTTCATGACTGACCCACCTGTAATGTCGTCTGGATTCTAGTCATGTGAGGTAGGAGGGTCAACGCGGCACATAATTTTTTTGGGGTTTTGGTTAAACTATTGCGGTGATTGAGGTTACTGGCCTGGGGTATGGGGCTCAGTCTGCAAAATCTTGAATCGCAAGGACTTGTCGGCAAAATATTGCGGGTAAAGGGGTTAGCCCGTCCAGGTTTTCTGCTTTGTTGCATACCGTCGAGTTTGCGCTTTCTGAAATTTTGAGTAAAGGTTGCTCGTCACAAGGGTGCCTGTGGAAAAGCGGTTTTCTTCCGCCCCTCCGGGGCTTTGTTCCTTATGCGCTGATTACCCAGGGCTTGCGCCCAGGGCTGCATTCTTTCGCCGCTTCGCGGCTGGCGATTGGGGACGTTGAATCGAAAATGGAATCGATCACGCGGGGACGAACGGGCAGAGATCCCTCCGCGCTCGCATTCGCTCGCGGGTCGGAATCACAGAGCCTGTTCCGTCTGGTCCTATTGCGTTTGGTGGTCTATTCCGTCCGCAGGGCGTTCATGGGTTCGATGCTGGCGGCGCGTCGGGCGGGGATGAAACCGGCGATGGTTGCGAACGCGGAAAGAATCAGGACTGCTGCGGCGAGTGTGAAGGGATCATACGTGCGCACGCCATAGAGTTGAGTGGCCATCAAATGGCCGCCCAGCAAGGCGATCGGAATCCCGATGGCGAGGCCGAGACCTACCTGCCAGGATGCGGCGCGGAGCACGAGAACGACCACGTCGCCGCGGTTGGCGCCTAGGGCCATCCGCAAGCCGATTTCGCTGGTGCGGCTAGCTGCGGAGTAGGCAGTGATGCCATACAGGCCGACCGAGGCGAGGATGAGCGCGAGGAATCCGAACAGTGCGGTGAGGCGACTGATGAGCCTTTCTTCGTTGAAGTTTCCGGCGACTTGATAGTCGAGCGACTTGAAGTCGATCACGGTGAGATTGGGATTGATGTTCGCCAGAGTGCGGCGAACCAGCGATTGCAGGCTGGCGGCGTCTCCGGCGAAGCGCAGGGTTACGGAGTTGGGGAACAACGAGCGCGTCTCAGCCGTCTTAAAGCTGCGCTCGGTGACTGTTGTATTCAATTGCGTCATGGGGCGGAAGTACATGGGACGCGCCGGTTCACGCGGGTTAGTGTATTTGGCGTCGGCGACGATGCCGACGATTTCGTAGTCGGCCGCATATTTTTGCTCGAAGGTGCCGAAGTGGCGGCCAATGGGATCTTCGTTGGGGAAGAACTTTTTGACGAAAGCCTGGTTAACGACTGCAACCATGCGGGAAGTGGCCGTGTCTCGGTCAGTGATGCCACGGCCACGAAGCACTGGCTGACCGATGGTCTCAAAGAAGCGCGGACTCACGCGATCCCACGAAGAGTTGTTGTTCGCATCCGGCGCCGGGGTCGGTCGGCCTTCCACATACACCGCTTCGCCCCAGTTATTACCTTCCAGCGGGCTGTAGAGAGCCAAGCCCATGCTCTGAACGCCGGGAAGAGCGGAAAATTCGCGCTCCAGTTGCTCATTGGCCGCGCGAACGGTAGCGATGGTATAGCCAGCGCCTGCGGGATCGAAGTGGAAGACGTAGCGGTTCGCGGTGGCGATGCCGAAATTCTGGTGCTCCAGGTTGCGCAAGCTCTGGGTGAGCAAGCCGGCGCAGACCAGCAGCACCAGCGACAGAGCGGCCTGACACACGATGAGCGACTTCTGCGGGAGCGAAGCCCGGTCTTTGGTGGAGCGGTTCACGCCGCGCAGGGCTTCGGCGGGATCGGAGTGGGAAGTGATCCAGGCGGGCGCAATTCCGAAGAGAATCCCGGTGATCAGCGATAGGGCGAAGGCGAAGCCGAGCACGAGTAATGACGGACTGGCTTGAATCGGCAGGTGGGGAGAATCGGGAAAAGCGAGAGTGAGAATCATGCGGGCCCCAGCATAGGCGAGGGCGATGCCGACGACGCCACCGGCGCAGCCGAGCAGCAGACTCTCGACCAGCATTTGTCGAATGAGACGGGACCGGGCTGCGCCCAAGGCCATGCTGATGGAAGTCTGCGAGCGACGCATCGCGCCTTTGGCCAAGAGAAGATTTGCGATGTTGGCGCAGGCCACGAGCAGAACCAGGCCAGAGATCGCCATCAACAAGCGGAGACCGCTGCCTGCTTCCTGCTGCAAGTTCTGGATGCCGGCGCCGCCCGGAGTTAACACAACATATTGCTTGGGAATTTGAGTTTGATTTCCGTTGATGGTGTAGGCGGTTTGCGTGGCCAGCCACTGCCGTAGGACATTCGAGAGTTTAGCCTGCAGGCTGCCCGGACTGACGCCAGGTTTGACGCGGCCCAGAACATAGAGCCAATTGGTGTCGGGCTGTTTCAGGATGCTGGTCTCGCCCTCCACGTATGGTTCGTTGTTGAGTGGAATCCAGAGGGCGGGAGGGTTGCTTTCGATGCGGTCGCCGAAGAAGCCGGGAGGCGAGACGCCAATGATGGTGAAGGGCTGATTTTGAATATAAACCGTGGAACCAATCAAGCTCGGATCGGCCCCGTAGGCTGCTTGCCAGGCCTGATAACTCAGGACTACCACTGGAGCTGCGCCCGGGTTATCGTCTGACGGTAGAATCGTGCGGCCGACAAAGGCTCCCAGGCCGAAAGTTGAAAAGTAGTTTCCGGAGACGTATTCGGCGGTTTCGGACTTCGCCGTCTCGGCTCCTCTGCGGACATTCATGGTGCTGTGTCCGGACTGGAAAGCAGCAAGTTGTTCGAACTCGGGCGCGGACTCCTGGAAGTGACGATACAGATCGTAGGAGAAGAGGTCGAAGTCACCGTTGTCGTTGACGAAGCCGCCGTTGACGCAGCAGTCGTCGAGGTCCCCAATACGATAGAGAGTGGCTGGATTGGCCACTGGGAGCGACTTCAGCAGAATCGCGTGAACCAGAGTGAATATGGCAGTGTTGGCACCGATGCCGAGGGAGATGGTGAGGATTACCGTGGCGGCGAAGCCGGGTGACTTTCGAAATTGACGGAGAGCGAGTTTGAGGTCGTACATCGGAATCCCCCAGCGTATGGACGGGAAGATAGCGGAAGTGTGAGCAAAGGCGCTCGCGTTTGTGGCTGGGTTCGTGCCACGGGAGATCTCTCACTTCGCCTGAAAGGCGGCTCCGTTCGAGATGACGCAAGCTTTAGGAAGAAGAAAAAGCCTCTCGCTTGCGCGAGAGGCTTTTTCCGGGGGAGGGACTTGCGGGCGAGGCACCCGTGGTCCCAAGCTTAGTTGAACGCGGCCATCGCGGCCTATTTCGGTTGCTGCTGTTGATCGACGCTGGTTGCAGGGGCTCCGGAGTTGCTGGAGAGCTGCTCAAGGTCGTTCTTCAACAGGCTGATTTCTACACGGCCCCCACTCATGCGCTTGGTCTTTCCGTTTGCTGCCTCATCGGTGTTGGGAGCTGGGGCATTGCCCATGCCTACGAGGTAGATGCGATAGACCGGGATGTCATGGGTGAGAACCAGATAGCGCACGACCGACTCGGCCATCTTCTGCGAGTTGGTGATTGCAGTCTGGGCTCGACCTGCCGAGAATCCCTGGACTTCGATGATGTAACCGCGCTGGCCTTTGACGCCGCTGGCCATGGTATCGAGAGCGTCCTTGGCGTTCTTGCTCAGCATGGTCTGGCCGGGACGGAAGCGAATCTCAGTCTGGTTTGAGGCCTTGTACTGGTCGATGTTGCCAACCACGTTTTCGACGGTCTGGACGCGGGCGGTGACTTGCTGCGCCGACTGCTGCGCGGCGGTGGCTTTGTTGCCGGCGTCGACGGCGTGCTGATCCGCTTCGTTCGCCTTATCAGAGGCGAGCTTGATGCCTTGCTGGGCGCGGGCGTCGGTGTCGCGGATGGCCTTGCTATTGGAAGAGGTCAGCTCATCGAGTTCGTTGACGCGGTCACGAATGGGCTCGGTCTGCCGCTGGACATATTTCTTGCGGGCAAAGGGATTCACGCGGCCCCAGAAACCTTCACGGGACGGGGCGGCCAGAGGAGCTTTGCCGCTTGCGGAGCTATTGTCGGTCGAGCTGGACTGAGTCTGCTGAGTAGCGGCAGGCTGAGTCTGGTCCGAAGTAGACGAGGTGGTCTGCGCGAGGGCCGGGAAAGCAAGAACGGCAGCCAATGGCAGGGCGAAAAGTAGGCGGTTGTTCATAAAGGACTTCCTCCAAGTTGGGGGAGCTGAGCTCCCTCCGGCACGCTCTTGCGTGCTTCGATTCGATGGCGTCTTTCTATGATCTACGACTGCTAATGAACGACAGCAAAAAGGTCTCGCTGCGAAGGCCGGCGTTGACGCGGACGCTTGCCCTACCCAGCGGGCGCCTGGAGGGCGCCTATATCTCTACTACATGTGGGATGCCAAATCGGCCATTAAGGTTGAAAGGCTAAGCGCTTGATATCTCTAGACATTATAGTCTCCTGGGGCCACGAAAAACAGGGTTGCGGCGGCGGGCAGGGTAATTTTGGCGAACCTGATATAAAAACTGCGTGGACGGGCCTTTTCACAGTGATGGTTGGTCGTTTGCCGAACATTACTGAGTCCGACATGCAAAATCAGCAAAGACAATCTATCGGAGGCAACTTGGCAGCTAAGCGCACGGACTTCAGTTCGTTGGGGAGATTCCTAGTGAAGAAAATCGGAAGATTGGTTTGGATTGTCGCGTTGGTCACGGCGCCTGTAATGTGCGCACAGATGCTCGCTGAGGAACAGGGGCTGGCTTCTTCGCGTATTCCGGCGGAGCATTTGCAGAAGTATTCTGACCTGGCTGTGCAGTGGATGCAGGAGTATTTGCGCGTCGATACGACGAATCCTCCGGGGAACGAGATGCGGGCAGTTGCGTTTTACAAGAGAATTCTCGATCAGGAAGGAATCGAGAATCGGGTGTTCGAGTATACGCCGGGGCGGGGAGATCTTTGGGCGCGGATTCCTGCGAATACCCACGTTTCTGAACAACAGGGAGAAGCGGGGCACCCTCGACCGATTGTTTTGCTGAACCATATGGATGTGGTGACCAGCGATGCGTCCCACTGGAAGGTGCCGCCATTCAGCGGCGAACTGAAGGATGGTTATTTGTGGGGGCGTGGCGCGCAGGACATGAAGGACGAAGGGCTGGCGCAGCTGGTGGTGATGGTGATGCTGAAGCGCGAAAAAGTGGCGCTGGATCGCGATGTGATTTTTCTCGCCGTGTCGGATGAGGAAGTCGACGATACGGGGACTGACTGGTTCATCGCGCATCAGCGCGACTTGCTGGGGAATGCGGAATTTTTGATCAATGAAGGCGGAGAGAATCTGCTCGAAGGCAGCAAGGTGAAGTATGTGGGCGTGGATGTGGGCGAGAAAACTACATACTGGTTGAAAGTAGTGGCACATGGACGGCCGGGCCATGGATCGCGGCCGAACCCGGATTCGGCGCCGGACCGGTTGGTGCGGGCTTTGAACCGGATTATTGCGTACCAGACTCCGCTGCGGGTGTTGCCGGTGGTGGAAGAGTTTTTGCGCGACATGGCGCAGTACGAACCTCCGGAGCGGGCGGCGGAGTATCGCGATATTCGGAAGGCGATTGAAGATAAGAAATTCCAGGAAGAGGTGGAGCGGGATGAGTCGCTGAACTTTCTGCTGCGCGACACGATCTCGCTGACCATGATGGGAGGATCGGGGCAGACGAACGTGATTCCGCCGGAGGCGTGGGCGAATCTGGACGTGAGGATTTTGCCGGGAGGAGATCCAAAGGCGGTGCTGGAGGCGGTGCGGCGAGTGGTGAATGATCCAAACGTGAGCGTGGAACCGATGAGGGATGAGTTCAACGTGGCGAATTATTCGGGGACGGACAATGCGTTGTTTGCGGCGATTCGGGAAGTAGCGGGGAAGTATTTTCCGGGAACGCCGGTGGTGCCGCACATTACGAGTGGGTACACGGAGAATCAGCGATACCGGCCGCTGGGGATTAATGCGTATGGATTCAATCCTTATACCGCGACTGCGGATGAGGGGAACACAGAGCATGGGAATGATGAGCGGATTCGTGTGGAAGAAGTGCGGCGAGGGCCGAGAATTTTATTTGATGTGGTAGTTGCGGTGGCAGGGCAGTGAAGGAGAGCGAGCCGAAGCCGGGCTGCGCCCGGCGGACAGCCGGGGGCGGCTGTCCCCCCATGAACCCACTGCCCACATGAACTCACTAACCATATGAACCCGCTGTCCAAATGGCCCACTAACCGACATGGATCACACTCTACCGCAGTGCTTTTCGTGTTGCTCGAAGATGAAGTTGTCGGTCATGCCGGCGATGTAGTCGCAGACTACGCGTGGGAGGGAATCTTCCTTCGCTTTCTGCTGATAGTTATGCGGAAGAGTTTCGGGATGGGCCATCCAGAAGGCGAAGAGATCGTTGACGACGCGTTCCGCGTCGTCTTTCTCTCCGGCTAATGACGGACTGTAATAAAGATTTTGATAGAGGAAATCTTTGTTCTGCCTGCGGTCGGCTTCGATGGCGGGGCTGAATGCGGCGAGGCGCTGGGAGTGGTTGCGGACGTCTTCGAGTGTGTGGATTTTCGCTTGATTCAGGCGGGCGCGCGTGTTGGTGATGAGATCGTCGACGAAGAGGTTGAGCACGCGCTTCAGGGCTTCGTTGAATTTTAGTTTGGCGGGAGCGTCGGAATAGAGATGCTCTACTTCTTTGTAGAAGCGCTCGAACATGGGGATGCCCTCCCGAATTTGATCGAGCGAGAGCAGATGCGCTTCGTAGCCGTCGTCAAGATCGGCGGTGTTGTAGGCGATTTCGTCGGTCAGGTCGATCAGCTGGGCTTCGAGGGGTGGGCGCTGATCGAGAAGATATTCCGCCAGGCCCGGATGTTGTTTCGCGTCGTAATCATGCGAGTGCTTGATGATGCCTTCGCGAACTTCGAAGGTCAGGTTGAGGCCGCGAAAGGCGGCGTAGCGCTGTTCGAAATCTTCGACGATGCGCAGGGCGTGAAGATTGTGATCGAAGATGAAGCCATGCTCGCGCATGGCGGCGTTGAGCGCTTTCTCTCCGGCGTGGCCGAATGGTGGGTGGCCGATGTCGTGGACCAGGGCCAGCGCTTCGGTGAGATCGACGTTGAGGTCCAGCGCTCCAGCGATGGTGCGCGAGACCTGGGAAACTTCGAGAGTGTGGGTAAGGCGGTTGCGAAAGTGGTCAGAGTAGCGGCGGGTGAAGACCTGCGTCTTCGCTTCGAGGCGGCGGAAGGCGCGGGCGTGAATGACGCGGTCGCGGTCGCGTTGAAAATCGTTGCGGTAGGGGTGAGGCGGTTCGGGATAGCGGCGTCCGCGGGAATGTTCGACGTGCACCGCGTAGGCGGCGAGCATGGGGAGAGTCTAGCATTGTTGATTGCTGATTGGGGTCGGGGAGACGTCAGCGGCTAAAGTCGATTCCTTTTCCTGCGACGTATCGGCACGACTGAAGTCGTGCCCTTCCCGTGCCGTGCCTGGGGTAACAAACCGCTCGGGCTGGTTGCCCAGAGCTCGCGCTCGCGACTCGGTGCTCGCAACTCGTTACTGCTTGTTCGATTCTTCTTTGGCCAGCTTTACTTTTGCGGCGTCGAGTTTTTGCTGGACTTTGGCGTAGGCGTCGGTGTCCTGTTCGGCGGGAACGGTTTTACTCCATTCCTGCACGGCGCGATCCCAATGGGCGGCGGCGAGCTTCAGGCGTCCGGTTTTCTGATAAAGGTCGCCGAGATGCTCCTGCACGGTGGGATCGGAGCCCATGTGAGCTTCGGCCTTGGTCAGATTTTCTTCCGCCAGATCGTATTTGCCCAGCTTGAAATAGACCCAGCCGAGCGAGTCGAGGTAGGCGCCGTTGGTGGGCTCCAAGGCAACCGCTTGCTTGATGAAATTGAGAGACTCGTCGAGCTTCACGCCGCGGTCGGCGTTCATGTAGCCGAGATAGTTGAGCGTGGCGGCAGCCTGAGGATCGGTGGGCGCGGTTACGGCGAGAACTTTTTTGAACTCGCCTTCGGCCTGATCAAACATTTTCTGGCGCTGGTAGAGATCGCCGCGAAGGAAATCGACGTAAGCTTTGTCGTCAGGCTTGGTGGAGAGCTGCTCGGCTTTGGCGAGAGCTGCCATGGCGTCGTCCCAGCGCTTGGCGCGAGTGTAGATGATGCCAAGACGGAGATAGACCTCGCGATCCTCGGGACCGCCCTTGAGCATGGACTTAATGTCGGTGACTGCTTTGTCGTACTCGCCGGTGTCGGCCAGTTGGGCGTCGAGCACCATGCGCAGGTCGCGATCATCCGGCATTTTCTGCACGGCTTCTTTGGCGACGGCTGTGGCTTGCGGCCACTGTTTGGCCTCCCGGTAAGTGTCGATGATTTCCTGATAGCCGCTGCGGGCGTTTTCATCACCGAGCGACAACATTTTGCGAAATGTTTCGACAGCCGCTGGATAGTTCTGCTGTTCGCGATAGACCATGCCAAGACGCTCGATAAAGATGGCGCGATTGTTGCGGTCGGCATTGCTCGATCCGATCTCGCTTTTTTCGGTTTTCTTCAGCAGATCCTGCAAGAGCTGAATGGCGTCGTCGTAGCGCCCCTGGGCCTGGTAAACGGCGGCCATGCTGTAGGGGACGTCCATGGTATCGGGCACAAGCGTATCGGCGCGCTTCAACGCTTCGAGAGCGAGGTCGTACTTGGCCTGTCGACGATAAATCTCGGCCATGCGAACGTAGGTTTGCGCGTCTTCGGGATTGGAGTCGGCAATGACTTTGTACTGTTCGAGGGCCGAGTCGAGCTGGCCATCGTTGGCGAGGTTTTCAGCGAGCCCGCGAATGGCATCGAGATTGTCGCGATCAAGAACAATGGCGTGGCGGTAAGCGTCGATTGCGGCCTTGAAATCCTTGCGCTGTTCGTAGGCTGCGCCGAGAGCGGCGTAGAGCTTGGCGGAGCGCGCGGAATCAGGGATGGAGGCCAGAACTTTCAGAGCGTGTGCCGTGTCACCTTCGTCGGTGTAGAGCATGGCGAGGGTGGTAACGGCTTCTTCGGAGCTGGGATCGATTTTGATAGCGGCTTTCAGTTCGGCTTCCGCCTTCTGCATGTCATTGCTCAGGCGGTAGAGGCGGCCAAGAAGGAGATGATCGTCAACACTGTCAGGATCGAGCTTCACGATCTGCTCATACTGATCGATGGCCAGCTTCAAGATGTTGTCAGAGCCGGAACCGCCGGGCATATCGCCGAGCGAGCGCAGATAAATGCGGCCGAGAAGTTTATGAGCTTCCAGATTTTTGGGATCGCGCTTGATGATGTCCTGGGCTTCTTTGACGGCGTCGGCGATGCGGCCGGTCTTGACATAGAGCTCGGCCAAGGCGGAAGTCAGGAATTCGGACGAGGGGTCGGCGTCGATGGCGAGGCGATATTCCTCGGTCGCTTTCGCGGCGAGGTCGCTGCGACCGTAGGCTGTGACCATTTCCTCATACATGTGCGCGAGCGTGTAGTGGTAATAAGCGGCGGCGTGGTCGGCCTTGCGCGGAGAAGATTGCGAAGGAGAAGATTGCGGCGATTGGGCCTGAGTATCGGATTGCGATGGCGCAGCCGGGGTGGTTTGGCCTAAAGCGGCAGTTGCGGCCACCGAGATGGTTAGGAATAAAAAAGTGCGAACAATTCGATTCATGCTTGACCTGACTGCGCTGGAAGCGCGTATCCGAAACCTCAGCTTATTTGGATGCAAAGCCGCCGGGGAAAAGGTACTTTTATTCTAACCTGTCGAGCGCGAGATGAAAAACAGTGCGTAGGTGGTGAGGAACCGGAAGGTCAGGGACGGGTGGAAATTGTTGAGTGTTGATTTTTTGATTACTGATTGAAAACCCAAAGACCATGTGCTCCAGGAAAATATCTTTACAATCGATTTTTATCATCAGCAATCAACAATCAGAATCAGAATTTCTTTAGTGGCGGAAATGACGAACGCCGGTAAAGAGCATGGCGAGGCCAAGATGATCGGCGGCGGCGATGACTTCAGGATCGCGTTGCGAACCGCCGGGCTGAATGATGGCGGTCGCTCCGGCTTTGGCGATTTCTTCGACACCGTCGGGAAACGGAAAGAAAGCGTCGGACGCGGCGACGGTGCCTGTGAGCGGGAGTTGGGCTTTCATGGCGCCAAGCTTCGCGGCGTCGACGCGGCTCATTTGGCCGGCGCCAACGCCGACGGTTTGTCCGTCGCGCGCGTAGACGATGGCGTTGGATTTGACGTGCTTGCAAATTTTCCACGCAAAGAGCAGGGCTCGGGTTTCTTCGGGCGTGGGGGCGCGTTTGGTCACTACTTTCAGATCTGCGTCCTGCAGGGGGCGAATGTCGGCGTCCTGCACCAGGATTCCGCCGGAAATATTTTTTAGAACCCAATTGGGCCAGGCAGTTTCGGCTGCCCCCGGACGAATGCGTCCGGGGCTACGTGGGTCGGTTACTTCCACTAGGCGGAGATTTTTCTTTGTGGCGAATTTGGCTTTGGCGGCTTCGTCAAAGCCCGGAGCGGCGATGACTTCGAGGAAAAGCTTGTGCATTTCTTCGGCGGCTTCGGCATCGATGGGACGATTCACTCCAATCACGCCGCCGAAGGCTGAGACCGGATCGCACTCGAGAGCACGCTTGTAGGCTTCGGCGAGAGTCTTGCCGGTGGCGGCGCCACAGGGGTTGGTGTGTTTGATGATGGCGCAGAAGGAATCATTGAAGCCAGGCTCGTCAAATTCTTGCGCCAGATCCCAGGCGGCTTGCAAGTCGACGATGTTGTTGTAGGAAAGCTCCTTGCCCTGGAGTTGAGTGGCGTTGGCCACTCCTGCACTGGAGCCGTCGGAGTACATAGCGGCCTTTTGGTGCGGATTTTCGCCGTAGCGCAGGTCGAGTTTTTTCTGGAAGGTGAAACGCAGACTGGGAGGAAACGCGGTGGTTTCCGGCTGCAACTGAAAAGAGTCTGCGCTGATGCGTTCCAGCGTGGACGCGATGGCGGAATCATAAGCGGCGGTTGTGGCGAAGGCTTTTTGCGCGAGATGCCATTTGGTTTCGTGCGAGAGCGCGCCACCGGAGCGTGACATTTCTTCCGCGATGGCATCGTAGTCCTCGGGCGAAGTTACGACGGTGACGTCGTGAAAATTCTTGGCGGCGGAGCGGATCATGGATGGGCCGCCGATGTCGATATTCTCGATTAATTCTTCGAACTTGACGCCGGGCTTGACAGCGGTTTTTTCGAAGGCGTAGAGATTCACAACGACCATATCGATGGGAGCGATGCCATGCTCGGCTATGGCGGCGGCGTGCTTTGGATCGTCGCGGCGGTGCAGGATGCCGCCGTGGACTTTGGGATGCAGCGTCTTAACGCGGCCGTCGAGCATCTCCGGGAAGCCAGTGAGTTCGGAGACGTCTTTGACTTTTATTCCCGAGTCGCGCAGAAGTTTTGCGGTGCCTCCGGTGGAGACGATTTCGACGCCGAGTGCGGCGAGTTTGCGGGCGAATTCGGGGAGTCCGGTTTTATCGGTGACGCTGAGGATGGCGCGCTGGATGCGGGGAGACATGCGGGGGCCTCGAATCAAAATCTATAAAGCGACCGGAAATTCTATCAGCAATTGGCGAGATATTTGCGGAGCGTTAGAGGGGAGATCCCTCGCTACGCCTGAAAAACGGCTCCGCTCGGGATGACGACCGACGATCGTTTCGACTTCGCTAACGACTCCTGACGAGCAACCAGCGACGGTTTCTAGGTTTTGGCTTTGGCTTTGAGTTTGACCTGGCCGTTGGCGAGTTCGACGGAATACTCTACGTCGGCGCAGTTGTATTGCTTGCGAATCTGCTGGGTTTTTTTCTGCACGAAGGTCGTGAAGGAATCGAAGTCGCCTGACACTTTTTCGCCAGCCTTCTTTTTTGCGGCGACCAGCACATTGTAGAGGCGTTCGACTTGTTCGCGTTCCGCTTGATCGACGCTGTGCAAGGTGAAGTGCGGGGACGAAGTTGCCCCAGCGGCAGCCGCCGCGGCGGCCTGGCTGACGCCATATACGGGATGATGCTGCTTGTGATCTTCTTCGCTGGTGCGAACTCCCTGGACGGAAAGTAAGGCGTCTTGTGGGCGACGATAGCCTTCTTCGCGGATACGGGATTTCTTGCGCCACAGGTCACTGTAGACCGCGTAACGTTGCGCCATCTCGTTATAGCGGTAGCGTTGGGAGAAATTCATACGGCCACCGTCGGAAAATTTACGCAGAAGACTTAAAACCTTCCATTCAATGTCGGTCGGCGGCCTCTTGGTCGGATTGCTGAAAAAAATCTCGTACTCGATCTTCAGACGACGCAGTTGCGAGTCGAGAACATTCAGTTCCTCGTCAGTGGTCACACGTACCTCCATGCACAGTCTATTAAGCGAGTGAGTTGGGTGCGAGGTGCCTGTGGGTCACTGAGGGGAATGGAACGAAAGTAAGCTGAAATCGCTCTTGGTTTTTGGGCTTTTGGCACTTGGCTTTAGCGGGAGCGTAGCGGAGAACCGGGAAAACCTGCTCAAGACCGCCCCACTCGCCTATAGTCTCGTCCGCATAAATGCCCTTATCCGATGGTCGGCACTCATAGCCCGGGGTCCTCGATTTCAACAAGAATCATCTCAGAGGCTCGCAAACCAGCTCACAGCGGGATATTCCCATGCTTCTTTGGCGGATTCTTATCACGCTTCGTTTCCAGCATCGCTAACGCCTGGATTAATTTCTTCCGCGTTTCGCGCGGCTGAATCACTGCATCGACAAATCCGCGATCGGCCGCCACGTAGGGGTTGGCAAATCGATCGCGGAATTCGTCGATTTTTTCGCGGCGCAGCTGTTCCCGGTTTCCCGCGGCGTCGAGTTCGCGCTTGTAAACAATGTCGACCGCGCCCTCCGGCCCCATCACTGCAATCTCCGCTGTCGGCCACGCGTAATTCACGTCCGTGCGAATATGTTTCGACGCCATTACGCAATACGCCCCTCCATAGGCTTTGCGAGTGATCACTGTAACTTTGGGCACGGTGGCTTCGGCAAAGGCGTACAGCAACTTCGCCCCGTGCTTGATGATTCCGCCGTACTCTTGTGCAGTGCCGGGCAAAAATCCGGGAACGTCTTCAAACGTCACCAGCGGAATGTTGAAACAATCGCAGAAGCGGACGAAGCGCGCTCCTTTCACCGAAGCGTTGATGTCGAGCGTTCCGGCCAGCACCGACGGCTGGTTGGCGACGATGCCGACCGGGCGTCCGTCGAGCCGAGCGAATCCCACGACGATATTCCTTGCGTAATGCTCCTGCACCTCGAAAAAATAAGCATCATCGATCACCGCGTGGATCACGTCCTTAATGTCATACGGGAGGTTTGACTGCGCAGGAACGATTGTGTCGAGCGCGGCGTCGGCCCGGTCGATCGGATCGTTGCACGCCTTGCGCGGAGGATCCTCCAAATTGTTCGAGGGCACAAAGCTCATAAGCTCGCGCACCATCGAAAGGCATTCCGCATCGTCGTGCGCCAGAAAGTGCGCCACGCCAGAGGTCTCGTTGTGCGTCATGGCGCCACCCAGCTGTTCTTTGCTGACTTCTTCGAGCGTCACCGTTTTAATTACATCGGGCCCGGTGATAAACATGTAAGAAGTCTTGTCGACCATCAGCACGAAGTCAGTGATGGCGGGCGAGTAGACAGCTCCTCCGGCGCACGGTCCCATGATTGCTGAGATCTGTGGCACCACGCCGCTATACAACGTGTTGCGCAAGAAAATATCCGCATAACCCGCCAGCGACATCACGCCTTCCTGAATCCGCGCACCGCCGGAATCGTTCAGCCCAATCACGGGAGTGCCCATTTTCGCCGCCAGGTCCATGATCTTCACAATCTTTGCCGCGTTGGTTTCTGACAGCGAGCCACCGAAGACGGTAAAGTCCTGAGCGAAAACATAAACTAGCCGTCCCTCAATGCGGCCATAGCCAGTAATGAATCCGTCGCCGTAGATTTTCTGTTCGGCCATGCCGAAGTCGTTACACCGGTGAGTGACGAGCTTGTCGGTCTCTTCGAATGTTCCCTCATCGAGCAGGAATTCGATGCGTTCGCGGGCCGACATCTTGCCTTCTTTATGCTGGCGTTCGCGGCGCTTGGCGCCGCCACCATCCTCGGCGAGCTCGTTCCGTTTCTTCAGTTCGGCGACTTTCTGTTCGAGATCCATGGCGGGAGAATTATAGCGGCTCAAAGGCCGCGTTGATGGGGAAGTGCACACGGAGTCCATCCCGCCAGGCTCCATCCCGCCAATCGTCCTCGTGCGATACACTGCCCACAATGTCTTCTCTCGCCGATCAAATGGGATTCAACTTCCGGCCGCCGGAGCGCCGGGTGTGGAAGGTTCGCGAGTTGGTGGCGTCGGTTCGTTCGCATATTGAGCGCGAATACACGGATGCCTGGGTGGAAGGCGAGATCTCAAATTTTCGCGCTCCCGATTCCGGCCATCTTTATTTCACGCTCAAAGATGGCAATGCGCAGATTCGCGCCGTAATGTTTCGGTCAGCGGCACGGCTGCTGCGCTTTCGTCCGGCGGACGGTTTGCAAGTGGTTGTGCGCGGCCGAGTCACCGTGTACGAAGACCGCGGCGAATTACAGATTTCGGCGGAATATATCGAACCCAAGGGCGCCGGGTCTTTACAGTTAGCGTTCGAGCAACTCAAGGCGAAACTTGAAGCCGAGGGATTATTTTCGCCTGAGCGCAAGAAGCCGATTCCGCCTCTGCCGTCGCGCATTGGCATTGTTACCTCGGCGCAGGCCGCGGCTCTCCGCGACATACTCAACGTGCTGGAACGCCGCCATCGTTCCGTGAATGTGCTGATTTATCCGGCGCAGGTGCAGGGCGAGACGGCATCGCACGAGGTCGCGGCAGGCGTGCTTTTTTTTAATCAGCGCGGCAATGTGGATGTGATTATCGCCGCTCGCGGCGGAGGCTCGACTGAAGATCTGGCGCCGTTCAACAACGAAGCGCTGGCACGAACGATTGCGGCATCCGAGATTCCCGTTATTTCCGCGGTTGGCCACGAAACCGATTTCACCATCGTTGATTTTGTGGCCGACCTGCGCGCTCCCACGCCATCGGCAGCTGCGGAATTAGTGATCCGCTCGCGGCAAGAGGTGGAGGATCAGCTAGGAACTTTGCGCGAGCGCCTCAGTCGCGCCATGCGCTATCGCCTTCTGATCGGTCGCCAGTCTCTAACGGAGCTGGCACAACACGGAGCTTTCGCCCGCATGATGGAAGCGATTCGTCAGCGCCAGCAGACGCTTGACGATCTCACTCACCGCATCGAGCTGGCCGAGCGCCAGTTGTTGGAGCAAAACCGCCGCCGCTGGGAGATTTTCTCCGCCGCCATTCGGCATTACGACTTGCGCCTGGTTCTTTCCGGCATTCGAAAAGAAATGGAAAGTGGAACCAGCGCCCTGGTCGCCGTGATGCGCAACGTCCTGCTCCAGCACAGAGTGCGGAGCGAGCGCCTGCAAACCGCACTCGAGTCGTTGTCTCCTCTGGCCATTCTCGAGCGGGGATACGCGCTCGTGTTCGATGCTCGAGGCCGGCTGTTGAAAGACCTTCGTGGCATAAACGTCGGAGACGAGATCTCTGCCCGGCTGGCGCATGGGGAACTTCGTGCCGCCGTGACTAAGAAGCAGGAATAATCCATCGGAGTCGATCCATCGCGAACGCAAAGCTGCGGGTACTGTTCTCCTTTGCAAGCGGCCCTGTAAAAGTTCGTAACCACGGCAATTGAGTAAATCTGCTGCATTACAATGGATTGTTGTAGCGAGATTAGCCACAGGAGCGATTCGAGTGGTGCCAGTCATCACGTCATGGACGCAGGGCGCTTGGGTGGCTCTCGATATTTTCCTCGTGGCCCTCATCATCTACCAGGTGCTGGTGATGATCCGCGGCACGCGCGCGGCGCCAATGCTGGTGGGCTTGGTCGTCGTTTCAGTAATCTTCTATCTGGCGCGCATCGGCGAACTCACCACCCTGAACTGGGTGGTTGGCCACGTGCTTCCTTATCTGGTGTTCGCGCTCATCGTGGTTTTTCAGTCCGAAATCCGCCACGTGCTAGCCGACTTAGGACGCCGCTTGACGTTTTTTGGCGGTTCGTCCTCGGAAAGCGATTCCTATGACGACATCGTTTTGGCGGCAAATCTTTTTTCTCAGCATCAGACGGGAGCATTGATCGTGATCGAACGCGAAATTGGATTGCGCACTCACATCGAGAGCGGCGTGCCTTTAGACGCTCGCCTGTCCTATGATCTGCTGGCCACTATTTTTCGTCCCAGCGCGCCTCTGCACGACGGAGCCGTTATCGTGCAAAAAGATCGCATCGCCGCCGCCGCATGTTTCCTGCCGCTGTCGATGAATCCCTTGCTCTCCACTCAACTGGGTACGCGCCATCGTGCGGGCATCGGCATAACCGAAGAGACCGACGCCATTGCCGTCATTTGTTCGGAGGAAAGCGGCGCGATCAGCCTTGCAATCGGAGGGAAAATCGAACGTGATCTCACAGTCGAACAACTGCGCGAGCGCCTCAGCAGCGAACTCCGTCGCTTTATGGCTCCCGTAACCCTGCCCACACCCATCGCGCACGGTGAAGACGACTCGGATGCGCTTTTGGATTCTCCTCTGCGTGAGCCTGTGCCGCATCGGAAATCGGAACCGGACGAGGAGCCGGAGTCGCAGCCATGACCGGATTCTTCCAGCGATATGTGCTACACAACATCGGGCTGAAATTGCTTTCACTACTCCTGGCTGCCGGGCTCTGGTTGCTGATTTCACCGGACGAACAGCTTGCGGAGGTCGCAATTCGCGCGCCTATCGTCTTTCAACACGTGCCACCTCATCTCGAGATCAGTTCCGAGCTCATTCCTGACGCGCAGATTCGCGTACGCGGTCCGGAGCGGGTCATCCGCCAATTACAGGCAAATGAAATTCATGCTGAGATTGAACTGGCAGGTGCCAAGCCAGGCGAGCGCACCTTTGAACTCACCTCGTTGCAGGTGCGCCATCCGCGCGATGTCACTGTCGTGCAGATCGTTCCCAGCCAGTTACGGCTCGCCTTCGATACGCGCCTGACTCGTGATATCGAAATCCATCCGCGCGTGACCGGCACCTTTGCCGACGGCGATCAGATTGTGAAAGTCGATGCCGACCCTTCTCACATCACGATCACCGGCCCGCGGGGGCATGTGGAGAAGGTCGAAGCGGCGACAACCGACCCTATCGACGCCACGGGCACCCGCGGCAGCGCGGTTTTCACTATTAATGTGTATGTCGCCGATCCGTTGGTGCAAGTGGTGCAATCAAGCTCCATTCGAGTGCGTGTGCTGGTGCAGAAAGTGGGTAGTACGGCAGCGCACTAAAGATTGCCTGCGTGTGTCTTAGAACCGTCCTTCTTGCGCTCTCTCATTTATCATCTTCTATTCTCTTTTAGTTTCTTATGGGCGAGCAAAGGCAGTTGTTTGGCACTGACGGCATTCGTGGTCTGGCGGGAGAATTTCCTCTGACCCGGCAAAGTACCTACCTGATTGGACGCGCGTTGGGCCACGATCTGCTTCGGACAAATAACGATCCGCATGCCGTGATCGGCCAGGATACGCGTGAATCCAGCGGATGGATTGCGGACCGCGTCTCCGAAGGTCTGGCGTCCGTGGGCGTCGCCGTCCACAGCGCTGGCGTGATTACTACTCCGGGTGTCGCCTATCTTGCGCGTTCGCGAGCTTTGGACGCGGGCGTGGTGATTTCGGCCTCGCACAATCCCTGGACCGATAATGGCATCAAAGTCTTCTCCGGCGATGGTTTCAAACTGACCGACGAACGTGAACTGGCGATTGAAAAAGAAATTTTCGCGCTGCTGCAAAATGCGCCAGCCACTGACGACGCTGTCATCAAACTTCCAAAATCCTCTCTGCCCGGCGAAGCCGGGTTGCGCCACGCCTACGTTCAGGCGCTGCAGAAGGATGTGAGCTCCGATTTGAGCAAGCTCCGCGTGCTTGTGGATTGCGCCAACGGTGCGGCCACCGCGGAGGCGCCGGAGTTGTTTCGCAGCCTTGGGATTCAGGCAACTTTCATTCACGTTTCGCCGGACGGCAAGAATATCAACGAAGGCTGCGGAGCGCTGCACCCGGAAATTTTGGGAAAAGCCGTGGCAGAATCCGCCGGCAAGTTTGATCTCGGCGTCACCTTTGACGGCGACGCCGACCGCGCTTTGTTTTGCGACGCGGCCGGTCGTGTGGTCAATGGCGACGGTGTGCTGCTGGCGGCGGCTCGTGACCTGCACGCGCATGGGAAGTTAAAGGCCGATACCGTCGTCTCTACTACCATGTCGAACATGGGCCTGGAAGTCGCCCTGAAGAAATCCGGGATCCGTATGCTGCGCGCCAACGTGGGCGACAAATATGTGCTGGAAGAAATGCTCAAGACTGGCGCCACTCTCGGCGGAGAGCAATCGGGCCACATCATTTTCCGCGATGGCGACGCGACAACAGGGGATGGCTTGCTGACCGCACTCCGGCTGATGGATATTATCGTTCGCGCAGGCAAGCCGTTGGCGGAGTTAGTCGGCGATCTGAAAGTGTTTCCACAAAAAATTCAGAACGTGCGGGTGCGCGAGAAGATTCCATTTGCTCAGATCCCCGCGATTCAGTCCGCCATTGATGCAGCCGAGCGCGAACTCAACGGCAACGGCCGCATAGTCGTCCGCTACTCCGGCACCGAAGCGCTGGCACGTGTCATGGTTGAAGCCGAATCGGCAGAGAAAATGCAATCACTGGCCGCCGAAATTGCGGCGGCAATTCAAAAAGCGCTAGGAGTGTAAAGGCATTATGTGGGGACAGCCGCCCTCGGCTGTCCAGACGGGCGAAGCCCGTCGCGATTTGTTGCTCTAGCGAGCTTTGCGCCGCTTGCCTGTCACTCTCACTGGTTGCTCCTCTACCACCGCAAACTGAATCTTCTTCTCCACTGGATCGATTCGATCAACCAGCACGCGAATCTTCTGCCCCAGATGATATCGCTTGCGTGATCGTGCTCCGATGATCTCGCGGGTGTTTTCGTGGAAAGTATAGCGATCATCAGTCAACGTATTCAGCGGAACCAGGCCTTCGATGAATAAATCAGTAAGCTCTACGAAAAGCCCAAACTTAGTGACGCTGGTGACGAGTCCTTGGAAGTCCTCGCCTACACGATCCTGCATGAACTTCACTTTCTTCCACTCCATCAGGTCGCGCTCGGCATCGTCGGCCCGCCGCTCCGTCTGGCTCGACTCTTCCGCGATCTCACGGAGTTCCTCCACAGAAATAGGCCCGCTCAACGGTTCGAGCGATTTACGATGCTCCGCAGGATCGCGCCGCTTGGACCACGGCGACGGTCCCTCGTCAGAAACTCGTGTGGGGACAGCCGCCCCCGGTTGTCCGGCTGGGTGCCCCATTTCTCGCCTCTTTTGCGAGAAGTGGGGATCTTCCTTCAGAACACTCTTCAAAATCCGATGCACAATCAAATCCGGATATCGCCGGATCGGCGACGTGAAGTGCGTATAGCTGGTTGCAGCGAGCGCGAAATGTCCCAGGTTTTCCTCCGAATAGCGCGCCTGCTTCAGCGAACGCAGCATCAGGTAGCTCAGAATCCGCTCTTCTGGTTTTCCGGCAATCTTCTCGGTCAATTTTTGATACATTCGCGGCGTGATGTGCACTTCTTTCGGCACTTCGATTTCGCGCACGCGTTTGCCGGTGCCGTAAGCCGCGCGCCGATCTGCCTTCATCTGCACGCGATGAATCGGCAGTGGCCCCACACCCAGCGAATATCCAAATGTTGCCGCGATGACTTCAAAGTCGTAAACCCGTTTTGCGTCTGGCTTCTCGTGAACCCGATACAGCGACGCAATGCGTTTCGATTCCAAATGCTGCGCCACGCATTCATTGGCCGAGAGCATGAACTCTTCGATCAGCCGGTGCGCAATGTTGCGCTCTGAACGCGAGATGCTCTTCATTAATCCGAACTCGTCGAACTCGATCACTGGTTCGGGTAAATCGAAGTCAATCGATCCGCGCCGCTGCCGTTTGCGATTCAAAATCAGTGCCAGGTCGCGCATCAGCTCAAACGTCGCAACCAATGGTGCATAGCGCTCGCGCGCTACGGTGTCGCCCTCGAGCACGGCGTTGACTGCGGTGTACGTCATGCGCTCCGCCGAGCGGATCACGCCCTCACTCAACTCATAGCTCACAATCTCGCCGCGATGATCCATCTCCATCACGCACGAGAGCACCAGCCGTTCGACCTGCGGCCGCAAGCTGCAAATGTCCGTCGAAAGTTCCAGCGGCAGCATAGGCACGGCGCGGTCCGGAAAATAAACGCTGGTTCCGCGCAGCCGCGCCTCCTGGTCGAGAGCTGATCCAGGCGTTACGTACTGCGCCACGTCGGCAATGTGCACTTGCAATTCGAAATTGCGGTTCGGAAGCATGCGCACGTAAACTGCATCGTCAAAGTCGCGTGCCGTCTCGCCATCGATGGTCACAATCGGCAACTCGCGAAAATCGCGACGCCGGTGTAGTTCTTGCGCCGGGATTGTGGTCGGAGTATTTTGTGCTTCCTCGAGGGCCGCCGCGGGAAAATGATGGGGCAGATGAAACTTACGTATTGTGATCTCGACATCGACGCCGAAATCATCCTCGCGCCCTAGAATCTCAATCACGCGCCCCCGCGGATTTTGCGTTGGCGAAGGCCAATCGGTGATCTCGACGTCAACCACTAAGCCCTCCATGTCGTCCGGCTGTGCGCGGCGCGCGGCTTCTTCGCCCAGCACGCGATCCACAGATTTTTTCTTCCTCTGTGACCCCTGTGTCCTCCGTGGTTCAGTTCTTGTCTTTTCGCCTGGGGATACCGCAGAATTCTCAGGCCGTTCCATTCCCGGCGGAATCAGGATCTCTTGCGTAATCTTGCTGTCGATTGGTTTTACATAGGCGCCGCGGCTTCCATAATGAAAGATGCCTACGACCGACGGATGAGCGCGCATCACCGGGCGCACAATTCGTCCTTCCGCACGCCCATCCGGGCGAACATTGCTCACGTCGGCTAGTACGAGATCTCCATGCATTGCGTTCCCAATGAGATGCGGCGGAATAAAAATGTCTCCGGTAAGCCGCGCCTTGAGCGCCGGACTCAAAGACTTGGCGTCTGGAATCACGAACCCGAATCCGTCACGGTGCATGCTCAACCGTCCCGCAACCAGATTCTTGTCGGCAACGGGCTGCGGCAGTGCGTAACGATCTGAGTCTTCTCGAGTCAGCGCGCCGCTAGCCACCAATTTCCGCAATCGCTCATCGAGTTCGCGGCGCTCTTCGCCACGCAATCCGAGTTCGCGCACCAGTTGCTTGAATCCCGCCGTTCGCTTCGGCTGGCGTGCAATGTGTTTGAGAATGATTGAGTCAGAAACCATGGGAGCGCTGTCAGCTATCAGCCATCAGCTTTCAGCATACCTTACGTCCCACCGATTGATGGGACTGATGGCATTCGACGTTAGGCTGTGTTGGATAATGGTGGGGAACTGTGCGACGCGAATGTTCTATTCGCGCAATTCGTCTTTATTGAACACCGCTGCTGGAATTTTACCGGGTCGTGCTCACAGTGTGCGCCGGCATCGGACGGGAGCCAGACCGCAACCACCAGATCAGGCCGCCGCCGAGTACTAATCCGATGGCGATCAGCTGCGTGCCGGTCATCGCCCCGCCAAACACAGAACCGCGGCCGGGATCGTCGCGCAAATATTCGAGGAAAAATCTCGCGACGCCATAGATGAACATGAATGCGCCAATTACCTGGCCATCAAATTTTCTATGCTTGAGCAACCACATCAGGAAGAAGAAATTCGCCAGCTCTACTGCCGACTCGAACAGTTGAGTTGGTTCGAGAGGCACGCCGAGCGGCGTTCCAGTAATCGAGTTGGCCAGCGGATTGTGAAAGACCACGCCCCACCAGTGATGCGTTTCTTTGCCGTAGCAGCATCCCGCGGCAAAGCATCCGATGCGGCCAATCGAGTGCCCCAGCGCGAGGCCCGGGGCAAATGCGTCGCAGGTTCCCAGCGGAGGCATCTTATGTTTCCATACATACCAGGCCGCTGCCACGAACGCGGCCAGCAAACCTCCGGAAAAAACTCCGCCCGCCTGCAGGGTGTTGATGCTGAAAATCTCGCCCGGATGAGCCGAGTAATAGCTCCACTCATTGATGACGTAAAGCACCTTGGCCCCGATGATGCCGCACAGTACAACTAGAATCCCCAGGTTCCATGCCTTGTCGCCGTTAATTCCCATTCGCTCGGAATTGCGCACACTAATCCACAATCCGATCAGGACGCCGAGAGAAACCAGGAATCCATACGTCGGCAGGAAAAACTTTCCAAGATGAAAGAGTTGCGGATACACAGTTTTATTAGATGCGGGAAAGCAGGGATTCGCTAACCGATCCAGTTTAACAGGGAATGTAGCGGATTAGACGAGGCTCGCGACCAATGCCGCGCGTCAAGCTCGCGGGCGAGGCGCCCGCGCCANNNATTGGTTCAAAAATCGGTTACCGTCATCACCAACCCGGCAGGCCGGCTTTCACTCTGGATGCTAGGCAAATCCGGCGTGCTTGGCAAGGGGAAGATCGCAAAAAGTTGGCAGGCCGCTTGCTACCAAAGTAACGCGGAGTTCAGAAAGGGGCTTGCCAAGTTCTTATTAATTACTTAATCCCTTCAGCCCAATAGCTGCTTCGAGCCAGAACGACGTCCCCCGACGGCGTACGTAATCGTACGCGGATCTGGTGCAACCCGGCATGCGGATCCTTCGGGGCGAAACTCAACAGATAGCGGCTATGCAGATGGTTGGTGAAGTCGTTCATCCGCACCTCGAATTTTTTTCGCGTCGCGAACAGTTCATACTCTCCGCCAGTCATCGACGCAATCGTGTGCGGGACATTTTTTCTCATCGCCTGCGATGTCTGGTAGAGAAGATCGAGGAAGTTGATGCCGGGATGCATCTCGTTCATGTTATTGCCGCGCCCCGTGTCCAGTATGTTCGAGAGTGCGGGCGAAAATGCCAGCGCGTACATTACGGCATTGCTCTGGCCGATCGCGGCTACGGCATTCTCAATCTTTACGTGGCTACCATGGTCGCGAGTCTCACTGATCAGCAGCAATACTCGCAGTCGTCCTTCCGGTTCCTGTTTCAGCAGCTTCACGGCAGCGTCGACTGCATCCAGAATTGCCGCGCCGTCATCCCCCGGTTGTAGATTTTGCAAATCGTCTTCGACCAGGCTGGCATCCTTCGTGAAACCCCGCGTTTGCTCAACCTGGCTGTCGAATTCCAACACTGCCACCCGGGCTGTGCCTTGCACAAACAGCGGATCCAGCATCGTGCGCAAACCCTGCATTCGGGGGAACTCATAAGCGGCCCTGCGTCCGCGCTGAATCGCCACGACCAGCGAGATGGGCTGCCCCTCCGGCGCTTCGTCCAGCCGGGCCATTTGTTCGACGCCATCGTCCTCGACGATAAAATCGTTGGCTTGCAGTCCATACACAATTCCGCCCTCCTGATCTTTCACCAGGGTCGGAACCAGCACTACGTTCGATTGGGAACGGAGAGTAGTTTCTTGCGGGCGGGCGATGCCGCCGAGCAGCGGAAGAAGGAGCAGAACAAAAACGAAAGAAGCGGAACGTAAGAAGAAAAAGTCGAAAAAGAAAAAGCTTGTCCCAGAGCGCCGCAGCCTAACCCGCCTTGCGATTTTCGCCCAGGACTTCATCCAGCGCATTGGCTAATAGATGCGCGCGCTTCTGATAATCGGTTGCCCCGTGGTCCTGCTTTTTCTTGAGCAGGTGATATTCATCGGCAATATTCAAAGCTGCCAGAACGGCCAGCCGCACGGTATCGATCGTATTGGTCGCCTCGGCCACGGCGCGCATCTTGGCGTCCACATACTCCGCCAGTTTGAGAATGTACTCGGCATCGGACCCGCGCAGGTTATATGCCTGGTCAAATATCTCTACCCGCACGCTGGAGTTCTGCGGGTCTCTCACCATCTGATCTTTGGTCGCCGTAGCCATAATCTGTTTCTCCGTGGGGTCGTACCGTACCGTGTAGAGAGGCAGTTTGCTACCTCTCCTCGTGCGCAGTCACTTGCCCTTAGCTGGCCTCAGCAATGCTTTCGATCTGTTCGAGCATTTTCTCAACGCGTCCGCGGATTTCCTCCCGCTCTTTCTTTAGCCGCACTGTTTCCCGACGCAGGGTGACCAGTTCCTCTTCGCGATCTTCCATTTGCTGACGCAGGCGTTGCGCATCGCGTTCGGCCGTGGCTTGCGCCGCTCGTGCCGCTTTGTATAGTTCTATGGTGCGATAAATTTTCTCTTCCAGCAGCTGAAAATCGTCCGTCGGAACCTGCTCTGCCACCTGTTCTACCGCATTCAAAGCCATGATTGCACTCTTCCCCGCCAGGATTTTTGAAACTTCTTCGCAGTATACTCCACATCTTTGTGGACAAGGCACTTGATCACCAGGTCGGTCGTGGTGCGGTTTGAAGGGCGACGCGTATCGGGGCATGCCTTCAGGCGTGCCGCAAGAGCAAGGAGAGTGCGCCGGCTTTAGCCACTGTGCCGTGACGGGCAAGCGCGAGCATCATCGCGCCCGCAGCCGCACCAACTTCTCCGCAGCCGCATCCAGTGTTTCCGGCTTCTTGCAGAATGCAAACCGCACCTGCCGCGCCCCATCGCGCGGGTCGCGATAGAAACTCGATCCCGGAACGCACGCCACGCCAATTTCCTGCACCAGATATTTGGCGAATGAAACATCATCCTCAAATCCGAACGCCGAAATATCCGTCATCACGTAATAGGCGCCACGCGGACGGAAACATTTGAACCCTGCTGCCTTCAGCGCCGGCATCAAATGATCGCGCCGCACCCGATATCCCTCGGCCAGTTTTGCATAGTACTCCGCAGGCAAACTTAACGCCGCAGCGCCAGCCTCCTGCAGCGGCGCGGGCGCTCCCACCGTCAAGAAATCATGCACCTTACGGATCGCGTTCGTAATCTTCTCAGGTGCGACCGCCCATCCCACGCGCCATCCCGTCACGCTGTAGGTCTTCGACATGCCGTTGATCGTGACCGTCCGCTCGCGCATTCCCTCGAGTGTGACCATGGAAATATGCTTGGTCCCGTCGTAAAGAATGTGTTCGTAAATTTCATCCGTAATCGCCAGCACATCGAACTCAACGCACAGGTCGCGAATCAACTCCAGTTCTTGTCGCGTGAAAACCTTGCCCGTCGGGTTGTTCGGCGTATTAACGATGATCGCTTTCGTATGTTTGTCGAGAGCCCGCCGTAATTCCTTCTCATCGAACGTCCACTCGCCGCCGTCAACCGTCGGCGGACGCAACTTCACGAACTTCGGTTTTGCCCCGCTCAACACCGAGTCCGGCCCGTAATTTTCGTAAAACGGCTCGAAGATCACAACTTCATCACCCGTGTTGCACACCGCCAGCAGAGTCGAGATCATGGCCTCGGTCGACCCGCAGCACACCGTGATTTCTTTCTCTGGATCGACCGTAATCCCCTGCCACACGCCCATCTGCCGAGCAATCGCATTGCGCAGGCTCTTCGCGCCCCAGGTGATCGCATACTGATTCACGTCCCCCGCAACCGCTTGTTGCGCGGCCTGCTTGATCTCAGCCGGGGCAGAAAAATCGGGGAACCCCTGCGCCAGATTCACCGCGCCGTGCAGCATCGCCTGCCGCGTCATCTCGCGAATCACGGATTCAGTAAAGTGTCCAACTTTGTCGCTCAAAAACTGCTTGCCCAATACCGAAGCGGGAGACACCGCTCCTGAAACTGTGGTCGCCTCATTTCTCTTGCTCTTTGCGGGAGATGGGAATTGGGAATCATCGAGACGAGAAGTTTTCTTCGCAGGGGCCGAAGATCTCACGGCTTTCTGTTGCTTGGTCAAAGTGCGATCAGCCATAAAAGGCAGACTAGCACAGCCGCAACTGGCTTGGAGAATTCGGGTTTTAACACCCTTGTAGATTCCGAATTCGCGACCTTCTGCTGTGGATTATTTTTCATCTGCAATTCATCCCGGCGTCACCTGCCTGTAACTGCTCTCCGGCTACCTTTGCACCTCTGAAGTTCTCTCACAGGAGGAACACCGTATGTCCGCATCAGGTTTCCTGGTGAAAGCCAGGCAGCACGCAGCCGTTGCCACCAGCCTTGTCGCGCTCATCGCGAATCTCGGCGCGCCACTTCCGGTCGCCGCACAGAGCACTCCCGTCACTCCCATCAAACACGTGATTGTGATCATCGGCGAAAACCGGAGCTTCGATCACGTCTACGGAACCTTCAAACCGAAGCAGGGACAAACAGTTGATAACTTGCTCTCCAAAGGCATCGTCAAAGCTGACGGTAAGCCGGGTATCAACTATGAGCTTTCTACCCAGTACAGTGCTGTCGACAGCGGACTTTATGAAATCTCTCCAGGAAGCAAGGCGTCTTACTGGAACATTCCCGCGCCTGAAACCTCTAGCGCTCCCACCGCCGCGAGCGACACCGATCCGGCCCCCTTTGTGACTTTGTCTTTAGCGAAGCTTGCCGAGCCGGGTCTAGCCCCCGCCTACAATAAATATCTCCTCACTGGAGCAACAGGCCTGCCGCACAACGTGCCGGACACGCGCATTCCCCATGTCGAGACCTTGGGCTCCGGTGCGTTCCAACTCACTTCGAAAACTCTTCCCTACGATGCCTATGCGGCCAGCCCCGTGCACCGCTTCTACCAAATGTGGCAGCAGACCGATTGCAGCGTGGACAATGTGATCGCAGAAAATCCCAGCGGTTGCCTGAACGATTTGTTCCCGTGGGTTGAAGTAACGATCGGGGCGGGAAGCAATGGAGCCGCACGGCCCGCAACCCTGAACACTGGCGAGGGCTCGACCTCAATGGAGTTCTTTAACGTCACTAAAGGGGACGCTTCCTACTTTGAGGAACTCGCAGAAAATTACACCATCAGTGACAACTTCCATCAATCCGTAATGGGCGGAACCGGCGCCAATCACATCATGTTCGGCTACGCCGATGCAATTGCCTACAGCGATGGAAAAGGACACTTCACCACTCCTCCGACCAATCAGATTGAAAATCCCAATCCCCAATCCGGAACCAACAACTACTACGACCAGGACGGCTACTCGGGCGGCAGTTACAGTAATTGCAGTGACATCGGTCAGCCCGGCGTGCCTGCGGTCGTGAATTACCTCCAATCGTTGAATCCTCCCATCGAACCCCGTTGCGCTTCCAAAGCTTATTATCTACTCAATAACTACAACCCGGGATTCGTCGGTGACGGAACTCTGGACAGCGTCTACACGCAGTTCACAATCCCTCCCACCGCCCAGAAGCACATCGGAGACTCCTTGTCAGCGGCGGGCGTTTCGTACACCTATTTTGGCGAAGGCTGGGATCTTTACACCAGCGATCCGACTGGCGCCAACCCGTATGACCGCTATTGCAATATCTGCAACCCGTTCCAATACGCGACCGACATCATGACCGTTTCAGCCGAGCGCGAAGCCCACATCCAGGACACGACCGCCCTGTATGAAGACCTGATCGACGGGAATTTGCCGGCAGTTTCAATCGTGAAGCCCAGCGGATTCACGGATGGCCATCCCTCTTCGTCGAAGCTGGATCTGTTTGAAGGCTTCGTAAAGAAAATCGTAGACCAACTGCAGAAGAACCCAACTCTCTGGGCCAGCACAGCCGTGTTCGTCACCTTCGACGAAGGTGGTGGTTATTACGACTCGGGCTACATCCAGCCAGTGGATTTCTTCGGTGACGGCACGCGAATTCCGCTGGTCGTCATCTCCCAGTACACGACTGGCGGTAAAGTAAACCACAGCTACGGCGACCATGTTTCGCTCATCAAGTTCATTGAGCGAAACTGGGGACTCAAACCCATCACAGCCACCAGCCGCGATAACTTCCCGAATCCGAAGGTCAAGAAAAGCAATCCGTATGTGCCGACCAACAGCCCTGCACTTGACGATCTGTTTGATCTCTTCGATTTCGGGTCAAAGTAAGATATTCGCGCTTCAACATGCCCGGCCAGGAGTCGCTCGATTCCTGGCCGGTGCATCGATTAACGCTTCGCCTGGTTTGAAATCGAGATTGCCGAGGACGTATGAAAATCTTTAATAGGACAACTTCGAGAACTACAGCGCTTACCACAATAGTTCTGCCATGCCTCTTGCTCTCACTCTTAATGCTCGTCCCTAGCTTTGCTTCAGATAATTCGAACCGGCCTGTGAACGTTACGGGGAAATGGCAATTATCCTGGGAAGCTCGCCTCGGAACCGAGCGCGGCACTGTGCAGATCGAACAAATAGACTCGAAACTTACCGGTACCTTCCAGGGAAGGCTGGGTTCGCCCAAGGTTTCGGGGAGCATTCAAGGCACGCACGTAAGCCTCACTCTCGATTTTCAGGGTGCCACTCCATTCAGTCTCGTTTTCACCGGAACAGTCGAAGGCGACAAAATGACAGGAAGATTCGAAGTCCAGGGCGTCGGTGACGGCTACGACAGCCACGGTGAAAATGCTCATCCTACTGATTATTCCTGGACCACCATTCGCCAGCCCGATCGAAGTTCAGCACGACAATAGCTAGCACAGCGTCAGAAAAGCAAAACACAATTTCATTCGTGGATGGCCGCACGGAAAGGCGCACCCAGCCTGTGGATTACTTTTAATCTGGAATTCATCTCCGCGTCACCTGCCCGTAACTGCTCAGCCGCTACCTTTACACCTCGGTAATTCCGAGGAGGAAACTTATGACTGCACCAGGTTTTCTGGCACAAGCCAGGCAGCACCTAGCCGTTGGCGCGAGCCTAGTCGCGATCGTCGTCAATCTCGGCGCACCGTTTCCCGTTGCCGCGCAAAAATCTGCGGAGCACACACCGACCGCCTCTCCCATTAAGCACGTCATCGTGATCATCGGTGAAAACCGAAGCTTCGATCACATCTTCGCCACGTACAAGCCCAGAAATGGGGAAACCGTCTCCAATCTGCTCTCCAAAGGAATTATTAAGGAGGATGGAACTCCCGGCCCCAATTACTCGTTGGCGGCACAATACAGTGCAGTCGATAGCACCACTGTGGGAAAAGGAACCTACTCCATTCATCCTGCGGAGAAGACCGTTTATACCAACGATCCACCGGTGGTCGCCGGGGGACCGACGGACCCGTATGTCCCCACCCTCGCCGAAGCCGAGGAAATTGAACCCGGCCAATTGTGGCCCACCTACTATGTTGACCTGACGATCGGCGGTACAGGCCTGGCCCCTTACGTAGTCGCGGATACTCGTATCCCGGACGTGTTCCATCTCCCCGAAGGTGCTTTCCAACTGACTTCGCCTACGCTTACCTATAACGATTACGCTAACAGCCCAGTACACCGTTTCTTCCAGATGTGGCAGCAGACCGACTGCGACGTGGCATACGCCACCAAAGAGAATCCCAGCGGCTGCTTGAATGACCTCTTCCCCTGGGTTGAAACCACGATCGGCGCGGGCAGTGACGGTTCCAGCGGCTCAACCGCTCCGCCCACCAACTACCTCTCTACCGGTGAAGGTTCCACATCCATGGAATTCTTTAACATGCTCAACGGCGACGCCCCTTATATGAAGTACCTTGCCGACCACTACACGCTGAGCGACAACTTCCATCAATCGGTGATGGGCGGAACCATGCCGAACCACATCGAGTTCGGCTTCGCCGATTCCATCTGGTACAGCGACGGCAAGGGACATGCGAAGACTCCGCCAGCGAATCAGATCGAGAACCCGAATCCGCAACCCGGCACCAACAACTGGTACGACGCCGACGGATACGGTGTCGGCACCAGCGGCGGCGGAAGCTACGTCAATTGCTCCGATCTAGGCCAGCCCGGCGTCCCCGCCATTGTCAACTACCTCGAGTTTCTGCCTCGTCCCGTCGATCCCAACTGCCAGGCCGGACACTACTACATTCTGAACAACTACAACCCGGGCTTCAACGGCGACGGATCTTCCTCACTTTCGCTTTCTCCTTTCACTGTTCCGGGAAGTTCAGTTCGTCACATCGGCGATGCGCTTCTTGAGAAGAATGTTTCGTGGAAGTATTACGGAGATGGCTGGAACATTTTTGTGACTGATCCAACCTTTGCCAATCCACTCAACACTTACTGCAACATCTGCAACCCGTTTAACTACGCCACCGATATCATGACCAACGCGATACTCCGTACCGAACACATTCAGGATTCCCAGAACCTCTACGCCGACATCAAGGCGAACAACCTTCCCTCGGTTTCCATCGTGAAGCCGGGCTGGCCTTCGGACGGTCATCCCGCATCTTCGAAACTCGAATTGTTCGAAGGCTTTGTGAAAAACGTGGTCAACGCCGTGCAGGCCAATCCCGAAATCTGGGCTACGACCGCGATCTTTATCACCGAGGACGAAGGCGGAGGTTACTACGACTCCGGCTACATTCAGCCCGTCGATTTCTTCGGCGACGGAACCCGTATTCCGCTGTTGATCGTTTCTCCGTTCAGCCGAGGTGGCCACATCAGCCACTCCTACTCTGACCATGTCTCCATCACGAAGTTCATCGAACGGAATTTCGGCCTGGGTCCTTTGACCGCACGCAGCCGCGATAATCTGCCAAACCCGAAAGTATCCAGGAACAATCCTTACGTTCCCTTGAATACTCCGGCGATTGACGACCTGTTTGACGCGTTCGATTTTCATTCTTGGGACGTGGCGAAGAATTAGCCGCTTCAGCGCAATCGCCAGTCCAGTAGGTAGTCGTGAACAGCCGGTCAGGGACAACATCCCAGATCGGCTTTCACTTCTGTTTTCGCTGGCCGTCGGGCAATCGATTTTTAACCGGATATTCACACCGCGCGAGTGTCCGCTCCGCGAAAATCAATAAGTTCAAAGCGAAGAGAAAAGCTCCTCCTGCGGATTTGAGACCACAAGGGAAAGTCCTTTGAAGTTCACCAGACGCGATTGGTTACGATTGGGATTCTGCGCCGGCACCGGTCTATTGGCCGCTCCGCGCCGTTTTCTCGCGCAGCAAGTCAGCGCGCAGCAAGCCAGCACCACCCACGCCGCCCTGAACCCGGCCATGAAAATGGGCCCGGGCAGCGCTCGCGCCATGCTCAGGGCGTTTCCGCAGGCAAAACCCTCCAGCCCCCTCGCCAGCTACGTGACACCGTTGTCGATCCCGCCCGTGATTCGCCCAAAGGCCAGCTCTGGGCCGAATAATCCAATTGAAGTCCGCCTCGTCCCGTTTAAACACAAAGCCCATCGCGATCTTCCTCCCGCCACCATCTGGGGATACAACGGCATGTGGCCGGGCCCAACCTTCGAAGTCCGGCGAGGCGAGCCGCTTTTTGTGAAATGGTTAAACCATCTTCCCACCACGCACTTTCTTCCCGTAGATACAACCATTCACGGCGCCGGAGAGGGAGTGCCGGAAGTTCGCACGGTCACGCATGTCCATGGTGCTCAAGTTTGGCCCGACAGTGACGGCTATCCCGATGCCTGGGTCACCTCTGACGGAAAAGCGGGAAGCGTCGCGGCAGCTGACCCTTGCCACTATCCCAACGATCAGGCCGCGACCACGCTTTGGTATCACGATCACGCCCTGGGCATCACTCGTCTCAATGTCTACGCCGGCCTGGCTGGCTTTTACCTGATTCGCGACGACGAAGAAGATACACTCAACTTGCCCAGCGGCCCCTATGAAATCCCACTCATGATTCAGGATCGAAAGTTCGGCGTCGATGGCTCGCTGCTCTATCCTCCGCCTCAGAACGGCACGCATCCCATGTGGATGCAGGAATTTTTCGGCGACACGATCTGCGTCAATGGCAAGGCTGCGCCATTCTTTGAAGTCGAGCCGCGCAAATATCGCTTCCGCCTGGTCAACGGCTCTAACTCACGCTTCTATCACCTCAGGCTCGTTCCCGCCGACGCCAACGGCAAGCCCAACGGCCGACCGGCGGACGCTCCGCCTTTTCGCCAGATTGGCAGTGATGGCGGCTTGCTTCCCGCGCCCTTGCAAACTCATTACCTGATCTTCGCGCCCGGTGAGCGTTTCGACCTAGTCCTCGACTTCTCCGAATACAAAGGCGAAAACTTCGCCCTCATCAATGACGCTCCCGCGCCTTACGCCCGCGGCGGCGAAATTGTGCCTTCTGATGTAATGCTCTTCAAAGTCACCAAGCCACCCGCCGGCAAGGATGCGAGTTCACTTCCGGAAACGCTTGCACCCTGGAACCCGCTCAACCCTGCCCACGCGGTTCGCGAACGAATCCTGGCTCTTACCGAAATGGACCGCCCCTCCGACGGCTACACCATGATCGGACTGCTCGGTCAAAAGCACTGGGACGATCCCATCACCGAAGATCCCAAGGCGGGCACCATGGAAATCTGGTCCTTCGCCAACGCTACCGGCGATGTCCACCCCATGCATCTTCATCTGGTGCAGTTCCAGGTCCTCAATCGCCAACCCTTCGACGTGAAGACCTACATGGAAACTGGCAAGATGAACTTCGTCGGCATGCCGATGCCGCCGGAATCGAACGAGCGGCCGGCCTGGAAAGATACGATCAAGACTTACGCCGGATACGTTACCCGTGTGATCGCAAAGTTCGATCTTCCCACCGGAACTGCCACCACGCCCGGCCAGGAATTCCTCTACGTCTGGCATTGCCACGTCCTCGAACACGAAGACAACGAAATGATGCGCCCCTACAAAGTCGTCGCATAGGCTTGCGTTGTTGTCGCAGGTTGCGTCGTCGTCCTGAGCGAAGTGAGTGCTTCGCAAGCGAAGCAGTGACGCAGTCGAAGGATCCCTACCCGCTCCGAGTACGCCGTGCCAGGGCTCTCCTCCGTGTTCCTCAGTGTCCTCTGTGGTTATGATCTTTCGTTTCCAATCGAATCCTGCACGCGTGCCCGCGCATCCTTTATCCTAGTACTTGCATTCTTGTGGCTCTCGAAATCATGACCGGAAAATCAAAAACTTCTAATGGCGGCTCCGGCGTCGCCGTCATCGAACCCAGCAACGGCTCCAACCTCGAACGGGAACGTGTCTTCAACGCCTACCGTCAGTTTGGATATCTCGAAGGCGATCTCGATCCTCTCGGTTTTCTCCGACCCCGTGAAACTCCCGAACTGGAGCGCGAAGGCGAATACGCCCGCGAGGCCCGCGCAATTTATTCCAGCACCATCGGCGTCGAAATCAATCACATCTATCGTCCCGAGCGCCGCCAATGGATTTTCGACCGCATGGAATCGCCGTCCCAGGGTTTCGAGATTACGGAAAAAGACCAGCAGCGCATTCTCGATTTGCTCATCCGCGCCGATATTTTCGAACAGGTAATGCAGCAACGATATCTCGGCAGCAAGCGCTTCTCGCTCGAAGGCGTCACCGCTCTGATCCCGCTCGTCGATGAAGTTCTCGATACCAGCTCCCAGTTCGGCGCAATCGAACTCGTCATGGGCATGAGCCATCGCGGCCGCCTCAACGTCATCGCCCATGTGGCCCAGCGTCCTCCTCAGGAAATCTTCGCTGGATTCGAAGATGTGGATCCGCGCAGCGTGCTCGGCTCCGGCGACGTGAAATATCACATGGGCGCTACCGGCGAATACAAAACCCGCAGCGGCGGTAAGGTTCACATCCATTTGGTCTCAAACCCCAGCCATCTGGAAGCGGTCGACCCCGTGACCGTCGGCCGCACGCGCGCAAAACAAGACCGCACTGGCGAAGGCGGACGCGAAAAATATCTTCCGCTGTTAGTTCACGGCGATGCCGCATTCGCCGGACAAGGCATTCTCGCCGAGACCATGAACTATGCCGATCTTCCCGGATACACAGTCGGCGGCACGATTCACGTGGTCGTGAACAATCTCCTCGGCTTCACCACCAGCTACACCGAAGAGCACTCGACTCGTTTCGCCGCCTGCATCGCGCGCCGCCAATCGATTCCCATCTTCCACGTCAATGGCGAAGACGTCGACGCCGTTGTCCGCGTCGCTCGCATCGCCACCGAGTACCGTTACAAATTCGGAACCGACGTGGTCATCGATCTCATCGGCTATCGCCGTCACGGTCACAGCGAAGTCGACGACCCCACCATCACCCAACCTCTTCTTTATAAAAAGATCAAAGAACATCCACCACTCTGGGAAATCTACGCCGACGATATCGGCGCCACTGACGCGCCAGCGCAGGCCGCGGCCATCCGCGCCGAGTTCGAATCCGCGCAAAAACAAGCCAGCAGCATCAAGCAAAAACCGTTGATGCGCGAATTGCCGAAATACTGGGACAACTATTTCGGTGGACTCTACAAACCGGAGTTCGAAGTCGAAACCGGGCTCGCGCCCGAAGAACTATCCGCACTCACTGCGCGCCTCACCGCTTATCCCGATGGATTCCACATTCATCCCAAAGTAAAAAAGCTTCTCGAACAGCGCGCGGAGATGGGCGCTGGCGCGCGTGCCGTCGATTACGGCATGGCCGAGGCCCTGGCCTTCGCGAGTCTGGTGAAAGACGGCACTCATGTCCGCATGTCCGGTCAGGACACTCGCCGCGGCACCTTCAACCAGCGCCACTCTGTTCTCATCGACATCGAAAACGAAGACGAATACGTTCCTCTGGAAAACATTGCGCCCGGCCAGGCTCGCTGCGAAATCTACAACTCCACGCTCTCCGAAGCCGGAGTCCTCGGCTTCGAATACGGCTACAGCCGCGACTACCCGGAATCGCTGGTCCTCTGGGAGGCTCAGTTCGGCGACTTCGTCAATGTCGCGCAGGCCATCATTGACCAGTTCATCAGCGCCGGCGAAGCCAAGTGGAACCTGCTCTCCGGTCTCGTACTGCTGCTCCCCCACGGCTACGAGGGCCAGGGGCCGGAACATTCCAGCGCGCGCATCGAGCGCTTCATCCAGCTCGCCGCCAAGCACAACATTCAGATCGCGCAACCGTCCAACGCTGTGCAGTATTTTCATCTGCTGCGCCGCCAGGCGTTGCGCCATTGGCGCAAGCCGCTGGTGGTCTTCACTCCAAAGAGCATGCTGCGCCACGCCGACGCCAGTTCGCCCATCGAAGACTTCACCCACAAGAATTTTCTTAACGTCATCCCGGACACCGAGGTCGGCCACGCCGATCGCATCCTGATCTGCACCGGAAAAATCGGCCACGAACTGCAAGCCGAAAGAAAAAAAAGAAAAGACAGCAGCACCGCGATCGTTTTTCTGGAGCAACTCTATCCGTTCCCCGAGCAAGAACTTGTCGCCGAACTGGAGCGCCACGGAACCGAGGGTGACATCGTATGGGTGCAGGAAGAGCCCGCAAACATGGGCGCACTCTTCAACATGCTGCCACGCCTGAAACGAATCGCCGGCGACCGTCCAGTTCTCTCGGTTAAGCGTTCTTCAGGCGCCAGTCCCGCAACCGGCAGCTCCAAAGCGCACGAAGTGGAACAGAAAACGCTGCTGACGTTAGCCTTCACCACCAAGGGATAAAACTTGTAAGCTCGCGCGCTTCATGTGGGGACAGCCGCCTTCGGCTGTTCCGCGAGAGAAGCGAGCGCCGAACTTTCTGTCGCGGACGCCGGGGCGCCCTACGTCCCGCCGTCTTTGCGAGACGTGGGAATTGCGGAAGATGTTACCCTAATTCTCCGTCCAACCATGCCCAGCCGCCCCCAACCCCTGCGCATCGCCATCGACACCGGCGGCACCTTCACCGACTGCGTCTGGCAAGACCGCGGTCGGTTGCGCTTGCTCAAAGTTTTTTCCACGCCGGCCGATCCCTCGCAAGCCATCGTCGAAGCGATCCGTAAAATCGGACACGATGGCGAATTAATCCTCCTGCACGGCACCACCGTCGGCACCAACACATTGCTCGAGCGTAAAGGCGCGCGCACCGCCTTAGTCACCACCGCAGGATTCGAAGACGCGATCGAAATCGGACGCCAGGCCCGTCCCAAACTCTACGACTTTTTCTTCGACCGGATCGAGCCTCTCGTTCCCAAAGATCTTCGCTTTGGCGTCAACGAGCGCACGGCCAGCAACGGCGAAATTCTGACTTCACCGAAGCCTGGAGAATTGCGATCCCTCGCCAATCAGATCGAGACCGCCAAGCCGCAATCGATCGCAATCTCGCTCTTGTTCTCGTTTGCAAATCCGACTAATGAATTAGCCGTCGCCGCGGCGCTCAAGCGCCTCTCCGTCCCACTCTCTATCTCCCACCAGATCCTTCCCGAATTCCGCGAATACGAGCGCACCTCCACCGTCGTCATCAACGCTTACCTGCAGCCGATCATGCAGCGCTACCTGGAAAACCTGGCGACCCGTGTGGCCGCGGCGGACTCGCGCTCTGGGAAGGGACATTCGACAGGTGCGCAGTTTGGGTCAACGCATCTTGTGGAAGAGCTTGTGGGGGAGCGTGTGGAAGAGCGGCGCTTCAGCGCCGCGAAAACCGCCCGCAAAAATGGGGCTTCAGCCCCCGCGCGCATCTTTGTCATGCAATCCAACGGCGGCATCACCGCCCTCAACACCGCCGCCCGTGAACCCGTCCGTACGGTTCTCTCTGGCCCGGCCGGAGGCGTGGTCGGCGCCGCGGCAACGGCTCGCGCCAGCGGATTCGATCGCATCATCGCCTTCGACATGGGTGGCACTTCCACCGACGTTTCCCTGGTCGACGGCGCCATCACTACCGCTACCGATGCTCAGATCGCTGGTCTTCCCATCAGCGTCCCCATGCTCGATATTCACACGGTCGGCGCCGGTGGAGGTTCGCTTGCCCGCTTCGATGCCGCTGGCGTTCTCCGAGTCGGCCCCGAATCCGCCGGAGCCGATCCCGGTCCTATTTGTTACGGACGAGGCACACAGCCCACCGTCACCGACGCAAATCTCCTTCTCGGACGTCTGCAGCCCACACGCTTTCTCGGCGGAGACTTCACCCTCGATCTCGAACGCACCCGGCGCCTCACGCAAGAGTGGTTACACAAACAGCCCGCCAAACTCACGCTGAATCAATTTGCCGCTGGAGTCGTCCGCGTCGTCAACGCCACCATGGAAAAAGCAATCCGCGTGGTCTCGATCGAGCGCGGCCGCGATCCCCGCCACTTCGCGCTCGTCGCCTTCGGCGGAGCGGGAGGCTTGCACGCCTGCGCCCTCGCCGAAGCGCTCAGCATTCCGCAGGTCATCGTTCCTGCGCTTCCCGGCGCGCTTTCCGCGCTCGGAATCCTCGCCAGCGATGTCGTCAAGGAATATTCGCGCACGGTTCTGTGGCGCATCTCCGGCGAATTGCCCATGCAGAAATTGAATCGCGAATTCGCGGCACTCAAACAAAACGCAGCGAAAGATTTTCGCCAGGAGGCATGGCAGGGAAAGCCACATTTCATCGGCAGCGTCGACGTGCGTTACCACGGTCAGGGATACGAACTCAATATCCCGCTCACAAAAAATCTGCTACGCGACTTTGAACAAGAACACCGCCGCCGCTACGGTTATACCCATCCCAACCGAGAAATCGAGCTAGTAACCCTCCGCCTCCGCGCCACGTTGCGAACCACCACAGCCCATGTGGGGACGGCCGCCCCCGAGAGCCTGTCCCGAGCGAAGCCGAGGGATCCAGGCCGAGCAAGGCTCGGCAGGCTGTCCCCGCCCAAAGTTCCGGTCCAATTCGACGGCAAGAAACTCGCCACAAAAATCTACCAGCGAGACCAACTCGAACCCGGCCAGCAATACTCCGGACCGGCCATCATTACCGAATACAGCGCCACCACTGTGATCCCGCCTGGCAAACGTTTCAATCTCGACAAAGCTAGGAATCTGGCTATTTCTGTTCGAGAAGCCTGATGAAGCTTCGCCGTTTATTTTCCTGATCCGATCAACTGGAATCTCTCGATCTCCACAGTTCTTCCGCAACAACGTGGGACCCGCTATGTTCCCCAACGCAGTGTTTCTATGTCAAAGTAAGGCCGTGCCCTGTTCGTGATGCCAACCAAGTTCAAGGGTGACGGAGTGGCCCGGCAATACTTCGCCAGTCGCAGGATGATGCTCCGTTATAGATCTCTTAAGATTGCACCGGAATCGGACAGCGAGGAGTTAAGCGAGTATGGCAAAGAAGAGGCCGCCGAGAGAAATCCAGCCTGCCCCATCCTGTCAATGCGATTGTTGGGCTTGCGACAAAGGAATTCACTGCGGAAACAAGAAGTCAGGTTGCGAGCATCCGCCCTACCGAACTAAGCAGAGTACGCATTAGACGCTTCGGTTCGCCTCGGTTCAGCGACCTTGCGCCTTTGTTCCTTCTCCACCCATTCGACGAACAGCGCCTGAAACTCTTCTTTTGTGTAGATACCCTTATGAATGAGCAGAGTATTCATCGCGTAAATAGTAGCCTTGAAGCCTTCGTCCCGCGATGCCACATTCAATGCTTCTTCGAACGACATGTCGGAGTTCCTCTCAGGACTGCAGCACTACAATAACAGTCATCAAATCACTCCACGCGCTTGAAGTCAACGTTGCCGAACCTGTAACGTCCTCCCGCAGGATTCAACCATCTCGACCGTGCCTCGAACGTGATTGTGAATATTCGGTAAAAATCCACGCGTTTCTGCCCTTCAAACACCAAACCCGCCACTCAGCGCTAGGTACTCGCCCCTGCCTTCGTTACAATAATCCCGTGAAACCCAGTCTTTTCGTCGTCGAAGACGATCCCGATATTTCTCGCCTCGTCCGCCACCATCTCGAAAATGAAGGCTTCAACGTGCGCGTATATTCCAGCGGCACTAACGTCCTTACCGACGCCGAACGTCAGCGTCCCGCTCTCTTCATCCTCGACATCATGGTTCCTGGAAAGGACGGCCTGGAAATCTGCCGTACCATTCGTCAGACGTCCGGTCTCGCTTCGGTGCCGGTAATTTTTCTCACCGCGAAAAGCAGTGAAGCGGATCGCGTTCTTGGCCTCGAGCTCGGCGCTGACGATTACATCGCCAAGCCCTTCAGCCCGCGCGAACTCGTGGCCCGCGTCAAGGCCGTGCTGCGGCGCTTTGAGCGCCCCTTGCCGCCGAGCCTCATGAAGGTCGGCGACATTGAAATTGATCCTTCGGCCATGACCCTGACGGTAGGCGGGAATCCAGTTCCCACAACGGCGACTGAATTCCGCCTGCTCGATTATTTCGCGCGCCACAAGGGACGCGTGTTTAGTCGCGACCATCTTCTCGATTCTGTCTGGCGCGACACCGCCTACGTCACTCCGCGATCGGTCGACGTTTATGTTCGCCGCATCCGCGAAAAGATCGAGCCCGATCCGGAGAATCCCCGCTATCTGAAAACCGTGCGCGGCGCCGGTTACCGCTTCGAATCTCCCAAATGACAGCGTTCCCGCGCAGCACAAGAAGAAGGCCGAGAACGTGAAGAACCGCATCTTCTTCAAACTCCTTGCCGTTTTTCTGATCGTCATCGCCGCCACTGCCGCCATTCTTGACGTTATGCTGGGCAGCGCTTGGGAAGCCTCTTTGCTCACCGAGATCGAGCGCAACCTCACCCAGAAGACTCTGCTCTTCGCCCACCGCGTGGAAACTGACCGCGCCCACAGCCTCAACGAAATTGCCGCGCAGGAAGGGCTCGCTGCCGGAGCTCGCGCTACCATCATCGACGCTTCTGGAAAAGTTCTCGCCGACTCAGAATCGAATCCTAGCAACATGGAGAACCACGCGACCCGCAAGGAATTTGCTGCCGCGCTCGCGGGCCAGACCGGAGAGAACGTGCGTCGCAGTGACACGCTTGGCATCCCGTTTCTCTACGTGGCGGCGCCCGTCTCCGGAGGCGCAGTTCGTCTTGCTTACCCACTTTCCGACGTTGAGGCAGTCCAGTCCCAGGTGCACCGTCGTCTGCTTTGGGGTTCGTCCGTTGCTCTCATCATCGCACTCATCATCGCCGCCTCCGCATCGGTGTGGACCTCGCGCCGCCTGGAGCGCATCGTTGATGTCGCTGTCCGCATCGAGCGGGGGGATCTGCAGGCGCGTGTGCAAGACCGGCCTATCGATGAGATTGGCCGCGTCGCCGCTGCGATCGACAGAACCGCTGGCCAGGTCGAACGTAGTTTTGCGGCAGTGCGCTCCAGCCAGCGTCAATTAGAAACTTTGCTCAACAGCATGCAGGATGCCGTCATCGCGATAAGCTCCGACGGACTGGTGCAATGGGCGAACCAGGCCATGGATCGGCTTGTACCGCAGCGCACCCGCCTCAATGCTCCGGTGGTCGAAACCATTCGCGATCCGGATTTTCTTGCTGCCGTCAAAGCTGCGACGGCAACCAAACAGGTGAAGACAACGCGCGCTACGTCCATCGTCTCCGGCCGCGCTTTCGATGTCACCGCGGCGCCCTTGCCCGATGGCGGCGCCGTCGCGGTTCTCCGCGATCTTACTGAGACCGAGCGCGTCGAAAAAACTCGCCGCGATTTTATTGCCAACGTTTCCCATGAACTTCGCACTCCGCTGACTTCGATTCAGGGATACTCGGAAACCCTTCTTGACAGCGCCGATAATCTCGGATCTAACCGCGAGTTTCTGGAAATCATCCGCAAGAATGCAGCACGCATGGCGCGCCTCACCGAAGATTTGCTGACGCTGGCACGCGTTGAGTCGGGCGAGACGCGCTTCGATACCGAGCCCGTCCCGCCCATCGAACTCCTGCACGATGCCGAAGAAAGTTTCCGCGAGATTGCTCGAAGTCAGGGGGTAGAGTTGAAAATCATCGAGACCTCCGAAAAGAACACCTCCGTCGAATCTCTACCTGCCGTGCGTGCCGACCGCGAAGCAATTCATCAGGTGTTTTCCAATCTCATTGACAACGCCATGAAATACGGCCGTTCCGGCGGGCGCATTGTTCTGGGCGCGCGTCCCGCAGTTCGCGGTGTTGAATTCTTTGTTCAGGATTTCGGCGCCGGCATCGCCTCCGAGCACTTGCCTCGACTGTTCGAACGCTTCTATCGCGTCGACAAAGCCCGCTCCCGCGAATCCGGCGGTACTGGCCTCGGCCTGGCCATCGCCAAACACATCATGCTGGCCCACGGCGGCTCCATCCGCGCCGAAAGCGAACTCAACCATGGCAGCACTTTCGCTTTCACCCTCCCCGCCGCGTAAACTGATCTGACAAGAAATGACTTAAAATTCACAGGGTATTAACCACAAGTTATGTCGCAAATCCTATGCTTTAGCCGGCGATCGTATTCGACGACCCCGCAAAATTGCGACGGCGAGTCCTAGACATACACTCCTCGCCAGCATTCTCGTACGCAGGACACACACACTTGAGTACCGCGACGAAGATTCTCGATGCGGAACCGGCTCACCAGTACCTCGTGCGCCGAACCGGGGAAGCCTGCCACAAGGCGAAGGAAGCCGCCGCGGCGGCGGCCGAAGGCATTGCCATTGGTTCCAGCGCGTTGCTCAACTCGCTGCGTCAGCGCGAGCGCGAACTGGATACTTTCGACCTTGAAATCGACAGTGGCGTCACCACTGCAATTACCGAAGTCGACCCCGCTCAAGCCCGCGAATTGCTTGCTTGCATGAAGGTCATGATTGCTCTCGAGCGCATCGGCGACCTTCTGCTCAGCTTTGCGAACAGCGCGCTTTCGGTTGCTGGACGCATCGATCCGGAAGATACTCGCGACCTCACGCAGATGGCGACGCTTTTGGAAAAAATGCTGACCGACGGAGCATCCGCATTTTCCGGTCGCGATGTCAGCAAGGCCATCGACGTTTTGCGCGCCGACGCCGAAATGGACCGCCTGCGCAATCTGATGTTCCTGCGCCACATTGAGAATCCGGAAAACATCCACCGCCAGGCTAGTCTGCAAGTGATTTTCATGACCCAGTCACTCGAACGCGCCGGCGATCACGCCAAGAATCTCGCCGAAGAAGTCTGTCACTTCGTCAGCGGACGCCCTGTCCGCCATGTCTCCATCGCCCACGACAAACCCGTTGAGCAGATGTTTATCGACTACCTTCGACGCCGCGATCACCATCGCTGAATTGTGGCGCGGGCGCGTCGCCCGCGAGTAGCAGGCAGAATCAGAATTCGCTCCGCTAAAGCCTCAGCAAGCCGTAAAAGCTTTTTGAACCAGTCAAGCGAAAACCGTACTCGTGAACGCCTCCGCAGTGGCAAGAAACAAATTCCCCGTCACTAAATCGTTATTCTCTTCTGCGCCTGGATCGTGCCTGAGCCACGCCTCTCGCTGGCCTCGAACAAGCGGGCATGAGCAATAGTGATCAGACTTATAACTCCCAAAACGGGAGAATGCAGATACGGGAATAAGGCCCCTCAAATCTCCCCCACCGCTCCCAGGAGAAATTATGTGGATCCGTTCCAAACAGTCTAAGCAATTGGCTCTCGAACATCAGGAACTTGAATCGCTGGTCCTCGCTCGTACCGCAGAGCTGCAAAAGCTTTCTCAGCGCCTGCTCAAGGTGCAAGATGAGGAACGGCGGAGATTCGCCCGCGACTTGCACGACAGCACGGGCCAGACCCTGTCGGCTCTCAAGATGAGCATTCTGTTCATGCGGCAAAGTTGCAAGGAAGATCCAGCGAAGCTGGCCCTTATTTCTGACGTGGAAGCTCTGGCAGACCAGGCTCTGGAGGAGATTAGAACGATATCCTACTTGCTGCACCCGCCCTTGCTGGATGAAGTGGGATTTGCCTGTGCCGCCGAATGGTATATCGAGGGCTTCTCCAAGCGCAGCGGAATCAACGTCAAGGCCGAGATTGCAACTTTGCGGGACCGTCTTCCCAAGAGCATGGAAGTCGCTCTATTCCGCGTCCTGCAGGAGAGCCTGACCAATGTGCATCGCCACTCTGGAGCCTCGGATGCGATCGTCTATTTTAAGCGTGAAGCCGAAACTGTGGTCCTCGAAATAAGAGATTTCGGTAAAGGTATATCTGCGGAACGGTTGCGTCTGCTTCGTCGAGTCAGCGCGGAAGCCGGAGTGGGTTTGGCTGGGATGCGCGAGCGCTTGCACGAGCTGAACGGCCATCTGGAAATCGAATCGGATGGTCACGGAACCAGCCTGCGGGCCACGGTTCCTCTCTATGCCGTGGCTCGACCGGTCCAGTTCGAAGATCGCAGCGCACCGATGGAGGCTGCACAGGCCTGATCACGGCCGAAGTTGTGCGGTCTGGACAGCTTTGCATCCGTAGCTCGAAATTTGTTCTTCTCAAGACAGCCAGTCAAGGAGTGCCAGTCACGAGGGCAGGGCCGGCATTCTATTGCTCACAATAACCAAGCAGCCTGCGATGCACTTGGAACAGCTTGCCTTTGGATCCGTAGTCGATAAATCCCGAGGCTTTGAACTTCTGCATGAAGAAGCAGACCCGCGACCGTGTTGTTCCCACCATTTCCGCCAGCGTCTCATGACTGATCCGCGAAATCGTGGCCTCGGGCGCCCCATGAGCTTCAAAATGGGCGAGCAACACCAGAATCCGTGCCAATCTCTTTTCGCTGCGGTTGCAGTGTTGATCCACTATGTCCTGCTGGTATTTAAGATTCTCGGCGAGCACAAATCCGCAGAACAAGTTCGCCAACTTCGCCTGGCGGGTTAGCGCGAGCAGCATAACCTTTTTCTCGATTCGCAAAAGCCTGCAGTCAGTCATTGCGGTGCCGGAGGCGGTGCGGCAGTCCTGGCCGGCGATGCAATCTTTTCCCACAAAATCTCCCTCACTCAAGATGTCGAGAGTCGTTTCCTTGCCAGCCGAGGATCGTACGCTGAGCTGCACTCTTCCTTGTTGAATCACGAACAAAGCGTCCGCCGCATCTCCTTGCGCAAAGATTGTTGCTCGCTTCCGAAACGACATCATCGTCCGTCCGGGACCGGCCGTTGTGAGAAAGTTTTTTGTGTTGAACACACTTGTTCGCTTGGCCATGAGTTACTCAGCTTCATGCGCGCACAACTTGATTGCACCACACCAAACATGCCGCGAATGCTCAATACTGCACACGTTCGCAAAGAACAATGTCACATCGATGAATTCTCTAAGTCTGACTTCAACAAGGCGTGATAAACTTTCGCACCGAGGGTCAGACAGCATGGATCAGCCAGCACCTCCGCCAACCCCTCCGTCCTGTTCCGACTGTGCCACAAGGCCCCTGGAGGCAGCCCGCCCACCCAATCGGCATCGCGTATGTGGCGCTCGAGCAATGGGAGTATGCGCATCGATACGCCTACGACCAGCATTATTTCCAATCCCGCCGCCCAGAAAACTGTTCTGCTCAACCACTTGAAAAAGGAGGCAATCGTCTTGCCGACGCCGCCTTCGTCCACCGCAGCCAGCCCGTCGGGAGTTCCAAGCGCAGCCGGAGCGCCGCCGTCCGCCCCGCCTCTGCAAGTGCAAGAACTGGGCAAGAGCACCATTGACGGCCATGAAGTCGAGGGAAAGCGCTACACTTTTTCGCCGCCACAGGCACCAGCTCCGCCGCAAGCTCCAGCAACGCCACAAAAATCACAAATACCCAAGATGCCCGGACTTCCGTCCTTGGCCGCGCCGCCCAAGCCGCCGCAATTGCCGAAACCGCCGCAGCCCACCATCACCGAAGTTTGGACCAGCGTAAAGCTGAAGACGCCTGTGCTGACCAAGGTCAGCAGCCCGGCTGGCGAACAAACGACTTACTGCAAGCCCACTTCGGTCGCAGAACCTCATCCCTCCGTATTCGAGATTCCACCCGGCTACAAATTAAAGACGCCCTAGGAATATTCGGGAATCGGTCCAGCTTGGTTTTCGTAGGTGCGAGCGATTCGCGAACTTTCCAATCGAGACTGGTCGCTGCCATTGCAAGCAATGGGAATTCCAATTGCTGGGTGAACTGAACGATAGCGTCTGGCGGAGATGAATTACCGGTTTCTCTTTTCTGAATTCCAGCACTTTGCGGTCTCCGCCGACAAAGGAGTGACGATGCACGTGCATGCCAACCAACCCAATCGCTACATTCAACTGGATACGCTTCACGCAGCGGAGCGAGCCGCCGCCAAAAAGGAAGCTGCAAAAACCAGAAAAAAGTTGATGGAGTCAGCCTCCAGATTGGGCGGAGAAGCCGATGACGACGAGGACTGCGTGGTGAGGCTTGGTTCCCGCGAAGAATCCGAAGGGCAAGCGAAACAGAAAAATCAGCAGGGTCAGGACAGCAGCGGCACGCAAAAATTAGAAACCGATTCAGAAGGTCAGAGCGAAACTCTGTCTGAATGGGCGTGATCGAACTTTAATTTCCGGCTCCGACGATTGCTGGCCATTCGGCAGCTGCTTAAGCTTGGGCAAACTCGGTCTCGACGCGGGAAAAATTTGCCGTGCTTCCTGATGCATGTTTGCAACCCACTTTTGCCAAACCGTGTTTGCCAACCCGTGTTCGTTAATCCTTGTTCGGTGATCAGTGTTAACTGCGTTTGAAGAGTTGTGCCTGACTCAACACCAGCAGTGCCGTCTGTGCTAGTCGCTCCAGCACAGAAACGTCACCCTCATCGAAGGCAAAACTCTGCGGCGCAAAAACTTCCGCCAAACCCACTACGTCCCGCTCATACCGGATCGGCGCCGCTACGATCGAACGCACTCCAAGCCGCCGGCAAATCACAGCTTCCACCCGTGGATCGGCTTCCGTATCATCGCAGCGCAGCGACTTTCCCGTACGTATGCATTCGCCGGAAAACCCCACATCAATCTCCACTCGAGTTCCGAGCGGCGGACCGCCGCTTCCTACGCTCGCGCGGCACATCATCGGACCTCCGTCCACTAGGGCAATGGCCGCTCCAGCACCGCGCAAAAGCGTTCGCGCACGTTCGCAAATAACCCGCAACGCGCTATTTAAGTCCGGTCCCAGCGAGTTGAACTCGTACTGAATTGTGGTTGAAATCGCACTCCCGCTCTGCCCGTCAAACTTCGCGGCTTCGGCTTCCAACTCACGGATCGGGGCTTGGCGGCTCCATCTCCCGCGAATTTGCTGCCTGCGATCGGTCCCGTCACGCGATCAAAAGTGAGCTTTGGAGCTTTACGGCTGGGCGCTGTTTCATTGACCACCAGCCACTCGTCCAGCCGCCGCCGCGCCTCCAGCGGAAGTTCCGAAAATCTCACTCCGGCCCGCCCGAGCGCATCCGCCCATGCGATATAGCCCGTAGTTTCCAAGTGATCGTTACAATCGGGCAGATCGAGGCGCAAACGCACCCGCCGCTCGGCTTCCAGCGGGACGATCGTTTGCATGGAAACTCCCTGTTCGCTCAGATCCAGAATCATCCCTCCCGTCACGCCATCAAAGCTGGCAAATACCGGTCCGTTTACCTTATGGCGCACACAACTGCGTCTTTCTGTAATCATCCTTCAGGTCACCCGCTCTTTTTCGCTTCGTGTGCCGGGCATCTTCTCGAACGAAATGCTCTCTCGGAGTTCTTATCCGTCCTCGCAAGGCACACGACGAATTGCTCCGATAATCGAAGCAATTCGCCGCAAAGGGAAGTACACGACGGGGTTCTCGGCCCATTTTCGCGCGATCTGTTTCCGTCAATTTGTACTCGGCTTGCGAATCTTTTCATGCAGGCGCATCCGGATCGGCATGAGTGCGGGCGACGCCCTCACGCTTTAGGACGCATCGAAATCCCCACACTAACCGCGAAGAGCCGCGGTTGGTGTGGGGCACCCTTCTGTGATTTGTTAGTTGCTTCGCGTCGATTACTTCACTTGAATTATTTTGCGGCGTTTTCTTTGGCCATCTCGCGGGGCTGGAAGTCTGGGTCGCCAAACTGCCAGAGCAGGAATGACATTTCGTCGGAATATTCCAAATCGTGTTGGGCGCGGGTCGAGCCCATGCCGTGGCCGGCATCGTAATCCACGCGGAGCAGCACTGGTTTCTTGCTGGACGTTGCGGCTTGCAGGCGCGCCGTCATCTTCGCCGGCTGTGAAGGATCGACGCGCGGGTCGTTGATACCCGCCGTCAGAAGAATGCCAGGATAGGCGGTGCCGTCTTTGACGTGCTGATACGCGTCCATGGCAAACAATCCCTTGAAGCCGTCGGGATCGGTGACCGAGCCGAACTCGGCGATATTGGGCGGACCGTTGGGCGTGAATTCCATGCGGGTCGCGTTGGAGCAGCCCACGCGAATCAGCGCTCCCGCGAACAAGTCGGGACGCTGCGTGATGGCGCCGCCAATCAGGATGCCGCCGGCGCTGGTGCCTTCGCCGGAGAGCCGCTGAGCGCTGGTGTATTTATGCTCAATGAGATATTGGGCGCTGGCGATGAAATCATCGATGGTGTGCTGCTTGGTAAGTTTGTAGCCGGCTCGATACCAATCTTCTCCGTATTCTCCGCCGCCGCGCACGTGGGCGAAGGCGATCACGCCTCCGCGCTCCAGCCACGCCAGCCACACCGGATCGAAAAACGTGTCATAAGAAATTCCGTACGCGCCATAACCGATCAGGTGCGTAGGATGGTTACCATCCGCCGTAAAATTCTTGGCATGGATGATGGAAAGCGGAATCATGGTTCCGTCGGCGCTTTTCGCTTTCACCTCTTCGGATTCATAGGCCGACGTGTCAATAGGGAGTGGTGGCTGAATTCCTGTATCCGTGGCGGTTTTTGATTTCTGATCGTAGCGCAGGAAACGAGGCGAACTGGTCCAGGAGACGACATGAACCAGGGCCCCAGGTTCGGTAGGAGTAACGGAAATCTCAGAAACTGAAAGGCCTTTTCCGACAAGAACCGGCTCGATTTTGCCGTCGAAAGAAAGACGGCGCATGCGGCCGATGCCACCGTCGAGATCGCGGATATAGATGCCGTCGCTGGCGACATCCGCTTCCTGAATTACTACCTCGCTGGCTGGCACCACGACGGTTGCGTGAGTCACATCAGGATTCTTGAGGCTGGTCCGGATGACTTCATAGCGCGACTTGTTTTTGTGAGTCAGCAGATAAATGTCGTCGTTGTGAAGCGAAAGATTGGTGATGGCGGCATCCACGTCGAAGAGTTTTTTCCAGCCGATGTGCTGGGATTTGAGCTCATTGATCGACGAGTAATAGACGGTGGCCTCGTTTTGCGTACCGTGTGCCAGAAGTCCGAGAACAAAGTGCGATCCTGGAGTGTATGTAACGAAGCTGAGATCGTTATCGTCGATCTTCACGTCGGATGAATACCCGTAACCGAAAACGAATCGATCCTGCTCAGTGTCCTGTCCGAGTTCATGGACGTAGACGCGGCTGCGTTGTTCGAACGCAGTGCGTGGCATGTCGGGTGTGAGTTTCTGCAGGCGGTTGTACACGAAAGATTTGTTGCCGGGCAGCCACGCGACGCCACCAAAGCGGGTGCGATCGATGGCATCCGGCATAACTTTTCCCGTCGCAGTCTCAAGCACGTGAATGACGCTGTTCTCCGAGCCGCCGGGAGAAATTCCGTAGGCCACCAGAGCGCCGTCGAGCGAAGGTTGGAAATAGTCGATCGAGAAGTGGACCCCGTCTTTGGTGAGAAGCTCGGGATCGAGCAGCAAACGCTCGGCGGAATTGCCCTCTTTTACATACAGCTTCAGATTGTCGGCATTGGGGTCGGTTTTGAGGTAGAACAGCTTTCCACCCCATACTTGCGCAAAGCGCACGCGCGTGCTGGCGGTATCGAGGGCCTTGACGCGGACAAGAAACTTCTCGCGGCCGGGGATACCGGCGAGGATGGAACGGGTGTAGGTGTCCTGCGCCTTGAGCCAGTCGGCGCCCTTTCCTTCGCGCCAGTCTTCGAGCCAGCGATAGGGATCGGTCACAGTCTGGCCGAAGTAGACTTCGGTTACGTCGTGGCGCTCGGTGGCGGGCGGACCGGATTGCGCTTGTAATGCTGACGGCATCAGGAATGCCCCGAGAACAAACGAGGTCAGTAGAATGTGCAGGCGCATTGTGAAGGGCGTAGGGCCAAAAGAGAACTTTGACATTGTCATACTCCTGGTTGGAAGCAGATGGGGGCCCGGCTGGGGATAATAGCACTGGGGATAATAGCAGAGGATAAGCAACGACGACTACGATCTGATGACGGGAACTTCTTTTTGGGGTGCTCCATCCCTTTCGCGTTTTTTGCGACCGGGTGGGGACTTTGACTTTGAGGAGCAATAGAAGGCTCGACATTCAACCGTTCGCGCTTGCGCCGTCCACTGCGATTCTATTTCGAGTACGCAACAAGGGTAGGGCACCCGGCGCCTATTACAATCGCCTGTCTGATATCCGACCGACGGAATTTTCTGGAGGGATTTGTGCTCGCTCGCATGCTTGCGGTTGTGCTGCTGACAGGTTCGGCTTTTGCGCAGAACGTGGTGCACTACACGACCACTACTGCCAACGTGAAGTATCTTTTCGCTACGGCCGAACCGGTCTTACGTTTGAAGTCGGGAGACATTCTGGACACCAATACGCTGGATTGCTTCGGCAACGGGCTGAAGAAGCCGGGTGACACGCTGAGCATGGCGACCGGGGACAATCCGCTGGCGGGGCCATTCTATGTGGAAGGCGCAGAGCCCGGCGACACGCTGGCGGTAAAGATTCTAGATTTGCAGGTGGATGGAGATACCGGCGTGGGTGCGTTCGCTCCTGGATTTGGCGCAATCAACGAGACCAACTACACGCCGATGTTGCATGCGCCACTGCCGGAGCGCGTGTGGTTTTATCACATCGATCACGCGGCGAATACGGCTACGTTCAAGGCGCTGGACTCTGATTTTTCGGTGAAGATTCCCATGCATCCGTTTTTTGGATGTATTGGCGTGGCTCCGGCCAATGGCGAGGCGCGCAGTTCGGTGGTGCCAGCGGAGTTTGGCGGGAATATGGATTCGCCCGAGGCGAGCGTGGGCAACACAGTTTATTTCCCGGTGAATGTGAAGGGAGGACTCTTCTACATCGGCGATGGTCACGCGGCGATGGGCGATGGCGAGGTTGCGGGCACGGCGATCGAAGTTCCGCTCAAAGCGCGCGTGCAACTCAGCGTCATCAAGGGCCGCACGATTTCCTGGCCGCAGTTTGAGAACGATGACGCGATCATGACCGTAGGTGCGTATCGTCCGGTGGACGACGCGGTGCGCATCGCATTCACGGAGCTGGTGCACTGGATTCACAAGGACTACGGCTTGTCGGAGCTGGATGCTTACGAGTTGCTGTCGAAGGTGGCGAAGATTCATTTGAACGAGATGGTCGATCCGAATTATGTGGTGGTGGCTTCGATTGAGAAGAAGTATTTGCCGGCGAAGAAAAGTCCGTAGCGGACTACCCTGGGATGTGCACCTCCGGTCAGGTCGGCGTCGATCTGTGTCGGTGGTGCATGGGAGATCCCTCACTACGCCTGAAGAACGGCTTCGTTCGGGATGACGCCACCTAATTGACGGGACAGGATTCGGTAGGAAAGTCAAAATGCCGCCGTCGTTCGTCTTGTTGTTCACTCCCCGATTCAGCGGGCCGATGTCACCGCCGGGGATGGCGACTCCGGAACCAGCGGCAGTTGCACTTCCAGGGTGCCGATGCGGTTGGTCAGTTTGTCCCTTACGCCGATGCGAATCCACGCCGCATTCACCGGTACGTCGATCTGCTGGCGCACGCGAAAGACGCCTGATTTGCTGCTTTCATTTCCAGAAGAGTTGTCCGCCACGGCATCATTCACAACGCCATTGACCATACGATTCTCGGCATCGAAGGCGGCCGCCGCAAACTCGAATGCGAGAGACTTGTCGCCCTGCGACTTTGACTTGAGCGCAAGATCGGTGACACGGTAATCGATTGCATAGCGCTGCAGGTCGACGGGAGCGAGCGGCTTGAGCGGCTTATCCTTGTGACGCGTTTGAAAGTACGCTGGCTGGTCAGCCAGCTGAGACATCTGCTCTGCAGTGGCGCGCAGCGGACGGCCATCCGCCCGAAGATGCGCGGAAAAAAGAAGATCATGCAGCATCGGCGCTCCATGTTTCATGTTGGCCTGGAGCGCGTCTTCCTCGCTATTCCCGGCCTCAGGCGACGGGCCGGGAGTATCCGAGGCTTTCGCAATGGATGTCTGCGACAAGAGTGCGCCGGTGTAATAGTAGCGGCGATAGGAAAGCTGATAGCCGGGACGATCGAGTTTCACAGCAATGCTGCGGCGATTCGCTTCGTTCTTTTCGTTTGTCGGCGAATAGCTTAGCGAATAGTAATTACCATCCGTCTCTGTAGTCTCCTCCAGCGCTGCGGTTACATCGTTAGTGCTGAATGTTGCGCGTCCGCCGGTTGACTTAGCGAGCTGTGTCTGAACCATGTAATCGTTTGCAACGGAATCGCCCAAACCCTCCATTCGTACCGATTGCATCATCCCACCATTATCCGGGTCAGTAGCGGAGGTCGCCGGATTGCTCGCTGAAGTGCCCACGCTCGCGCCACCAACCCCCATGTGCGGACCTGCTCCTGTCAAAGCACCTTCAGGATTCACGATTACTCCGCGAACGTTCACGGGATAAACTGCCACCTGCGCTCGCGTCATCGAATTGATCTCGCTTTGGATTTCGCCCCGATAATCCCGAGGGTCTTCTTTGCGCGGGAAAAGAGCCAGAGGGAAGGTTCCCGCCATCCAGATCAAATTCTTGCGCTCCGGAATGCCCTCCAGAAATTCTCCAAGTTTTGTCAGCACGTCCAGCGCGGAAACCGGATCACCGTATCCGGCGTTGCGAGACATCAGAAACACTCTGGGAATATGCGGCTTGGGATTCTGAGGATCCATGGCGGCGAACAGAAGATTTTTATCTTCGGTAAATCCCTGCACCATATAAAGACTGTCGGTACGCACAAAAATCGCGAAGCGCGTGCCCGAGGGCTTGTTATTGATGAACTTCAGGATCTGCCTGCGCGCGTCGATCTGATCATCGACTTGCGTGTTAACCAGGTCGTAAAGAATCACATAAAGCGGTCCGCGCTCAGGCGTAGCCGGGATATTGACGAAACTGTTGGGCGGCAAATGCGGAGTGTTGGGCGGGATCGAGATCGACGGCGAATTGAAATCATGAACGTCGAAGGAAAGAACGGTCTGCGGACGGCCGTCTTCATACACAGTAAAATCGCGGGCGGTGAGTCCATGCACGGGCTGATTATTGGAATCGCGCACGACGACATCGACAATCACACGGCGCACAGTCGTGCGGAACGTGATATCGCCAGTTGAAGGGGATTGCTGAGAACTGGATTGTGCCGGCGAAAAGTTCCAACTAAAGCTTAGCAAGGCCAGCACAGTAAAACTTCGCCGACGAAGGAACATCTCACACCTACGGTATTAACTTACTGGCTTAGTGGACTACGGACGACTTTGACTGTCAAGTAAAGACGAGTAAAGGGCGGTGGCCGAATTTCAATTCTGAAGTTTTAGCGTTGTCACCTTGCCACTGTGGAACTCGAGATCCTTAACGACCCGGACTGGCATCCGGGCTTTTTCTACCTTGGCTTTGAACCAAGACGCCAAAGTACTCGAAACACGAGAAACGCACCAACCAGTAGGATCACGAAGACGATCAAGTGCATAGGTTGGAATAGTCCCTCAAGCATGAGTACCTCCCACTATCTGCGCATTATCTCACCACTCGTCAAGACGTTTTCTGGTAAATTCAGCCAATTAAAGGCCTTACTGGTCTGAGTAAGTGCCGCGCTCTTCGCCAGCCGAAGTTCCTTTTAAGGAATGTCAAAAAGCTCCCATCCTGACCGCAAGGAACGCGGTTAGGATGGGCACTTTCATACTTTCCTCACTAGCCCTTTACGATCTTCTTGGAGGACGGATCCCAGACTGCAACGGTTTTGTTGAAATAGGAAAAGTTCGCCAGGTGGCAGCCGATGGCGGCGTTGTTGCCAAAGACTTCATTCTCCACCACCGGCTTGCGGGTGCGAACGGCATTGTAGAAGTTTGCCTGGTGATCGACCGTGTCGCTATATCCGGCAGGCGTTGAGTATGATTCGCCTTCGTTGTCAACACCCCACTGCAGGGCCTTCGGTTCGGGATGGTCTTCATGCCATTTCTGTAGATACTGATCGCGCAACGCCTTTGGCCAACCGTAAATCGAGTAGCCTTCGGGCTCGGGACGTGTGTCCTGCGGCGTGTAAGTCAGCGTCGAGTCTTTGATGATCATCGTGCCCTTGGTGCCGTAGAAGCCGATGAACTCGCCGCCGTCATTGTTCAGGTTGCAGCGCACAGTGACGCGGAAGTTCGGATAATCGTAGAGAGTTTCGATCAAGTCAGGGAACTCGCGGCCATCTTTGAAGTGGTAGAGACCCCCACTCGATTGTCCACGCTGGGCGGGTTCGGTCGTGCCGGTAATGAAGTGGATGCCGGAGATCAGGTGGACGAAAAGATCTCCGCCCAGCCCCTCGCCGTAATCAGTGAAGCAGCGCCAGCGGAAGAAGCGAACGGGATCAAAGGGCCGCTTGGGAGCGTTGCCGAGGAAAGTATTCCAGTCGATGGTTTGTTCGCTGGCATCGGGCGGAATGGGATACACCCAGGCGCCACTGGGAGAATTGCGGTCCCAGTAAGCGTTGATGGAGAAGACTTCGCCCAGTTTGCCCGAGTCGTAAATTTCTTTCGCCTTCGCATAGAGGATGGAACTGACACGCTGGCTGCCGACCGCGACCATGCGATTGTGTTTGTGCGCCGCTTCTACCATGGCGAATCCATCTTCCACCGTGTGCGATAAAGGCTTTTCGCAATAGACGTCTTTGCCGGCGGCGCAGGCGTCTTCGAAAATGTGCCGATGCTGGTGATCCATAGTGGCGATCAGAACGGTGTCAACATCTTTGCGATCGAGAATGGACCGATAGTCCCGCGTGGCTGGCACGCTGGGATTCTTGACCGCTTCCTGCCCGGCCGCGTGACGGCTGTCATAAAGATCGCACACAGCGACGCATTGAATGCCGGGAACATCGAGCGAAGCCTGAAGATGTTCGCATCCGCGAATGCCGGTGCCGATGGAGGCGAAGCGAATGGTGTCGCTGGGAGCCACGGGACGCGCGGCCGCAGAAAGCAGATGAGGCTGCAGGACGGTCTTAGCGACCGTGGTGGCGGCAATGGCGCCAGTACCGATGTGGATGAACTGACGACGAGTCAGGGGATTCTTAGCCATGAAATTCTCCACTTTGGATTTAAGTGCGTCCGTGACAGCGCGGGTGCCGGCGCGGATAGTTACGGCGATGAATTATGCCACAGGAAAGGGTTTATAGGTAAATCGATTTTCTTGCGGAGATTTCGAGTTGGACCAGACGAGTCTCGCCGAAATGCACGACGTAGCAGTAGTCGTCTTTGTTAAAAGGAGAAGAGCTGAGCAAGGGGACGCCAGAAGTGAAATTTGGACCCAGGAGAAGGGGAAACGAAGAGAACAGGCGGAGAAAAAATTGAAAGGGCCGTGACATTGGTTATGCTCTAGCCGCCAGCTCCTGCGAGGGAGCTAACAGCGTGGAGGCATGTACCGTCACGACCCCTTGATGCGATCACTGCTTTCGCAGTTCCAAACCCCAACTGCCCCTCGCAGAGCCGTCGGTTTTTTCAGGTCTGGTCACCCGGCGAGTCGCCTCGCCTTGCTGATCACTCAGTCTATTTCGCGCTGGCTCATTTTACTGTGCCAACCCTTTCGACTGTCGACGCAAGCAACACTAACAGAGAATTAAAAAACGTCAACGCAAAGTTTTGGTGCAACCCCTTCTCCACGAGCTGTGAAAAAAACAGAATGCAAGTGGCTGTCAGGTAGACCCTTACACGGCACTAGGGGAAATTCGTCCCAATTTTGCACATTAAAATGCACAAGCTTAGGGTCAACCGCAAAATGATGATACGGAATCAAATAATCGTCTTGACGCCGAACCCGGATGAGAGCATCGTGCAAACAGAAGCAAAAGTCGTGATGCCCGAGCTCGTGGCTTACGTGGATGGCGGCTGCCTGGGAAATCCCGGGCCATCCGGCATTGGAGTCGTCATCAACGGCTGCGGCAGTGGCCCGGTACGCATCGCGAAATGGATCGGCCATCAGGATAACAACGTCGCCGAATATGTCGCGCTGATGGAAGCTCTGCAATACGCCATTGCCCTCAAAGCACAGAAACTACACGTCTATTCCGATTCCGAAGTGATGGTGAGGCAAATGACCGGGCAGTATGTTTGCCGCAGCCCGCGCCTCTACTCTTTGCATTGGACTTGCCGCAAACTGGCGCGTGCGCTGACGTTCTCAATTTCCCACGTCCCGCGCGAAAATAATGCGGAGGCGAATGGCTTGGCGCAGTCGGCCTTGCGCCAGAAGATAAGAGTCTAAAGGCATTGCGGAGAACTTTCTGCGATAGAATTTCCGCACTTGTGGCTTAGTACCTCCGGGCGGAGAATTCCTTGACACCTTGCCCGCTCCGAGCGAGACTCCAATTACTGCACCCTGGCAACTTAAGTGAATTGAGGCGGACGCTTCGTCCCAGTCCATCTGATTTCAAGGGTGTTGGCATGGGCCATGGCAACTCCCCCTAGTCGATATCACGCGTCATCGGCGAACCACCCGTCCCCGCCCAATCCAGCCTTGACTCAGTCCGCTTCCACCGTGGGCTTTCCCGGCGAGGACGGAGGACGTTCTCTAGCTGAGATGGCCCGCCGCGACTTGGATGCCGCCTTGCAGTTGCTGGCCGATCGGGCGCAATACATTACAGGCGCCAGCGGAGCCGCGATCGCCCTGCGTCGTAATGGCAAGAATGACATGCTGTGCCGTGCCAGTTCGGGATCGAATGCCCCAGAGCTGGGAGCGTTGCTTTCCACCGAATACGGACTCTCAGGAGAGAGTGTGCGAACCCGCCAGCCGCTACGCTGTGACGATGCTGAGCGCGATATCCGCGTAAATCGCGAAGTTTGCCGCCAGTTGGGAATCGCTTCCGTGGTGGTGATGCCGGTGGTGAACGACGATGGAGTGCTCGGCGTCTTTGAACTTTTTTCCGGCAAGGTGAATGCCTTCGGCGAACGCGATCTCTCCGCGGTACAGCGGCTGAGCGAGTTAGTGGAAACTGCGGTTCGCTTGGCCGAGGCTGCGGAAAAATTGCCCGAACAACTGAATGTCAGCGAGACTTCCGCGCCAGCCGCTGGGAATGAGATAGAAGAAGACAAAGTTCTGGAGGCGCACGTTCTCGATGAATTAGGCCTGGGCGTTCTCGTTTCCAAACAGGCGGATTCCGAAGAGATCCCGGACGTTCTGGAAGATGATGGACTGGTTCTGGGAGATATTGTTCCTAAAGAATCGAAGCCGGTGCTGGAAGTGAATGCCGCGACTGCGGAGAAGTTAGAAGATTCCCGAAAGGATGCTGGCATCACGAAAATTGAAGGCGCAGTGGCTGCGTTGCCAGATGCAAAGACGCAGGAAGCAACGACCGCAGATCCAAAAGCAGTTGATGCAAGAATACTGGATGCCGAGACCGAAACTGCGCTGACAGCAGACGAAAAAACAACAGACGCAAAAACGGCACACGCAAAGACGGCAGACGCAACGGCTCCCATTCTCTCAGCAGCGCCGCTGAAGGACGTTCCGCCGATGGTCGTGGAAACGGCCGCTGCAGCGGCTCCAGACCTGAAAACAGTCGCTTCCGAGAAAGTTGCAGCCGCAGCTCAATCGTCTCCGGGCCGTTCTACAGAACCCGCCTTGCCCCGGAAGCCGCTATTTTGGACGGCTGAGATCAATCCGACCGCTGATGCCGCGAAGGCAGAAAAAGCAGATCGCAGTCACGTTCCTCCTGTGCTGCGAAACTTGCGCAAGTGCGAGGCTTGCGGCTTTCCTGTTTCCGCCGACCGCGCTCTCTGTGTCGAATGTGAGGAAAAGAAGTGGCGTGGGCAACTGAAGCCTGCCGGCGCTTCTCGGCTGACAGTAACCGCTGTTGTTCCGACCGCGATTATTCCCACCGCGACGGAGCCTCAGCCTGCGCCGACTGCAGCCGAGCCTCGCGCGCTCGCAGCTGCAGCCCAATCGGTTGCGGCTCGCGTTCCTGCCTCCTCAACTCAACTAACCACTACTTCGGTAACGAAATCAAAAGGCTTCGCCGATCGATCGCTCCCGACTCCCTCGAACGGAACCCTGACCGCAGAGGAAACGAAATCCGCGCCCGGGCCCTTGGAAACATCGTCCTCGACCTTCGTTTTGAGCTCCGGTCTTGAGCCCTCCGAATCTTGGCTCTCGGCAAATAAGTATGTGCTTGGAGTGCTCGTAGTGGTGTGCATCGTGGTCGCGGCTTTCTTACTGTTGCGCTAGCCATCGAGCTCCAAAAGGCCGATTTTGTGCCAACTTCGCCGCCCGCGAGGTTGGGAAGCCCTTGACAACACAGGCAGGTCTGGTACAGTGCGAAGAAGCTTGCTCACTACTACAAAACAACCAGGTGCCTTGGTCATGAAGAATGTCTATGAAGTACTGCGTCAGAAAGAGATGGAACTGACCCGTCTCGAAAAAGAAGTGGAGGCTTTGCGGCTCGTAGCCCCGCTGCTTTCCGAGGAAAAGGAATTGGCGTCGGAAATGGCGAAGCCCGCCTTGGCCACGGCCGTCAATGGACCCCAGGCTGCGCCCCGCATTCCGGTCCCGTCGACGCCCTCAATTCCCCCGCCGCAACCGGTTCGCGCCGCTGGCTGGGAAGACACATCGAAGCGCTGGCCGTAACCGCGGAAAGCAGATTTGGCGCCGATGCCCACGCCCGGCGGCGTGAGCGTTTAATTCTTGTGTTTGAGGTTTTACAGCCTGGGATTCGTCCCGGGCTGTTATGTTTTCCGGCGAAGTCGTGTGTGCCGGCGAGTTTTAGCAATTTGCAATTCGCTCGATCGAAGCCTGTCCTCTCGACCGAAGCTGACCTTCCCAACAGGAGGGCAGCGTAGCGGAGAGACCTGCTGTCTTTCCAGTTAGAAAGCATTGCCTACCTTCCTACGATTTCGTGCAGCGCAGCCAGCAGGCGGTCTACCTCTTCCGCCGTGTTGTAGTGCACCAGGCCGATGCGTAGGAACCCACCGGATTTTTCGATGTCGAGATGTTCGGTCAGGTTGAGGGCATAGTAGTTGCCGTCCCAGGTGAAGAATCCGCGCTCGCCGAGTTTCGTGGCCAGTTCAAGCGGAGTGTGATTCTTGATTCTTACCGCGAGTGTCGCGCAACGCTCGGGGAAGCGCGCCGGATCGGTGATTCCATAAATCTTAATCCCCGGAATTTCTTCCAGGCCGACCATCATCCTCTCCAGCAGGGCGCGCTCATGCTCGTGGATGACTTCGTAGGCCGCTTCAATGGCGCGTCTTCTTTTACTAACCCCACTTGTCCCCGCGTCAGGTGAGTTTATTTCAGGGCGGGCGCTGCGGCCAATGTCTGCGATATATTCCACACAGGCGGCGATGCCTGCGATGCCTTCGTGGTTGAGTGTCCCCCACTCCCATCGATTGGGAATCGCGTTCGTGTTCGGCCGAACTTTGTACGGACGCAGGCGCTGAAGGTGTTCGCTCTTTCCGAAGAGTACGCCCATGTGCGGACCAAAGAATTTGTAGGTCGAGCAGACCAGAAAATCGCAATCGAGCGCCTTCACGTCGATCAACCCATGCGGGCCGTAGTGCACCGCATCGATGTAGGCGAGGGCGCCCACGCTGTGGGCGAGTTGCACGATTTCTTTGACTGGATTGATCGTACCGACGGCGTTGGAGGCGTAGCCGACAGCGACCAGCTTTGTCTTGGAGTTTATTTTCGAGGCGAGGTCAGCTAGGTCGAGCGTGCAGTCGTTGTCGTGGATCCCCGCCCAGCGGACAGTCGCACCCCGATCTCCGGCCCTTTGCAGCCAGGGGGAGACGTTGGCGTCATGGTCGAGGCGCGTAACCACGACTTCGTCCCCGATCTCCAACTCACGACCAATCGCGCGGGACATGGCATAGGTCAGCGTCGTCATGTTCGGTCCGAACACGATTTCATCAGCGCCGCAATTTAGAAAATCAGCCATGGCGGCGCGAGCCTCGGCGATCATGGCATCGGTGCGGCGGCTGGTGGCGTAAGACCCGCCGGTATTGGCGTTGTCGCGGCGCAGATAGCCGGCAATGGCGTCGATCACGCACTGCGGGACTTGCGTTCCGCCGGGGCCGTCGAGGAATGCGGCGGGATGTCCGTTGACGGTTTGCGCGAGCGCGGGGAATTGGGAACGGATGTAGGTTAGGTCGAGAGCGGGAGCGGTCTCGGTGGTCGGCATGGTCGTTAGTTATTTTTATCACGGCAACGGGACTCGAGAGGGGAAACGCACTGTCCCCGACTTTCGCCATGCCAAGCGCGGCCACGTGAAATAACAACTCAGGGAAGCGATCAGGTCCGCGAATGTCTCCGCCACCGCATCTCAGACTAAACTGCGTCGTGGCTTGCAGGTCCAGGGGCCTGAGGCGCGACATTCTCGTCGGCAGCGGGCACGGGAGCAGCCACGTTCCAAGGATCTTGTGCTATCTTGGCATCGATTTCCTCTTTAGTGGGTTGCGCGAAGAAGACGCCGAGTTTGATCTTCAGTTTCATTCGGTCAATGTCCGTTAGTTGAGCGTGCTTCTTGTCCATGATGGCAGGAAATTCGTTCGCCGGGACGCAAGCCATCTGAGCGAAGTCCACCATCAGGTCAGTTTCAGACAGGCCGCCGCCCGTGCCTATGCCGAAGTAGTTCTTATAGTTCTTAACGGCGAGAACTCGAGGATCGCGATTCTCGCGTAGACTGAGCAGCTTGTCCGCATCTTCCATGATGGATGCCCTGACTGGAACGACGCGGCAGACCGTGATCGCGCCATGTGCGCATGGAAGCTGAAATCGCGGGGAAATGCGGGTGTCCGCCCGCGGGAATCTTCCCAAGAAGATTGACGTCGGCGGGAGACACGAATGGAAAAGGAATACCTACGAGAATATCACCTTGACGAAGCTCAAGTTCCTTCCATTCCGCGTGTTCTACAAACATTGGTCGTGGGACTACTTCTAATCGTCGTCCCGGTAGTAGTTGCCCTCAGGAACTGAGCACAGCAAGGAGTTCACGAGCGCAGTCGACTCAGGGTCGAGTCCTTGTGCCGGCTCATCGGTTCCCTCAATCACCAAACCGTATCCCTCGCGGGCCATCATCTGAGTAATGTAATCCTGGTGACTCTTCAGATTGGCCTCAAGTGAGGAGATCATTAGTTGGTATTGCTCCAACGTGGATTGCGGCACAATAACCCATTGGTTAGGGGGAGTACCAGCCGCCATCGCAGCTCGGAACTCTCCCATGGTTCCGGTGTCTTTTGCCCTGTCCAATTGAACTTGTGAGATCGCCGCGCCTTGTACACCAAAAATCATTTTGTTCTCCGACGAAACTCGGCCTTGAGTGCGGGCCGGATGTGTTCCAAGAAGGTGACCTTCGCGCTTTCGTGGAACCTTGTGAGCAACCCAGCAACGTCTTCCGGCTTCGCGGGCCGCTCGACGTAGCAGTCAATGTCAAGCATGTACGACGGAATCGGCTCTTTAATCAGCGCCGTTCGAATCATGAGGTCGTGATCGGATATGGCGCTGCGTATCTCGCAGACAAACTGACTGTTCTTAGTATCCGACGAAAAGCGTGTTAAGTCCACAAACGGGTTCACATATTCACTTAGGTGCACCTGACGTGGCAGAATGATGTTGTTGACGTACCTCAGCCCCGTCCTCGCGATACTCTCCACCCCATACATAGTACAGAAGCTCCCAGTCCACTCCACCACCTTCCGGTGGAACTCCGCGAAACCGGGGTACGACGTCATTATGATGCCAAGATTCTGCTGTGAGACACGCACCATCGTGGTTCGGTCCTTGCTGGCGAATGTGAAAGAGGGCATGAGCGTGCCGCCCAATACTAACGTATTCTCAACAGAGAAATTGGGGCACGCAGCGCCGACCTGTTCTTGCAGCTTCCAGACTTCAGCAGGGATACGCAGCTTGGGGCCAAAGCGAATCTCGTACGAGGCTTCGGACAGGGGGGCATTCGGAAAATTCTCAGCCAGATCTTCGGCGGAGAACTGCGCTTTCTCTAGGACGGCCATTGACTCTCCCCAGTTAGAACAATTGTCGTCGCTACCCCGGATTGGTGTCTGTGACGAAGGTCACATACCAGCCTGTGAAAAAGCAAGGGAGAACGCACTGAGAACCAGAAATTATAAGGCTTTAACGATCGAGGACGCCACCGACTATCCGCCCACCGCCCTCACAAAATCCGTGAGCAGGCCGTAGGCCGTCGCGTAGAGGCCGGGATTTTCTTCGGTGACGGCCAGGCCGGGGAAGATATCGGTTTCGAAATAGATGTAGGACGATGTGCCGGTGACCTTGCCCATCGGCGAGGTGGCCAGCACTTTCTCGGGCGCTACGCTTGCCTTGATGCCGTTGCCTTCGCGCTTCGCGCGGCAGACCAGTTTGAAAGGCCAGCCATCGCGGCGAGCGTTGCGCAAAGCCTGCGGCGTGAGGTCGCGGATGCCTTCGCGCTCGATATCTTCCAGGCGAATCGGCACATCATTTTCGTTTGAACCCATTTCGTTCAAACCCATCAGAACCGTGATGAGCGCGGCGGTTTTTACGGCGGCGTCCCAGCCGTCGATGTCGTGCGTGGCATCGGTTTCGGCGACGCCGAGCGCCTGCGCTTTCTTCAGCGCCTCGTCGAAGCTTAGGCCTTGCTCCATCTCGCCGAGAATCACATTCGTGGTTGAGTTGAGGATTCCATGAAAACCCTGCAGATGAATCGTCGGCATCTGATCGAACAAAGAAAAAATAGGCACGCCGTCCATCACCGTGGATTCAAACAGAAACCGTTTGCCGCGCGCCGCGGCCAAGTCGCGCAGTTCGCGGTACGCATGCACGATGGGTCCTTTGTTCGCGGTGATGGCGTGGGCTCCGTGCTCAAGCGCCGCGCGAATGTGGTCGATGGCGGGCTGGCCATCTTTCACGTTGAGAGAGGTCGCTTCGAAGAGGACGTCAGCCTGGGCGCTAGCGAGCCATTCGCGGACGTTTTGGGGGGTGGTCTTTGAGATGAACTTTGAATCGGGTTCCGATTTTTCGCGGGCGGGGGCGCCCGCGCCACACAGCGTAGTCACATCGAAGCCGGCACGATCGGCGATCCATCCCAAACTCCGAGAGGCGATTCCGGTGACCCGAAAGGCAATCCCGTATCTATTGCGAAGTTCGGCCTCGCGGTCCGCCAACAGACGCACAAGCGTGCGGTTCACATTGCCGAAGCCGAGAAAACAGAGATTGTAGTTGCGGATCGCGGCTATCCCATCACCGTCGTATGTTCAGGTTTAATCTTGTAGATCACGCGTACTTCGCTGGGCTGCGCGTAGGGATATTTATCTACGCCTAAATATTTCTTCGCCAGCTTATTGATATGCTCGTCGGCGCCGTCTTCAGTGATTTCGACGACGCGGCCCCGAATCTCGAGATAGCGGTAGGGATTTTCGGGATCGATGATAGCGAGCGAGACACGCGGATCGCGGCGGACATTGCGGTCCTTCTGACGGCCTTTAGCAGAATTGAAAACTACGTGCTCGCCGTCAAAATCGCACCACACGGGCGTGACCTGCGGCCGGCCGTCGGGCATCAACGTCCCCAGGCTGGCAAAAGCCCGCTTCTGAAACAGATCGCGGTACTTCTCGGGGATAACTTGCGACATAAGAGCCTCCGAAAATTTCAATTCCATTATAGTGGTCTGGCAAGCGTGCAAACAATTTCAACGACAGGCATCGAACTCCATGACTGTGCGGCTTCGTACGCGTAGTAGCTCCGCCTTCGTATCGATTGGTCTAGCAGTACTCGTATTTGCAATTCTTTTGGCGCCGCTGCGGGCGGCTGAATCCGCCCAGAAGTATCCGCCCACAATTGTGTTCATGACCGACTTCGGTTTGGTCGACGATTCAGTCGCGCTCTGCCGCGGCGTGATGTATGGGATTATGCCTAGAGTGAGAATTGTCGATCTCACGCATCAAGTCACGCCGTTTTCGATTCTCGATGGAGCCCGTTTCCTGTATGGCGCGACGCCGTATTTTCCCTCAGGAACTGTCTTTGTGGTGGTAATCGACCCAACCGTCGGCAGCACGCGGAAAGCAATCATAGCCCGGTCGAAACGTGGTCAATATTTTGTGTTGCCCGATAACGGGCTGCTGACGCTGGTGGAGCAGCGCGACGGCATTGAAGCAGTTTACGAGATTACGAATCCGGAGTGGATGATTGGCAGCAAGCTTTCATCGACGTTTCATGGGCGCGACATTTTTTCTCCGGCGGGCGCGCATGTGGCCCGCGGCGATGACTGGACGAAGGCTGGGCCGGAAGTGCCAGTGAAAGATCTAGTGCGGCTGCAATTAAAGGCCGCCACCCTCAACGACCGCGGCTTAAACGCAACCGTGATCGCCACCGACGGCCCCTTCGGCAACCTGGTAACCAACGTGGATGCGGACGATTTCTTCAAGCTTGGGTATCAGCATGGGCAAGAAGTCCCGGTAACAGTGGGTGGTCGCGAGATGAAGATGAAATTCGTCAAGACGTTTAGCGATGTGCCGCTGAACGAGCCCTTGCTCTATATCGATTCGCGTGGGCATTTAGGCTTGGCCGTGAATCAGAACAGTTTCGCGGCAGTGTATGGAGTCAAGCCGCCAGCGGAGCTATTCATTCCAAAAGCGAAGTAAAGAGCGAAGTAAAGAATCCGTAGTCATGCTTCGACTACGAAAGTCCTTCGCTTCGCGAAGTCCTTCCTCCGCTCAGCATGACAGCACTTTCTTACTGTCTGGACACAAGGTCGTTCAAGCGCGGTAAGATTGCGCGCAGCAACGATTCGAAGATACTCTTGACGCGCTCGCCAGTTTCCATCACCTCTGCGTGCGAGAGCGGCTGGTCGAGAATCCCCGCTGCCATGTTGGTGACGCACGAAATAGCGAGAACTTTCATTTCCATGTGGCGGGCAGCGATCACTTCCGCCACTGTCGACATCCCGACTAGGTCCGCTCCAATTCTTCGCAGATATTCGATCTCCGCGGGTGTTTCGTAACTGGGGCCAAGCAGAGCGGCATAGACGCCTTCGAGCAGCGGAATGTTTAGCCCGGCTGCCTCTTCCCGCGCAATCTGGCGATAGTCACGATCATAGGCGCGCGTCATGTCAGGGAAGCGGACGCCGAAGCGGTCGTCGTTCGTGCCCACCAGCGGACTCGTTCCCTGAAGATTAATATGGTCGCGGATCAGAACTAGCGCGCCCTGCGAATAACCGCGATCGATGCCGCCCGCAGCATTGGTCAGAATCACGGCGCGAATGCCCATGCGCCCAAAGACACGAATGGGAAATGTAACTTCCTGCGCCGAATATCCTTCATATTGATGCACGCGGCCTTGCATGGCGGCTACGGGCACATCGCCAACCTTGCCGAGCACCATTTGTCCCGCATGGCCGATCGCCGTTGAACGCGGGAACGCGGGAATCTCGGAGTAAGGAACGCGAGTGGCATCGGCAAGCGAATCCGCGCACGCGCCCAGGCCAGAGCCGAGAACAAGTCCGATCTTCGGACGCAGCGGCGTACCCGCCAGAATAAATTGTGCGGACGCGTCGGCCAGTGCGAATTGGTCGGTCATGATTTTGCCGGTCGTTCGGTTCACGCAGGAGACTCAAAAAGTCAGCAGCTCACAAACTAAAGATTACCGTTTTAATATCTTTTTTCGAACTTCGCGAACTCCCTCTCGAGCTTCCATTGTTCCCTTGCACGTTCATTGGCGTTAAGAAATGCCGTGCAAGTGTGCGAAGGTTTTTCCGCAACATCCGTCGCGCAGGCTGGAACCGGACGGAACGAATCTTTTGTCGACGCCCATAAACTCTGCCCCGGCAAAAAACTATGCTCCAGACTCTGTCGCGTCATACGTTTCAAATCGGCATAGGACAGGTGATATCCCTCGACCGCGCGCAGATATTCGTGTGTCATGTCAGATCGAGCGACGCCTTCGTCGTCGGTCGAAATCGCGACCGGCACTCCATATTTCATATAAATCGGCAGCGGATGGTCGTCGCCACTCACGCCAAGAATCTGATCATTCGAAGTTAGATTTATTTCCACCAGCACATTTCTCGCGGCCATCTCTTTCATCAGGCCAATAGGATCTTTTTCCAGCATCACGTCGACTCCGTGGCCGATGCGCTCGGCGTGGCCACGTTCGACCGACGCGCGAATGTGAAACGCGAGATCTTCCGGCTTCACTAATCCCATCGCGATTTCGCCCGCATGCAGGCTGATGTGCACCTTCGGATAGACTCCGTGCAGATAATCGAGCATCGCCATATGTTGATTGAAATCATGAATGGGAACGTACCAGTCCTCCGGCATCACGAGATTCAATCCCACAAAATGCGGATCGCCCGAAGCCAGTTCGAAGCCGAGCACAATCTCTGCGAAGACGGCCGCTTGCGGCAGCCCGCGCAGCACTTGATAAAGATAGCGCACAGTAACACCACAGCCGGGCTCAGCATCAGGGGTCCCGCATTTCAAGTCCGCGCGAGCGCGAGATTCATCTTCCGCCAAAGTCTTGCTGGTGGCGGCGGTAATTTCTTTCAGGCCGCCTGACAGAAGTTTATCGCGCATTTTTCCCAGGTCGCTATCCCAGCCTAGGCGCATGCCAAGTTGCGCCGCCTCGCGGCCATCGGCCGTGTGCATGAACTCGATGTATTGCACGTGCTCGCGCGCAGCCCGATTAATGACGGAAGCGACGCCCTCGGCGACATGATTGTGAGAGGCCGGTCCGAATTTGTCGAAGGTGCCAAAAAAATGATCATGGCCCGATTCGTCTCCGGGACGCCAGTTGCGCATCGACCACGCGTCGACGATCTGGCTGTAAAGAATGTGGTCGTCATACGCGCAGCGGATAGCGGGTTTGGGCGTATAGCTTTCGCAGGAATCGCACGGCGCGCCCAGCAAGCGCGAAGTGGTGCGGTCGATGCAGAAATTGTCGTCGGCCGCAAAGTCAATCAGATCTTCGGCATAAATGGCGCCGTCCAGATGATTGTGCAGGTCACCACCCTTGGGGATGTCGTGCAGGAAGGCCAACAGGAGCGATGGCTGATTCCGGATCGAGTCGAGATAGCGCGCAGTCTTTTGCTCGGCCGTTTGGGCGACGGCGAGAGCAGAAAGAAATAATAGAATCGTATACCGACGAATGTTATGCGCGCTCACGAGCAGGCTCCTCCGAGAATTCTGGATTGTAAAGTCTCGGTGCGGCATACGCCAATCTGACGGATTGCGACCGGACAAAGACACGTAGCCCCGGACGCATTCGTCCGGGGGCTCGCTTCGCTTCGCCAGGCGGACCCTTCGACTGCGCTCAGGGCAGGCTGAGTCCGCCCCTACGTGAACCAATTTCTCTGGGCGCATACTCTGCTACATTTGTTTCCCTATGCCGCAGGTTTCGAGCAAACCCACTCGCAATTTTGCCAGCGACAATAACGCCGGGGTGCATCCGGAAGTGTTGGAGGCTATTGCGCGCGCCAATCAGGGACACGTAGTCGCTTACGGTGACGACCCCTACACGCGCTCAGCGATCGCGAAGTTCGAAGAACACTTTGGCCCGGACATCGCCGTATTTTTTACTTTCAACGGAACCGGCGCGAACGTCCTCGGATTGCAATCGTTGAACCGCTCCTATCACGCCGTGCTGTGCAGCGAGTTCGCGCACATCTATACCGACGAATGTGGCGCGCCGGAAAAACATACGGGATGCAAACTGATTCCCCTCCCGCATCAGGATGGGAAGATCACGCTCGACTCGGTGCGCCACGCTTTTCACGGCATTGGCGACCAGCATCATGTGCAGGCGCACGTCATTTCCATCACACAATCCACCGAGATGGGGACGGTTTACCAGCCGGAAGAAATTCAATCATTGGCCCAGTTTGCGCACGAGCACGAAATGTTTCTGCACATGGACGGTGCCCGCATCGCCAACGCCGCCGTTTCGCTCGGTCAAACTCTACGCCGGGCCACGGGCGATCTTGGCGTGGACGTGCTCTCCTTCGGTGGAACCAAGAACGGAATCATGGGCGGGGAAGCGGTCGTTTTTTTCAATCCCAAACTGAGAACGGATTTTCTCTACCTGCGCAAGCAAGGGATGCAACTCGCTTCCAAGATGCGCTTCATCGCGGCACAGTTCGAGGCCTTGCTCAGCAATGGACTTTGGCAGCGCAGCGCCGAACATGCCAACCGAATGGCCCGCCTGCTCGAAGCAGAACTGCGGCGCATTCCGCAAATCAAAATTGTGTGGAAAGTGGAAGCCAACGGCGTCTTTGTCCAGATTCCGCGGCATGCGATTCAGAAAATCAAGGACCGGTACTTCTTCTATATGTGGATCGAAGAAGAATGCATCGTCCGCTGGATGTGCTCCTTCGATACGACCGAAGAAGACGTAAAAGACTTCGCGAAGGTGGTGGCCGAGGCGGTGCAAGCCTAGCGCTGCGGCGAGGAAATTTCCTCGCAGAAGTTCTGCTTCAGCCCCGCGTCTATTCCGGTTCTAAAAGCCTGCCCAGCGTGGCTTTGTGTTTCTCCGGTTTCTTCTTTTTCTCGATCACGATTTGCCCGGCCGGCGGCGCGCCAACGCGTTCGCGCGCCAACTCCTTCACCGCAGTTACGGCGCGAAAGCGTTTGGCTCTTTTCTTTTTGACCATCTTTTTTGACCCTGTACTCTGACAATTCCGCTCGACCCAAGCTTACAACCGCAGTGTAACCTGCGCTCCGCGAATCGCGTTTAAGAATCGCGCGCGTCATCAAATGTGCAATAATTCAGTCTTAGCCGGAATCTCTCGGCTCCGCGAAATTTATGGAAGAGCGTGATTTTTTTGACGAGAAGCAGGAGAAGAAACCCGCTTCACTGAATTGTCCTCACTGCCATCAGGCAGCGGACTATGAAATCACTTGGGTGGTACGCACCAAAAAGCGGCAGCTTTCGGGCCGCGCCGACGATCGGGATCGTGCTCGCTTCGCGAAATTCCGCTCGTACATGGTTCGTAAAGACGACATGATGGCCTGCAAGAATATTCGTTGCCGCAAGCGCTTCGAACTTACCGGCCAATCGACGGTCATCACCGAGTAGAGATAATTCGTCTCCGCCTCGCAGCCTTCTCTACGTGCGAAAGTCACCCCCATTTTCCTGACTCTCAAGAAAATCGACCTCCAATTTTCTCCACAATCGATTCGTACCCGTTTTAGATTACCTGCGCTTTTCGCCAGCGTTTCTGCGCCGTTGAGGCTATACTAATGAGTTTCCCTCGTGACTCCCAAAGTCATAGGGAGAAGGAGACTTGTTTGAAAATCCTGGTCTGCATGAAGCAGGTGCCGCAAAAAGATGCACCGCTCAAGCTCAACGAAAGCGGCGCGTGGATTCGCGAAGACGTCTCCTACGAAGTGAACGAACCCGATGCTTTTGCGCTGGAAGAGGCGCTCCGCCAGCGCGAAAAGCACAAGGGCGAAGTCGTGGTGATTACCAGCGGTCCCGCGCGTGCCCAGCAGGTGCTGCGCGAAGCGCTGGCCAAGGGCGCCGATCGCGCGATTCATCTCGAGGACCCGAAGTTCGTCAGCCTTGATGCGTTCAATACCGCCAAGGCCTTCGCCGCTGCCATTAAGGATGAAACCTTCGATCTCATCTTTACCGGATTGCAATCTGACGACTACGGCTACGCGCAGACTGGTGTAATCCTTGCCGAACTTTTGGGATTGCCGCACGCCACCATCATTATGCAGATCGAGAAGACCGACAGCGGCATCCGCGTGAAACGCGAGCTTGAGGCCGGTTATTTTCAGTTCGTCGACATGCCGACGCCGGCGGTTTTAACCATCCAGTCAGGCATCAACAAGCTGCGCTACGCGACCCTGATTGGCATCAAGCAGGCCAAGAATAAGCCTCTGCGAAAAGTAACGCTGGCGGAGGTGCAACCTGCGATCGGCGAAAATCTGCAAAAAATTGAGCGGCTCTACGTGCCGGAAAAAACGAAGAAGACAGAACATATTGAAGGTCCGCCGGCCGAGATTGCGAAAAAGTTGGTGGATAAGCTGCGGAATGAGTTGCGGGTATTGTAGAGGGGCTGCCGAGCTTTGCTCGGCCGGACAGCCGAGGGCGGCTGTCCCCACATGGATCATTCCGCGAGCCAGCGTACTGAGAACTGAGAACTGAGAACTTTCCTATGCCCGATACGATTTTAGTTGTCGTCGAACAGCGCGAAGGAAAACTGAATCGCGTCTCCTGGGAAACTATTACTGCGGGTCAGGCCATCGCAGCCGCAACTGGCTGGGCCCTGGAAGCCGCCGTGGTCGGAAGTTCTGCATCGTCGCTTGCCGCCGAAGTTTCCGCGAAAAAGGTCGCGAAGGTCTATGCCATCGAGTCTCCAAAACTCGATCCGTACACACCCGACGCATTCGCTGCCGCGTTAAAGCAATTCCTCGACTCGAAGCAGCCCAAACTCGTGCTGATGCCGCACACTTATCAGGTGCGCGACTTTGTGCCCAAACTCGCGACGGCCATGGCGCGCACTGTGATCAGCGACTGCATTGGCTTCAAGTACGAAGGCGGGAAACTCGTTTTCACCCGGCAGATGTTTCAGGGCAAGCTGGCCGCAGATGTGAGCTTTACAAGCGATGCCCCGTGGTTCGCAACTTTTCAAAATGGCGCGTTCCGTGGGGACAAAGCCGAAGCCGGCGCCAGTGCCGCTCCCGTCGAGACGGTGAATGTTGAAATTCCAGATGTCGCCATTCGCACCAAGCCACAGGAAGTTTTCAAAGAAGCCAAGCAATCGGTCGATCTGACGCAGGCAGAAATTATTGTGGCCGTCGGGCGTGGCATCAAAGAACAAAAAAATATCGAGATCGCGAAGCAGCTTGCCGATGCGCTCGGCGGAGACCTTGCCGCATCGCGTCCCATCTGCGATTCGGGCTGGTTGCCCATGGACCGCCAGATTGGCTCTTCGGGTCAAACCGTCGCACCCAAGCTCTATCTGGCCCTCGGCATCAGCGGCGCAATTCAGCATATCGTTGGCATGAAGGGCTCCCGCACAATCATCGCCGTAAATAAAGATTCAGAGGCGCCGATTTTCGAGATTGCCGACTACGCGATCGTCGGGAATTTGTTCGACATCGTTCCGGCTCTGATTGAGGAAGTGAAGAAAGCGAAGGGATAGTTTCGAGTTACAAGTTTCGAGTTTCAAGTTCTTGCCCTCGGAGTCGAATTGAGCCATCGATATCAGGATCTGATTGCGTGGCAAAAGGCGAAGGCATTCGCCGTCGAGATATATCGTGCTACCGAGCCGTTTCCGAAGATCGAGATCTACGGACTGACCTCGCAACTTCGTCGGGCCGCAGTCTGATCGCATCAAATATTGCCGAGGGTCAAGGCAGGCTGACTCGAGGCGAGTTCTGCCACTTTCTCGGCCAAGCCAGAGGATCGCTGCTGGAGGTTGAAACACAACTGGCGATTGCCCTAGAGCTGCACTTTCTGGAGGATAGCGACTTTCGCAGGCTGGAAGGGCTCTCGTTAGAATTCCAGAAGCTCCTCAATGGTCTTATCGGATCGATGCGCCTCCCTAAGACCGGGACCGAATAGGGGGTCCGTTTCTGGCGTTACTCGAAACTGGAAACCTGAAACTCGAAACTGCTTATGTTGGTCTTTCGCAAACCGATTGAAGGCGTCGAACGGCCGCAGATGCCGGCTGACGTGGTCATCGTTGGCGGCGGCCCTGCCGGCATGGCTTGTGCGCTGCGGCTGGCGCAGTTGATCGACGCTCACAACGCTGCGCATCCCGACGCGCGGCTCAGCAAAGAAAATATTTACGTCCTCGAAAAGGCGCGAGAGATCGGACAGCACTGTCTATCGGGCGCATTGCTCGATCCGCGGTCTATGCGCGAACTGCTTCCTGGATTTGAAAAGGAAGCGCCGCTCGATGCCGAGGTCACGAAAGAAGCTGTTTACTTCTTTACCGAGAAGAGCAAGTTCAAATTGCCGATTACGCCGCCGTTCCTGCGCGATCATGGCAATTATGTAATCTCGCTGAACCGCTTCGTGAAATGGCTGGGCAGCAAGGTCGAGGAAACCGGCATCACGATCTTCACCGGATTCGCCGGATCGGAACTTCTCTACGAGGGCGACCGGGTCAGCGGTGTCCGTACCGATGATAAAGGCATCGACAAAGAAGGTCAGCCGAAATCCAACTTCGAACCTGGGTACGACTTGCAGGCGAAAGTCGTCATTCTGGCCGAAGGCCCGCGTGGGTCGTTAACCAAGCAACTCGTCTCGAAATTCGATCTGGCTAAAAATGCTAACCCGCAAACCTACGGCGTCGGAATAAAAGAACTCTGGGAAGTTCCCGCCGGCCGCATCGCCGCTGGCGAGGTAATTTACACCATGGGTTGGCCGCTCACCACGAAAGAATACGGCGGCGCCTGGATTTACGGATCGCCCGGTACCGGGCCAAAAGATAATATCGTTTCGCTCGGCTTCGTTACGGGACTCGACTACGCCGATCCGCGGCTTGATCCGCAGCGCGTGCTGCAGCAATTCAAGCGGCATCCGTTTGTGGCGAAGCTGCTCGAAGGCGGAAAGATGATTCGCTACGGCGCGAAGTCGATGCCTTACGGCGGCTGGTGGGCGATTCCGCCGGTTGCGGGCGACGGCTGGATGATCCTCGGCGATTCTGCTGGCTTCCTGAATTCAGCGCGGCTCAAGGGAATTCATCTCGCCATCAAGAGCGGGATGCTCGCCGCTGAGACTGCCTTCGATGCGCTGATAAAGAATGACCCATCCGCTGCGACCCTGAGCGCGTTCCAGAAAAAAGTCGAGTCGAGCTGGATCAAAGAAGAATTGTGGAAGGTGCGCAACCTGCATCAGGGTTTTGAACACGGAATGTATGCGGGTATGTTCCACACCGGCCTGCAAATGATCACCGGCGGACGCGGCCTGCGCAACCGCTATCCCGCAAAAGCCGGCTACGAACACATGCGCAAACTCGCCGATCTTCCTGCCGATGGAGGCGCCGAAGCGCACCTGCTCGGTCCCGCCAAAGGCGACGGCAAGCTTACCTTTGACAAACTTACTGACCTCTACCACTCCGGCACCAAGCACGAGGAAGACCAGCCTTCGCATCTGGTGATTCACGACACGGACGTCTGCAATACGCGCTGTGTGAAAGAATTCGGCAGCCCCTGCCAGAATTTCTGTCCCGCGAACGTCTACGAAATGGTCGACGACGCAAGCCAGCCGAACGGCAAGCGCATCAGCCTGAACCCCTCGAACTGCGTCCACTGCAAAACCTGCGACATCGCCGACCCGTATCAGATCATTACCTGGGTGCCACCGGAAGGCGGCGGCGGCCCAAATTACGACGGCATGTAAACTGAGATACTTGTGTAGAGATGCTTGTGCCGAGTGTGATGCCTGTGTTGGGACGGGCGCCTTTGCCCGTCCAGCCGAGCGAAGCGAGGCGCAAAGTGCCGGCCACCGATTCACGCGGCTTCTACAGATCAAGCTGGAAATCATCGGCTCCGGAGTCGACCATCGGTTGAGACTGGCCGCCGTGATAGCATTTTGCGCGATGGGACATATTTGGGCCAAACAATCCCTCCGCGGTCGAACTTACCCCGAATCCCAACGAAGAACCAGCAAAAGAGGAATCCATGTTATCTAGTAGCGCTGCAAAGTTCGGCATTGCAAAGACCGGTATTTTCCTTCTTCTCTCTCTAACGCTTCTAGCACAGCAGCCGGCGGCGCCGCCCACCATTCCCTCCACCGGATTTGCCGGCCTCGATCAGTATCGGGCAAGGCGCATAGCTGTCTTTACCGATGACTTCGGGCAATTGGCGCGTTACCGCGACGCCGATGCCGCGCTGAAACCAGCCGCGCCGGGCGAGAATCGCGTTGTCTTTTTCGGCGATTCCATCACCGACATCTGGCACCTCGATGAATATTTTCCCGGCAAGCCTTACATTAACCGCGGCATCGGCGGCCAGACCACGCCGCAGATGCTGGTGCGGTTTCGTCAGGACGTGATCGATCTGCAGCCGAAAATCGTCATCATTCTCGCCGGCACCAACGACATTGCCGGCAATACCGGTCCCATGCGGTTGGAAGATATTGAAGCCGATTACGCCTCTCTCGCGGAGCTGGCGCGCGCCAACAACATCAAAGTAATTTACTGTTCAGTTCTTCCGGTGCATAACTATACCGAACGATCGAAGGACTTTTTCGCGCAGCGATCGCCGGAAAAAATTCTCGCCCTCAATCGCTGGTTACAGAATTACTGCGCGACTGCATCGAACAGCTGCGTCTATCTCGATTATTTCAGCGCCCTGGTCGACGACAAGGGACTCATGAAGAAAGATCTCGCCGACGATGGGCTGCACCCGAACGCGGCGGGATTCAAAATTATGGCCCCGATGGCTGACGCCGCGATCGAGAAAGCGCTGGCAAGCCCGAAGCCTTGAATCCTCGTTTTCTCCCCGCACGTCCTATAATGTTGAGAGTCAGTTTCCGACCGCCTTGGTCTTCGGATATACCCAGGCCGTGGCGGCGAGGGAAAGAACGCGGGCGAGGGCGCCCGCGCCACACTTTCCCGAAGGTGACGGTGGAAACGCCGGCACCTCCCGCGTTCTGAAAGAACGCATTGGAAAGGAGACAGCCGCCGGGAGGTTCCCGCCTGTTTGTTTTCTTTCAACAATCAAGTCGTTAGTCGATGGTCAATGGTCGCTGCCAATTTGCAACGAGCAAGACCAACGATTGACGACCAACGACGAACGACGAACGACTAACGACTAACGACGACCCTTGCCCCTCCACGACAAATTCGGCCGCGCCATCACCGACCTGCGGATCTCCATCACTGACCGCTGCAATTACAAGTGTGTCTACTGCCGCACCGGAAACGAAGGCGCGTTGTATGGCGATCTGCCTTTCGAAGATTATCTGCGGATGGCGCGTGTGCTGGTGGGCATGGGAATCACGAAAGTGCGCCTCACGGGCGGGGAGCCGCTGTTGCGCAAGGGCGTGGTCGAGTTCGTGCGCGAACTCGCGAAACTGAAACCGCAAGCCCCCGGCAGTTCCCCGAAAGACTCACAGTTCGTATCCGAAGACTCACGGTTCGTATCAGGGCATCGCTTCAGCGATGCCGGAAGTGCCGGCGGGGCAGGTCCGGCTTTAGCCGCTGCGGCCCGCGGCCGCGCTTTCGAGAACAACGAGCCCCTCGATATCGCGCTCACCACCAACGGGCACATGCTGGCCGAGCTGGCCCAGCCGTTGAAGGACGCGGGTCTCACCCGAGTGACGGTCTCCATGGACGCGGTCGACCCAGACCGCTTCGCGCGCATCACCCGCGTCCCCAACGGCTACGATCACGTATTGGCCGGCATTCGCGCCGCGCGTCGCGTCGGCCTGTGGCCGTTAAAAGTGAACTGCGTGCTCATGCGCGGATTCAACGAGGATCAGATCATTCCCTTCGGTATGTTCGCGCGCGAGGAAGGCGTCACCGTGCGCTTCATCGAATTTATGCCGCTCGAAGAGGGAAGAACTTGGGCGCCGAATACCGTGGTCACGCTCGATGAAATTCTCGCGCGCATGGCCGAATACCGGCCGCTCGTCGAAATCCCGCACGCCCGTTCGGAAACCGCAAGACGCTACCGCTTTGAAGATGGCATTGGCGAGATCGGCATCATCGCTCCCGTCTCGCATCCCTTCTGCGGACACTGCAGCCGCATTCGCATCACCAGCGATGGCAAGATTCGCACCTGCCTGTTTTCCGTCTGGGATCACGACCTGCACGCCCAAATGCGCCGCGGCGCGAGCGACGAAGAATTGGCGGAATTCATTCGCGGCGTCGTCCAGAAAAAAGAAGCGCGTCACCACATCGGCGAGCCGGACTTCGTGCCGGCGTCGCGAACCATGGTGCACATCGGAGGATAGCTTTCAGCTTTCGGCCGTCAGCCTTCAGCCCTCAGCAAAAGCATTTCACCGCTGAGAGCGCGGAGTTCACCGAGAATAGGAAATTTCGAAACATTTAACCGTGAATGGCATGCCAGCATCGCGAACCATGGTGCACATCCGCGGATAAAGGTGCCGTCACGATGTGGCAGGCCTTCCACAAACCACCCGCATCGATACTCAGAAACCACCGGCGCCGATGCTTTGGGCAAGACCGGGAAGGGCACGAGTTCCACTCGTGCCGATCAGGACGCACTTGAAAAGGCGGCTTTAGCCGCTGGAGGTTCGCTCGTTTAAGATCAGAGAGTGAGATTCTCCCGCTTCATTACCGCCTTTGCGTTCTGCCTGCTTCCCGCATCGTTGCTAGCGCAGACCTCCACCTACCTCGGCTTCGACCGCAACAATTACCCCGGTGACGCCAATCTCAAAACACTTCATCAGACGTTCGCCTATGCCGGCTACTGGCTGAACAATCCACCAGGCGAAAAAACAAATACCTGGGCCGGCCGCCGCGCCGCAGTCGAATCTGCGGGATTCGGATTCCTCGTGCTCTTCAATGGACGCCTTGACGCCCAACTCAAGACCGTGGCGAGGGCCACCAGATTAGGGCAATCGGATGCGCAAGCGGCTGCATCGGCTGCGCATCGCGAAGGATTCCCCGCAAAGACCATTATTTTTCTGGATCAGGAACAGGGCGGCCGCATGCTGCCCGAGCAAAAAGCTTACATCTATGCCTGGGTTGACGGCATTACCGCCGCCGGATTTCGCGCAGGAATTTATTGTTCCGGCATTCCTGCGGCCGACGACGGCAACGTCGTTACCGCCGAAGACATACGCCAGAGCGCCGGGACGCGCTCCATTGTTTACTGGGCCATCAATGACGCCTGTCCGCCCGCTCCCGGATGCGAATTTTCACAGCATCCGTCCAACCCGGAGCAAAGCGGAGTGCAGATGGCCGAAGTCTGGCAGTTCGCGCAATCCCCGCAACGCAAGGATGTGGCTGGGCGCTGCACCAACTACAGCCCCGACGGAAACTGCGATGTGCCCGGCATAAGTCCGCCGCTCTATGTCGACCTCAACACCGCGAACTCAGGCGATCCCTCGCACGGCAGAACCCGCTGATCAGCAGACGAAGAGCACGCAAATGCCAACGATTCGTTGGCTAACGACCAACGACCAACGACGATTCACGAGGAGTACGCTAAAATAAGTTATTCCATGTCCGCCCGTACTTTTACTCTCGCCGAAGCGCAATCTCTATTACCCGTTTTGGAGTCGCTCTTGCGCAGCGCCATCGCGGCCAAGAAGCTTATGGAAGAAGTTGAGGCCGAGCAGCAGGCGCTCGCGCACCGGATTTTTCTAAATGGCGGAATGTTTCTCAACGTCGTTCCCCTCGCCCGGCGCAAAGCGGAGCGATCGAAGGCAGAGCAGCGCGCCAAAGATGCGCTGGCGGAAATCGACTCCATCGGCGTCCAAGTGAAAGATATCGACATCGGCCTGCTCGATTTTCCCTGCGAACTCGAAGGCCAGATTATTCTGCTGTGTTGGAAGCTGGGTGAGAAATCCATTACCCACTGGCACGGAACCCAGGAAGGTTTTGCCGGCCGCAAGCCCATCGACGAACGCATCGCCCGCGGCAAGAAAATCAATTAGCCCTGCGTACTTCATTAGCATCAATCGCGGCATTTAGCGTGCCAAAAACCTTCATCCCAAATAATTTCCTCCCCGAGCAACATACTTCCAGGTTTAGGGTTTACAGGGTTGAACTGTAATCAGGGCATGCGTGGAGCTCGCTTCCGCTCCGTTTTGCATGTCTGATGAAATATGTCTGATGAATTCAGGGGGAGCGGGGTAATGATCAGGAGTCGGGTGGCCGTGCGCTGGCTATTATTGGCAATCATTGTTTTATCTTTCTCCTCGGCGTCATTTTCGCAGATCGCAGTGGGTATCTCAGTCCGCATCGGGCCACCTCCGTTACCGGTTTATGCGCAACCCATCTGTCCCGGCCCAGGTTACTTCTGGACTCCCGGTTATTGGGCTTGGAGTGATGACGATGGTTATTACTGGGTGCCCGGCACCTGGGTTGTGGCCCCGGTCGGCATGCTCTGGACACCCGGATATTGGGGTTGGGGTGGAGGTTCCTACGCGTGGCATCCAGGATACTGGGGACCGCACATCGGCTTCTATGGCGGAATCAACTACGGATTCGGCTATACCGGGGTGGGATTTGTTGGCGGTGAGTGGCGCGGCGGAGCGTTCTACTACAACCGCTACGTCACCAACGTGAGCGTGACAGACGTCACTCACGTTTACAACCGAACCGTCGTGCTCAACACCAGAGTCGTCAGCTATAACGGTGGCGCGGGCGGCATTGATGCGCGTCCCACTCCCCAGGAAGAAGCGGCCGCGCATGAGCGCCATGTCGCTCCGCTGGCAGAGCAGCTACAGCACGAGCGGATCGCCAGCCAGAATCGCACCAACTTCGCCTCTGAAAATCACGGACGGCCCGCCATCGCAGCCACCGCCAGGCCTGGTGATTTCAGCAGTCGTTCCGCAGTTCCCGCGCGCTCCGCGGGCGGCGAATATCATGCGCCCGCAATGTCGCCCCGAGAGGCTCGGGTGGCTTCACCGGCGGCAAACCGGCCCAGATCCAATGATGGCTTTCGTCCTTTTACGCCGCCCGCAAAAATCGGAGCAGCGGGAAATAACGCGCGTGAAAGTGCCAATCGTCCCAACGAGTCTCGCCCTCAGTCCCACGAGACTGCGCCGAAAAATTTGTCGAAGCCCAGCGCACCGCCAAAAAAGCAAAGCGCGCCCAAGGAAGAGCGCAAGTAAAGAAGAAGCAGACTTCAGACCTCGGACCTTGGACTTCAAGACCCCGGACCCCGAACCCCGGACTTCAGACCCAAACGCCAGAGGTCCGAGGGTCCGAAGTCAGAAGTCAGAAGTCAGAGATTCGAAGTCCGAAGTCCGAGGTCTGGAGTCTGACGAAGATTTTCCTGCAAGCCTCGTTTGGCGCGGCGTTCTAAACGAGAAGATGACTGCCTCCGGCGGATGGCGGAGATGGTTCCAAGCCCGCAGACCAGGTACTGGCGGGTGCGCCGGAAGAAATCTTCTCTGCTACAATTTTTGCATTCCGATTGGCGGAACGATCGGATAGAAAAAGATCGGTTCGAAAAAGATCGGATCGAAAAAGATCGGATCGAAACGGAACCGGGGCGCGCAAGGACTCGTTACGCTTATGTTATCCAGGAAACACAAATTCCAAGTGGCAGGCGCCATCGCCGCGCTAGCATTGTTGGCTTTCGCCGCGAGCTGCACCGGATTTTTCGTGCCCGAACAGCTGGCCTCGATCACCATCTCTCCTACCAGTCCTAACGTGCCCCTCGGCGGAACCACGCAACTCACGGCTTACGGCACGAATACGGACTCTTCCTCGGCGGGAAATATCACCGGTAAAGTTTCATGGTCGAGCAGCAGCGGCGCCGTCGGCGTCAGCAGTTCGGGAGTCCTGACCGGCAACGACCTCAGCTCCACGCCGGCCACCATCTCCGCCGACTATCAGGGAATCAGCGCCACCGCTTCCGCCACGGTTTGCGTGCAGAATGGAACGAACTTCACCATCACGTTGGACCCATCGAGCGTCACCGTCGGCGCCGACGCTACCGCCACCGCGACGACAGTGGTTTCGGGAATTTCCGGGCCGGTCGATATCAGTGCCGGCGTTACCTGGTCTACCAGCAATTCCGGAGTTACGATTATCGCCGGAGATCCAGCGACTATCGACACCAGCGGGCTTACCATTACTGGCTCAACCCCGGTCACCATTTTTGCTGTCTATACGTGTAATGGAGTGAACAGCAGCTTCCAGACCACTCTTACCATAGCTCCGGCATCGTAAGCGAGCCGAGTCCGTCGATCTTTTTGCGCTGCGGAAGCTCGAAAAACGGTCAACGCGCCGGCTGCCTGTTTTCTTTCGCGATTTATTCTCAGCACCCAAGCTTTCCCACAAGTGTCTTCCCGCCGGTAGTTGATTCGGAGTTCGCTCGCAAGCCCAGTTCCACCAATGCCCTCTCGTAACTTTGTTCATCCCTCGAGAGAGTTTTATGATCGTCGTTACTCACAATTAATTTCCCATGTCTGATATTCGCTGCATCGGCATCGCCACCGGGGGCGGGGACGCCCCCGGCCTGAACGCTGTCATTCGCGCCGCTACGAAAGCCGCGATCCTCAAACACCAGTGGAAAGTCATTGGCATTCCGGATGGATTTGATGGGCTCATCTGGCCAGAAAAATCCTTCGAACTCACGCTCGACAAAGTGAGTGGCATTCTGCCCCGAGGTGGAACCATCCTCGGCACCACCAATCGTGGCAATCCCTTCAGATACAAATCAACCAATGATGGCCAGACAGTTCTGAGTGACATTTCCGGTCAAGTCATCGCCAATTCCAGAAAGCTTGGAATCGACGCCATCATTACCATCGGCGGCGATGGCTCGCAAACCATCGGCCACGAGCTTTTTCAGAAAGGCTTGAAGATCGTCGGTGTACCCAAGACGATCGACAATGACTTGTCGGCCACAGAGCTTACCTTCGGGTTCGACACTGCGCTGCACACGGTGACGGATGCGATCGACAAGATCCATACCACGGGAGCATCCCATCACCGCGTGATGGTAGTGGAAGTCATGGGCCGGGACTGTGGCTGGATTGCGCTGGCTGGCGGCATCGCCGGTGGGGCGCATATCATCCTGATTCCTGAAATCCCGTTCACCATCAAGGGCGTGTGCGACTTCATCGCCAAGCGCGAACAGGGCGGCCGGGATTTCACGATTGTGGTGGTCGCAGAGGGTGTGAAGACTCCTCCTGAGCTGAAAGAGAATCGGCGCAACAACCCGGTCGGCAACTTGATCGGCAACGCCATTGCCGCGGGATCGCACAAAGAGGTTCGGGTCAGCGTCCTGGGGCACATCCAGCGCGGTGGTTCGCCCTCGCCATTCGACCGGGTGCTGGCGACCCGCTTCGGCGTCTCCGCGGTTGAGCTGATTGCTCGCGGCGAGTTTGGAAAAATGGTCGCCTTGCGTGCCAGCTCCATTGTTGCAGTGAACATGGCCGACGCCATCGGCCAATTGAAGTCCGTTCGCCCCGAAGGCGAGCTGGTACGCACGGCCCGAGCGATCGGAATTGGATTCGGAGATTAGAACTTTACTGTGGTTCGAGCTTTGGTGGCGCGGGCGCCCCGCCCGCGTGCGAGTCAGAGAGTTAGCCCCTGGGAAACCGCGTTGCATGGGACGATAATCCGACCCCGAAAAAACCTGCAAGAGGTGCCTGTCTCGCAATCAACACTCAGCAATCAAAAATCATCAATCATCAATTGCTCCGCCTACTCTCTCATCATATTGTCGATGGTCAAATAGAGCTGGCTATTGTCTCTGACTTCTACATACGGTTTGTTGGGATTTCGGCTGCTCACGATGTAAACCGTGGGCGTGTGGTCAAGCTTGATGGCCTTGCCTAAATCGCGGTCCGCATTCACCAGCGCGGCGAGTTTTCCTCCTGGATCAATCACAAACGGCAACTCTACTTTATGCGCGGCGGCGAATTTTTCCGCGTAGGCGCGCAAGTTCTGCGGATTGATCTCCAGCTGGTTGGCAAAAATGTAATCGCGGAACTCGTTGCCCAAGGCCTTGGAATGAGTGTCGAAATAGCGGGCCATTACCGCCCCCTGGTAAGACCAGTTGTGCATGGGCAACGGAAAATCATGACGCACCACGGGAATGTTGTAAGTTTTCGAAGCCTGCTCCAGCAGCGGCGCGGTACGGCTGCACATGGGACATTGCAAATCCTCGAATACGATAATGGCAACCTGCGCACCCTTTGGAGGACGCAGCACCGAATCCAGCGTGTCTTGCGCCAGAGCGTAGAAAGAGCTACCAAGTGTAATCAACAGTGCGACAGTCAAAACCACCAGACGGTTACGGAAGGTTTTCTTCATCGGTGTTAGTTCATCTTAAAAAATAGCTGATAAATATCTTGGAAGCAGGAAATGCCTCATCTGCAACTATTACCTTGATATCGTAACCGACGCCGCTTCGTCATGTCTCGAAGGCAATGTCTTAAACACTCGCGTCTTAAAAGTCACGTCTTGAACCTCAAATCTTTCGCTTCCGTCAGGTCCATGAATCGTAAACCTTCGTGTCGGAAACTCCCAACCTCCACGCGCTATAGTAGAAAGTTCCTTTCGCCTCATCCATCGTGACACCGATACCGTGACACCGTAACCATGGCACCGTAACAATGACACCGACGTTCTCATCTCGTGCTCGTTGCCTGTTGCCAGTGGCAGTGGCTGCCATCCTTCTGCTTGCTGCTTGTAATCATGGCCGCCACCGGGTGCTGGAGGTGGCATACGTATCCGCGCCGCAAGCCGGGCTTCGCGACCAGGTTGCGGCCATGTACAACCGCGTCGGCAATGTGAAAAATGGCGAGCGCGTAGAAGTGCTGGAACGTGAAAAGCGCTTCGCGCGTGTGCGCACCGACAGTGGCATTGAAGGCTGGATCGAGCAGCGCTACCTGGTCGATCAGAAGACCTTCGACGCCCTGCAGAAGCTCACCCAGGATAATCAGAACGATCCCGTGCAGGCTCCAGGCGCACTGCGCAACGAAACCAATCTGCACGTATCCCCGGGACGCGAGACTGAGCACCTCTACCAACTGGCGTCCGGCGCGAAGGTCGCCATTTTAAAGCGGGCGACCGCCGACAAACAGTCGGCTACACTGCCTCCGCCCAAACCCGCAGCCAAGCCCGCAACTAAGTCCGCAGCAAAAGCCCAGGCGGCGTCTCTTCTTGAAGACTGGTTGCTGGTACGCGACGATCAAGGCCGCGTCGGTTGGGTGCTGGCCCGAATGGTCGACGTGGACCTGCCACTCGATATCGCGCAATACGCCGAAGGCCAGCGCTTCGTCGCTTTTTTTGTTCTCGACCAGATGCCGGATAACGATAAAGGTGTGCAGAAACAGGTCCCGGAATATCTTTGCATCCTCACCGACCCCCACGACGGCTTGCCTTATGACTTCGATCAAGTTCGCGTGTTCACCTGGAACGCCCGCAAGCATCGTTACGAAACCGCTTATCGCGAACACGGTCTGGACGGAATTTTGCCCGTAACCGTAACCAAAGAGAACTTCGACAGAGAGGGAACTCTGCCGGTTTTCATCCTGCGCGTGAAAGATGACGCCGGCAACGTCAGCGAACGAAAATACAAGCTCAACACTCCCATGGTCAGAAGAGTCTTAGCGCCCGGAGAGGTTCCCTCCAAACCGGCCAGGAAACGGCGCGGGTAAAGTATTACACCGAGATTTGCGGTTTTTCTCCTGTATTCCAATTGCCATATTGTGGTGGCTGTATTTCTACCGATTTTAGAATCCATCGTCGGCGATGCCACACTAAACTGTTGAAAACAAGTTGTTTGTTATGGGTTCTGTTTGGATCGTTAGTTGCACTAGAACACGTGCCTTTTCTTTCAGACAACCATTGCCCGCGACAGACGGGAAAGATGAGCAGTCAGATTTTTGAAGCGCCCAGCGCTTGCGACATTCAAGGCTTTCGAGGTTTGCAAATCCATCGGATCGCGCGATTTTCCCCGGAAATCCGGCCAAAGCGCTTGATTCGATTCTAGTAGTACTACTTCTAAGGAGGCAGGAAATGCGGTTTGAACGTTTCGCTATTATTGCGGTTTTATTGTTGACGCTGTCCCTGGCGACCGCTCCGATGTTTGGTCAATCGTTGACCACCGGCAATATCACGGGCACAGTGTTGGATCCCAGTCACGCCGTGATCCCGGACGCACCGGTCGATCTGAAGGGCTTGGACACGGGTTCCACCGCGTCTGGTAAGACGAACTCCAACGGCGGATATAGCTTTGGCCTGTTGAAGCCGGGCCACTATCAGATCACCGTCAAACAAGCCGGGTTTGCCGAAGTGGTGCAGACCGTGACGGTCGAAGTCGGTCAGACTTCCAACGTCGAGATCAATCTCACCGTCGCCAAAGGCACTGAAACCGTTGAAGTTTCCGGCACGGCGCCACTCATCAACACTGAGCCCAGCAACAACACTGCCTTCACGCAGGAAGAAGTCGCGCAGCTGCCGAGCGCCGGTGGCGACATCACCAACATCGCCGACACCGCTCCTGGAGTGGTAGTCAACGGAACCATGGGTTACGGCAACTTCACCGCCAACGGCATGCCGGCCACATCGAACCTGTTCACGGTTAACGGCGAGAACGACATGGACCCGTACTTCAATATCAACAACTCGGGCGCGTCGAACCTTACCCTGGGCCAGAACGAAATCGGCGAAGCGACCGTCATCACCAACCCCTACGGCGGCCAGTACGGGCAGCTCGCTGGCGCGCAGGTCACCTATGTGACCAAGTCCGGCACCAACCAGTTCCACGGCAATGCGGAGTACTGGTGGAACGGACGGCTGTTGAACGCCAATGACTGGATGAATAAGCAGGGTCAGTTGGCCTCTGGAGCCCCGAATATTCCGGGCTTCTCCAATGCCAATCAGTGGGCGACATCCATCGGCGGGCCGATCATCAAGGACCATACATTCTTCTTCGTCGATTACGAGGGAATGCGCTTCGTACTTCCAAACCAGGACCTGGTGACTTCTCCCACGCCCGGATTTGCCGCCGCGGTCGCGGCCCAAACGGCCGCGAGCAATCCGGCCGAAGCAGCGACGATGAGCAAATTACTCGGTTTTTGGACGAGCGCCCCGGGCTACAACACCGCCACGGTGAACCCCATCATTCCTGGCGATTCTTGCTCCACACTGGCCTTCACGGTGCCGACACCTGGCTTTACGCCAGGGACCTCGCCCTGCTCACAGTCTTACACCGCGACCCCGACGGCTCTCGCATGGGAATACATTTTGTCCTTCCGCGTGGACCAGAAGCTTGGTGCTAACGACAACATCTTCGGCCGCTACAAACTGGACCACGGGTTGCAGCCGACCCACCTGGATCCGATCGACCCGATCTTCGACGCCAACTCCCTGCAGCCGAGCTGGGACTCGCAAGTGTCGGAGACGCACGTGTTCGGGCCCACCAAGACGAACTCATTCACCGCCACGCTCAGCCATTACGTAGCCCAGTTCACCGCTCCGAATGCGGCCTCCGCTTTCAACTATGAGGAGGCATTCAGCGAGGATCAGGGCATCTATAACTTCACGAGTCCCAACTCCGCAGCGGCTTCTTTCCCCCAGGGCCGTAACATCACGCAATATCAGATCATCGACGACTTCTCCTGGACGCATGGCAACCACACCTTCAAGTTCGGCGAAAACTTCCGTCGCTACGACGTGAGCGATCACAACTTTTTTTACAATTCGCCTGTGGTTTACTGGGGCTATACGACCAACGAGTTGCAATCCTTCGCGGATGGAGTCGCTTTCCAGTATCGCAAGGCTGACAACGCATCCACCGACGTTCCCATTGCGATGTGGGGCATGGGAGTCTACGGGCAGGACGAATGGAAGGCGACGCACAACCTCAAGTTAACCTTGGCGTTGCGCGTAGAGCATAATTCGAACCCGGTGTGCCAGATCAATTGTTTTGCCAACCTCAAAGGGCCATTCGCCGACTCAGCGGCAGTTGCAGCCGGCTCAACCGGCTCTTTAGACGTTCCTTACAGTGCCGATATCGCCGACAACCAGCACAACGCATATCCGGGCGTGGACTCGCTTCTCTGGTCTCCCCGTATCGGCTTCAGCTGGGATCCGCGTGGCAACGGTAAGACCGTAGTCAGCGGCGGCTTCGGGCAGTTTTACGATAACCCGGCTGCTGCCATGGTCGACAACTTACTCGCTAATCCTCCGGTTTCCGTCACGTTCCGGGTTCGAAGTAATCCGAGTAGCGTGGGCGTGCTTCCGTTCGATCCCAGCGGGGCGCCCGCTACCTATCAGGCCTCAGCCAGTGCTTTCAGCATCACAAACAGCTTCAACCAGATCCAAGCCGCCATGCCGGCTGGAGTGGTGTTCGAACCACCGGCGGCCAACGGTATTATTGGCACAATCCATTCCCCCGAGTGGCAGGAATACAACCTGGAAGTGCAGCAGGAGCTAAGTCACAGCTTGGTGTTCATCGTCAACTACGTCGGCAATCACGGGTCCCGCATCTCCTACTCAAACGCGTGGCCCGACGCCTACGACGGAACCGGCGGTTTCTACAGCGGCAGCGTTCCCATCAATGCACCCGCCGCCAGCTATTCGACCGTCACTCAATATAGCCAGGGAGCAGTCTCCAACTACAACGGGCTCACGTTCAGTTTGAGAAAGCAATTCACCAAATGGGTCTCGGCTCACCTGAATTACACCTGGTCGCACAACATTGACGAGACCTCCAATGGTGGTATCTCCCAGTATGGTTTCGAAGGCAACAACACCATCCTGGGCCAGATCTCTCCAGTGAGCCTGCGTCAGGATAACTATGGCAACTCCGATTACGACATTCGTCATCTTGTGAACGGTGACTTCGTCTTCAATCCGGAATTCCATCAGACCGGCCCGCTGAAGTGGTTGATCAATGGCTGGCAGTTCTCTGGCAAGGCGTTCTGGCGCACGGGATTGCCGTATACGATCTCGGACGGCAACCTTGCGGGCACGATCCTTGATGGTGGAGACACTATCCCTGCCCAAATCATCGGAAACGCGCAGCCCGGCGGCTGCGGCAAGGCTAACGCTAGCTACGATGGACTGGGCGTGCCGGAATGCTTGAGCGCCGCAGGAGTGCTGGACGTGAATGATGCCAGCGTTACGGCAATCACCTTCCCCACGCAGCGCCGCAATCAGTATCGCGGGCCGCACTACTTCGACATGGACCTGAACCTGTTCAAGAACTTCAAGATTGCGGAACGGGTCAACATGGCGATCGGCGCGCAAGCGTTCAACGCGTTCAACCATCCCAACTTCGCTCTTCCCAACGCAAACTACCTCAGCACCTACACCGGAGGCGTGGCAACCCCCGATCCTACGTTCGGAGCGATCGAAAGCATGCAGGGGACGCCAACCAGCCCCTATGGCAACTTCCTGGGCTTTGACTCATCTCCGCGCGTCATGCAGGTCAGCGCGAAGATTGTGTTCTAAGTCAGCGACACGAAAATCCTCGAGGCCGGCCGAAAGGTCGGCCTCTTTTTTGTCTTTCAGTCGACCGCCGCAGATGACACTTGAGTGAACTATAATTTCCGCATCGAAGTAATTGGAGGTGGATTGTATGGATAAAATTCGCGTTGTAAGTCTGAGCACATTGCTCGCAGTGTTTGTATGCCTCGGGCAAGGGGACACATTGGCGGCGGCCCAAGCCGCGCCCGCTGCGGTGGGTCATGGAGCCTTTCCGGTGAAGGTCGTCAAGACGCTCGACTCCAGTAAACTGAAAGAAGGAGACACGGTTGAGGTCGTGACGGCGGGAAGTTTCAAATTGCGGGATGGCACTCTGGTTCCGAAGGGGTCAAAGTTAACAGGGCAAGTCACTGCCGCGAAGGCGCGCTCCAAAGGCGATGCTGAGTCGCAATTGACGATCGCCTTCGATAAGTTGGAAGTCGCGAATGGAAAACAGCTGTCTGTTAAAGGAATGGTACAGGCGGTATCTGCTCCAGAGGAACAACCTGAGCCTCAGATGGCGGGAAAGGCCACTGCGGGGGCGGGAGGTTCTTCACTCGGTGGTGGCGATGTTGGCACCGTAACCGATACCCACACCGGCTCGAACATGGAAACCAATTCAAAAGCGCAGTCCGGAGCGAATGTGAATGCAACCGGCGTGCAGGGCATACATGGCCTCGAACTGAACAACGGCGTCCTCACGTCGAAAGGGAAGAATGTGAAGCTGGGCGACGGCGTGCGGATGATCGTGCACGTCGACATTTTCGGCTAGGACTCGCGGCGACATCCAATTCCACAGAATGGAGCGATGAGCAACGAGCTACGAGCTGTGAGCCAGTTCAGGCTGCTCCGGGTTTTGGCTTATCGCTCATCGCTCATCGCTCATCGCTCAAAGCTCATTAACAAATGGCGCGGCTCTTAGCCGCGCCACTCTTGCCTCAATAAACTGATGCCCTCCGCACTACTTCCCGAAAATCACCGTGCTGGAAAAGTGCGAACTGGCCGCCATGTAAAACAGCAGCGGCACCGATAGAAAGAAGTTTGTGCGTGATGCCAAGAATGCCTGCCGCGCCATCGTGGCCGCGTTCGCCGGGGGCGTGCCGGCCAGCGTTCCGCGAATGATCTTCTTGTTGTTCGGCCAGATAATGCCCCACACATTGAACAGCATCACAATCCCCATCCCGCCGCCAACGCCAATCGCAACCACGTGATTGTCATCCCCGCCGGCCGGAGTGTAGTGAACAAATATCCATCCCGCCGCGTAGACCAGCACGGCAGTAATCACTCCAAGAATGATTCCGCTGGAGGGCATCTTCTTGATCACAAGAAAAAGAACGAACCACACCGCGATCCACAACAGCAGAAAGAGTCCAATCGTCGCGCCGGCGCTGGTGCCTTGCCGCCGCGCATCCGGAGCCACATAAAACTGCGACCAATACCAGAATCCGATAAACACCGTAACCAGCGCGCTCCACCGAAACCAGTTCAGTGCCGGCAAAGTCAGGTTCTGAAATATTTTCGATTTCATGCTCGCGTCCACTTGCTTCATGAAAGGGACATTGACCAGGTTGAAAAAATAAAGAAGGCCCACCCACAGAATGCCGGCGATGAAATGAAACCAGCGCAGAATGAGCTGCGTCGCCTCCTGGCCAGAAATAGTAGGCACAACCGCTGCCGCAACGAAATGGTGTGTCAAGATTCCTCCGTCAAATAGTGTTGTCGAGTCGAGGAGAGTCTGCACTTTGCAGCCGCCTCTGTCAACCCGCACGCGACCGCGCACATCCTGCCGTTGACTTCCATTCGCTCTCCCCGCTATTGTTGCGGGCGCAATGAACGCCGTCAAAGCGACTCGTAACTTCGAGCAGTGGTTGGGGCATCGAACCGATCTTGTAAAAAAGGATCTTCGCCTCAAACACGCCAACATGAAGTTGGCAGTCTTTCCGTTCCTGCGCGCCACGTTTTATCGCTGGGCGCAAATCTGGCCCAAAGTTTGTCCTGAACTCGCCCAGGGACCGCAAGTGCTCGCGGTCGGCGACCTGCACGTAGAAAATTTCGGCACCTGGCGCGATATCGAGGGGCGTCTCATCTGGGGTGTGAACGACTTCGACGAAACTCACCCCTTGGCCTACGCCAATGATCTGGTTCGGCTCGCTGTCAGCGCTCACCTTGCCGCTGAAGCCGGGCACTTGCCCTTAAAACACAATGACATCTGCGATTCCATTCTCGAAGGCTATCGCGAAAGCATGTCCGCCGGTGGAACTCCGTTCGTCCTGGGCGAGAATCACGAATGGCTGCGTGAGATTGCCGAAAGCGAACTGCGCGATCCAGTCCACTTCTGGGCGAAAATGGATGCTCTCCCAACCGTGAAAGGCGAAATACCCATCAGCGCCATCGATGCGCTCGAGCACCTCATGCCCGCCCGCCAGTTAGCCTATCGATTGGCTCGACGCGTCGCCGGCCTGGGTAGCCTGGGGCACGCCCGCTACGTCGCCATTGCCGACTGGCAGGGCGGCAGAATTGCCCGCGAGGCCAAGGCCATGGTTTCCTCCGCATGTTACTGGGCCAAAGATCATCGCGGATCTCCTGAAATTCTCTATCAGACCATCATCAGCCGCGCCGTGCGCTGTCTCGATCCCTTTGTTCAGTTGCGCGGGCGCTGGATCGTCCGCCGATTGAGTCCTCATTGCTCGCGCATCGAACTAGCCACGCTCCGGGCCACAGGAAAGGAATTGCGACTGCTTCGGGCCATGGGATGGGAGACAGCCAACATTCATCTCGGAAGCCAAACCGCCCGCAAGCCCATCCTGCGCTCCCTGCAAAAGCAGAAGCCAAAGTGGTTGCACCAGGCTGCGGAAAAGATGGTGACGGCCGTCCGCGCAGATTGGAAGATGTGGAAAAAGAATGGCTACGCCTAGCAGGGAACTGCGCCTAGGCCGCTTCCGGGCATCGATCACCCACATAGTGATCGTCCGCGCATCGATCGCCCAGGGATCGATCACCGACGGATCGATCGCCCACCGCTGCCCCCGCGCTCCGCACCGCCCGTCGCAATGGAATCAAGCTCACTCCTTCATCCTGCTCATAAGTCAATGTCCAGTGAGCGGCACAGACATCGCACAGCCAGAAATGCTCTATACCCCGTTGCTGTTTTCGGCCGCGATTCACGGCAGAAGAGACAGCTCCGCCCCCTTTGCTCACGCGTTCGGTCTCGACCAAAAACAACTTGCCCTCTCGGAGCCTGAGAAACGGCTTTCCACATTGGGGATTGGCACAGCAGCTCAGCATTTTCGTACTACTTCCTGCCCGCCTGGAAACAGCCTTGGCGAGCGGCTGAATTTTGCATGGATAGCACTTGACCCGCCACAGAATTCCACAGCGCACTATCAGCGTGGATAGGCGGAGATTTCGATTCGAACATTCCTGGCGCGGCATCTGCCGACTAATCGGCAACTGCGACGATGAGCCGTCACAGCATTTCCCGCTGCGCTTTGTACGGCACGCTACAAACAGTCTTATCCCAACGGTAAGCCGTGTCCACCAAATTATTTCGATGCCATTGATCTGAAAAACAATCGGAAAAACTTGATCGGGAAAAAACCTCGACTGTAAAAACCTTGATCGTAAAAATCCCGAACAGAAACCTGGATCAAGAATTCCATCATCGGCGCGAACTGCCGCAAGATTCTCACTCCCAAAATTCTGGTGGTGGCTCGGTTTCAATCTATTCTCCTACGAGGCCGTCATCCCGAAACGCGGCGTACTTCAGCCGCGTGAGGGATCGCCCATAGATATGATCAGTGGGAGATCCCTTCGACTTCATCTCAGGGCAGGCTCTTCGTTCCGCCTGAAAAACGGCTGCACTCAGAGCCTGCCCTGAGCTTGTCGAAGGGATGACTCCAACTATCGGCCGGAAAATTCAAATTGAGCCATCACCAAAATTCTCGTTCCACGCTGAACGCCGCTCTCGCTGAAACTTTTCCACAACCCACGAACCACTGCCGTCACTCCCTCACATCGCCCGATCTCGTTACCTTCAATAGATCATGTGTACCGGCATCACGTTAGAAGCGAGGATTCCGCAATTATGTTTGGCAAGACCGCGTACGGCACGGCTTTCAAGGATGTCAATTTTGTTCCTCTGCAGTCTGCCACTTTCTGCGTACAGTGTGAGCTGATCAGCAACAACAGCAAGCCCTATTGCCTGGCTTGCGGAAGCCGCGCCTTGCTCGGCCTGTCCCGCGTGCTCGGCGGGTCCATGGGCGCTCAGCAAACCGCGCATCTCATCATCGACATGGAATTGAACAATCTCGTTCGCGACCTGCTGCGCACCGTACCCGATCCTGAAAACGTGAGCACCGCAGATCGTTACCACACTCCATCGTTGGCCCAGCGTAGCCAGCTTCGCGTGGCCAACGCCGCCCATCCCGTATCTGGTTTCCGGGCAGTCGCCGTCGGCGACGAAGCCGAAATTCACACCGCGGAGCTTGACCTTGAACCCGCAATCAGCGCCATCACCGAACGCGCTCAACATCTCACCGGCGCCACCGGAGCGGCCATCGCCCTGCGCGCCGGCGACGAAATTGTCTGCCGCGCCCGTGCCGGACGAACCGCTCCCGACCTCGGAGTCCGTCTGCAAACCGATGCTGGCATCTCCGCGGAAGCCGTGCGCTCGGGCGAAATCATGCTCTGTCACGACGCCGAGCGTAATCCCCGCGTCGACCTGGCCAGTTGCCGCCGCCTCGGAGTTCGCTCCATCCTCGTTTCTCCGCTTCGCCATTACCGCCGCACTCTGGGCGTTTTCGAAGTCTTGTCCTCCTCGCCCGGCGCATTCGACGAGCGCGATGTCGCGACCATGCAGCTCCTTTCCAGCATGATGGTCGCGGCTATCTCCCGCATCTCCAGCTTGCATCAAGCCCGAATCGTCCGCAAAGCCGGCTAGAGCTTCCTCGGGGCGGCATCGCCCGCCCCGTAGGCCTCAGCGTAAGTTTCTTCGCTACTTACTTTTCTTCGTTCTCGCGGTAATATGGAGCAGGAATTTGGGCCCTACCCCGCATGGCTGTCATGAACTCGGCATTGCGACCGATGTCCCCCAACCGGCGCCGCCGTGTGCGCCACAAGATCCAAACGCCCGCCTATGCCAGCTTTACCGCTGAAGAACAAACTGCCCTGCTCGATCTCCACGAGATTGTCGACATCAGCGAAGACGGGATGGCGATTCAATGTCACTCCCCGCTGAAAGCCGAAGCGCGCGTGGATTTGTGCCTCGATCTCGCCGATTGCGCGGAACGTATCTACACCACCGGGCAGGTGATCTGGTCCAATCCTTCCGGCCGCGCCGGTCTTCGTTTTTCCGAACTTCCTCCAGAAACTCTGTCCCGCCTGCGGCAGTGGCTCTTCGTCAACGTGACCGCCGCAGTCGCCAATGGTGAGGCTCGCACCTATCCCGTCCCATCCCAGGAAGATGTTCCTCCGCGCCCCAATTTCAGCGACACTCTGGCTGCGATCAGCGTCGTTCAGCGTCAGGTGGAAGCTCTCGGTTCCGATCTCGCCGCCTCCCTGCAACTAATCGCAGGACGTGTTCAAACTCTGGTTCGCGCCTCAGGGGCTGCCATCGCTCTGGAGGAACAGGAATCGGATGCTCATTCCATGCTTGATGGCGACATGGTTGGCCGCGACATGGCTGATCGCGTCATGGTCTGTCAGGCCAGTGCCGGTCCCGATGCTCCTCCCGTGGGAGCACGCTTGCAGGTAGGCTCCGGCTTTTCCGGCGAGTGCGTACGAACCGGCACTCTGCTCCGCTGCAATGACACAGAAGACGACCCTCGCGTCGATCGGGAGAGTTGTCGCGCCCTGGGCATTCGCTCCATGCTCGCCGTTCCTGTGCGCCGGGGCGAAAAATCGACGGGTGAGAAATCGGTCGGAATTCTCGAGGTCTTCTCCGCTCAAGCAAATACATTTTCCGAGAGCGACGAAAAACTCCTCCAGCGTTTCGCGGAGATTGTGCAGGCCGCCCTCAACCGCGCCGCTCGTGCCCGGGATTTACTCGCGCCCACTCCCGTCGCCATTCCCGCAGATTTTCCCGCGAGCCCCGGCAGCGTGCTCTTCGCGTCCCTGCCCTCACAAGAAAAGAAAACGGAAGGTTTAGAAAAGCACGCCCCCAATAGTTCGGAAGAAAAAATGTTTAGCGGCATTAGCCTGCCGCGTTCTCACCTGATCCTTCTCGTCTGTGTTGCCGCCGCTATCGCGATGGTTCTCGGCTACAATCTTGCTCCCTTAATCCAGAGCAAGATGCAGGGTCGCGGGCACGGGACCATTCAGACAGTCTTGGCTTCATTCCAACCACCCAAATCCGAGCCTGCCAAGGCGGATTCCGCCACTCCCGATCACCCGCAGATGTCCTCCATCCCAGCCAGCGAGGCCTCGTCCTTCCAGCTCATGCGCCAGATGGCGCAGGATGGCGACGCCGTCGCCGAGAATTCTTTGGGTCTTCGCTATTTTCAGGGCGACGAAAAAAACGGCATCCAGCGGGATGAAAAGCAAGCCTTTTACTGGTTCAATCGGGCGGCAAACCATGGCAGCCTCACCGCTCAAGCCAAGCTCGCGTTCCTCTACTGGGGCGGGCGCGGCGTCTCGAAAGATGTGAATCGAGCGTATTTCTGGTCGGTGCTGGCCCGCGCCCGCGGCGATGAGCAGAGCAAAGATCTCGCAGCCGTCCTGGCCTCAGGCATGACCCGCTCCCAGGCCAACGCCATCGAACGCCAAGCCGACCTCTGGCTGCAAGAACACATGGGCAAAAAACCAGGCGCAGGCTACTGAACCCAAAGCTCCCAGACGCCTGGCACACTCATGTGGAGACAGCCGCCTTCGGCTGTCCCGCGAAGGCGAAGCCAAGCGGCCCCGAATCGGAAGCCTCCGCCAAATCAGTCAAACCACGCTCCCAATACATCCCCACTAAACCCACATCCGCAGCACTCCCGCGCTAAAATACTAACTAGAGGTTTCCGTGCCCACCCTCCGCGATGTCCTGGACCAGCGAGTCCGCGAAGCCGACGCCTCGCTCTACGAAAAACTTGACAACAATCGCGTCCGCTGTTTTTCCTGTGGCCACTGCTGCCCCATTCCCGAAGGCCAGCCCGGCGTCTGCAAAGTTCGCTTCAACCGCGGCGGCACGCTCTACGTCCCCTGGGGATACACCGCCGGAATGCAATGCGATCCCATCGAAAAGAAACCGTTCTTCCATGCTCACCCCGGCGCTCTCGCCTACAGCTTTGGCATGCTGGGCTGCGACCTGCACTGCGGCTACTGCCAGAACTGGGTCACCTCACAGGCCCTGCGGGATCCCGATGCCGTATCGCCGCCGCTTGAAGCGACGCCCGAGGCGCTGGTTCGCGATGCCCTCGATCAGGGCGCGAAAGTTCTGGTCAGCACCTACAATGAGCCGCTGATCACGAGCGAATGGGCCGTCGCAGTTTTCAAGGAAGCCCGCGCCGCCGGCCTGCTCACCGGGTTCGTCTCCAACGGCAACGGCACTCCCCAGGTCCTCGAATATTTGCGCCCCTGGCTCGATCTCTACAAAGTCGATCTCAAGAGCTTCGACGATCGCCACTACCACGAACTCGGCGGACGCATCGGCCCCATCCTCGACAGCATTCGCCGCATTCACCAGATGGGATTGTGGTTGGAAATCGTCACGCTCCTCATCCCCGACTTCAACGACTCCAACGACGAACTGCGACGCCTTACCGAATTCCTCGCCAACATTTCCCCGGACATTCCCTGGCACGTCACCGCATTCCACGCCGACTACAAAATGCAGGGCGACGGCCAACGCGATACCACCCCCGAAGATTTATTGCGCGCCGCCGAAATCGGCCAACAGGCGGGCCTGCGCTATATCTACGCCGGAAATCTCCCCGGTATGGTCGGCGCCTGGGAAAACACGCGCTGCCCACAATGCAATGAAACGTTGATCAGCCGTTACGGATATTTCATACAAGACTACCACCTGACTCCCGAAGGCCGCTGCCCCCGCTGTTCCACACAAATTCCCGGCCGCTGGGCGGCTCAATTCGACGGCCAAATCACCTCCCGCCCTTTCTCCCCGCACAAAAATAAGACAACCCAGCGCTCCCGTTTGTTTACAATCACCAGTCGTTGAGCATGATCGTAGCGACGGACGCATTCGTCCGTCGGTGACTTTGACGTCATCCTGACCGGAGCCGCTTTTCAGGCGTAGGGAAGGATCTCCCGCGCAGCGCGGTGTCGCGTGACACGGGCTGAGGATTTTGATTATGTGGGGACAGCCGCCCCGGCTGTCCGCCGGGCGCAGCCCGGCAGTATTTGCTGCGATGTTTCAACGAGCAATAAGCAAGATGCGAAAAACACTCACCCTCGCCCTCTGTCCGTTGCTCAGTCTCGCGCTCGCATCCTGCTCCCCGCGCGACTTCCTAACCCGCCGTCTCGCCGCCGACTTGATCTCCGCTTCCACCGCCTTTCAAACGCCCCAGCAATTCACCCTGCAAACCGGAATCGTCGCTAACAAAGACTACGCATCCCCCGAATATGTGGTCCTCCAACAACACGGCTGGATCTCAGCGACAAAAGCTCCGTGTTCTCCGGGCCTCATAGCGCCATGCTGGGATGTTGTCCTCACTCCCTCCGGCGTCGACACGGTTCGAACCTTAATTCCCGCGGAAGAGGCCGACAAGGCATTGCTCTTTATTCCCGTCAGCCGAAGAGAACTTCTGGCCGTGACCGGCATCAGCAAGCAGGGAAATGTGGCCGATGTAGACTTCGCCTGGAAATGGGTTCCTTTGAACGAAGTGGGCGCCGCGCTCTACTCCGCCGATCAGCATTATGTTTCTACCGTCGGCTTTCGCGATTACGATGACGGCTGGCGCGTCCTGCAGAGCGCTGCCCATTCCGGCCAGTCGCTCGACGATGCGCTCAAAAACGTTGAGCCCGCGCAGTGACCTCGCCAGTCAAAACCGTCCACGCGAATAGCTGCACCGCCCAACTCGAACCCAGTTCGATTGTCTCCGTCGCAAAGTGGCTCACCCGGAGGCGCATTCGCGCACAGGCGATCATGCTTGCAGTCTGCCTGTGGGGAGTCTGTGCCATTGACTTCGCGACGCCCGGCTTGTTCGACCGCGCCGGCAATATTAAATTCCAGGATTTTCTTCAGTTTCCAATATCGGCTCGTCTGATTGCCAGCGGCCGCGCCAGCGAACTCTATAATGATCGAGTTCTGGCCGACGGCATCCGCCAGATTGCCGGGAACACCAGAGTTTATCTGCAGTATTTCTACGGCCCGCAAGTCGCGCTCCCGTTTGCCGCGCTCGGCCGGCTTCCGTTCCTCGCGCAGGCCGAAATCTGGGTGGCGCTCAGTCTGCTGATGTACTTCGCCTGCATCTATCTGCTTTGGAAAACATGCAGCGAGCTGACCCCCTATCCGGGAATTGTTGCCGTCTGCGCCATCGCCTATCCGCCGCTCTTTCACTTTTTCGTGCGTGGGCAGCTCTCTGCGCCCGTGCTCCTGTTCGTCACTGCCGCATATTTCGCATTCCGCGCGCGCCGGGACTGGCTCGCGGGCATGGCTTTGGGTTTCCTGGCTTTCAAGCCGCAATTTCTCGTCGCCATCGCATTGGTTCTTCTCGCCGCCCGAGCGTGGAAGGCTTTCGCCGGGCTTGCTATTTCCGCGGGCGCTCAGTTGGGATTGACTCTCATCTATTTCGGCCGGTCGATCATGCGAGCTTACATGACAATGTTGCTTCACAGCGCCAAACAGCCAGGCTCGACTGAACTCAGCCTTTCGAAAATCCAGATGCATTCCCTCCGCAGCTTCTGGTCGTTGCTCGTTCCGTGGCCGGACGCTGTTTGGGTGCTGTATCTGCTGAGTTTGCTCGCGGTCGTTGCCATCGCAGCCGCTGTCTGGAAATCTTCTTCTTCTCCCGCAATTCGCTTTTCCGCGCTGATTCTGGCCGCGGCGCTCGCGAACCCCCATTTATACATTTATGACTTACTCGCAGTGGCTCCTGTATTCCTGCTCCTCGCCGATTGGTCAATCAAGAACTCGCAGCATGATTTCACTCCTGCGCTCCGCGTTCTTTTGTATCTCGCATTTGTACTTCCTCTGTTCGGTCCACTATCGCGATGGACTCACGTCCAACTTTCCGTTCCCATTTTTGCCGCGCTCCTGTGGCTTCTGTGGCGTCTCTCAGAAATTCCCAGCCCTAAACTTGCTACTGGCTAATCCGCCGTTGTATAACCCTTTTTCCCCACCGGGACCTTTATGCGAATCTATAAAACTGCCCTCATCTTCCTCATCTTCGCAAGTTGTGCGCAAATCGTCGCAGCCCAGAACAAACCCAAACTCACACTCGACGAGTTTTTCAACTCCGTCAGCTTCCCGTCGCTCGAGATTTCGCCCGACGGAAATTACGTCGTCATCGCCACCGAGCGCGCCGACTGGGATCAGCAAATCTTCCGCCACGACCTCTGGCTCTACCACAGCAAGAACGACGGCAGCAAGAACGACGACACCCAAGCCGGCTCTCTGATCCAATTAACGCAATCGGGACACGATACCGAGCCCCGTTGGTCGCCCGACGGCCGCTGGATCGCGTTCCTCTCCGAACGCAAGCCGCCCGCCGACAAAGATTCGGATAAAGATGACGACGATTCATCCGACTCCGGCACGAAGAACAACGACGAACCCGCGCAGATCTATCTCATCTCTCCCAACGGAGGCGAGGCCTTCCCCATCACCCAGGGTGAAGAAGAGGTTCACACGTTTTCCTGGTCGGCCGATTCGCAAACGATTTACTTCGCCACTCGCCAGCCCTGGACCAAGCAGCAGAAAGACGACTACAAGAAGAAGTGGAAAGATGTCGTCCAGTACCGCACCGCGGAGCGCGGCGACACGATTTTCGCGCTCGATCTTTCCGCCGCCCTCGCCCGCCACGCCGCCGCTCCCGAAAAAATCGAGAAGCAGAACAAAGATGAAAAGCAGAACAAAGATTCCGACCAGCAACCCGATCTCACTCCCGGCACCCGCGCCATTGCGACCATTCCCTTGCGCGTCGACGATCTGCAAACTTCTCCCGACGGCCGCAAATTAGCCTTCGTCAGCAACGCCATTAACCAACGCCAGGAAAAATACGAAGACGTAGAAATCTACACACTCGATGTGGCACAGGCCAATATAGCGGGGACCCACCCTGAGCGAGAGTCGAAGGGGTCCTCGCTCGCGAACGCCGAAAGTGCATCGACCGCCAGCCAGCAAGCCCAGCCCCGCCGCATCACCACCAATCAGGCCTTAGAAACCCATCCCCGCTGGGCCAGCGACAGCCGCCACATCTTCTTCACCGTCGAAGTCGGAGACGTCTCGGGCCCCTACCGCGATCTGCAGCCGCATCTCTACTGGGTCGATAGCGACTCAGGAAAAGTTGAACAATGGTCCAAAGACTTCGTCGGCCCCGTCGAGCACTACGCCGCCACGCCCGACTCCGTGCTCGCCTCCGCCCGCCTCGGCACCGAAGTTCAAATCTATTCCACCGCCCGACCCTCCGACTCGCTCCGCCGCATCAGCCAATGGCCCGGCACCTACTCGCAAATCTCCACCGCCGCCCACTCTCCAAAAATCGCCTTCATCTATTCCTCACTCGGCAAGCCCGAAGAAATTTACTTAGCCGAAAGCGCCGACAAACTCGATCAAGCCCGCGCCATCACGCAATTCAACAAACTCTTCACCGAACGCGATCTCCCGCAAGGCAAGCCCTATAAATGGAAGGCCGACGACGGCACCACCGTCGAAGGCATGCTGATCTTTCCTCCGGGAATCGCACCAGACAATCCGGGACGAGACAATCCGAGAAAAGACAAGCCCGAAGCCAAGCACCTCCCCATGCTCACCCTGATCCACGGCGGTCCCGCCGACGCCGACGGCAACCACTTCGAGGCCGACTGGTACCAGTGGGCCGCGCTGGCCGCCACCAACGGATGGCTGGTCTTCGAGCCCAACTACCGCGGCTCAACCGGATACGGCGACAAATTCCTCCAGCAGATCGTTCCGACCATCGTCTCCCGCCCCGGCAAAGACATCCTCGAAGGCATCGACGCCCTCGTCAAAGACGGCATCGCCGACCCCGACCACCTCACCATCGCCGGCTACAGCTACGGCGGATACATGACCAACTGGCTCATCACCCAAACCACCCGCTTCAAAGCTGCCGTCACCGGCGCGGGCGCGGTCGAGCACATCGGCAACTGGGGCAACGACGACACCACCTACGACGACGCCTACTTCCTCGGCGGACGTCCCTGGGAAGTCCCGCAGCGCTATCACGACGAAGCCGCCATCTTCCAAATCGACAAAGTCCGCACTCCCACCCACATGGTCGCCGGCGCCGACGACATCCGCGTCGCCGTCATGGAAGATTATTTGCTGGAGCACGCGCTCTATTCGCTGGGCATTCCAAACGCCCTGCTGATCTTCCCCGGCGAAGGCCACAGCCTGAGCAAGAATCCCTGGCACGGCAAAATCAAAGTGCGTGAAGAATTGAACTGGCTGCAAAAATACGGCGGCGTGCCAGCCGGCAACTGATCAGTCAACCACGAACCCTCCCGCCCTGTCATGCTGAGCGCAGCAGTGAGATCGCGAAGCGATCTCACTGCGGAGTCGAAGCATCCCTACCACCCATTCCGCATTCCGCAGTTGAGCGTTGGCCCCATCCTTGCGTTAGATTCCCACCACTAATTCTTTTCCACAGCCCCGCATGTGACGACCAACCTTGACTGTGGATTTCATTCGCGACAATATGGCGCAGGTCGCGACAGTCTGATCGAAACTGTCCGCCTCTAAATCCTTTGTTTCACGGATTTTGATATCTAACTTCTTTGTCGGCCGGATTTTGCGGGCCGTTTCCCGCCAACTCCATGATTCCAGAGATTCATGGGGGGAGGGGGGATACCGCGAACTTCCTTTCCGCGCACCGAAGTGGAGAATGAGAGAAAAATATGGGTCTGGATGATGTTCCACGATGTCAGCACGTAAAGATGAATGGGACGCAGTGCGGGTCTCCGGCGCTGCGGCGCCGGCGGCATTGCTTTTTTCATGAACGCATTCGGCGCGAGCGCGCGAAAATCGCGGCGGACACAGCCGCGCAGGGGCGCTTCGATTTGCCGCTGCTCGAAGACGCGAATTCGGTGCAGGTGACGCTGATGAAAGTGATCCAACTGCTCGGCGCCGGGCGCCTGGACCACAAGACCGCGGGACTGATCCTCTACGCTCTGCAGACGGCCAGCGTCAACCTCAAGAATTTGAACTTCGAAGCGGACGATGCCACCGACGTTGTGATCGACCGCGACGACGTGCATCGCACCTGCATCAACGGTCCGCAGTGGTTTGAAGAAGATTTCGAGGAAAGGACTTTCGGTCCGGAGGCCGACGCCGAGGCGGCGTCCGACGAAGAAGAGGCCGAAGAAGCCGAAGAAGAGAAAGAAGAAGGAATCGAAGAAGAGATCGAAGCGGCGAAGCAGAGAGAGATGGATAAGATTCAACTGAACGAGGTTCGCAAAAACGTGCAGACCCTCGCCCGCAATTGGTTGCTAGAAGTAGCGGGCGAGAAACCAGCTGGCGGCTGAGGGCTGAGAGCCGAGAGCAAATTCCCCACTCTAGTCTCGCCAAAAGGCGGCGAGACTAGAATGGGCCTCTTATTGACACATATTATGTGTTCACGTATACTGTGTAAATGAATGTAACGCTATCCATTGACGAACAGCTCGTCGCTCGCGCCCGAGAGAAGGCCGAGGCGTTGGGCAAGAGTCTCAATCAGTTGATCCGCGACTACCTGCAAATGGTGGCGGGAGGAGACGACCCTGAGCGCAGCATCGAGGAGTTTAAGCGTCTCTCGGGTCAGGGGAACTCCCGTGGCTGGCGCTTCAACCGGGACGAGATTCATTCTCGAGAAGATAATGCCCGTTCGTAGCTTCTTCGATACGAACGTTCTCGTTTACGCGGACGACAGAGGGGCTCCGGCGAAACAAAGGAAAGCTTTGGATTTGGTGGCCGAGCATCGGCGGGCTAGAAGCGGAGTTGTTTCGCTTCAGGTCTTGCAGGAGTATTTCGTTACCATTACTCGAAAACTGCATGTAGAGGCGAACGTTGCGAGGCGCAAAGTCGAGCTGCTCGCCGAGTTCGATGTCGCCGCACCCGACGTCGGGGATATCCTTGCCGCGATTGATCTGCATCGCCTCCATGGATTCTCTTTTTGGGATGCGCTGGTTTTGCGCGCGGCCAAGCAGGCGGGGTGCAGCGTGCTGCTGTCGGAAGATATGCAGGCGGCGCGGGAGGTCGATGGCGTTCGGATCGTGAATCCGTTTTAGTCAGGAAGAGTGCACGTCAAATTCCCCACTCTAGTCTCGCCAAAGGGCGGCGAGCCTAGAATGGGCCACCCGCCGAGAACTGAGAACTGAGGTCTGAGAACTGAGAACTGAGAACTGAGAACTGAGAACTGAGAACTGAGAACTGAGAACTGAGAACTGAGAACTGAGAACTGAAACCTACTTCGCCGCCATCTTCACTGCATGCGAACTGGCCGCGTAGCGCGCGATGCCTTTGTACAGCGCTTCGGCGATCTGCTCGCGGTAGCCGTCGCTGCGCAGTTTCTGCTCGTCGGTGGGACTGCTGACGAAGGAAACTTCGGCCAGGATGCCCGGCATCGCGCTTTCGGTGAGGACGACGAATCCGGCTTCTTTCACGCCGCGATCGCGCAGGCCGGGATTCTGCAGCGAGAGTGTCCCGTAGAGCGAACGCTGCACGCTGGCCGCCAGCCGCCGCGATTGCTCAATGCGCTCATGCAGGTCAGCGGCCGAAAGGGAAGTTGTTACTGGATTCTTCCCGCCGCCGATCGTCACATGAGTGTCGAGATCTTTTGTTCCCGGCGCCGAAAAGAAATTTGTGTAGTAGGTTTCCACACCGCGCGCCGAAGGCAGGTCGCTGTAGTTGGCGTGCACCGAGACGAATAAATCGGCTTGCGCCTGGTTGGCGATGCTGGCGCGCTCGTCGAGAGGAATGTAGTTGTCGTCCTGCCGCGTGTAGATCACTTCCATCCCCAGGCGGCTTTCGAGCAGCTTGCCCAGGCGCTGCGCAATTTCGAGCACGAGATCTTTTTCCAGCAAGCCGCGGCGGCCGACGGTTCCGAGGTCCCAGCCACCGTGGCCGGCGTCGACCACGATGCGCATCTTGGGCACGCGCGCTCGCAGCTGCAAATCTTCCTTCGTCGGCGGAGGAATCACGATCGCGAGTTTGCTCTTCTCCGTTTGAGGCGTGTCAGGGAAAAGGTTCACAACAGTGTTGGGAGTCGCGCCGATCTTGCGCACTTCTACGACGAGCCGATAAGGATTCGGTTCGAGGCTCACGGAGAAAGTGGAGTTGGCCTTGGTCTCGAGAACGACACGCGTCATGCCCGCAACCGGCTGCGCCATGCGAACCCGGCTGACAAACGTGTCGCCCACATCGATTACTTTGCCGATCAGGTCGGAAGCGAGCTGCGTGTCGCGCAAGTCGAAATAGATGCGGTCTGGGCCCGCGAGGCGATGCGCCTCATATTGCACCTGGTCTTCGAGATCGAGAACGACGGTGCTGGAATCGGCAGATGCCCAATGGCGGATGGCCGTGACTCGGGGAAACTTCGACAGCTCCTGCGTGCTGGCTGGCGAATTGGCTGTCTCGTCGGAATCGGACATTGCGTCGGGAGTGGCATTTGCGTCCGTCGCAGAATTCGCGCTCGCGGCTGGCGCAGAGGGAACTGGGGCCTGCGGAACGCCCGCGGAAGCAGTCGTGTTTTGAGTTTGAGTTTGTTCTGCGTTTTCTGAGCCGACCATCGCGCTGCCCAACTGCGCGGTCTTCAGCTTCCACCACACTCCACCAGCAAATGCTGCGACGATGACAATGCACACCAGCAGGATCAGCGCGAGAGGCCGACTCTTTGCGGCCTGAACTTGGGCAAAGGCGACTGCGGGTTCGAGTGCAGCGTCGGAAACGAGTGGTGCTTTGAGCTCGGAAGTTTTCTTGGATGCAGGCTTGTCGAGCGTGGCTGACGCAGGAGTGAAGAAAATTTTCGCTACGCTTGTTTCTTGATCGGACTTTTCCAGCGTGGAAGGAGCGACGACAACTTCGCTGTCCGCAGGCTTCAAGACGCTCGTTTTTTGATCGATTACTTTTTGATCAATTGATTTCTGATCGACCACCTTCTCGTCAACCGCCGAGATAACGGGAAGGTTAGTGACGCCGAGCGCGGGATGGGTCGGTTCAATTGCAGGCAGTTTGTGCGAAGCTGCGGCGGGTTCGAGCTTAGTTGCCGCGGCCTGAGCAGATTCCGCGAAGCGATCTTCGTCTTCCGGCTTCAGCGCGCCCAAGATAAGTTCGGCCAACAGGCTGAGATTGCGGATATCGCTTTCGTTGAATCCAAAGGGCCACGCAGAAAATGCCTCGACGAGGCCAATCACGCGACGCCGTCCGCAGAGCGGCACGGCTACCATGGAGCGCGCTCCCAGTTTGCGGCACGCCTCGAGGTTCACTCGCGGATCGGTCTCAGTGTCGTCGCAGTGGACGATCTGCGCGGTGCGGAAGCAGGCGCCGGAGAAGGCAGAGTCGCGGTCGATGCGGGCTCCCACTCCAGGCCGAATCGTTCCAGCGGCGGCACGCAACACAATCTCATTATTCTCGGCGAGTGCGATTGCCAAGCCATCTGCGCCGGTGATTGCGACCGCGCGTTGGGCGACGAGTTGCAGCACTTCATCGAGAACGAATTGCTCGTCTGCTTCGAACTCCAGCGGTTTAACTGCGGTCGGAGAACCGGCATCGAAGCTGGCATGGCGAGAGGCCAGGGCTTTTCTGCGACGAACTTGCTCGTGCAGCGCCGAGAACGCCAACAGCGCCTGCAGTGCATCGAGTTGCGAGGCTTTCGTGGGATCTCGCTCAGCGTCTTGCTCGGAATCTTGATCTGGATGATCGGAAGCGCGGGAAGGATTTTGCCCTGCGGGCCAAGCGGGAGCGCCGGCTCCGACAAACGGAGCTGCGGCGTCCAGGTCCGGCTTGGAAGTGGTAGTTGCCATTCAGGATAGTTCACTTTTAAGTTACCGGGCTTTGGGACGACTTTCAATTACCTAAGCGTGCCATTCGGGCATGGACTTTAGTAAGCGCTCCTCCGGGCTATGAATCTTAGCGTACAGAGTCTTTGCCATTGAGCCTTTTCGAAGCGGCCCGTGATTGAACGGCTACGCTTCGACGAGGAAGACTTCACGCGAACCATGCTAGTTACTAAAACGGTATCTTCAGCCGACGTTAAAATCGAAAGATTATTGTCTGAACCGTCTTCCCAGCTCACCCGCGATTTGGTGGTGTGTATGAACGCAGGAATAGCTCCCGCGCGACAGACGCGGTCTCAACACAGGCACCAGCTTCGCACGTTGACCTACGCGTGCCTGGAGCAGGCGAACGGCGGGATTGTTCGCGACATCAATCACTACGGGATTGGGTTGCAGGTGGTCGCCGCGGTGCGTCCGCAGCAGCAATTGCGCGTGCGCTTTGAATTGAGCCGTCCACGGTTGCGAGTGGAAACTCGCGGCGAGGTTACATGGGCAACGCGATCGGGACAGTGTGGCATTCGCTTTCTGGATCTGCCGCAGAAAATTGCCCGGCAGATTGATGAATGGATTCTTGGAAATTTGCTTGAAGGTGCTGCGCTGCATTCGGAGGGTTCCATGTTTGCGGCTGCGTCGCTAGCTGGTTCATCGTCAGGGGATTCGGAGTTCGCTCGCACGTCGCTGGCGCGCTCGTCGTTGGCGCGTTCATCTTTTGCTCGTTCATCTTTTGCTCGTTCATCATCGGCGCTCTCGTCGATCGCCAAATCATCGGTCCTCCTCTCATCGCCCGCCGCCTTCTCATCGCCTGTGGTGGAAGACGTCAAGGAGGCCGACGATTACGACGGATTGGTAGTTTCGTCGACGCCAGTTCGCGTGATTGAATTGCCGACGCGGCCCGATCCTTTGGAGCCGCCGGGTGCGCGGAATGCGGGTGTTTCCGGGGAAAGGCTGGCATTATCTGCGCGGCCTTTGCCTGATACGGTTTTGCCTGAAGCAGCTTTATCCGAGCCGGTGCTATCCGGAGCCGCTGTATCGAAACCGGCTTTATCTGAACCGGCGCTCCCGACGTTCGCTGGATTCGAGCACGCTTCATCGACGTTGGATTGGCTGTCGCAGCCGCTGACCGGCCGCAGCCTGATCTGGACCATCAACACGCTTGTGGTGGTGGCAGCGCTTCTGCTATTTGTAGTGGTCTTTCTTTCGATTACCGGGGAACCACCGCAGTGGCCGCTGGCGATGACAGGTGGTGGCGCAATTTTTGTAGCGGGATTGTATTGGGGATTTTTTCGAGTTTTTGGAGGAGCGAGTCCGGGCGCACGATTGGCTCGAATGGCGGGATGGGAGCCGGACGAAAAAGAGGGCGAAGAGGATACGCGTTTTCGCTGAAGCTTTCGATTCCGCAGAAGCTGAAGGTTTGATTCCTCAGAATCAGTTCGCGAAGTAATGTTGCGCCAGCCACAGTTGCAGACTTCGATGCTGTTGCGGCGCTAGTTTTACGAAGCGAATTCCCAGATTGCCGCGACTGTCCTGCCAGGCAATTTCCGCCTTGGCTTTCAATCCGGTGTTGGTTCCCGGCAGTTCGAAGGAAACTTGTACAGCCCTGGCTGCCTCGGGAAGGCTGCTGGCACGAATCTGCATTCCACCCTGACTCAGGTTGACGAGCGACGCGTCGGTCGCTTTGCGGCCCCTGCACGTCAACGACACAGGAACGTCCAAGCCGGTACGGTGATAGCGGAGACGGCCGTCGAGAATCATATTGCGCGCTGCGGAAAGGGTGCGGACGGCTTGTTCCACGGAAATCGGTTTGGCAAAAGAGAAAAGAGCGCCGGTGTCATCCAGCGTGCGCTGGGACTGCTGGCTTCCCATGATGACCAGCGGAACCGCTTTCGCGTGTCCTTCCGCGCTCTGCAATTCGTGCAGCAACTGAGAGCTTCCATTCAGATCGCAGTCCACGATGAGGGCGTCGATTTTCGACTTGCTGAGCCGCGCTAAAGCGCGCTGCGGTTCGTTTTCGACAGCGACGTCCATTTGCAGACCGCCAAGAATGCATTCCAGAACGCTGACTTCCTGCCAATCGCGCGAAACCACCATCGAGGAAAGTGTCATGTCTTCACTCTAGGCGATGTGGGTAATGGGGACGTAGATAACCAACGTAACGATGCGTGTCTTCTGAAGATCCGCAGACCTCGTCGCAGGAGCGAGGTACGCGGTCAGCGATGCTTGGGCAGCAGGATATCTGAAATCACTTTCTATTTGCGACTCTCTGCTAAACTACGCGGCCATGAAACCATTTCTTAGCCGGATGCTTTACATCGTAGTGTTTGCGGCGACCCTCGCCGCCGCGCAAGATGTGATTCCCCTCTACCCCGCCACGCCGCCGGGCTCGATGCAGGAGAACTATCCGGAGAAAGAATACTTCTCGAAAATCTGGAACACTGAAGTGGTCAGCAATGTGACCAAGCCAAACCTGGTGGTTTTCAAGCCATCTGCGGAGTTGAGAAACGGAACTGCCGTGGTGATCTGCCCGGGTGGCGGTTTTATGGCCCTCTCGATTAACAGCGAGGGCGCCGACGTTGCCAAATACCTGGCCGCGAAAGGCGTGACAGCGTTTGTGTTGAAGTACCGCCTAGCGCGCACCGGCGAGGACGCCACGCAGGAATTTGGCGCGATGTTTTCAGACAGGCAGAAATTCCAGGAGATGTTAAGCAAGATTGTTCCCCTGGCCGTCGCCGATGGTTTAGCGGCAGTCACCTACGTTCGGCAGCACGCGGCGGAATGGGGAGTTTCTCCCGAACGCGTCGGTATTATCGGATTCTCTGCCGGTGGGGCAGTCACGGCTGGAGTTGCGTTCCATTACAAGCCGGAAGGCCGCCCGGTTTTCGTAGCGCCGATTTATGCGGGCGGGGATGAGTTCAAAGATGCCGCGGTTCCTGCGGATGCGCCGCCGATGTTTATTGCCGCCGCCACCGACGATCAACTCGGACTCGCGCCGGTCAGCGTTGCGCTGTACCAAAGGTGGGCCGCTGCACAAAAATCGGCCGAGTTGCATATCTATGCGAAAGGCGGCCACGGCTTCGGAATGCGCAAACAGAACCTGCCCAGCGACCATTGGATTGACCGGTTTGCCGACTGGCTGGAGTTTCAGGGGTGGTTGAAGAAGGATTAATTGCGTCTTGGATCTAAACCCTGTGAATCGCGAGTGGGTACAGTTAAGGCGGCCTGCCCGAGGGAATTTAGTGTGCCCACTCATGGTTTCGCTGTAGCAACTGCCTATGGAGCGGTCGCACCCAACTGTTGTGAGGAATGGTGAACCAATGCGGCGATTCCAGGAGCTATGCGAACTCATCGTTATCGAGCGGGACGTGGAGAATTTTTCCGCTCTGGTGACGGAGCTGAACCAACTCGACCCCACCCACCGGCTGCCCGTGATTTCAAAACAGCCGGATCCGAATTACACTCTGCAAAATTAACCGACGCGATTTATTTCACTGCCGCTTTGTAGTCAGCTGCGGCGATACCACTCTACTGTGCGGCGCAGGCCTTCTTCGAAATCGACCTTGGGTTTGTAGCCGAGAGCGGCTTCAGCCTTGGAGATGTCGGCGAGAGAATGTTTGATGTCCCCGCCGCGTTCGGGGCCGTACTTTGGCTGTCCGGTATAGGGCGTCATGCCTTGTAGCAATTTGAAAGTTTCATTGAGCGTGAATCGTGTGCCGGTTGCAACGTTGAAAACCTGGCCCGCGGCCCTCGTTGCGGGGGCTGTGCAGGCCTGCAGATTTGCCTCGACGGCATTGTCGATGTAAGTGAAGTCGCGGCTTTGTTCGCCGTCGCCGAAAATTGTGGGCTGTTGGGCACGCAGCATCAGGGTGATGAACTTTGCCAGGACTCCCGAATAGGGCGACGATGGATCCTGGCGCGGGCCGAAGATATTGAAGTAGCGCAGGGCCACGGTCTCAAGCCCATAACAGCGGTAAAAAGAAATCAGATAATGCTCGCTGGCCAGCTTGGCTACGGCGTAGGGAGAAATTGGATCGGGCTTCATGGCTTCATGCTTGGGAAGCGTGGGCGTGTCGCCGTAGGCCGACGAAGAGGCCGCATAGACTACGCGCTTCACTCTTGCATCGCGCGCCGCGACTAACACGTTCACGGTGCCGTCGACGTTAGCGCGATTGCTGCCGAGTGGGTCGAGAACGGATTTTGGCACGGACGGAATTGCGGCCTGATGAAGAACGAAATCCACTCCGGCGCAGGCTTTGTGCATTGCCTCGAGGTCGAGAATGTCGGCTTCGCGAAAGTCGATACGGTCTAATATTTCGGCGATGTTTTGGCGGTTACCAGTGGAGAAGTTGTCGACGCCGCGCACCTGATCGCCTTTTGCCAGCAGCGCTCGCGCCAGGGATGATCCAATGAAACCGCCGATGCCGGTGATGAGATAGAGAGCCATGAGCTTTCATGATAGCGAACGGAATCAGTATGGGACGTAAAAGTTGGTTCTGGCGGAAGAGGTCTGATGGATCCCGACAGTCCATAGGCAACGGAGATCCCTCGTCCCGCTGGAGAAAACGCGGGAGCTTCGGGATGACCCAAGGGTCTTTTGAATTGCAGCCATCAATACGATTTTGAGTTTCGCGCCATGTGCCTGGAGAGTGGGCGACGGGCGCCAGCGTCAGGGGAGGGTTGGAGGATTTTGACTCTTTCGAAGGATTCTGAAGAAATCGTCGCGCATGAGCAGCTGGCGGCTTTGGAAGAATTCGGTGAGCGCCCGGAGCGCAGAAACCGGATCGGCGATGGGAGTTGCTTCAACGAAAGGTCCACTGCTGGTTTGTGATCCGCCCCTTGCAGGTTCCATTATCACGGTGGGCCGGGAGAGGGTGCTCAATAGTCCTTTCAACTGCGTCCGATTCGGCTCCGACATTTCCGTGAAAGCGATTCCCATGCCGAGGTAAGGATAGTTCACGCGCACAGTACCATTGGCCTCAATGCGAAAACCATTCGATTCCAGTTTCATGTGCAGCAGCATGTCCACGGGGTAGGTGGCCTGCGACTCTACGTAACAGCCGTGCAGACTGACGTCGGCGAATGTGGCCCAGGTGGAAACGTCGCTTCCGGCCTTGAGCAGCTCCGCGTTGCCTTCGCATTTGTAGCGCGGGCTGCGGCGCCTTTCCGCGCCGTGAAACTGTTCGCTGGTACTGGCATCACTCCGCGCTTCTGGCGTCGGTGAGGGGGCTGTCGCGGCGGCGACTGGAGCGTCAGAACGCTTGAGTGCCCTCACGTAAGCGACGCTTTGGTTGGTGTCCTCTTGCATGGCGCTCCGGAATCCATCTCCGCCTACCTAAGCGACAAGCCAGGCCCTCTTCAACTTAAATTAACGGGCGGAATCCCTGAAGTCTTTATCGGGAAAAAGGGATTCGACATTAGCGCGTTGGACCTCATGCAGATAAGAGACGTTTTAAGAAGCACTGGAGCTGGGAGATCTTTCCACCGTTTCCATGGACTCGGCCGCTTGGCGAATCTGCTTCCACAATTCGTCGCGTCCAGCGCCCGTCTTGGCTGAAAAGGGAAGCAGATTAGCGACGGAATACTCTTGAGCCAGGGAACGCAAAGCATTCTGCAGTTGGTTATTGGATAGCCGATCGCTCTTGGTGGCGACCAGCAGCAGTTCGCGACCCGAAGCGCTGAGAAAATCCAGCAGCTGGCGGTCACTGGGTTGAGGGGGAATGTTAGCGTCTATCAGAACGATGCACAACCTGAGCGTGGAACGCTGATTCAAGTAGGGTTCAATGAATTTTGGCCACTCTTGAGAAATCTCGCGCGAAATCTTGGCGTATCCATAACCTGGGAGGTCGGCGAAAATGAGTTCCGGACGAGGCTTTCCTGGCCATCGAATCTCAAAGAAGTTGATGCTGCGGGTGCGGCCGGGGGTGGAACTGGTACGGGCCAGCTTGGAACCCACCAGGGAATTGATGACGCTGGATTTACCCACGTTGGAACGGCCGAGGAAAGCGATCTCCGGCAAGCTGGGCACGGGGAATTGCGCGGCATCGGTTGCCGCCGCCAAAAACCGGGAGAGAATCCTCATGGTCAAGTTTGCAACGTGGCAAAGGATTTTGGCAAGCAGTCAGAAGGGTGGACCTCCATTTGACCCGGACAATATATAGGCGTGGAGATCCCTCGCCCCGCCGGAGAAAACGCGGGGGCTTCGGGATGACCGGACGAGTCTAATTGAGCCGCCGCCAAATAAGGTAGAAGAAGCTACAGGGGCAGACGCTTGTTTGCGGCGATGCAAAGAGATCCCTCGTCCCGCTGGAGAAAACGCGGGCCTTCGGGATGACCGGACGAGCTGATCGAACCGTCGCCAAGCATTCACTGGTAACTGAAGGTCAAATCGTCAAGATAAACGGAATACGGAGTCTGTTGGTAGTTTCCATCCATCTGGTAGTTGACGGTTATTCCATACCAGCCGGCGGTTGAACCAGGATCGTAGGTTTGGTTGACGGTGCCGGTTACGCCATTCAGAGTGATGGACTGATACAGCAACTGATTGTCAGAAGTGCGCTGCACTTGAATGGTCAGATGATTCCATGCATTGCTATTTGGATAGCAGGCGATGCCGGTGGGAACCCAGTGCTGGTTTAGATTGTCCCAGATATCCCACTCATTGCCGCCGGCGATGCGACACTCGTGGCCCCAGATGAAACCCAAATTATCGAAGAATTGATTGATGTCGAACTCGACCGCCTGCGAAAGTTGAAGGCTGGTGCTATAGAAATACACGTCGTAAGTGAAGTTATGGTAGGTCGGCACCAGGGTATGGTTGGTGTCGGGCAATCCTTGCGAAGAAAAGTCACCAATCAAATGATTGTTAAACAGAGCGTCGGCGTAAAGCGTAGTTCCGGCAAGACTGAATTGGGTGGCGTTTCCGCTCATCGAAGGAGATTGGAAGCCCTGGGACATGGAGTACACAATTTCGTCGCAGGGTGAAGGTGAACAGGTCGCATAGGATGGCGGAGTCAGGCCATAGGCTTCCCATCCTGCGCTTTGCTGAAGGCTGGAGAACGAATTGACAGGGGCGGTCACGGGAGGGGGGACCGTCACAGGGGCACTGGCAACGGCGATCTGTAAGGATTGCTGCTTGGAGAGTCCATTGGAATCGGAAACCGCGATAGCGAAATTGAAACTTCCGGCTGCGCTGGGTGTGCCGGAGATGGCACCGCTGGCAGTACCGAGAGTCAGCCCGCCGGGCAGTTGACCAGAGGCAATGGAGAAAACGTAAGGGGACGTGCCTCCGCTGACGTTCAGCGCCCCACTGTAGGCAGACCCGACCGTGGCGGAGGGAAGCGTGGAAGAAAGCGTCAGGCTGGGCGTTGGGTTGTTTGCGGGAGGGGCGCTGGCATTGGCGGGCACCGAAACGCCTGAACAGGCATTGAATAAGAGTAGCGAGAAAAGGATGGCAAACAGAGCGACGCACTGCCAGACAGCTCGATTTGAATCTGGTTGTTCTGCGGAGCTCGGTTGGCGCCTGGACATCAATTACCCTCTCGAAGGGGATTTGAGAACGACGCTCAAAGCGAGAGTCTTTGGCGAATCTAATGCGGAGGAGCCGAGCAGAACAGATAACCAAAGGCATGGGTGGGGATTAATACCTGCGGGGCGCGCGCTGTCATAAGCTGGTCCGGTGCTCTGGGGTTACCACCACAAAGTAGGCAGTCTGTCCTAGAACGTCCGGCTGTTATGGGCAATTCCTGGCAAAATAATGGGTTCTCTATTCTCTGTGCGGAGCATCTAAACAACGCGCAATTAGAAAAGAATGAGGAGGATCGACGATGTCTGGATTACGGATGTTGCAACTTTGGATGGTGACGGTGGTGCTGTGCCTGGGATTCGCTGCCTTGCCGAGCGGGGCTGCCGGTAGTACGCAGACGTTCACAGGAAAGGTGAGCGATGCGATGTGCGGGGCGAAGCACTCCGAGGGTACGCTCTCGCCGGCAGACTGCGTGCGTGCATGCGTGCAAAAGGGTGCAAAGTACGCTCTGGTTGTCGGCGACAAGGTGTATACGCTGAACACGTCAGATCAAGCGGCCCTAGACAAGCTCAACAAGCTGGCTTGGGAAAATGCCAAAGTCACGGGAACAGCCAGTGGTGACAGCATAACGGTGAAGTCGGTTAGCGCTGCCCAGTAGAGGATGAATTATGTGTGACGTGGCGTCGCTGCTAGCCCACATCGGCGGGTGACGAAAGGGTGAGGTCGGCAAAGACGAATCCGTCTCTCGAGACGATTTCGCCGACCTCGACCTGTAAGTTTTGCCGGAACATAGGCCCTGCGTAGACAAAGGTGTGGAACTCTCCGTTTTCGCCACAGGGATCGACGTCGCGGGGCAGTTCCAACAGGAGTTGCTCATCGAACTCCCGGCCAACGAATTCCGGGGCTAGAAGTTTGGGATCAACGCACGTCAACTTCGCTCGCACGCCAGATTTAATCATGGTGGAGGCAAGTTCCCGTGTCGGCAGGCCCCAGACCGGGAACATCGGTTGCAGGCCGGAGTTTTGCAATTGTTTTTCGCGATAGGCGCGCACATCAGTTAAGAACAAATCGCCGAAGGCCACACGATCGATGCCCGCCTGCACGGCCGCCTGGCACGTATTTTTCATTAGGGACTCGTAGTCTTCATTGGAGCAAGGCCAAGGCAAATCGACGCCCCAGAGAGGAATGCCGACCGCTTGGGCTTGCGCTTCGACTACACTGCGGCGGACGGCATGCATGGCAACGCGATTCGCAGCTTGGTTAAACGTAGTCAGTAAGCCGGCAATTTCGAAGCTTTTCTGCTGCCGCAAAAGATGAAGACTCCAGGCACTGTCTTTACCACTGCTCCAGGAAAGCAGGGCTCTCTTCGTTTCCATAGATGGTCTTCCGAGGTTATGGTGCTTTAGGTTTCGACAACGCAACCGCAAAAGCGGAGCAACTGGTGCGAGACGCGTTTGGACGAACCAGTCACCCATGGCAACGGCTTAGTCCTTCCTGGACAAGCGGCAAGCTTGGAGTGGCAACAACCTTCGACTGGCGGCAAAGTTACTTTTCAAGATCGAAATAAATCTTTGTGGTGGCGCGGTAGCGGACGACTTTCTTGCCGTCCAATTCCATCTCCAGTTCCGCCACTCTCGCCCACTTCATGCCGCGAACCGTTTTTGCAGCTTCTGCGACCGCATTTTCCGCAGCCCTGGCAAAGCTCTCTTTGGATGTGCCCACTACGTCAATCACTTTTTGCGCCATTGCGATCTCCTTTGAAGTTATTTCCTGCCCTTGGATTGTACTGCCGTTACGGGCCTGCCGACAGTTCTAGGCGCTTTCGGCGGTTCCGCGCCGTCTGATTATTCTGTCGAAGGCGTGGCTCAGTTTTGTTCTGGATGCGGTCAGGGTAGCTTTCGACAAGCGCACTGTTCCCTCGCGAACAATGGAGCCTAGCAGCTTTGCAGCTTTCAGAGTGGCGGCGCGGCGGAGACCTGTTTTTTCAACGCGCACCGTGCATCGGCAGTATTCCTTGGTAATCATTCCCACGCGGAGCGTGAGAAAAGCGTTGGCAGAACCTGACAGAACGGAACTGGCGAGAAGATGCATTCCTGGAATTGCAGCGACGGTTGAGCCAAAGATCGTCCCCACCAGCACATCGACATCGATATCCTCAATGCCCGCGGCAATAAAGGCGGTGGAAGCCACATTTGCGTACAGTTGCACAAAGTCTCGCAGCGAAGGTCGCTGATAATAGACATGCGCTACCTGCCAGATGAGGCGAGTTTGAGCAGCAAAGACCACCAAGACGTCCAGTCGACCGCTTTGCAAAACTGCCGTGCTCAAGAATACCGCCGAGGCGGTAGATGTGACGACATCGTCCGCGTGTTTATCGAGAGTTTGGAGGGCGTATTCAATTTCCTCGGTAGAACTCAAAGGGAGCCCGCGGAGCCGGGGATGGCGCGCCAGTCGTTTCTTAAAATCGAGAAGAAATCGGTCGTAAGCCTCTCCCTCGGTTGTTGCTGGCGGCAGGATGCGTTTGGGCAAGCGGAACCACAGCAGGAATGGAGTCGCTAGCAGTATGCAGTAAAGGAAAACCAGGCCCCACAGCACGGCATTACCGAATGCAAGATTGACAGTTCGTGCCGACTGCACGATCTGCATCGTTTGGTTGAACAGGAATACGACGAAGACGACGAGGATGAAAGCAGCGACAGCAAGGGCGATTCTTTTTACTGTTTTTGGCATGGGGCTACTCCCTCTCTAGTATCCACGATTCCAGGACGGTTGGTATCGAATGTTGAGCCGACTGTCATTTTTCAGGCGGTCGAAAGAGATGCGAAGTAAAGACCGGCCGAGCTTCGACGCGAATCGACTTTGTATGGTTCGCCGGTTTGACGAGGATTTAAGAACGAGAGCATGGGAGTTCGAACAAGAGTTTTGCAATATGGATGGCGAAAGAAAAAATAGCGGCTCCTCTCTGAACGAGAGGAGCCGCTGACCGTATGAGTCGATGTAGGTCGATAAAGGCCCCCAATAGCCCGAAAGTATCTGCACTTCTCGTGCAGAGTGTGCAGGTCTCAGATGTTAAAAATGAAGAATAGGCGCGAACGAACAGTCTCGATTTCGCGAGCCAGCTTCGCCATGGCAGTCAACCCTTCACAACCGAGCGGATTTTAGGAGTGCCGGAGACGGCGGCTTTCACTGCGGCGTCGGTTTCGACCAGTTCCAGGACTTTCCTGGTCATTTGCTCGTCAGTATCTGGCGCGTTTCGGATTTCCACAGGATAGCGCACCAGCAGCTCCAACCCGGCATCGGAGAACTGAATACGGGCCTCCGGACGAGGCATCTCCACTTGAATATCGACGTGGCGCTCAATTTCGGCGTGTTGGCGTTCAATATTATCTCGATATCGCGAATAGACCTGGTTTACGGTGGCGACTAACTTCTCCTGCGCCATTTTATGGTTTCCGTCGGGAACAATGGCCACCGCCACTTCATGCCATGCATACTCGGTTCCGGGAATCTGCTTGAAGAGAGGCGTACTGGTTTGGAAGAGAACCGCATTGGAGAACACGACGATGCGCCCGGTGGGATAGAAATCCAATCCTGTGCCGGCGAGTTCCATTAGATACAGCCGTACGAGGCCGATATCCACCACATCTCCGGTGACACCGGCGACACTGATTCGGTCGCCCACGCGAATCCCATAACGCCCGATGATAAAGAAATAGGCGGCAACGGAAAGAAGGACAGCTTGCAATCCAACAGCAATGCCTGCGGTAATGAATCCGGCAAATGTCGCTAGAGAACTGAACTCACTGACGAAACCAAGAATGAGGACAACGGTGATGAGGAAACCGATCACAACTCTGCGCATGACCAAGAATTGACGGCGGCGCCGGGGATCACTTACGTAGCGGAAGGTGATGCGGCGCCAGACCTGAGACAGAACTAGAATGATGGCCAGCGCGACCATGATGCCTACTACTCGTGTTAGTACAGAACGAAGTACTTCCCTGGATTCCCGGGAGATCGAGTTGCGCCATTCGCTAGAGTTCGTCTTGCTGTCGTTGAGTACGATAATTTCCTGGCTCAGCGGAAGAAGCGCGGCGGAAAGCTGTTTGAAGCGCTCAGTCAACTCCTGGAACTCCTGTCTTTCCGCCTGAAGTTGCTGCGGATCGGTGGATGGTGGTTGATTGGCCAGCGTCTGGCTGCGCTGGATGGTGATCCGCAGCGCGTCGCGGAGGGGAGTGCGCAACCGGTCCGCTACGTCCCGCGTATGGTCGGTTTCCTGCATCAGTCCGCCGATCTGATGCACCGTGGTCACGTAGCTGTATAGGGTCATCGCTTCACTGATCAGGCCGCCGGAGTTGGCCAGCGATGGTTTGGATGGCGCAGGCGTGGTGGTTGCTTTTTGCGGAGCTGCGCTGGTATTGAGGACATCGGGAATGGAGCGCGCCAGTTGATTGATGCCACCGGCGAGACCGCCGGAGATTTCGCCGTTGGTTTCCACGAAAGATGACATTTTGCGAATCGCATCGAGCAGAGCCTTCTGTAGTTCCAGTTCACTCTGCAGCGCGTCCCGCTGCGAAATCAAGTCTCCGCGACGGGCGGCTGGCCTGCTGGTTATTTGCGCGTTTACTGATTCGATCTGCGATTGCAACTGGTCGATCTGAGCAGAGGTCTTTGTTTCCATCTGCACCAGACTTTGTTGCTGGCTGGTTTCGGCGGAGGGCTGGCTGGCGCCGTTTTGCTGCTGAGCAACGATGAAAGCGGCTTCGGCTTTGGCCGATTGAAAGCCCAGTTGTACGACTTGAGACCCCAGCGTTTTTGCATTGTCCTGATAAATGGCGTCGCTGGGTAATCCGACCGACTGAATGCCGGTCGTCGACTGACGATACCAGCGGATGAGTTGGTTCAGGTGATAGAGCACGGCAGATTCGTTCAGTGGAATCTGGGGCAAGGCGCTGGGGGAAGCCTGTGAGTTCGATGGCGCGGGGGCTTTCGCCGGCTGGGAAGGTGTGGAATTCTGTGCCAATAAGAGAAATGCACCAAAGAATGCGAGAGCGATCATTGCGGTAATTTGCTTAACACGTCGGCGCAGATTTGCGGCTAAACATTGAATGAGGTCTGGCATATTTATTCGCTTTCGTTTCTTATTGTATTCAAAGAGATGGCAGAACCTGTGCCGGTTGGCGAACACTTCTAAGCGATTCGCGGCTGTACTGCGAGATGATTTGCCAACGCGGAGATGCGGCCCGTAACTCTCCTAATACTCGTCTAATACTCGTCGGATCCCAAGACCCAGATGAAAGATTGCAGGTCAATCATGTCGCGAGGTCTGAGATCGGTGAGGTTACGACGAACAACTTCAGCAAATCCGAGAAGACTGGCGTAGGTGTCCCAAGACGGCCGTGACCGATATTGAAAGTCAAAGCCGTACTCTTCGGCTGCGATGCGCGTGACCTTGGGCTTCAGGAAGATGTGAACATCGGGTTGCGCGATAAAACTGAACACAGTCAGCACCGGCCAGGTGAGAACCCGAGTTTGCTTTCTTGGAAGTCCAGCCACAACATCGCACCAGTGTTCAAATTTCGCCTCCGCCGTGCCTGACCCGTACAAAAAATCAAACAAACCGGCAGCGAAAGCCTTCGCTCCCCCTGGGACTTCACTGCGTCACGGATCGCCATCTTCTCAAAAGAGAATAGTAGGTTGGTGCGCGATTCGATCTTCAGAGCCTTCGCCGATATTTCTGAGAACTTTCCTTGTTGAAGCAAGGCTCGATACTCGCTGAGACCTAGAAGTTCATTCCATTGCAGGTGAGCGTTCCACTTATAGTTCCGTTCCCAGTCGAGGTAGGTTTCATCACGAAACGCCTGGGGAAAGAATCGGAGAAACTTGCGACGGGATTGCGCAGCCTTGCGCGGCTCGACGAGACTTAATGAACGAGGCGCTTGAATCTGGCCAGGGACGCGGCCTTTGTTGCTGGGGTTTGTCGAAGAAACAGTATTTGCCCGCATCATCTCGCCGAAAATGGCTTTAAGTCTTTTTACGGACATCTTCCTTTTCTTGGCCCAAGTGTTTGCCTGGGCGGCGCGCCGGCCGCCCAGATCTTTATTATTTAGTTTCGCGATTGTCTGGATCGCGACAAACCAAGCTCCGTTACGCCAGTTTGCGACCACTTCCCTCCTCAGGGAAGAGGCTAGGTTACGAGCGGATACAGGGAGCGCTCACCTGTATCCGCTCAAAGCGATTTTTTTACTCCTGGCTAAACCTGAGATCGCGAAACGGAACTTACGATCGTTTCCACAGGCGAATACGCCAGTTCCGAACCTTGCGAACAGCATCGTAATAATATGCTTCCACGGCTCATATCGCCTAAGCCGAGAAAATTACTCGGGAATAACAGCCGTTGGCCGAAGACTCGCCGAATCGGTGCAATGTATTTGGGGGTGGCAATGCTTCCCAACAGAACTACGTCGGTGTCGTAACCGGCCAGTTCCCGCAGCCGCAGCAGATCGGACTCTAAGGGGCGTCGATATTCTAAATTCTTCGCGTCGATAAAAGTAGAAGAGATTCTGTGAAGATCGTTTAGCGTGACGACTGTTTCCGGCAGCATCAGACCTGCTCCGGTAATGATGTAAATGCCCGCGACACCGTCAGGCGGATTTTTGAATTTCTCGGCGTAATCGAGCTTACCGCGGAAATACAGACTACTGATGAATCGATACACCTCGCCTAAGGGCGCTCCCGAATCTCTGAGCCGTACGGCCAGTTCGCACCGCCCGGTTGGATTAAGAAGCCGTTGCCCCTTGATTCCGGAAGCGTTGGCGGGCGACAGCAGAAAAATTCGGGATCGAAGAGTCTGTGCGCTTCTTACGGCGGCGGTCAGCATATCATCATTTTGCAAATCATCATCCTGATTTGCAAATTCTGATCGTAAAAATCCTCAATCACAGCAATTTGTCCGGCGTAATCGGAAAGAGCGTCCGAAATTTCGGGCGCCTTTTTTCTGGAGAAGATATGTCTGCCGAAGTTGCGAACTCTGGTATCGAGGGTCAGTGCACGTGGAAGAGATGATCGAGCAGAAAAAAGAATCCCGCGCCCACAAAGACGAGCAATGCCATTTTCATCGCAGGTTCTTTATTGACTTCGGGAATGAGGTCAGAGGCTGCGACGTAAATCGTAACTCCCGCCGCGAGCGGCAGCCCCGCGCCCACATGATGACGGAACAATGCCATGGTGAGAACGCCGGCAAGCGTGGACCCGCCCAGAACTACGGACGCACCCCAGGCCGTGCCCCGGCTGCGGCCGCTGGCAAGCATTACGGAACTGACCGTGAAGCCTTCGGGAATTTTGTGCAGAAAAATCGCCAGAAAGATCAGCCAGCCCAGCCAGTTCGATACCAGAAATCCGGAAGCAATAGCGATGCCGTCGAAGAACGTATGAATGATGAGTCCGAGCAATACAGAATATCCCTTGTGGGAGTGCATGAACTCGTCGCGATGGGTTTCTTCGCCGAAGTGAAAATGTGGCGTGACCGTATGCTCGAAGAAGTGGATGATCAGGTAACCCAGCAGCACGAGAAATGCCGCGGAGCGCCCGCGCAACTCAAGGCTTTCCGGAACCATCTCAACCAGAGCCGTGGCCAGCATGAATCCCGCGCCCAGTGCGACGAAGTAGCGAAGATAGCGCCGCTCCCAGTGGCGCTGCACGATGATCGCTCCGCCAAAAATGTTGGCCGCTGCCGCGGTTAGTCCGAGGACCACGCTGGTGAGGATGGGGTTCATTTGTTCGGGGATGATAGCAGTTCTCAGTTCTCAG